>JAKQDD010000211.1 GCA_029556615.1 Verrucomicrobiota bacterium | reverse complement strand
CGCTTCAAGGTGTCGGTGGGCAACGTGTACGACCAGGCGATCGACTTCTGGCAGGAGGCCGACATCGACGTCCAGGACAAGAAGGGGCGCGAGGTGGCCAAGAACAAGCTCTCGAACCTGTACACGGCGGCCAACCTGGTGATGAACTACCGCCACTCGCAGCTACCCGAGTGGCTACGAGTAGCGCTCGACGAGCGGGACCTGTCCCACCGCACCGCGATGGAGCACCCGAGCGAGCAGGACAAGCAGAAGTACCTCAAGGAGCACCCGAACGCCGACCCTGCGAACCACACGGTCTCGCGTCCCTCGGGGGGAGGTGGGTCCAAGGGCGAGGGGACAGGAATCGAGCACGTACGCCCCGGCACCAAGGCGTTCATGATCCACCACTCCTACGCACCCAAGACTCTCAAGGAGTTCCTGGACAAGGGGATGCCAGCTATCCAGCGGTTCGACGCCACCAAGCTCCCTACGGACCCGAAGCTCCAGGGGGTCATCCGAGAGGCCGTCAAGCTCTCCCCGCAGGGGTTCCGGAAGACCTACCGGGACGCGCTCGACTACGTGACGGACCTCCACAAGCGGAGCGAGCAGGACAAGCCAGACAGAGAAATCGCGCACGCGTTCCAGCAGGCAAACGCCCTGTTCCAGACCCTCGTGCAGGCGCAGAAGCTGCGCGACAAACCGGATGGGCGTCCCGACTGGCTGACCAAGACGGCTGAGGAGGACCCGCTCGTCGCGCTGGAGGTACTGGCTCAAGATAGCGCGGACGCCATGAGCATCCACCGCGTCATGGCCCCGCAGAAGATCCGACGCTTCTTCCACCCCAACACGCCCGAGGATGCGGGACCCCATGGGGCCGGGAACCTAGTGCCGGACCATGACCCGGTCCTGAAGGCCCTCATGGTCGACGCGCTGAAGACGCTGTCCGTGGAGGATCTCACCGACGCGTACGGGGTCGCCTTCGACTACTTCATCACCCTGAAGAACAAGGTACGTAACGAGGGGAACCCAGACCCTGAGCTCGTCCGCGCCCTCAAGCAGGCCGACGCAGTGCACCGGGCACTCTCTGGGGCGCACCTCGTCCGAAGCGCGAAGCCCGAGAAGCGTCCCGCCTGGGCCAAGGGAATCATCAGGGACTCGAAGCCCAAGGCTGGCGGGGACGACCCGCTCCTCGCGCTGGAGGAGATGGCGAAGTTCGAGGAGGGGAAGCCCGCCGACCCCACGGAGCAGATGTCCGAGGAGGACAAGGCGGAGTGGGAGAAGCAGAACGCGATCCACCGGAGCGAGTTCACGGCGCGCGTCGCCAAGAGTCTCGACCCGGAGCGTCAGCGGATCCTCGACCACCTGCGGCAGGAGCGGTGGGAGGTCGACACCGACTCCGACCCCCCGTTCGCCACGACCCCCGACGGGGTGACCCGCGTGTGGTTCGAGGCGAAGAACGTCTACATCGTGCACGGGAGGAACCCGGACGACCTCGTCCGGGACAACGCGAAGTCGATGGGCCTTGGGGACCTGGGGAAGATGTCAGGCCCCTCGTTCGTCTACGAGGTCGGGGAGTGGGTGCGCGACCTCACCAGGGACGGAGGGGTGACCCGCGACCGCGTCGAGCCCGTGTCGAGCCGGAGCGCGTCCACGCAGCCTCCGCCCGTACCCGCTGCGATCAAGGAGTTCCTCGGCCGACCGCTTCCCGCCGTCAAGAACATCACGGACAACCAGCTGCTGCGCGACAAGACGGTCCGAGGGATCATCACGGAGGCTGTAGGGATGAGCCCCACGGCGCTTCACAGCGCGTTCGCGGCTGCCTTCGAGTACAACCTGAGCCTCAGCCGGCTGAGCATGGACCTCGGGTCGGAGGACCAGGGAGTCCTCAAGAGGCTGCGCCAGGCGCACGCGCTCAAGATGGCGCTGTCGTACGCGCAGACCTACCAGAAGGGACCTGACTCCGTCCGCCCGTCGTGGCTGCGCACCTCTCTCCCGAAGACAGGGACGGATGGCGTGGACCCCACGCTCGACCCCACAGAGGAGATCAAGAAGATGCAGGAAGGACAACGCACGACGGAACCCGTCGACGAGATGGCCGCCCTCGAGGAGCTGGCGAAGTTCGAGGAGGGCAAGCCCGCTGACCCCACGCAGGACATGTCCCCCGAGGACAAGGCCGAGTGGAAGAAGCAGCACGAGATCCACAAGGACAACTTCAAGGCGGCCGGTGCCGAGATGCAGGTGGACCTCACGCCGCTCATTCTGTTTGGTTTGGAGCTCGACAAGCTCGCCGAACGCTGGAAGGCCGAGTGGCGCGCGAAGGTTATGCGAGCAGACGAGGTTCTCAAGAAAAGTTCCGATGCGGGGGAGCAGGCTCTGCACAAGATCATCGGTCGCGCGTTGGACGCACTGATTGAGGCGTCCAACGCGGGCGCGAAACTCCACCGCGCGGTTCGGATGCCGCAGCATCGGTTCGTGGCGTCCGAGGTCGCCGAGGACCCCATGGGGCCGCGCGTCGCCGCGATGGCGATCGACCTAGCGCTCATGATGGAGCGGCCGGCGCCGGTGGCGAGCGACCTCACCACGGACCGCGAGGCCGCCTCGGGGCTCTACGGCTACCCCAAGCGGGTCGAGAAGACGATCGAGACGGCGAGCAAGCGCGTCGCCAAGGCGGCGGCGCGGCTGGCGCGGGCGGCCTACGACCGGGACCCGCGGGTGCTCGCCTTCCTGCGCGCCCGTGCCCGCAAGGGGTGCCGGGCGGCGGGGCTGCTGGCCCACGAGCTTGAGGAGGCCGGTGCGCTCAACGGCAAGGGGGCCCCGCGCCGGGCCGGCGAGTCGGGTGGTCTCTACGGGTGGGGGGAACGCGCTTCGGACCTCGGGCTGCGCGCGTGTGCGGACCTCGAGCGGGAGGCTGGCACGATCGCGAGCGACCTGCTCGACAAGAAGGACGCCAGCAAGGTTGCGAGCTTCCTGCGCGAGCACGCGAGTCGCGCGGAGTGCCCGCGTGCGGCTCTGCTGGCGTACGCGATGCCTGATGAGGACGACGAGGACTAGGCGGAGGTAAGCGAGCGGACCACGTCCCCTAGCTCGCTGCGGATGCGGCGGTGGAGCACCTGGGCGCGACCGGGTTCGATGTGGAGGGAGGAGGCGGTCTCAGCGATCGAGGCCCCCTCGACGCGCGCGCGGAGGAACGCGAGGATGAGGTCGATCTCGCTGGGTGCGAAGGTCTTGCGGATGTGGACCTCTAGGCGAGACCACACCTGCTGGAAGGCGAGCGTCTCGTCAAGGTTCGGTGTGGTCGTGCCTCCGTCCGCCATTTCCGCCATGTCGACGACCGACCCCTCGTCGGATCGTACGCCGCGCCCGCGCGCGGACTTGCGCCAGGTGTTGCGGTCTCGATCCGGCCCCTCGCCGCCCTTCACCTCCTTCTCCGTGCGCGCCCCGTAGAGCTCGCGGCACACGGGTTCGGACCCAGAGTTGCGAATGTCGTTCTGTGCGCTACGCAGCGCGTACACGGCCACTTGGGACAGGGGGATCGACTGCCCCGCCTCCAGACGAGACCGGAACGCATCTCGACGAATGGCGCGGTGTAGGTACTCCTGCACATGGTCCATCGTGGTCCCGATGTAGTGAGACACCTGGCACCGCTGCCGGATCTTGCGTTCCAGGATCGGGTACAGAGCCGCCATGTGGGTGTCGAACCAGCGGGCGGTCGCGTTGCGCTCGACCTCCAGGACGGGAACGACCTCCGCGCGAACGGCCGCCAGGGCGTCGCGACCTGCATCGGTCAGCGTCCAGACGAGGGACTTCGACGAGGACCGCTCGATCCACGGGCCCCCCGGAGTCAACCGCAGGGCTCGCAGCACGCGGTCGGCCATGCGCCCTGCGGGGATCCCGGCGGACGAGATCACCCCCTGCATCTCACGGCGCGTCAGGCCCGCAGGATGGGCTGTCGTCGCCGTGAGAACCCTCGCGGAGGCGTCAGCGAGCGGGTCGGCCGTCCCTCCGATGGACACGTGGGTGCGCCCCACCCGACGCAGCGCGACCCCTCGACTCAGGCGCAGGCGCGCGACTGCATCGAAGGTCGCGCTCTCGACGCGACGCACGTCGTCGGGAGTCCGCGGGGGTCGATCTACCTCCACGAGGTCGTCGATGACCGTCAGGCCGAGGTCTGAGACGGTCAAGACGCGGGGTTCTGCGCCGGCTTCCGCCAGGTGCTGTAACCGATCGGCCAGCAAGGTGGCGCGGGGCATCTCGAAGGGGCCTAGCGGAACGGGTGGGCGACCGGTCTGGTAGATAGCCAACGCGGCACCGGCACGCGTGAGCGAAACCCCCTCCCCAGCGCGCCGCACGTACAGCTGGTCCGAGGACTCGCGGGCGATCGCTGTGGTGACCGCCCTGCGCAGCGAAGCCGCGCGCGCGCCCTGGTCTTCAACCAGGCTCAACCCCTCAGCGCGTACGTGTCGGAAAGCAGCAGCAACAGGAGATACGGTCTCCTGGGGGCACATGGACAAGGCGGCGATAGCTGGCAAGACTGAACGCGAACACTTCTTCATGGAACCTCCAGTAAACAAGCCCCCAGGGGTTCCCTGGGAGGTACCCCTGGAGCTGAGTTCCCCGCACCCCTGGCGAGGATTTGTCCGCGACGGTGTGAAGGTCCTGATTGACAGGAGATCTAATAGGGTTGCAATATCGAGGCTCCCGACCCAGGCAAGTCCACATCAATCGGTGATGGATCGCTTATCACACGAGTCTGACTAGGAGAATCTGGATGACACACCCCGTCGCTGCTCTTTGCCATCGAAGGCGCGTGGCCCACGCAGTCCTCCAAGAGGCGTCGCCAAACGCAGCCCAGTCGATGGCAGCACGCGTCGCGGCCTCCTGGGCCGTCGCGGCGTCCACCTCGATGGATGCGCGGCTTGACGCGACGCTGCGTGCGATCCTGATGGAGGGGGCGTTTGGTAAGCCGTTTGGGTCCTGGTCGAACAAGATGAACCCCATGCAGGCCGTGGAGAACGGGATCGAACCCGATGTGGCCCGCCAACTACGCGAGTCGGGGTGGTTCACTCGACCTGGGACGAGTGGGTACATCAACATGTACCGCTACCTGACGGAGGGGGCGATCCGTCTCGCCAAGCAGTACGGGATGGGGGACGCACAGGGCGAGGACGCGGTAGCGGAGCTCATGGCCAAGCCCGGCCGGCAGCCTGGTCAAGACGGGCAGGTACTGAAGTCGAACGCGCGGTCGGCTGGTGAGTTGCTGGCGAACGACCTCATGAAGGGGGAGGTGCCCGTCAGGCGTGCGTTCGCGCTGCTGACCAAGATGGTCAGGCGTCGCGTGCAGGACATCGCCAAGCAGCGTAAGCAGGATGAGACGCGACGGGAGGGTCCGTCGCGGGATGATGAGGGGAAGGAGCGTAGTCCGCTCGACCAGCTTCAGTCCGACGACGAGAAGCCGACCATCAACGAGGTCGTGCGGGCGAGCTTCCACGACCCACACGACCCGCTCGGGAAGTTCATCAGGTCGGAGATGCGTCAGACGTTTGAGGACGCCTACGGCGGACGTGCTCAGAGGCGTGCACCCAGCGAGAACGGGCGTGCGCGGGCTGAGAAGCCCCCCATGCTGCACCTGCTCGACAAGATGGAGGACCCGGAGAACCACGTCGTGGTCGACGGCCCTGACGGCCCGGTGCGTCGCCTCGTGATCCCCAAGCTGCGAGACGTTGCCGACGACCTCGGTGTGGCGCGATCGACCGTCAAGCAGCGGCATGCGCTACCGATGCTCATGAAGTTTACCGAGCGGCTGCGCACCGACCCGAAGATCAAGTCGACGATCGCCAAGGAGCTAGACCGGCGGGGCTACTCGCGGGAGGACATCCAGGAGTTCTTCGATCGTCCGAACCCGTTTGGAGTGACCAGCGTGACCCACGGCAGTCCGACGATCAAGATCGTCGATCCTCAGTACCGCGACGAGGACTAGGTCTCCCCTAACGGCCCTCCCTTCCTCCTCCCCTAGCGGCTCTCCCTTCCTCCTCCCCTAGCGGCCCTCCGGTTCTCCTCCCCTAGCGGCCCTCCTCGTAGGGCTGCTGTCGCAGCGATGACGGAAGGTGCTTCGCACCTTCACTAGGCTTCGAGACCTTCCTCCCCGCTTGATGCTTCCCTCCCTCGTACTAGATCTTGGAGGAGAGTGAGATTTATCTCACTCTCTGCACCACCACGATCACCACGATCCTCACCACCCCCACTACCTCCAACAGTAGTAGCAAGGGGCGACAGGCCGGCGATCGATCGCTTGCACCTTGTGCGTGTTCTGGGTAAGAAGGGCAGACGCGAACCGCGGGCCGTAAAAGGTCCGTAGTGCCCGGCATCCTCTTTCCCGAAGGGCGGAGAGGACCTGTCAAGACCGACCCCCAGACCACGGGGCGCGGCGACGCCGAGGGCAGCCCGAGAGGGTGCAGAAGCCGTTGAGCTGAGAGCGAGCTGCCGGTTCCCGTCCATCTGCCAACCGAATAGTCGAGGCCCGCGGCATCTCCCAGGAAGGAGATGCCGCACCGCCCTCATGGAGGGCAGACCACCCAAGCAGGTCCGAGATTGGACGGACCCCTCTGGGCGGAACATGATCGCTCCTTACGGCGTGTCCTACCTCGCCCAACCCCGCACTACCAGGGCGTTGAGCTCCAGGAGGAGGACCCAGGAGGGGAGCTCCGGCCGATTCCGTCTCTAGCGGCCGTGGTAGCGAGTTGCCCCTTCGAGGTGAGTGGAGCAAGCGTCACAGGGCTGTGGTCCAAGAGCCCGAATGGACGAACCAACACCTCCCCGTCCCCACCGCAACCACCACGATCACCACGATCCTCACCACCCCCACTACCTCCAACAGTAGTAGCAAGGAACGTGCCAACGTGGAGGCCAAGACACCATACGATCGTCTGCACGATGACCGAGCCTGTCCGCGCCGTAACGGCAAATTGACCCTGCTCCGTCCAGTGCCCGAGCCTGACGAGCTCACCACGAAGCAGTACGGGGTGTCTGACCCGCGCGGGTCAGACATGTTCTTTGACATCGCTGGTAGGGTCGCTTCTCGACGCGACCAGGTCCGACCCGATGGGTCGGACGGGTAGTCGTGCGTGATGATGGATCACACGCAGGATCGACGGGGTGCGCGCTTCGTGTTCGTGCATGGGCCTGGCGCGGAGGTGCATGTGCGTCGGTTGGTCGAGTCGAAGTACGTCGTGCGGGCCGAGGTGCGCCCAGAGGGTGGGCTCAAGGCAGAGGCTGCCCGCGACCTGGCGGACCTGTTGTCGGGGTCTCCGCCGGGGGACCGGCCGAGCGCGGTGGTGGTGGGTCCGCTGGACGACACGCTGCCTCGGGCGGGGGACGCGCTGCTCAAGGCGACCGAAGACCTGACGGGCGGGGTGTCGGTGTTCGCGTGGGCGAACGACGTCGCGTCGGTTCCTCCGGCGCTACGTTCGCGGGCGCTGGTGGCCTACGCGCCTGGACCAACGGGGCCCTCCCCGGAGGTGGAGGCGGCGGTGAGGCGGGCTATGGGAGTGGCCCGCACGGAGCCATGGGAGGTGGGGAAGATCGTAGAGGGACTGGAGCCCCGTGACCTTCTCCTGGGGGTCGCGGAGGTAGCGTGCTCTGGAGACCCGGCGGACTTGGAGGTGTGGCGGCGCGCGAGGCAAGCGCTGCGCGGGGCGCGGACGAGCCGCGTCGAGCTCCTGTGGGTTCTGGTAGGCGCATGAAGAAGCCAAGGAAGAAGGCTCCGGTCATCTCAGAGCTTGGGGACCCGCCTGACAACCTCATTCTCGTGGAGGGGATGGAGGCGGCGTTGCGCGTGCGTGCCGTCGATGGGATCGTGGCGCGGGTGCGCACTCCTTGGGTGCGTCTGGGTCCAGGGACGGCTGTAGGGACGATCGAGGAGGTCACCGCACCGGACTTCGACGGTGAGGACCGGGTGTCGCTGCACCTCACGGAGGTCGACCCGGCACCCGGGTGGGGCACACTTCAGGCGTTCGCCAAGGACGTGCGGGTGCTGCTCGTGGAGTTCCAGGGGGACGTGCCCAAGGACTCGCCGCTCGGGCGAGTCGCAGAGAAGATCCCCAAGGGGCGGAGGTTCTGCTTCCCGGCCGGGAAGCCCTGGGAGGCGCGTGCGAGGGCCGTACAGTTCGCCAAGACCGAGTTTGGGCGGCTCGGACTGCGGGATGAGGGTGCGGCGGAGGCCCTGGTGGACGGTGGGCTGGTGGATCTCGGGCGGCTCGGGATGGAGTGCCAGAAGGTCGCGTGGTACTGCGCGGCGCGCGGGCACAGGGGGGCGGGGGCGGAGGACGCGCGCGCGGTGGACCCCCTGGGAGGTCGGTCGGAGGTCGAGGACTTCGTAGGGGCCCTGGCGGATCGTGACGTCCGCCGGATCGCGCACACCCTAGCGGGGCTGCGGAGGGCGTCGCGGACCCCGCCGGTCGCGCGCGTCGCCGCGGTCGTGTCGAGGTGCGGCTACCAGTGGATGTGTGCGGCGGCCCACAAGGGGAACGACCAGGAGGTCGGAGAGGCCGTCGGTGCGCACCCCTACGTAGTGAAGATACGCGTTCGGCCCGCGGCCCTGCGATGGGGTGTCGCGGGTGGAAGAGACCTCGTCGAGGTGGCTGCGAGGGCTGACCGCGCTCTTCGGTCAGGGGCGCGCGCGCCGTGGGCTGTCTTGAGCGCGGGGATCCTTCATGCCGCAGCTCGGACCGGAGGGGCCATCTCGACCCCACCGAGATGACACCCCTGCACGTACGGGTCCGTGTACCTCGGACCCACATACAACCCTCGGTGGAGGCCGTATGGCAGGCCGGGACAGTCACCTTCGTGGTTGGGGCTGACGGACCGCGACGCGACGCGCTGCTCCTGCTGCTGGCCGCGATGCTGGAGCTTCCACACCACATCCGCAAGGTTGATCCGATGTGGATGCGCATCGCGCCCTGCGCGGTGACCGCCTACACGTACGGGAAGCTCATAGGACCAGACCTCGCGTCCGCAACGTGCTGGAAGAACCCGGCCATCGTGGAGCTTGGGGGCGCATCCGTGCGCCTGTGGGGGGTCGGGTGCGACTTCCAGCCCGACGACTCGGGTGCGCGCGGAGTCCTCTGCAACCCCGCGGGGGATCTCTTTCTGGGGGGTTGGGACTGCCCCCTCATGGGTAGTGTGTCGTCAGGTATGCTGCTCGCGCCCTCGGTGGACACGTGGGGCTCGGCTGCGAGAGAGGTCGTCTCGCGCTCGATCGCGCAAGGGTCGCGGGTCATCCTGTCAGGGCGACAGGTACCATCTTGGGTCAGGTCGATCCGCAACCTGCGGGAGGTGCTCGTTCCGTCGAGCAGCCGAATAGCTATAGCAAGGTAGAACTGTGGACAACAAACCCATCACGATCGTCGTCGATCGCGTGCAGTATCGTAAGGACGACTTCTGCGTCCTTCAGACGACCTCATCCCTTCACGGGCCCATCAGCGTGGTGGGTTCCCTGCCGTTTGGGTCCGCTCAGGTTCGAGAGGGGACCGTGCTCGCCATCCACGCGACCGAGACGATGGACCCCAAGTGGGGTCGACAGCTTCGACCCGGTCCGGTCCTGCTACCGCTCGCTGCGGATCCCAGGGTCGTGCTTCACGGGGCCGAGATCGGCTCTGAGGTCCAGTACCTTGCTATGCTGCTCGTGGCACGCCACGCGGACGCCGCGTTGCTCAGCACGGCGATCCTTCGGGGGGACCCTAAGGAGGTCGAGAAGTTGTCCGGTGTGAGCGCGAAGGTTGCGGAGCACACCGTTCGGGGGTGGCAGCGGTTCGTCACGGCCGCCAAGCTCACCGCGGCCATGCGGCGAGCGCACGTGTCCACCTCGGAGATCTGGTCCGCGATGCGGAGTGGGCTTGACCTTGGGATCGTCCTCCAGAACCCCTGGGCCCTCGCGGAGAAGCGGATCCTTTCTCTTCCGCGAGTAGATGGGCTCGCCGAGGCGCTTGGCATCACCCCTACGCCTGAGGTGCGAGCGCGCATCCTCGTGCGGGAGTTGCTCGACCGGTACGCGGACGCTGGGGACACTTGCGTCCGCGTGCAGGAGGTCGTGGCCGAGATGCTGCGCGAGATCCCCGAGTGGGACACCAAGCGTTGCGTGGAGCTCCTCCGACAGCTTCCCTCTCAGGGGATTGCAATCTTGTCTCGCCCACCAAGCGGAGAGGCTGTGGTGTACGCGCCGGTGCTCCATCACTGGGAGGTGGAGTCCGCACGACTCCTTGCGGATCGCCTCGTCACCGCGAAGCCTCACCCCGCGAGCCCAATCGGGCAGGCGATGCTGCGGATCAGCGGGAAGGCGACCTTGGAGGACGCTGCGGAGGTCCTGTCGCAGGAGCACCTGCACTTGTCACCAGCCCAGCGCGCCGGCCTGCGGGACGCGCTGGTGTGTGCGGTCTTCCTGTTGACCGGCCTTCCCGGTACGGGCAAGACCACCACGCTGCGGGCGCTCGTTGCGACCCTGCACCAGGTCGGTGCGAACGTCCTGGCGGTGGCTCCGACCGGCGTGGCGGCGCGTCGTGTGCGGCAGTTGTGTGGAGTTCCCGCGCACACCTTCCACGCAGCTTTTGGGTACCAGCCCTCCCGCAACCTTGACCGAGGAGGAGACTACGTGGGTCTGGAGGGTGGGAATCGCTCGCGCGCTGCCGACGCCTTCTCGGACGACTGGCGGCACGGGCCTACTAACCCCGTTGACGCCGACGTCCTCATTGTTGATGAGTCCTCGATGATGGACCTGTCGCTCTTCTATCGGGCGCTGGCGGCCACGCGGCCAGAGTGTCGCATCATCCTCGTGGGGGACCCCGCGCAGATCCCGTCCGTTGGACCAGGGTCCGTGCTGCGGGACCTGCTACAGGTCGATGAGGTTCCGCGGGTCCACCTCAACGGGATCTTCCGTCAGACGATGGCCAGTCCGGTGGTGCTCGCAGCCCACGCGATCTACGAGGGACGGTCTCCGGCCGTCCGGGAGGTGTTGACGCCGGAGGAGGCGCTCAACCCAGCGCAGGAGGACGACGTGTGCCTTCTGCACGCAGGATCGGACGAGGAGGCGTTGCACCTGGCCTGTGAGGTCGTCGACCCCTTGTACCGGGGTGCTAAGGGGGTCGGTGCCGTCCAGCTTCTCTCTCCTCGACACGGAGGAGAGGCTGGGGTCACGCGGTTCAACGAGGTGCTGCGGACACGCCTCAACCCCAAGGGTCCTGACGTCTCGGAGGTTAAGGTCGCGTCCGGAGTCATCCGACAGGGCGACCGAGTGATGATCGTGAAGAACGACGCAGAGCTCGGGGTCTACAACGGGGACGTGGGGGAGGTACGAGAGGCCACGACGACCGGTGGAGGGCGCATCGTTGAGGTTCGACTCGACGGGTCCCCGCCTCACATCGTGACGCTCACCAGGGACCAGCCCACTACGTACCTTCGCCTCGCCTACGCGGTCACCTACCACAAGTCGCAGGCGATGGAGTACGAGGTGGTCGTGATCGTTCTGCTCCCGTCCTTCGGAAACCAGGTGACGCGTCGTCTCCTGTACACGGCAGTGACGCGAGCCAAGAAGCGCGTAGTCATCGTTGGAACGCACGAGGCGATCGCCTCTGCGATCTATCGCACGGGGGACGACACGCGGACCACCTACCTCAAGGATCGGGTCCTCCAGCAGATCGACGCACGTCGATCGTCCGTCCTGCCTGTGGGCG
The DNA here is from genome assembly GCA_029556615.1 of Verrucomicrobiota bacterium. GTDB lineage: Bacteria > Verrucomicrobiota > Verrucomicrobiia > Limisphaerales > J093 > JAKQDD01. The sequence goes on along the minus strand of JAKQDD010000211.1, from coordinate 143,623 downwards.
GGGTAAGTCCCCCGCAGGAGGCATGCGGATGAGTCAACCAAGCAGCGACGTGAAGTCACGTCTTGTTGTACACAAGGTAACGGCCAGTCGTACCGTCGATGGGCACTTCGTCAGTCTGTCGTGTGGGACGAAGGAAGACACGGGGCTCACCATCGAGGAGGGTTGCGAGGCTCTCATGGAGGTAGGGCACGAGCTAGACAAGGTCATCCTTGAGCGAGGATTCGTCTCTCGCACGATGCCCCCAGACCTGTTGACCGCGGGTCTCAAGGGTCTCACGGAGTTGTACCGAGCTTACATGGGACGCCGACGCCAGAATCGGGCGGCGCAGAGCACCTAGCGGGGACCCTCATGTCTGACGACACGACTCTTCCCGCTCCAGAGACTCCTCTCGACAAGGCCCAGGCGCTGTTCGCTAAGGCTACGCCAGCGCCTATTAAGGCGGACCGGGAAGCCACGGAGAAGATCGTCAAGGACCTCGACGGCATGACGGTAGACCTCGACCCGGACCCCGCAGTGAGCGGAGGGGCTCCTGTGCTGCGCAGGAAGATCGCGCAGGTCGAGGCGTTCCTCTCCTCGTGTCTCGCGATGGTCAGCGCGACCCGCGTGCGGGTCCAGCACGCGCGCAGTCGGCACCGAGACCTCCAGCTTGGCCTCAAGCTCGCGACAGACCTCCTCGTGTCTAACGACCCGGAAGTAAAGAACGGGCGCAACATCGCGGATCGAAACGCGCTCGCGTCGATCAAGCTCCAGGCCGAGCACCTCATGGTGCGGGAGGCGGACGGGGACCGTACGGAGGCCGAGACGATCCTTCAGATCGCCACCGCCAAGCTCGCGCACCTCAAGGACCTGAGGATCCACCTACGCGCGCAGCTCCGGGACCTGACCGACAGCACTCCATCAGGTACTGGGGGGACTGGTTCTCACGCCTCTCGGTATCCCCTTCCACCCCCCTCTGGAAACCTCGCTGACCCAGCGGACCCTAACTACTAGGGTCGACGACAAGGGTCGTCTCAACCGCTCACCCCGCGGGTAGGGTCTTCTGCACCGCTTTCGGGCGCACCGAACCTCGTCTCAGTGACATAAACCCTTCACTGCGACCCGAGCGGGCCAGGAGACCCCATGTCTGACCTCAGCCTCACGTATGAAGTTCCCATCGAGAACACGATCACCTTCGACCAGGGCGACCGCGACCTTGACGCCTCGGGCGACCGGATCAAGTTCGAGTCAGGACGCAGCTACCGGCTCTCGTTCGTCATCTTCCCCCCGACGCCTGAGAAGCGCCCCGACTTCAAGCAGCCTCCTCGCTGGTGGCAGGCGGAGCGCTACTGGAACAGCCACATCAAGCAGTACGTCGTGTACGACGACACGCACCGTCGGTTCCTGTCCGGTACCGACAAGGCGCGTCACAGCGCGGCGACGATCGTCATCCAGTGGCCGACCGACCAGAAGGGCAAGCTCGATCCGTCCCGTATTGAGACCGACTCCAAGGTCGGGTACGTCCTGCTCGACAAGGACAAGTACGCCAACATCAAGGCCCTTCAGGACGAGTTCCCCCTCGGGGACAACGACCTCATGGTGACCTGCACGGACACCAACTTCCAGAAGATCACCGTGCGGAACACCAAGGGCAACATGTTCGAGCAGCTCGTGACCAAGGCGGCTTCGGAGCCGGGCGGGGCGGCGGCTCGCATCGTGGGTGGGATGCTCGACCGGATCAAGCGGCTCGCCCAGAAGCTGAACAACGGCGAGATCGCCCACAAGCTCACCGCTGCTGAGGTCGACGCCAAGATCCGCGGCGCGGCGGCGGGCGGCCGTGGTGGCGCGGCGGGTGCGGCGGCGGCGGCAGCGGGTGCGGTTCCCTCCTCGGAGGAGATCGACAACCTCATCGGCAGCCTCAAGTAGCTCGATGAGGGTCCTGGGTCTCGATCCCAGCCTCACCCACTTCGGCTGGGCACTAGCGGAGTGTGAGGCGGGACGAGTCCCCACCTGTCTCGATCGCGGAGAGCTACGCACGTCGTCATCGACGTTGTTCGTAGACCGCTACGTGGACCTGCGAGAGCGCCTCCGGGTGTTGGTACGTGCGCACCCGGACCTCCTCGTGTCCGCCGAGTACTCGGTATTCGGGGAGACGTACTCGGAGGGGATGTACGGGGTCTTCTTGTACATGTGCGAGGCTCTACGGCAGGAGCGGTGCCCCCTCGTGTTATGGTCGCCCCTGCACCTCAAGGCGCAGGCACGGGCCTTCCTTCGGCGTCCACCCAAGTGGTCGATGACGAAGGCTGACATGGTGGAGGCCGCCAAGCGAGACACGGGGCAGAAGCGCGGCTGGAGTGAACACCAGGCAGACGCCTGGTGGGCCGCGCGCACAGGCTGTCGATTCTGGTTGCTCCAGCGTGGTGAGGTAGCAGAGCAAGACCTCACCACGCTGGAGCGTGAGCAGTTTACCGATGTGCGAGTGCGCAAGAAGGGTGCGCTCGCCGGAACCATCGAGCGGAAGGGCGCTCTCCACAAGGAGGACAAGCGCTTCTTCCTGTGGGGAGACCATGACGAAGAAGAAGGAACGGGAGAAGGATAGCGACGAGACCCTTGCCGAGGAGCCAGAGGCCGCGATCAAGACCCATGCGCCACCCAAGCCCAAGGCAAAGTCCCCCGTCAAGCGGGACCCTGCCTTCGCGAGCGGGTTCGCGGCGGCCGGTAAGATGGTCGATAGCGTCTTCGCCAAGGCGAAGAAGCCGGCTCCCTACGTGCCGATCTCATCCCGAGAGATGAGGGAGTCGCTCCCGCACATCTCGACGGGCAGCTTCATCCTCGACTACCTCATTGGCGGGGAGCCGAACGACCTCGGGGTGCCCCCGTGTCCCGGCTGGCCGCTCGGGCGCGTCGTGCAGATCTACGGCCCGGAGTCGTGTGGCAAGACGACGTTCGCCCTCATGGCGTGCGCGGAGGCGGCCCGCAGGGGCTGGCCTTCAGTCTACATTGACTGGGAGCACGCCATCGTTCCCGACTACGCGCGTCGCCTCGGGGTGCCGATCGACGACGAGTCCCTGTTCCGTCTCTACCAGCCGAACACCCTGGAGGACGGGATCCAGATCGCGTACGTGTTCGCCAGCTTCAAGGTGCCCGTGATGGTGTTCGACTCGGTCGGGTTCGCCGTCCCGACAATCGAGCACGACCGTGCCCTCGCTGACCGCGATGGTAGTGCCGGGCAGCCAGGCATCGTGGCGCGTGCGTGGTCGCGAGAGCTTCCGCAGCTATCGGCGGAGCTCTACAACGCCAAGACGTTGCTCATCGCGATCTCGCAGCTTCGCAGCAGCATCAACGCGGGTGGTATGGGACCCGCCGACACCATTCAGGGCGGCATGGTGTGGAAGTACGTGTCGAGCCTCCGCATTCGGTTCAAGAAGATCCGCGTGGAAGAGGAGGCGCGCTTCAACCCCCTCAAGGGGATCTCGGAGAACATGACCGTGTCGACCGAGATCGAGGCGAAGATCGACAAGACGAAGATCGGGTCGAGCCAGGGCCGCAAGGCGAGCTTCATGATCAGCTTCGGGATCGGGGTCGACAACATCCGGTCGGCCTTCGACATGCTGCTGCGCAACAAGCGCATTCGACAGAACGGGGCCTTCTACGACTGGGTTTCCCCAGATGGGACGGTGGTCAAGGGCCAGGGCAAGAAGGCGTTCTTCTCCGAGATTCGAGGTAAGGGCTACGAGGCCGCCTTCTCGGCGGAGGCTCGTGGGCTCATCCAGACCGAGGTCAAGATGGCCGAAAGTGACGCGGAGGCTGCTGAGGAGGGGTCTGAGGAGGATCTCGCCGAGACGATCCGCAACCTCGACTAGGTCTCTGTCAGAGGGTTCGGGTAGCTTAGGTTAAGATGCCCGTCCGATTCCGCCTCAAGAACTTCCAAGCCTACGAGGACGCAGAGGTCGAAGTCTCCGGCCTTACGGCAGTCGCCGGCCCCAACAACGGGGGCAAGTCCGCCCTCGCTCGCGCGATTCGCGCCAGCTTCCAGAACACCCCGTCCGCCCACCTGGTTCGTCGTGGCGCTCCCCAGATGGAGGTCGAAGTCGACCTCGGGGACTCCCGCTTCACGTGGGGGAGGGACGGGGGGTCCAAGGGTCGTCCCATGTATCGTGTTGGAGGGGCAACCTTGTACCCTGGACGCGAGGTTCCTCCCCAGGTGCGTGAGGCGGGGATTCGGTCTGTGGAGGTGGGAGGGGAAGCGGTGTGGCCGCAGTTCGCGCGCCAGGGTGAGTCCGCCTTCCTGGTGGATCGCACGGGAGCCTACCTCGCGGAGGCGGTATGCGACCCCGGACGGGCGGAGCTCCTCGCGCAGGCCGCTCGACTCCTTGAGTCGGACCGTCGTAGCGTGCGGGGTCGGTTGTCTACGGCCCAGGAAGCGCTGCGAAACGCGCGAGGTTGGTTGGCCTACCTCAGCCCAGCAGAGTCGAGCGCGGAGGAGGCCACGCATGTCCCAGGGCACCTCGCACGCGTAGAGGCCCGTCTTCAGGAGGTGGAGCGCCTCCAGGGCCTGCGCGACCAGATCACCGCCCTAGCGGCCCGCGCAAGGCGGCTGGCGGGGGTGCGAGACTTGAGGCTTCCGCATGGAGACCTGTTGCGGGAGCTCGTGGCGCGTCTCGACCACCTGCGCGCCGCGCGAGATCGCCTGGGAAGATCTGCCAGGCAGTGCGAGGCGCTGAAGGTCATCACTGCCCTGCGACTCCCAGAAGGGGAGGGGCTGCGCGACAGGGTTCAGCGTCATGCGGCCGTCCTGCGCGCTCGGGACCACATCCAGCACCTTAGCGCCAAGCGAGAGGCCCAGAAGGTCCTCCAGAAGATCACGCTACCTGACGCGCAGGTCCTTCGGTCCTCCCTCGACCGTCTGCGCGTTCTTCGATCCACGAGGGACCACCTGAGGAATGCGGGCGAGCGCCTGCGAGACGCTCGTCGTGACGTGGAGGAGAGTCGTGCCGCACTCACCCTTGCGACACGGTGTCGAGACGAGGTGGTCAATGACGTGGGAGCTTGCCCGTTCTGCGGGTCTACAGCTCCGAACGAGCGGCGACCGGAGACACACTCTCATGACCCTACTACTTGCCATTATGCTGTTGATGGGGGCACAGGTCGGTAACGCTTCCCAGTACGGATTCGTTGGGGACCGCTACGACAACGTGGGCACCTTCGCCTGCAAGGATCGACTTCAGACGAAGTATGGTTCCCGCGAGTGGGAGAAGATGCGCGACAGTGGCGTCGCACACCGTACCCTTCCCTGTGGAACCCGCGTTGGGGTCTGCCTGGCCAGAACGGGTCGATGTACGGTCGCCTACGTGGTCGACAGAGGGCCGTGGGGGACGTTGAACCGCAAGGGGGTTTGGCACATGCGCACCAAGCGCCTTCCTCCAGGGGAGCGGTACCGAGGTCACCTCGACCTCCTCCCTAACGTCTACACTGCGATTGGCCTGGCCGGGATCGAGACCGTCTACTACTGGGTCCTCGCTCCGGGGAACTCCGGCCCCCCTGCCCTACTTCGCCCTCCAAGGAGGGTCGCATGAGGTCGACCGCCAAGCTGCTGGGGGTCCTGGGGACCCTCATCGTCCTGATTGCGCTCGTGAGCCCAGTCCTACAACGGGTCCAGCGCGAGCGTGAGTGGAATCGTCTACATAATGCCTGCGATGCTGGTGGCACGGTAAGCTGCGTGATTCTCACCGTCAAGGTGACGCCTGCCTGCACGAGGGACCAGGAAGCGATGGCCTGCTACCACGCTGCGCACCTGCTTGAGCGAGGGGTCGCACGTGCGCGCGAGACCTCCCGCATCACGAGCTACTACCAGATGGCGTGCCGTGCTGGAGTGCTGCGTGCCTGCGAGAGGTTGAGGCCATGAAGTAGATTCGCTCTGGGTCGTCTTCCTTCGAGGGGGTGTCAGACCGAGGGGTATAATCTCCTCGATGCACCTTCTCTGGAGAACAGACGTCCACATGCGCGACCGAGCACCTCGGGGACGCTCGGACGACTGGACGGAGACGGTCACCGACAAGCTCTGCCAGGTGGGCGAGATCGCCCGCGACATCAAGGCTACCGCCGTCCTCGACGGCGGTGACTTCTTCGACGAGAAGAACCCCGACAACAACTCGCACGACCTCGTGCGGAGGACCGCCAAGGTCCACCGCAGCTATCCCTGTCCGGTCTACGCGAACATCGGGAACCATGACGTCCGGTACGGCTCACTTGCTCACCTGGATGAGAGTCCGCTCGCCGTCTGCTTCGAGAGCGGGATCTTTCGTCCCTGCTACGGGCCGCATGAGGCCGTGCTCACCAACCCTGATGGCACCACGGTTCGGGTGGTGGGTCGTCCGTATCAGGGAGCTCGCTTCGACCCCGCCTCCCTCTACGTCCCCCCGGGACCGGAAGATCACCTGGTGGTGATGCTCCACCAGCTCGCGTCGGCGGACCCGAGCCTGGCCTTCTTCCCTGGGGAGGACGTCCTGCCTTACGGGCTTTTCCCTTCCCTATTCCCGTCGGCAAGCGTCGTGTGTGTGGGGCACTGGCACAAGGATCAGGGGGTGCGTGAGTTCGCGCCGGGCCAGTGGGTCGTCAACATCGGGTCCCTTACGCGGGGGACCCTCGCGGAGGACGACGTGCAGCGCATTCCGCAGGTTGCAGACCTGCACCTGCTGCGCGGACAGCCCGCTACTGTGCGCACCATCGCGATCGACGTCCGGTCTCCTGCGGAGGTGTTCAAGGACCGGGAGGAGGTCGCTGATCGACCCACGGTCGACGTCGCGTGTCTCGCGCAGGTGGCGACCGCGGTGGCAGAGGAGGGGAGGGACCAGACGCTGGACGCCCTGGTGCGTGCGCTCCCCAACGTGTCGCCAGAGGCGCGCGAGCGGGTACTCGACGTATTCAGGCGCTCCGAGAGCGCGAGGATGCAATCATGATCGTCTACTGGCCCAGCATGTCGTCCTGGGAGGAGTGTCCGCGACAGTACCTGTGGCGGCGTGGATTCCCTGGTATCGACGTTGGAGGTGGAGAGGGTAGGCAGAAGCCCTTTCCTGAGGGAAAGACCGACGAGCACGCGCTTGTTGGTACGGTGGTGCAGAAGGCCGTTGAGGTCTTCTACAACATGCGAGGGTGGGAGCGGGACGAGGACGACGCTCGTCAGATCCTGCGGATGGTCGCCAACGATGAGTTTGACAAGGAAGTTCGGAAGGCGTCCGAACCTCCTAAGCAGGGGCGGAAGCCGAACTTCCGGCTCGCCCCGCGAGCCGACCTAGCGGCCCTGCGCGCTGACGTCATCCGGTCCGCGCAGGGGTTCGTGGCGACCTGTCATGCGAACAAGCTCTACGGGGACGTCGCGCTGCCGGAGCACAAGCTGGCTGGCCGGCTCCGCGTGGACCCCGAGGTCGTGGTGAGCGGCCGGCTGGACCTATACCTTGTTCAGAGCACCGAGACGGGTCCGTTCGTGCTGGACGGGAAGAACGGGCGGGAGTATTGGGACGATGACGCGCGCGCGTTCCGTATGCACGTCGACGTTGACCAGCTCGTGTTCTACGCACTCGCAGTCTCCCTAGTCTATGGGCAGGTGCCCAAGCGCCTCGGGGTCGTCCCTTACCGCTACCCTGCGGGTTACGACTGGGAGGCAGAGGTGGGGTTCCTGCGTGACGTAGTTCGAGCTCCTGACGCGACAGATAGTCGCAAGCGCGCGCTCGCGGCCTATGAGGCCCGGGGTCCATCCAAGGGGATCGTGTGGTACGACTGCGACCAGGAGCGGGTCGAACAGATCGCCGCGCGGGCTATCCGGTTCGCGGACGAGATGCTACGGATCGAGCGGAAGTCTCCGCTCCCCATGCCCCCAGATACGCAGGCCGCGGTGGTGGCCGACGACTTTCCGGCCAGGGTGGGGGGGCAGTGTCGGATCTGTGACTACGAGTCAATCTGTGAGCCTCGGCAGGTGCAGCTCGCGGAACTACGAGCCAAGCGGAAGCCCGTCGTGACCGCACCCTTCGTGGCGGAGGAGAACCTCGCCCAGGAATCTGATCTGGACGGCCTCGCCGGCCTGGCGAGTTTGGTCAACCGCGCGAGCGGGTAGGAGGGGCGATGGCTGAGATCGATACACGAGCACAAGGTGTCCTGCGTCGACTAGACGAGACGAAGGCGCGCTTGTCCCGTGCGGAGGGTGCCGCGCAGGCGAGCGAGCAGGAGTGGGAGGCGGCGCGGCAGCGCGCCGTGGACCTCGGAGTAGATCCTGACCGCATCGACGAGGAGATCCAGGCGATAGAGGCGCAGATCGCGTCCGAGGTGTCTCGAATCTCAGCCCAAATCGACCACGTATCGACGACCCTCCAGTCCGTAAACCACTAGACCTCCCCGAGGTGCCTATGCAGTTCGAGTGTTCCAGGAATAACCTTCACAGCGCGCTCGTGTCGGCGTCCAAGAGCGTCGGTCCCAAGTCTGGTACGGATGACCTCTCAGGGTTCGTGCTGTTTCGAGTCAAGCGCGACGACACCCACTCCCCTGTGAGCGTGCTGTCCTTCAATCGGGTCTCCGTGTCGCAGGTCCCTATCCAGGGGGTTACCGTGCCGGAGGGCCTGAAGGACGGGTACTTCACCGCTGACGCACATGCGCTGCTCCAGTGCCTACAGGCGGTCCCCGACGGGGACGCGGTGACGTCGATCAGCTACGACGGGAAGCATAGCTCCATCACGGCGGGGCTGTGGACCAACCACCTCTCGGCCTGCAAGGCGGACCAGTGGCCCTTCTGGGACGAGCGGGTCGCGGCCTCGAAGGAGGAGGCCACCCTGGAGACGGCTCCCTTCGTGGACGCCATCACGCGGGTGTCCCTCTTTGCCAGCAAGGACGAGTCGCACGAGCCGCACAGGTGCGCTGTCTACTGCTGGGATGGACGGGTCGTGGCCAACTCGAAGCTCGCCTACGGGATCGCGATCGGGCCCTTCTCGGGGCGGTTCATCGTTCCGTCCGCGGCCATCCGACCGCTCAGCGACTTCCTGCGTTCCGGAGGCGACACCTTCACCGTCCTCAAGCACGCCAACATGACGACGTTCCGTCGTCAGGACGGGGGGATCTTTGGAGTCCTGGTGCAGCAGGGGTTCCAGAACGTCACCTCGCTCCCTGCGCTGGCGGTCGATGAGACCTCGACGAACTCCTTCACCGCGTCGCGCGACCAGGTGCGACGGGCGGTCGACTTCCTCTTTACGGCCGCTGCTCCGACGGAGAAGTTCGTTGGGTTTCAGCTCGACGTGGGGCACAAGACCGTACACCTGGCCACGCAGCTCCGAGCCACCAGCAAACCTCACTCGATCCCGGTGTCGGTCGAGGCGACGGGATCTGACGAGACGGGGCGCTTCTCCAAGGAAGCGCTCGACGCGGTCCTGTCGGTGTGGAGCGACACCAAGATCACGTTCGACCTCATCGGGAGCAAGTCGTCCACGTCCAGCCGCAAGGTCCTCATGGCCCGCGTGTCGGAGCCGCAGGACCCGGCGAAGTCTCTCCGCTACGTCTACCTCCTCAACGGCGGGATCGTCGGTTGAGCTCGCTGCGGGCCGAGGTCGCACGCCTACGGGACAGGTCCGAGCAGGTACGCGACCGCGCCCTGCGTCTCCAGGCATCGTGTACCCAGGCACGCATGACGATAGCTACCTCGATCATCGACGAGCAGGACCTGTCGCTTGAGGACGAGATCCTCACCGAAGCGATCTCGGTCGTCGCGGGTCTCACGGACGCGGAGGTGCGCAACGGGTTCTCTCTCGTGGAGAACCTGCTGCGCGAGGCGATGCGCGTGGTGTTCGCAGACCAGCAGATCGGAGTAGAGGCGCGCGTGGGGCAGGAGCGAGGCCGCATCGCGGTCGACGTGGTGACCTCCGTTCCGTGTGAGGGGGGTCGAGTCGAGGGGCAGGCGTCGGACCTGTTTGGAGGGTCCATCACGACCATCCAGGCCGTCTTCCTGCGAGTAGCCTGCATCCTGAGGCGTGGTCTTCGTCGCTTCATGGTTCTGGACGAGACTCTGGCTCCGCTTGACGAGGCGTACGCTCGCGCGTTCGCGAGCGTATTCGCGGACTTGTGCCGTCGGCTCAACTTCGACGTGCTCGTCATCACTCACTCCCACGCGTTGTGGGAGGCGAGTCCCCGGAGGTATCGCGTGCTGCGAGGAGCACGTTCCTCACGGCTCGTCCTCGATCGAGGGGTACGCTAGTCTCATGCGTCGACCCGGGGAGATTCACCAGAAGTTCAAGCAGGTGCTGTACCGGCACCGTAAGCGGGCGATTGAGGCTGTCCTCAAGCCAACACCAGAGAACTGCGCGCACAACGGGATCGCCCCGACCCATCCAGGTTGGGTTGCGTCTGGAGGGGCGAGGGGGCCTCTGGTTCAACTTCGCGTCTGTAAGAACGTCGAGGCTGGTATCGCGGGGGTCATCTGCGACTCGCACTACGCGGAGGGTCTGAGTGGTGTCTGCGCGCGCACCTGCCCACACTATCGTCCCGTCAAGACACCAGAGGACGTCAAGGAAGAGTTTCGTCAGCTCGCCAGCCAGTCGCTAGGGGATCTGGCGGCGAAGTACCCGGACCTCGCCGCGCTCGCCTGGGTCCTGAAGGATCCTGTAGAGGTTACGGAGGAGGCCGATGACGTCCAGGACGTACCCCCCAGCCAAGAGCGGTTTGACGAGCACGTCAAGCCAACCGAACTCGTCAAACCGCCCGAACCCGTCGTGGAGGCTAGGTGGCGGTACTACTGGCGAGGGTTCGTCCTGGCGCTTCAACGATTCCAGCCCCCCTGGAGGTAAGGTCGCCTCTCCCTGGGTGGCTGGTCTCTTCGTTGAGGATGGTGAGGGGGTAGAGGGGCCTCGCATGCCTCTCTGTGCCCGGCTGGACCTCAAGCGACCCGTGGGTCCTCGGTTCGTGACGGACTCAAACGGCGTCATACGACGCTTCGACAACACCGCACATGGGACCGTCGTGACCGCTGCCTTCTCCTCGCGACTCGTGAAAGAGGTGGTTCGGGACCTCCTGTGGGCTGCACATGACCTGCACGGCCGCCTCTCTCTTAAAGAGGGGATGCAGAAGCTCACGCAGGCAGCGCCCGAGGGGAGTATCGCCGAGTCCTTCGTGCGCGTCTTCGCGCGTACCGCGGTGCGGAGTCCCGTATCGGTGATGGTCGACGCGATAATCCCTGCGGGCCTCGTCGTCATCACCCCCAATACCTGCGACGTGGGTTCGATCTGGCAGCTGTGCGACCGCGTTGCTCTGGTCGTCTACGACCCAGATCGGTTCGTCGTCGCCTCCACCTAGATGTCCTGGCTCTCTGAAGCGATAGCACGCTGTGACCTTGATCCTGACGACCTCGGCTACTTGCTCGCGCGGGGTGCGCGAGAGGACCGCGTCCACGAGCTTGGGATCACGACGTGGCGTTCGCAGGTGTGCGAGGCGCGCCCGCAGGACACCGAATGGGCTCGTCTCGGCCGAGAAGGGTGTGGGTCCCGCGTCAACGGGATGTTGACCGTCCCGCTCCGATCGGCACGAGGGGTCGTGGTAGGTGCAGACTTTCGCACGACATGGGTCGACAAGAAGACCGTGTTGCGCCACTTGCTTCCCGAGGCGGCCTGGTGCCCGACGTTCGTCGGACTCACAAGCCGCGCGGCCGACCTCCTGTGGTCGGGGGCAGACCTGTGGCTCGTCGAGGGCCTGTTCGACATGTTCGCCCTCGACTGGGTCGTGGGCGACCGCGGGGTCGTTCTCGGCTGCGGCCGGGCCGCCCTGTCCCAGCAGCAGGACCTGCTTGTCCAGCGCCTGCTGTCTCCGACCGCGGCCGTGTTCGTGGTGTTCGACGAGGACGAAGCGGGGCGTAGAGGGGCCGTAGGTGGTATCGACCCCAAGACAGGCAAGTACCACAGAGGGGCCGTAGATCGCCTGCGGTCGCGTGGGGTTCGGGTGGTTGACGTGAGGTACTCCGCCAAGGACCCGGGGGCCCTGTGGGACTCAGGGGGTCGAACAGCCCTTCAGCGTGCGTTCGGGATGCACATCCTCGGGTAAAACGAGGGAAAGGAGTTCCGATGCCCAAGAAGGTCCCTGATCAGAACATCGAGAAAGTAAGCAACAAGCTCTACAAGGCTGGACCGGACGTCCACGACCTGCTGCGAGACCTCGTCAAGCAGTACCACCACGACCTGATGCACATCGTCGACCAGATCGTGGTCCTGTTCAAGGACACCGCCCCGGAGGATCGCATCGCGGTCGTCGCGAAGGCGAGCCCCAAGCTCTCCGTCCTGGCCGCCTCGCCGTGCATCTTCACGGTCGAGATTGGCTATAACCGCTGGGAGAAGCTCACCAACCTCCAGCAGATCGCGCTCATCGACCGCTGCCTCTGCGCCATGGAGTCCAAGGAGAACCCAGACGGCGGGAACTCCTACAAGGTCCTCAAGCCTGACGTGTCGTACTACCGCGATGAGGTCGCGCGTCACGGGTTCTGGATCTACTCGCCGGAGAAGCCAGACGTCTCCACGCTGGCCAGCATGATCGAGCGTGTCTTCGGGGATGACCACGGACAAGACGAAGACGAAGAGGACGACGAGCCCTAGCGGGTAGAGGCCCTCGTGGGCCTAGACAACAAGTACAGACCGACCCGCTATGAGGACGTAGCGGGACAAGAAGTCGTCAAGACGATCCTTCGCCATCTGGTGGCTGGTGGCTCTGGCCACCTCCAGAGCTACCTGTTCGGAGGCCCTTGGGGCAGCGGGAAGACCACCCTGGCGAGGATCCTCGCCCGAGCCTTGCTCTGTGCCCGCCCGGTTGGGGGGGACCCGTGCGACGCTTGTGAGTCCTGCATCGCGATGCTGTCCGATCATGGGTCGCCCGACTTCGTTGAGGTCGACGCGGCGACCCGTTCAGGAAAGGCCGACGTGATGATGCTGCTGGAAGACCTCCGGTTCGACGAGCACGCGGGGCGCCGGCGCATCTACTTGTTCGACGAGTGCCACCGGCTGTCTCCTGAGGCCGAGGACGCCCTCCTCAAGCCGATGGAGGACTGCCGGCCTGGGACGCGGGAGAAGCGTCTCGTTGTGCTGTTCTGTACCACGGAGCCCGACGAGGTCCGCCCCACCATCTTGTCTCGCTGTGCTCCTCCGTTCCGTGTGCGGTCTCCAGGGTACCGAGCGATCGCCTCTCGCCTCGCCTACATCTGTGAGACCGAGGAGATCCCGTTCGACGCTGCGGCGCTCGACCTGGTCGCGCGCGCGACGGGAGGTCACTTCCGGGACGCCATCAAGGCGATCGAAGCGACGGCGGCTTCTGGTCGTGTGTCACGGGAGGCGATAGCCTCCTACCTGGGTTCCGATGTGGGAGAGGACCTGGCGGGCCTGCTCCTCAACCTGCATGACCTGTCTGGCATGGGAAGGCGCGTGGATGCCCTCATCGAGAAGATCTCACCCTCGACCGCGTACCGGTACCTGGCGGACTTCTGCGTGGCGGCCTTCCAGGTCCACGCGGGCGGTGAAGTGCAGGAGGGGGCCTGGGAGGAGGTCACTCTGCGTCGAGTGGCTCCTCTTGGTCTGACCCTCTTGACGCTGGCGGATCGGTTTGGCTCGCGGCCCTCCAAGGTGTCGCGCGCCACCCTGTACTGCGACCTCGCTCTGGGTACGCAGACGGAGGATCGTCGCCCTGCGGCGCGCCTCACCTCCTCTCCCAGTTCGCCCCAACCTAGCAGCCCGCCACCCTCCAGCAGCGCACCCGCCGCGAGTCGCGGGGTCAACAACGGCTGGGTCCACTATCACCCGCATGCAGACCGCGCGACCCTGGCCGCGACAGTCGACCCGGTTGCGGGCTGGACCGCAGCGCAGTTCGCAGCTCGAGTGCGCGACCGGGTGCGCGACATGCGTGCAGCGCAACTTCGTTAAAGTCGCTATCTCCTTCTCCGCCCTAATCGTGTAGATTGCCCCCATCGGCTCTACGCACGATCGCAGGTCCCTCGCGTCTATGCCTCCTATGGAGGCAGGGGACAACCGCGCCCAAGCGGGTCGATCTACGTGGGTGGTATTGGAGCTGTCTCCAGAGGGGGAGGACCTTGCGGGTTCTGGGCGGCTAAGCGCGCAGATTCGGGGGGACCTCGGTGTGTCGAAGACGTACCCGATCATCGTGCCCTCGCAGGGGAGCGGATCAGCCTCTGCGTTGAGCTACGTCTTCATCCGCGGGGGGCTGTCGTCGAGTCGGTACTTTGCCCTGGAGCGGAGGGGGTACGCAGAGCGGGTGTTGTCCCGACAAGTGGGGTCTCTGCGCACGGTCTATCTGGTGGGCGGGAAAGAGGTGGAGGCGATGCTCCACACGGTAGATCACCCCCGCTCGACCCGACTACCTCGCGGGCAGGTTGTTGAGGTGGTGTCGGGGCCTTACCTGAGGGTTCGTGGGCGCGTCATGTCGGCCTTCTCTTCGCGCGAGCTGCTCCTCCAGGTGCGGACGCGCACGTTGTTGCGCTTGCTGGTCGTCAACCGCACCAACGTCTCGATGGTCGATGACCGCACCGTTCCTCCCCTCTTCGTTCCAGACCTGCGACGCTTCAAGAACAGCAAACCGAAGCCGGCAGCTCCCGTTCCGCCCGTACCTGCGGCCAAGTACGAGAGCTACAAGCAGATGTCGTTCTTTTAGGAGGTATCGTGGCGATCCGCTCGTCTGACTCTATAGAGCGCTGCTACTCGGTGGAGGATGGGTTTGCGTTGTTCGGAGACCCGTCGGATGGGGGCATGTCACCCGAGACCGAGAAGCTCGCCGCGCGCGTCATCCGACTCCTTGACCGGCTCCCTCCAGTGGAGGCGGACTGGGTGCACCTGTTCTTCTTCGACCGGTGGAGCCAGGACACGATCGCGGCCCTGTTCAACGTCAGTCAGCCGACGGTGTGCTATCGTCTCAGACGCGCTGAGCAGCGTCTTCGTTTCCTCATGTCAATCCCCGATGGGGTCGACGCGAACCGTGTATGTGAGGATGTACGCCCCCTCGTTCCCGACGAGATGGACTTGGCGATCCTCCGTCACATGTGGGACACCACGTGCCAGAGCGAGACGGGCGAGCGCTTGCGGGTCACGCAGGGCCTGGTGCGCTACAGGTTCCACAAGACGATCCGACGACTCGCTCAGTGGATTGAGAGTGAGTCTAAATCGCCCATCCTGTCCTGCGGGCGCGATGCGGTGGGTGCCTACTTGCGCGTGATGCGGCAGATCGCCGATAGTCCCAACCTCCTCAAGAGCGGGGTCTCCCCCTCCGAGGGGTTCCGAGTCGTCGCCTGGTAAGGGATTGATGGACGCGGCCCAGGCAGGATGATCGAGCTCGTCGACCGCGTGTATCGTTTTCGGTCTCGCACTGGTGCTGGGACCACCTACAGCATCGAGGTGGTCGTCGACATGTACGGGGTCGTGACAGTACGCTCGGTCAGGTCTGAGCAGTCGAACGCTGTGGGGTACGTCGACGCCTACGGGTGCGACTGCCCCACCGACCTCCCCTCCGAGCTGGCCGAGGACCTTCGTGAGGTGGTGGACGCGGCGCGCGTGCTGTCCCAGACGTACGTGGCCTGGTCCGGGCGTGTGGTGTTCCGCGGGGAGGCGTCGCAGCGCGTGGACATCACGGGCGCGCTGACCACTCCGCTCTACTTGGTGGGGGCGACCGCTGCGAACGGGGTCGCGGTCGCGGCGACCGACAGGACCCTGACGGGCTTCGTTCTTCGTCCGGTTAGCAAGCTCGGAACCCTAACCGTCCCGGTCACGGTGGACGTGATGGTCGTGGTCCCCCTGGTTCCGTCCGCCCCCCTGGCCGGCGAGCTCGTCTTTCGGTACGGAGACCCCACGACCCAGCGGGTCACCCTAACACCGCTGGCGCTGCCCGTGGGGGCCTACCGCGTGGTGGTGGATCCTGTGGGGGCGTTCCCCGTTCGAGCGACCCGAGACACCAACTACTTCGACGTGACCATCGGGGCCGCTGTTCGGCGATTCTCGGAGAGGCGCGTCCGCTACGGAGTCGTACTGCGATGAGTGACGATCCCCTACCGTTTGAGGCGGATGAGGTCCAGGTCGCGCCCGGCTTGTCCGGGGTGCGCCGCATCTACGGCGACCCTGCCACGGGGTCGCTGGTCTTCGAGGACCCCGTCCTCGGCCGTCTCCCGCTCTCTGCCCTGGGAGGAGTGCGTCCCGGTCCCACCTACTCGATCGTCGGGCAGGGCGGGGACGCGGTCGACCTGGCCGGGGGGTTCGTCCTCCTCACCGACAAGCCGTACCCGGCCGCGGGCCCGCAGTCGCTCATCCTGCTGCCTGGGGTGTCCGAAGCGCCCGCGAGGGTAATCCCGGGGCAGCGCGTCGCGGTGAGCGCGGTGGGTGCGCACGTGGTGCGGGCGAAGCCAGGGTCTGGTCTTCCTACGGTCCAGGTGAACGGGACGGCCATTCGTGCCACCTTCGTGTCCTTCGGCGGGGTCGTGTTTGGGGCAGACCCTGACGTCCCTGTCATCTCCGTTGGAGGGGAGGGGGGCCGCACAGGGCATCTTCGCCTGGTACGCTGCGAGACCCTAGAGTCTGCTCCCCCAGGTCGTGCGGCATTCCTCGTCGCCGTGCAGGCGACCGTGGAGGTCGCCTCCTGCTCGCTGGCGGGGCCCGCCCTGATCGACACGCGCGAGTCCTTCGTGACGCTGCGGGACACGCAGGTTCGTGGCAACGTGTCGGTGGTCGGTCCTGGGTCGACGCTACTGCTGGAGGGCAGCCGCGTGGACGGGACACTCATCGTGCAGGGAAACGTGCAGGTCTTTGGTTCTCGCATCACCTCGATGTACGTGATGCGCGGGTCGACCGTGTCCTTGTGCAACTCCGTCGTTAATGGGCTATCGCTGGAAGCCGGCGCGACGGTTACCTCTGAGGGGTCTCGTGTGGATGCTGTGGGGGGTGACTCCACCGCAGTCTTCGACACGGACCGCGCGAGTGGTGTGCTCTCGTTCCTGAGCGAGGCGGACAAGAGGTTCGACTTCGCGAATCCTCGGCTCGCGACCAACTACGTCGTCAACCTCACCGTCAACGATCGACCTGCTGGCGACGAGGTGCCTTGGGTGTTCGGAGCGGACGAGAAGGGGTTCACCGTTCGCTTCCTCAGCACCCAGTCGCTAGACGTCGCATGGACTCTCACAAAGAGAGGGTGACATGCCAAACCGTATTCTGCTGCCAGGACGCCCAGATCTTCGCATGGGGGTCCCGCTTCGCCTCCCGTTGACCCGCCTGCTGCCACGAACCGCTACGGTCGTTGGGCTGCGTCAGCCTGGCCGCCCCATCACGTTCCTCGAGCAGGGCCTCGTGGCAACCTTCACGGATAGTGGCCTCAAGCTCATGAACCCGCAGTTCATCGCTGGAGACCCACGATCGACTCCTCCACCTCACCTGTCGAGGCTGGCCGCCTCTGTTGCCGACGTAGTTGACCAGGGCTTCACGCTGCGCGCAGAACCTGGAGAACTCGTGCATCGGGCCACGCGCGACTTGTGGGGGTTCGAGCAGGATGACGAGGGCCGCGTGGTGCTCTGCCGCCTGTTCGACCCCGCGGGTCATCCGCTCAAGGTCTAGGAGCTTTGGCTCGTTTCTGGGCTGCCAGCTTCCTGATCGCCTCTGCGTCCTTCTCGGAAGGTACCCATACCTTCACTTCCTTCCAACCGTGGGCCATCCTGCGGGCACGTTGTCGTCTGGCTCGCTCTGCGGGAGATAACGGCATGGCCCACCATACCGCCGCTATATACCGCCCACCATTGAGGCGGAGTCCATGAAGTCACCTGACAAGCACGTAGTTGCTCGGCTCGTTGCGCAGCACCAGCAGCGCTGCTGGCGAGGCCGTGTGGCGGCGATCCTGCGTCTTTGCGACGCCCTCGAATCGGGAGATCGTCGCGGCAAGACACGTACGGCAGGTGAAGTTCGATTCATTAAGGACCGCTCGGGCGACGACAACCAGTGGGCCTGGCCGAACCAGAACCCGAGCCGTCGCGAGATCGCGACGGGCTACGCGTTCGACACCGCGAACCTCAAGCCCCTCATTCGCTGCCTGAGGTCGACCGCGATGGCGCTCGGGCACGCGCTCTCCGCGCACAACGACTTCTCCAAGCTCAAGAGCCGGCTCATCAGTCCGGACGGCAACCTTGGGGGTCGGGGATACATCCAGAAGATCCCCGACATGCGGAAGCTCTACATGAACTGCACCGAGGCGCTCTCGTCGCTTATGGACACGCTCCACGACGAGATCTACGCCCCTCACTGGCAGGACCAGGGCGAGATCAGCCCGCGTGAGCGACGGCGCGTCCGCGAGATCATGCAGGACGTCAACCACATCCGGGAGGACCCGGAGGGGTGGGCTCGCGACGAGGAGGAGAAGAGCGAAGGGGACATCGCGGACGAGGACACTGACGAAGAAGATACCGACGAAGGGGACACCCCATGAGCATTCGCGACCTACCTGGATTCCTTCACGAGACCCAGGACGACTCGTTCCTCTCCGACCCCACGCACTTCCAGCGGCAGGCGGGCCTGTCGGACCTGTCCTGGATGGACGTGCCGAGCGCGGTCGTGTTCGGGCAGCGCCGGCAGGGGGAGCCCCCGCTCGACACCGCGGCTACGCTGCGCGCCTTCTGGGACAAGAACCTGCCCCGCATGGGGCCGGTCGTCGACCCCGCGGAGTACTCCCCGGACCTGGAGACGCCAAAGAACCCCGCAGCTTTCCAGCAGGCGCTTCGTCTGGCCTCCCAGCGGATCCATTTCGGAGAGTCGGCTGAGCAGATACTCCACGACCTCGGGGAGAGGTTTGGGGCGACACGCGCCGCTTCGGTCGCCTCCGTGCTGCGAGCGGATGACGGCCTGGCGGGGCGCGTCTTCATCCGGCTGGCCGCCTTTCCAGGTGGCCTGGTCAAGTGGGCGAAGATCCTGCGGCGGCGTTGCCCGCAGGCGCGCTACGTGATCGACAAGGAGGCTCGCGCTCTCCGTAAGGCGGAGGCGGCCGGCAACATCCTCCGGGTCGTAGCAAGCGTGCCCTGGAACGAGGCGTACCGGGAGTACGCCCCGCGCCTTAGCGCGGAGGGTGCATCCCTCCCACCCGTCACGCAGGACCCCGCGCGCGCTCTCCAGGCCGCGTTCCTCTTCGTGGAGCGGGGTCGCGTTGACCCACGTGGTCGAGGACCTGTCGTCTCGATCTACCAGCGAGAGGGGAGCTCGTGGACACCCCCGCCTGCCCCCCCTCCGACTCCTGCGGCGGCCCGCCCCGACATGCGGATCCGTCGGCAGGTGGCCGCGCTTGCCGAGAACCGCATCATCGACCAGAAGACGGCGGCTACTCTCCTCTCCCAGCCCCTGCTCCGCGAGGAGGTGGTGGCGAAGGCTGTGCGCGACATCACGACGGCCGCGGCGCGAGGGACTACGTACCAGGGGGAAGGGGTCAGGCTGCGCGGGGCCTCCACGGCTCCACGCCCAGCGATGAAGCCCACGCCCGCCAGTCCGCCCCCACGGTCGAAGGCGGCTTCAACGGTTCCAGCCCCAACCGCTCCCAAGGCTCCCAAGGCGTATGAGGGCCCCGTCTACTCGGCGCTACCCATGCACACCGTGCAGGTGGAGGCTCCGGGGCCGAGTGCGGTGGAGCGCATCGCATCCACGCATGGTCTGTTTGCGGCGGACGTGCGTGCCTACCTACAGTGGGCTCGAACCGCCGTCGCTCGGGGCCTCTCGGGGTCGACCCTTGAGGCCGAGACGGCATCACGTTGGGCTCCTCGCCTCGTCCAGGCGTGTGCGCCCGTCGTTCGGTCGCTTCGAGCCGTCCATGAGGGACGGGCTGGCGTTGAGTACGTCTACGCGGACGCGCACCTCACGCCTAACAGCATCAAGGGATGCGTGGCGGAGGCGCGACGGCTGCGCGTGGTCGAGGGCCCCCGCCCTCAGGTGGTCCTGGCCAGCTCTCGCTGCGTGGGCTGCACGAACCTGGCGAACCTTCCGGGCAAGGGACCTACGTGTCTCGTGTACGGGCTCAAGGTGGCGACGGCCCCCAAGGACAAGACGTCGTGAGGTTTGGGGCTATAGTCCATGCGGCGCGCGGGCGCGTCCTTCCGAACGGCCTCCTCCTCGCGGCCGAGCACCTCGCGCTTGGTTTTGAGCGCGGGGTGACCGACCTAGTGGGTCTCCCGTCGAGCTTCGACCCCTACGTGCAGGTGGTCGTCACCTCGAATGCCTTCGACAAGGTGCGGACGTGGTTGGAGGTTGACGACCTCATACTGGCCCCTCACGTAGACTTCATCGTGGGAGCGGGTGCGACGGATACGGCTCAGAACCTCCTGAAGGCTCTGGCGTTGCGTGGGTATCGCGTCTCCGCGACGGGAACGACCCTGTTCGTTCGCGCGCGCACCCCGGAGGAGAGTCTGCGCGTCGCGGCACCGTACAACTGGGGACCTCCGTGCCTGACCGTCAACCCGTCCACGGGGGAGGCGGTCGCTCCGCCGAGTCCCCCAAAGCCTGAGGTCTTCGCGCGATGAGCAACGCAGACATCCTAACGACGCTCCCTCCAGGGACGACCCGCGTCCTCGTCATCGGGAAGGACGGCCGCCGCCAGTACAAGCCGATCGCGGAGGTGACCGAGGACGACGACATCCAGACCCGCCCGTCTGATGGTGCCGCTACCGTGTGGCTGGGGGACGGAGGGCGACCGTCCAAGACGGCCGCGACATCTGCTACCGATCAGGGGGCCGCCTATCAGATCCAGATGGGGGACCACGTGCGGAAAGACGGGATCGTCGCGATGATCCGTCGCGACCCGGACGATCCGCGCATCCTCGCGCAGGTGGCCCAGGAGATCGGTTCCGACATCGCGCGCCTCGACTTCCTGCGCAGTAAGGTCGACCCTACACGTCGGTCGGAGGCGGCCGACCTCACCGTGAAGCGCATTCGGGCGCTCGCCAACCTGCACGAGAAGCTCGCGCATCGCTTTGACCAGGTGAGCGGGGGAGCGCAGCTCGACCCCAAGTCTCCTGCGGTCAAGGAGGTGGTTCGCGCCACGCTGGAGTGTGTGCGGGAGAGCATGACGAAGGCCGGCATGCGTCAGGAGGCTGTTGACTCCATGTTCTCCATCCTTGGGCGCGCGATGTCTGACCCAAGCTGGGAGACGCAGTTGCGTGCGCGCATGCAGAAGGCCGCCCAGGGGGCTTAGTCGATGGCGCGCAAGAGCGAGTACGGGTCTCTGGTACACGACGTCCTGCACGGGCCTAAGAACCTCGCGGGGTCCCAGTCGTTCTCAGACATCATCACGTTCGTGGAGGGGCCGTTCGGGCTCGACCAGCCGCTCTATCCCGTCCAGCGGGTGATCCTCAAGGCGTACTATGGCCTCCCGCTCGACGACAACCCGTACGGAGTCGACCTCGACGCCCCCATCGACCCGAAGCACCCGGCCTACGCGGAGATCGCGGAGACGCGCCTGCGTCCGGACGACCCTGAGTACGGGACCTACCGGTACCGGGTGGTGGTCACCGACTTCCGACGCTCCAGCAAGAGTCGGCGCGTCCTCACCGAGGCAGGCTACCTGCGCATGCTCTACGAGCAGGGCCGCTGCAACATCCGGGAGGTCACCCCGGGTGTGCAGCGTCGTGAGCTGGTGCTCGCCATCGGTCGCCGCGCCGGCAAGACTCAGATGAGCGCCATCGTGACCGCCTACGAGGTGGCCCGACTCATCGCGCTAGACGACCCGCAGGTCTACTACGGCCTCCCTAAGGGGGAGGAGATCCTCCTCACTACGGTGGCTACCGGTGAGGATCAGGCGGGCATCCTCTTCAACAAGGCGAACGGCTACCTCAAGCTGCGCGACTTCTACGCCCCCTACCTCGCCAACAGCACGATGAGCTACGCGCGGCTCCAGACGCCGGCCGACATCCGGCAGTACGGGCGCTACGCGGATGACGACAAGGCGGGGGCGACCCTGAAGATCACCTTCAACCCCTGCCGCGCCAAGGGACTTCGTGGTCACGGCAACCTCGTCGTCATCCTCGACGAGGAGGCCCACTTCAACGACGGGGGTCAGTCCTCGGCGGAGGAAGTCTACCGCGCGCTGGCCCCCTCGATGTCTGCCTTCAGTCCCAAAGACCCCGTGTCGCGCCGGCCGGTCGGTCCCGTCGAAGGGCGGTTCATCCACATCTCGTCCCCGCTTGGTCGGCAGGGACACTTCTTCGAGATGTACCAGATCGCCATGCTCGGTGGGGCGGCAGCCTCCAAGATGCTGGCCATCCAGGCCCCCTCCTGGGAGGTCAATCCCACCTTGGAGGTCTCCGAGCTTGAGAAGGAGTTCGTCAAGGACGCTACAGTCTTCTTCACGGAGTATGGCGCGCAGTTCTCGGATCAAACCCGTGGGTGGATCGAGAACAAGGACGACCTGCTCAACTGCGTGCAGCCCGACCGCCGGCCCGCGGTGCGAGGCATCCCGCGACAGGAACACTACATGGGGGTCGACGTCGCCCTGTCCGGCGACGGGAGCGCGGTGGCCATAGGACACTACGACGACGAGGAGCGGATCGTCGTCGACGTCGTGGATGAGATCCGTGCGGGCGAGGGGGACTTTGCCGAGCTCAACCGTCTGGACTTCGAGCAGGTCGCCGACTGGGTGGCGAGCTACTGCGACAAGTTCCTCATCGCGCGCGGCATCGCGGACCAGTGGGCCGGCGTGCCCTTCGAGCAGGCGCTTCTACGCCGGGGGCTACGGCAGATCGAGGCGATCTTCTTCACGGGCCCGGTCTCCTCACAGGTGTACCGCAACTTCAAGGACCACCTGCTCGACCGAAAGATCGTCCTGTACGACTGGCCCCTCCCTATGGACCCTACCAAGGGGGAGCACTGCGGTTACATCCAGGAGCTCCTGGAGCTACAGCAGAAGCGTCGGTCCAAGTACATCATCGAGGTGGAAGCTCCTAAGTCGACTGGAAAGCATGACGATCAGGCCGACGCGCTTGCCCGCATGATCTGGGCCGCTTCCCAGGCCAAGAGCAAGCAACCCCGCATGGCGATGCCCGGGGTGAGGACGCTCCCGCCGGCTGGTTACGCGCGCCTGCTGCACAACCAGAATCGGCCCCACGTCTTGGGTGGAGGTCTTGACACTCTGCGCAACATGGGGATGCGCAACGCGGGACCTCGAGGTCATGGGCCTCGGGGTCTCGGGCTCGGGAGGTCCCGATGACCAAGCAAGTAGGTTCGGCGGCAGCGCGCGCCATTGGCGCGGTAGCCAAGACGTGTGGTCTCCCAGGACCAGTGGCAGATGACCTCGCTGGGCAGATTGGTCGCGTCTTTCGACACCTTGATGGATCATGGGTCGGTTTCTTCGATGGGGTTCCCAAGGACACGGGTCTGCTACGTCAGGTGGTCGTAGAGGCGATCAAGATGCAGGCCGAGGAGGAGCAAGCGGCCAAGAAACCACCCAAGGACGACTCCGACGACGACTCCGACCTACCTACCTCGGGTCCTCCTGGCCAGGAGGACGATGAGGACGAGGGTGACGATGAGGACGAGAGTGATGACGAGGACGAGGACGAGGGCGAGGGCGAGGGCGAATCCGAGGATGAGGACGAAGCCGACGACGAAGATGAGGATGAAGACGAGGATGAGGGATCTGACGAGCTAGACGATGAGGACGAGGATGAGTCGGACGAAGACGAGGTAGAGTAGCCTATGGGACGCAATCGACAGCGACGGCGTGACAAGAAGCAAGCGGCTAAGAACCCAAGACCTCAGCGAGGAAATCCCAGCTCACAGGGTCGCTCGTCGCGCAAGTCGTCGAGTAAGTCGCAGCGTCCCTCACCGCGTCAGGCGGCCAATACACCTGACGGCGTTGTGGTCGGAAAGGTCCCCTCGCGCGGTGCGGTAGGGGGGAATCCACCGGTGTCGGCGGGTCCTCCTCGGACCGTTATCCCGCGGCCGATCTTCAGTCGGCGTACGGCCGCGATGTCACAGGGTGGCGACCTCCCCTCGTCGGTCATGCTCGGGTCGGGTGGGAACTACTATAGCCCGCAGCTTTCGACGGACTTCCTAGAGCTCCCGCAGAGCCAGGAAGAGCTGCGCATGTTCTACCAGTGGTTCTACGACAACCACCCGGTGGTTGGTCAGGCGATCGACCTGCGCACCGAGATGCTGCTGTCGAAGGTGCGCCTCAAGCGTCCGGCCGCCAAGAACAAGGCGATGGCCGACGCTGCGATGCGCTTCTGTGAGCGCTGGGCGGACCGGATCAAGCTGCTGGACCGCCTCATGGTCGTGACGCACGAGATGTCCCTCTTTGGGGACTGCTACGCGTTCATCGAGGACACCACGCCGGACATGCCTCCTGATGTGGTGGGGGAGGAGGTGCTCGTCCCAGACTCTCAGACGGGCGACCTCCGCAAGGTCTGGAACCAGCGCCCTGACGCCAAGGAGCGTGAGGTCGCGTGGCTCAAGAAGAACTACAAGGGGTGGACGACGATCCGCACCTTGCCGGCTGACCGTGTCAACATGGAGGCGTACCCGCACACGGACCTGCGGACGTTCGACCTCATGCCCGACGATCGCGCGAAGGAACTCGTCGAGAAGGCCGACAACGGGGACGAGCGGGCGCGTCAGGTGGTCGCGACGATGTCGCCGGACGTCGTCGACTTCGTCCGCTCCGGGCAGCCCATCCCGCTCAACACCGATCCCTACGCGGGTTCGTTCGTCGCGTACCTCTCGCGGCGGCGCACCGACTACCAGCTCAGAGGAGCCTCGGTGCTTCAGCGCTGCCTGCGGGACCTCGTGTTCGAGGACAAGATCCGGCAGGCCCAGACGAGCATCGCGTCTCGTCACATGACTCCCTACCGCATCGTGTGGGGAGAGAACATGTCGCAGGCGCAGGTAGACGACCTGCGCGACCAGGTGGACCTGGCGCTCCAGGACCCCGACTACAGCATCGTGACCAACTTCGAGGTCCACTGGGAGGAGCGGGGCGGCGGGCAGGAGAACCGGCTCCTTGAGCTCACCTCCGAGCACGATCGCATCGACCGCCACCTGTACGCGGGTCTCGGGGTGACCGAGAGCCTGCTGTCCGGTGAGGCGAGCTACTCGGGAGATCGCATCAACCTGGAGGTCATCAACTGGCGCGACATGCTGCGACGCGAGCAGCTCTGCAACTTCGTGGACTTCCAGATCCTTGAGCCCATGTGCGCGAGGATGGGGTTCGTCGAGGAGGACGAGGACGGCAACCTACAGACCGTGTTCCCGCGCCTGTCGTTCACTCGCATCGGGATCCGTGACCACCAGGAGGTGTTCGACGCGCTCTTCAATCTTTATCAGAAGGGCAGCCTCGACGTGGAGACCATCTACGACGTGCTCGGCCTCGACGGGGACGCCATCAAGACGCGCGTCAAGCACGACCTGTTCACGGTGAACGATCCCACCTTCAACGAGCTCCCCCGCGCCATCTACGGGGCGGTCGCGCAGAAGATCGCGGAGTCTTCAGACCTCTCTGACCGCATCGCCGCATCGCTCGGGATCACCATGAAGCCTGGACCGGACCCCTCGATGAGTCGCTTCGCCAGCAAGAAGTCCAAGCGGGCCGTACGGGACGCGCAGCTCGCGTCCTTCGTGGACGCCTTGGACCACAAGCTCTCGGTGCTCGTGGAGGGTGTGGTCACGGCGGCGCTCGCCCGACAGCAGGCCCCCGCGCCTGCTGTCAGCCCGGTATAGGCGTTCTAGGTGAGTCGGTTGTATGGAGTTCGACTCGTCAGCCCGCTCCTTCTGGGCGACTCTCGACCACGCGGAGCGTGAGGACCGGGAGGCCGAGCGCAACGTCCGTCCTCCCCCCACGAAGAAGCCCCCACGTCACGACCTGCAAAGGCACAGGATGGAGGTCGACCCCGACCCAGATGTTGGGGGAGAAGACGCCGACCTGTCGCTCAACTACAAGGTCGTAGGGGCGCGGCGCGTCCAGCGAGACGAGAAGAAGAAGCGGCCGGGCGACTACTGGCAGGCGGACTCTGCCTGGGGGGTGTGGCCGCCGGACGCGGACCATCCCACCTCTGCTCCCGACGAGGAGCGTGCCAAGGCGATCGCAGATGGTGCGGAGGAGTCTGACGACGAGGATGGGGAGGAGGAGTTCGATGACGAGGAGTCCCCAGAGGACCGTGCTGAGGTCCGACAGAAGCGCCTATCCGCGATCCGCGACAGCTTCCGGGAGACCCTGAAGTCGGACCTTGGAGGAGACGACCACCCGTACGTCAAGGCCATGCTCGACCTGCCGGACGCTGAGTTTGACCAGGCGATGCAGGCGTTTGGCGATCGGGTGGGGTTCGTCGCCAAGCAGGTCGCCAAGAAGAACTTCGGGTGGGTCGCCGATGAGGTGCGCCGCGCGCAGAACAACGCGCGCGGGAAGTCGAATCCCGAGCAGCTCGGGGCCGCTGTAGCGGCCATCGCAGTCACCGACAGCTTGGTATCCAACCCGGAGCGCCTCGCGGGCGTGCCGCTTCAGAGCGACATGTCTGACAAGGCCCTAGCGGGGTCGGCGAGGGCCTCCTTCAACATCTTCAGGCAGGCAGGGAGGGAGCAGCGGCAGAAGGCGCTCAACCGCTCCGCCCTCCTGCTACAGGGGATGGCGGACGACCACCCACGCCGCGCCAACCTGGAGGCCCGCATCGACGGGCTCGCCCTTGCCTGCTACCTGGAGGGAGAGGACCCCGTCGCCTACGTCCAGCCCGTCAACGAACCAAAGCCTAAGGTCAAGAAACTCCCTAAGGGAGACCCCGCGATCCTGCCCAAGGATGATGCCGCCAAGCTGTTCCCCTTCTTGGAGCCCTCTGGGGACGATGACGAGGACGCCGACGACGTAGACCTGTCGTTCATGAGCGACAAGAAGGGGAAGGAGGTGCGGCTCCGGCCGGAGATGTCCCCCTCGTTCGGTAAGCTCGTCCAGGTGATGGCCAAGGCGGGACGGGCGGAGGCGATGCTCGTCCCGTCGGACACCTTCTTTGGTCCAGAGGGACGATCCGCAATGTCCCACGCACTGCAAGAGGCGGACAACGACGACCTCGCGGACCTCGTGAAGGACGGGCCGTTCGAGGACGTGGGAGACCTGCTGAGGACTGACGGGGGCCCGCGCCTTGGGGCAGGTCAGAAGGCCGTTCTTCGGGACGCGGTGCGTCGGATCGTCCTGGAGGACGCCACCACCGTGCAGGCGGTCCTCAACGCAACATCGAAGGGTGACGCCAAGGGGCGCAAGCGCGTGAGCGCCAAGGACTTGCGGTCGCGTGCCAACAAGAAAGCGAAGCGTGATGAGAAGATCCGGTCGGCTACCAAGGACCTGCTCTCGCACCTGCGCGCCAACCCTCCCGACGAGGGTGCGATCGAGGCCGCGACCTCTAACCTCGTCCTAGCGGGCGTGAAGTCCCTTGACGAGCTGCTACAGCAACTGTTCGACTCAGGGGAGGTAGAGCCTCTCCCCCTCGACGACCCGCACCTCGCCAAGGTGCGACATGCGGTCAAGACCGGCGACCTGTCCGTCCTGTCGAAGAAGGTCGTCGACCCTGACTCGATACAGCCCCTATCTAGGCCCCCAGCGCAGGAGGATAGTTCCATGTCCGAAGCGAAGCGTCCCGCACCCCCGACGCACACGAAGAATGCAACCCTCTCTCCCCTTATGGTTCGGGAGCGGCGCAAGCTGGCCGCGCAGCTTGACCGGTGTGTCATGGCGCTCCAGCAAAATCAGGCGGACCTGGCGATCGCGCCCGGTGCCGTTCAGGCGTTCACGCAGATCGCCGACAAGGTCGCTGACCACCTCGATGGTGGCGCTCCTGTCGCAGCCCCTGCTGCGGCAGCCCCTGCGGCAGCCCCTGCTGCGGCAGCCCCTGCGGCAGCCCCCGCCCCTGCGGCAGCTCCAGTCGCTCAGCCTCGTCAGGCCACGCAGCGCCGGCAGGCGGCCGACTGGGACCCCGAGAACATCGGGCGCGAGGTGTCTGGTCCCCTGGAGGACCTGACCCCAAACGACTCGACCTTCACGGGCGAGTTCACCATGCAGGAGAATCGCGAGCTCGGTGACGACTACGAGGCGGGCAAGCTCGACCCCGGCAAGACCACGCCGGAGCCGCGTGCACCGCGTCCCGGAGTTCAGGCATCGGTAGAGGGCCTCCGGCAGCTTGAGGCGCAGGTGCGCACGATGCGCAAGAGCATGCAGGCCGGCATCATCTCGCCGAGTGCGGAGCAGAACGCTGAGATCCAGCGGGTCGCGATGCTCGCCTCGGGAGCTCTGCGGAAGCGGGTCCAGGGCAAGTAGGGGCAGAACCCCCGATGCACCCCACCGACAAGAGGATCGCGCGTCGCCTCATAGCGTCGTGGCGTCCCCGCCGCGGCTTCGTGGACACACAGGAGCTCGCCCGCACCTACTATCCAGGTGACGTGGTGGCTACGTTCCTGGGAAACCACGACGCGGTAGGGCGGCTTCTGGCCGTCTATCCTGCGACAGGGATGGCTGACGTACAGTGGCCCCACGGGATCCAGCGCATCTCCGTTGAGGAGATCCAGCTTGTGTCTCGCAACCTGACCCCGACGATCTCGGAGTCGATGAGTCCGGTTCAGAAGGTCATGCCGATCCAGAAGCAGGCGATCTACTGGGCGGCTCCCGACCGAAAGTACCGAGCCAACGGGGACGAGCGATCTTCTGGGCACTACGCCTGTCCGCGGTGCGGAAAGCGCATGCTGGGGGCCACACACCGGCGACAGGGAGGAGCCAACATGCGCATCCTGGCGTGTTGGAAGTGTAAGTTCCTGGTCGACCCTTGCGACATCGAGGGGCACCCGTCGTTCGTGATGGCCTCCAGCGGCCGAGGGCGGTGATTCGTGGCTAAGCGTGTCTACGGGCGGGCTTGCGTCGCACACGCCAACCTGCGTACGACCGACTGGCCTGACTTCCTGGCCGATGGAGCGCGGAAGCGTAGGATCGTTGCGCGGTGTAGCTCGACGCGTCAGTCCATCGTGGATGTAGCCTCCGACATCGTCGGAGAACACTTCAACCCCGCCGAGTACGTACTCTCGCACGCGACGATCGTCGCGTCCGTCGATACTTACGAGCCCAAGAACCCAGATGTCCCTCAGGGGTCTGGGTTCCTTGGGGCGGGTCGCCTCGCCTCGTTCGACTTCCGGTCGATGCTCCACGTCCTCGGTCCGGCGGGGTTCAAGCCGAACCGTCGATACGGGGACTTTCGCATCTCCCGACCCACGCAGAAGTACATCAACGACAACAACGACGCCTTCTCGCGGGGTGTGCTCCTCAAGAGCTACCGCACGTTCGTCGGGGGTCACAACTTCATCGAGCACGTCCAGGTCGAGGCTCTGTCCAAGGGGCGGCTGCTCGACGCTGCGATCCGCAACCTCGGTCCGACCCTGTACGTAGACATCTTGGTAGCGACCTCCAGGGAGCATGAGGAGCTGTGCGCGGGCATCCTCGACGGGTCCATCGACAAGATGTCGATGGGGTGCGACGTCGTGGGCACCATCTGCTCGTGCTGCGGGCACTGGTCGGTCGACGACACGGAGCTGTGCCCCTGCGTCCGGCACTTCAAGGGCCAGATGTTCACGGACGAGGACGGGGAGCCGTCTCGTGTCGCGGAGATCTGCGGGCACGAGACGATCGACCCAACGGGTGGAGTGGTGTTCAAGGAGGCGTCTTGGGTGGAGGGGCCTGCGTTCAAGGGCGCGGTGAGCCGTGGAGTGTTGGAACCCCCTGAGGGTGGGCCTCCTGAAGGAAAGGTCGCCAAGAAGAAGGTGGTGCCAGGGTCCTGGAAGGGAGGAGCTGCCCGTACGGCCACT
Source organism: Verrucomicrobiota bacterium (assembly GCA_029556615.1). Classification (GTDB taxonomy): domain Bacteria; phylum Verrucomicrobiota; class Verrucomicrobiia; order Limisphaerales; family J093; genus JAKQDD01. The sequence goes on along the minus strand of JAKQDD010000211.1, from coordinate 113,810 downwards.
CGTCGAGCAGATGACGCCTCAGACTTCACGCAGGATGATTCCGGAGAAGTTGGAGAAGACGAGTCCTCCACACCCACGCAGCCCCCGGCATCCCCCCTGGACGACGCGATTGACCAGGTCCAGAACTACATCTACCAGCGAGCCGTCAGTAAGATCCGCGAGCGCATGGACGAGGGCGGCGTTCGCGACACGGTACCGGGGGCTCCTGACGACAACGACAACCTGTCCCGGCTTGGGGCCGTAGCGAGGCGTCGCCACGCGATCGCCTCCTACGCGCAGGCCGCCATGGATGACGCAGCCTTCCTTCGCGGGCTCCCGGGTCTGCTGGCGGGGCTCGGGTCCTCCATGTCCCCGCGATTCGCCACCGCGATCGGGAGGGCCGCTCCCCTGTTGCGTGCGGGGCGACGCGTCGACTTCCTGACTCGGTGTGGGATCGAGGTGGGAAGGCCCCTAACCCGAGGCGAGGCGGAGACAGCACTGCGGGTCGCGAGGCTTCTGCCAGGGTCGCGCACCCCTAAACCTCAATAGTTGCACTTTGCTCTGTCGCTCGAATGAGCGGCCGAGAGCCCGGTTGAGAGCATAAAACACGGCCCTCTCCCGATCTTAGGAGATCCAAGATGAGCATCAACGACCACAAGCCGCTTCGTACGCGGACAACCTGGAAGGCCCGGTCGGCCGCGATGAACGATCCCCCCGCGAACCCTGGCTACGAGTCGGACCTCCAGAATGAGCATCCGGCCTCGTACCCACAGCCCACAGAGGCTGACCTCGCCAAGGGCGACCCCTCTGCGTGGGCTGAGGACCAGACGCCGCCTCCCTACAAGGAAGGCAACCCGCCGGCCAATCCGGGCTACGACGAGTTCGACAAGGACCATCCCGCGATGTACTCCAAGACGCGGGAGCCCATGACGGCCTCGCGTCAGCGCGTCGCGGCGGAGAAGCTGCGGATCAAGAAGCTCGCGGTCCGCTGCACCAAGGCCGCGCGCTCCTTCCTCGGCACCAAGGCGAGCGAGGACGACGTGGTACATCTCGGGACGGTCCTCATGTCCGACCCGGACCGCCTGGCGCGCCTGGAGCAGGCGACCCCGGCCGCTACGAGCCAGCTGGCGACCAGCCAGCAGGCGTGTGGTGAGGGCGGTGTCATGGGTGACGACCTGATGGTCGATGACACGATGGACGCCGCGCCGCTCGGACCTCCCGTGGAGGACGTGGCCGACGTGGGCCTCGGCAGCTTCGATGACGGAGACGACGACCTCGACGACCTCGACGAAGGCACCCTCGATGACGGAGGCGTGTTCGGGAGTGATGACGCCATGAACAAGCAAGTGATGAGCGCGCTCAAGGACATCCAGAGCGCGGTGAAGACCCAGGGGCAGCGCCTCGCGATGATCGAGGACCGCCTCATCCCAGCGAGCGCCAAGTCGGCTGCCACCAAGGAAGCTGCGCAGCGCGCTCTCACCGCGAGCTCCGCCAAGAGCCTGTTCGCGGCCCTCGACGGGAACCGTGACGGCAAGGTGCTCGCCTCCGAGTGGAAGGGGTCGCGCATGTTGTTCGCGGCGCTCGACCGCAACGAGGACGGCGTGATCTCGGCCGAGGACCTCTACAAGGGCCTCGGGGTCCAGGCTCCGGTCGCCGGCACTCCGGCCCTCAAGCCGCAGGACGCGACGCTGGCTGCTCGCGTCGCGGAGTCCGAGGGCGAGAAGGAGGAGATGGGCGAGGACGGTGGTACGGACGACTCCGGCAAGTCGGCTGGTGACGACTCCGACCTCCCTCCGTTCATCAAGGACAAGAAGGAGGAGGACGAGGCGAACAAGGAGGCCGCCAAGGCCCCGACCGCCTCGAAGCGTCCGGCCGCGAGCGCTGCCGCCAAGAAGCCCCCCAAGGGCAAGCAGGCTGCGGAGGAGGACGACGACAAGGCGGGTGACGATGACGAGCAGACGAGCGGTATGCCGACTGCCAGCCGGACCCCCACGGCGTCCAAGCGCCCCAAGGTGAAGCAGGCCGCTGAGGGCGATGGTGCGGACGACGACAAGGACGAGGGTACGGACTCCCAGGCTGCCTCGATCCTCGCGGAGGACGAGGGAGCTGCGGAAGAGGACGAAGATGAGGGGTCGGAGCCCATGGCCTCCTCGGCGTTCTTCGACGAAGGGATCGCGCCGATGTCTGCCGCGGACCAGGCGGTGGTCGACGAAGTGTTCGGTGGCGGCCAGACCGCTGGCAACCTGCCCCTCAACCCGCAACCGCGTCGCGCCTCCAACGGGGCGAAGGCTCTCGGTGCGGCGGGCATGGCTCGCCAGGCCAGCACGGCCAAGCCGGCCGGGATGGGTGGCGGCCGTCGCCGCCCCGAAGACATGTCGGTCGACGAGCTCTCCATCCTCTGGAACTCCTAGCCCGTGAGCCCTCTGGGGCTCACGTCGGCTTCCCTCCCTGAAGTTTTTTCTCTCCTCCCCCCGTTTTCCTCAATAGCTCGTATATGTGCTCGCCCAGGTCATACGTGACCGAGGCGAGGTGCCTCGGTCGTCAGACGACCCAGAACTCTCCCGTTTGTAAACAAGGACATCAAGACGATGATCGGACAGACGTCGCAAGCGTTCCTGGGATCTGCCACCGCACTGACGGTGATCTACCGGGCAATTCAGAACGGGTTCTCCGGGCTGGCCGACGATGGCCTGACCCAGCTAAACCCGTGTGCTGTCGCGACCCCGGGCACTATCAGCCGGTACGTCAACCCCGTGAAGCGCGGTGCCCTCTCGGGCAGCGTCGCGTTCGTGCGCCCTGATGCGGGCAACGACGTCACCGGTGGACCTGGCGATCCCGACATCCAGAACAAGATCAAGCTCAACCCGGACTACTCGAACAACTACCGGCCGCTGGGGGTGTACTTCAACACCTCGACGGGCAACAACGCGTTCGACAACACCACGACGGCGGGCAGCGGGATCCTCACGTACATGAGTGGTGGTGGAACGTACAAGAACGGTCTGTACGAGACCCACCTCATCGCGGACGTCGACCCGGCCAACGCGCCGGCCAAGACGGAGATCCTGTACGTGCCGGGCGCGGAGCTCGTGTCGAGCCGCAACGGGTTCCTCATGCCGCGCGTCATCACCGGCAAGGGCGGCACCCGGTACAACGTCGAGCAGGTCGCCACGGTGACCGCGGAGAGCTACGTGCGGACCCAGGTCCCGATGGACACGGCGGCGAACCTGCTGACCATCATGCAGCGGGGCGGGCCGGCGACCACCATCGGTGTCCTCAAGATGGTGCCCGACTCCTCTCACCCGGGCCTCGTGTACGACCAGCGCATCTAACGGAAAGGAACCCCCATGAACACGCCCAACATGCAGAACGGCGCTCCCGGTTCCGATCCGGCTTCGATCGCAGCGCACAAGCAGCAGGTGATCGGACGCCTGCTCAAGACCAAGGGTGGCTTCCAGAAGCTGGCCGCCTCCATGCAGCAGCCGCTGCGTCTCAAGCGCGACTACCAGGCGGTCGGCCGCAAGGCGTTCAAGGTCGACCAGCTTCCTGACGGCGCGCTGGCCATCTACGACAAGGATCCGGAAGTAGCGGCCTTTGTCGTGGGGGAGGACGGCGAGTCGGTGCAGGCCATCATCAAGCCGCGCCGGGTCAACGTCCCCCTCATCGAGATCGCGACGGCTCCGATGATCCCGTACCAGCAGATCAAGGAGCGCCGGTACGACCTGATCGAGCGCTGCCAGGAGCTGGCCAAGGCCCAGATCATGGCGAGCGAGGACGACCGTGTGTTCGTCATCATCGACTCGACCGCCGAGGCGGGATTCGACAACATCCCCGGCCAGACCAACCCGGACATCCCGGTGGTGGCCCCGCTGTCGGGTCAGCAGATCGCGGACAGCTACGCGCTCGTCGAGCGGAACAACCTGCGGGTCGCGCACTTCTTCCTGAACGCGCGTGACTACGCGGACCTGCGAAAGTTCGGTCGGGAGATCCTCGACTTCGACACGCAGAACACGCTGCTCAACACCGGCATCCTCGGGACGATCTACGGGGCACGGATCATCGTGTCCATCATCGTCCCGGTCGGCGTCGGCTACGTGTGCTGCGAGCCGGAGTACTTCGGCCGCATCCCGGTTCGCACCGAGCTCACGGTCCTGTCGGCGGACGACCCCGTGAAGCGGCAGATCGGCTTCTCGGTCTTCGAGCAGCTCGGCTTCATCTGCCACAACCCGCTCGGCCTCTCGCGCCTCATCATCACCCGCTAGCTCTGAGCGCCGGGGGCCTCTCCGGCGCTCTCCTCCTCCGTCTCCTCCTCCGTCTCCTCCTCCTCTTCCTTCTCGTGACACCGGCAGACCTCCTGCCGGGGGTACTGCTGCTCGCACATCGGAAGCCCACACTTGGGGCAGTCTTCGTAGTTCGGGGTGTTCATGCCCTTGAGTCGATGATTCTTCGATGATCGGAGCTGGGGTTTCACGCGGGGTGTCAGCTCCGATCGAATTGGTGCGTACTCTCTAAGGCTAGCGGCCCCCGTCCTGGGGGTCATACCCCAGACCCAGAGGTACACTCCGATGCCCGAACAGACCCTTGTCCCCGTAAAGCTCCAGGACGCAGGCGGCGGCTTCCTTGCCGTGCGCGGCGTCGACGCCGACGTGAGCGTCGACGGTCCCGTGGCGCGATCCGCGCTCCGCATCACCTTCAACAACGACTCAGGCCGCGTCGCCGAGGGGGACCTGGTGTTCCCGATGCCCGCGTTCGGTGCCCTGCGGGATCTCACCGTCAAGGTGGGGAGCCGGGAGATCAAGGGGCAGTTCCGTCCGCGCGAGCGTGCGCAGGTCGAGTACAAGAAGGCCGTGGCGGCCGGGCACACCGCCATCCTCGGTGAGTCCGAGGGGGAGGACTTCGGCCGCCTGCGGGTCGCTCCCATCGAGGACAAGGAGGACGTCGAGGTCCTGGTGGTCCTGGAGAGCCCGCTCCTGCCGGTGACCGACGGATATCGGCTTGTCATCCCCACGACCTACATGCCGCGCTACGTCGAGGACCCGACCAAGCTCAAGGAAACCGAGAAGGCTGCCCTGGACCGGCCACGTCCCCTGACGCTCGCGGCTCGTGCCACCGTCAAGGTCGGGATTCGTGACGACCTGGAGGTGCGCTGCCTGAGCCACCAGGCGACCGTCGCGAAGACGCGCTGCGACGACGATGGGTCGACCGAGGTCCTGGTGGACAAGGTCGCCCTGGACCGCGACGTGGTCATCGAGATCCAGGACCGCCCGGACGGCCAGAACCCCAAGGTGTGGGTGCGGTACGACGCCACGCAGGGGCCGGACGGCAAGGGTCCCACCACGGCGGTCGCCATCCTCGCGCCGCGCTTCGCCGACGAGGGGGTGACGATCCCCCGCGAGGTCGTCTTCCTGGTCGACCGCTCCGGCTCGATGGGGGGATCCCCCATGAGGGCCGCGCAGCGCGCGGTCAAGGGGTGCCTGCGGGCGCTCGGTCCGCAGGACCGCTTCAACATCGTGGCCTTCGACGACGAGCAGGTCGCGCTCGCCCCGGCCTCCCTGCCGTTCGACGACAAGAGCCTGGCGGCTGGGGACGCGTTCGTCGACTCCATCCAGCCCGGTGGCAGCACAGAGGCGTCGGAGGCCCTGCGGGTCGTCCTCCAGAACAAGGCGATCGCCAACGTGCAGGTCAAGGAGGCTCCGCGCCCCTCGATGGATCACACGCTGCGCGTCGTGATCTTCATGACTGACGGTGACGTGAGCGGAGCCGAGGCCGTCATCAAGGCGGCGCGAGCCGACATGCACGACACCCGCATGTACGTGGTCGGCATCGGTGACTCGGTCAACCACGCCATGCTCGCGGCGATCGCCGAGGCCGGACGCGGAACCTACACCCCGATCGGAGCCGATGAGGCCATCGAGGGGGCTGTCGCAGCGATCAAGAGCGCCATCGACGCTCCGCTGCTCACCGGGGTCAAGGTGCGGGTCGAGGAGGGCGATCAGGTACGGGATGTTTCCGTCGAGTCCGTCGGGGCTCTGGACCTGTTCGCCGGCCGCCCGTTGCTGTTCGCGTTCCGTGGCGCGATCACTCCGGGTACGACCCTCATCCTGGCGGGTCAGCGGCCGGACGGGGTGGACTACAAGGTCTCCGTCCCGATCGCCATCGGCGCGCACGACGGAGCTATCGCCTCGACGGTGTGGGCGCTCCTCAAGAACCGCCGACTCACCTACCGCTTCGACGCCGCCGACAACGCCACCCTGGAGGAGCTTGGCACCACCTTCGGGGTCGTCAACTCGCAGGTTGCGCTCGTTGGTGTCCACACGGACCAGCGCAACCTCTCCGCCCCGGAGACCATCCCGGTCGTGCTCCCCATGCCCCGCAACATCGCGGAGCAGGACCAGGGAGGTGCGCTGGAGTCGATGACGCGCGGAGTGACCCTCGGGGGTTCTTCGCGCGGAGTCACGCGGGGCGCACCCGTACGCAACCTGGGGGCTGTGTCCTTCTCGGCCGGTAGCCCGAAGGGTATGGCGGTGCGGACGGCCTCGCTGAACTGTTCGGTGGACCGCAGCGACGACAGCTATGGTCACCAGACCCTGGGCTTCTCCATGGACGACCTGAGCCGTAGTGCCGCACGGCAGCCCGTGACAGAGTCTGAGCTTCGCAACCTCCTGCTGGAGCAGGGAGCAGACGGCCTGTTCGGCGGGTCCTACGCCCAGACGCTCGTGGTGGTCGCGGCGCTCACGATGCGCGGTCACACGGCCCGCTCGGGATCCTTCCGCGCCGAGATGCGCCGCACGGCCCAGACGCTCGCGTCGCGCGTCATGACGCTGAGCGGGAATGACCTCGTGTTCGCCGCGACGGCCCTCGCCATCCTGCGCGCGACCGACGGGAACTCGGCGGACCTCTCCGCGTTGCCTCGCGAGGTTGCCGTCCCGTTGACGGCGATCGCGCTCTGCGACTCGCAGGCGACCATGGACGCGATCCGCACGACGATCGCCGCGCTGAAGGATCGTCTCACCGGTAGTGCCTCGGGGATCTACGCCTCGTTCGTCCAGTCGTAGGTGCTTGCCCCGGTCGACAGGCCGGGTATAGATCACTCGCGACCACGTCCCTCGATCGGACCCAACATGCGGAGGGTTCAACTCCCTCAGACCCCGCCAACTGGGATCTACGCCTCGCGGAGAGGCAACAGACTTGTACTCTGTCAAACAATGGTCCGCTCACTCGACGTGGTCCCCCCCACGACAACGACCCGGAAGTAGCTGCCTTCGCATCTCAACCCTCCTGTTCAGCTCCGGCCACTTCGGCCCCGCCTACTAGCCCCTGCAACTCCTCGTAGACCTCACTCGTCCGTGTACGCACGGGCCCCGGAGACTCTATTCGCCATGACCACCACACAGGCTGCCTCTGAGCAGCAGAAGAGCGCCGCTGAGCGCATCATCCAGTCCCTCACCAACTTCTCCGACCACCTGTGGCACGGCCGCATCGGGATGGCGGGCCCCAACGGTAAGTGGGTGGCGCGCGGGCGCAACAAGACCGCGACCCCCATCGCGCCGGGCCTATACGAGCCCGCTGCGGTGACGCTGTACCGACAGGTCCTCGACCTGTACCGCATGGACCCCATCTACGTGGGGCAGCTTGCGAGCTTCGCGATGCGTGAGCTCGACTGGGCGGACCTCAAGGTCGTCCTGGCCGCGTTCCTGCTCGTTCAGCCGCAGGAGATCCTGCGCGACGTGGGTGAGGCGATGGTCCTCATCCACGCGGACAAGACGGTCCCCAGGGAGCGACGCCTGCGTCCCAAGGACGTGCTGCGGATTGCCAAGCTCCTGCATGCGCCGGGCATCGTGGCCATCAACCGGGAGGCTGGCTTCGGGTCGGCAGGGGCCAGCAACGCACCGCTAGGGCGTTTCCGTCAGGTGGTGACCCGCTGGTTGCTCGTGCGCGAGCGCAACACCCAGCTTCTCAAGGGGCTCGTGTCGGCGGGCTACGCCTCTACGGTTCGGAGCCTCGTGCGCTACGGGCGCTACAAGCCCGAGCAGGCGGCCTTCTTCGCGCTCGTCCGCTACGGACAGAAGCAGGCCGAGAGCGGTCACCGCGAGATGGCCATCGGAGTGAAGCTGACGACCGGCGACACGTGGGAGGGCAAGACGGAGAAGGAGATCATCTCCATCATCCAGAAGGGTGATCTCTCCTACACCGTCGCGGTCGGAAAGATTCCGTCATCCGTTGGAGTGACGCGGAACATCCTGCGCGCGCTCACGGCCAAGATGTCCGATCAGGACCTCATCATCGCGGCTCCCGCGCTGGAGGAGTCGGGTCTGCTCGACTCGGACCCGATGGTCCAGAAGCGTGTCCACGACGCCACCAAGATGGCTCGCAGCCACCGTGCGCTCACGGTCGCCAAGAACGTCCGCAGCGAGAAGGTCAAGGACCTGCTGGAGGGTGCCGCGGCGAGCGCCAACGCCAAGGCGGTCGCCGAGGCGGTTCCCGACCGACCGCTTCGCGTCATGCTGCTCGTCGATACTTCGGCGTCACAGCAGGGTGCGATCGACCGGTCCAAGGAGATCATCCCGACGCTCATCGCGGGCCTCGCGCCGGATCGTGTCCACGTGGCTGCCTTTAGCTCGGCGGGCCGCATCATCCACGCGGGGGTGGGGCCAAACGTCGGTGAGATGAGCCTCAAGCACGTCAAGGCCATGCTCTCGGCCCTCCAGTCTGGAGGCGGGACTGACCAGAAGACGGCTGTGAACGTCCTGGCGGCGGCCGGCGTGCGCAAGCAGCCGGGCGAGATCCTCATCCTTCTGGTCATCGGGGACGAGTCCGACTATGGAGATCGGGACGGTTCGTTGACCGCGGCCCTGCTGCGCAACACGGGCCTCCTGCCGGACGCGGTCGGGCTCATCTTCAACCAGGGCAACGAGTCCCGAGGTCAGGCCGTGCGTGGGACGGCCTCGCATCTCCGTGTTCCGTTCAACGACGTCGCGGTGGAGGCCCTCAAGGACACCTACCAGATCCCCCGCGTGCTGCGAGGTCTCCTCGACGCACCGGTCGTGGCAAGCGCGACCACACAGGCCCGTTTTGGCCTACTGGAGCGCATCTCGGCGGTCCCGCTGCTGGAGCCGCCCGTCGTACCCAAGCGTCGCGACATCGTTGCGACCTCGTAGGAGCCCCTCGTGAACAGGAACCCCGTCATCGCTGCCGTGCTTCCCGTCCTCCGCAGAGGATCGCGGTGGGGAGTGCGTCGCGCCGACCCCGGTGGCGGGACGGGTCGGCTTGTAGCCCTCAGGGGTGAGGTTCCGCGGGCTGGCTGGTTTCACACGACGGGGTTCGGGTCACAGGTTCGCGTGCGCGAGCCCCTGTCGGAGGAGGAGCAGGCGCGCGTCTTGGCAGCCCTACCGTCCCGTTCTGGCCACCACTGGAACGGGATGGTCGTGGACGACCGAGGCCGGGTTGAGCACCTACACTTCGCGCCGGTCGACGAGGACCTAGAGGTCGGCGCGCGTGTCGTGGGTCGATTCTGGGCCCCCTCCGTGGTGGTGTTCGACCGTGTCGACATGGACGATCAGCCTGAGATGAGCGTCCGTGAGGCTGTTCTCCAGGGGCGGGGGTTCGACGCGATCTCTGGTGTGGCTGCCTCCTTGCGACTAGCTGGTGCGCTTGCTCTGCTCTCGCGGGCGGGTCAGGCGCTATCGGTGCCGTTCTCTCCCCCTGAGGTGGCGTTGCGTCTGCGCGACGTGTCCTCTGCGGGAGATGAGGCCGCGCGACGTGTCCTGCTCGACCTTCAGGCCCTGCGGCAAGAGGCCGTGCGCTCCCTGCCTGCCGTCCCTGTCGTCCCTGTCGTCCCTGTCGTCCCTATCAGGATGGGGTCTCCCGTGGTCACGCAGGGGGTCGTGCCTGCAAGGGAGGCGTGGGTCGACCGGATCGTGGGTTCTCTGTCCAGGTCGGGAGCGCAGCTTGTCAACGCGCGGCGCGCGGGTGCTGGACGCATCGAGGTCACCTGGACGTTCCGGGGAGGGACTTACCAGTCCGTCCTGGACGACAAGCACCTCAACGTGCTCGACGCTGGTGTGTGCCTCGCAGGTACGGACCGACGCTTCACCCTGGACTCTCTACCCTCCGTCATTCGGGAGGGGGAAGAGCGGGGCAAGCTCGTGGTGACTCGACACGTATCCGGGTCAGGATGGGATGACGATGACGACTAGGACCCCTGTGACCGAGTTCTTCCCCCCGCGTTTTGGGCGCTTGTTCCCTGCCCGTGAGGTGTTTGGGGTCTACGACAAGGCGGGCTGTAGCCTGCACGTCCACTACGGGGACTCCCCCGCGTTCGTGGATGGGGGTCGCACGGCCTGGGACGTCATCTGGGAGCAGCGCGACCGAGTGTTCGACATCGCGCACACGCACCCTCACGGGCCTGACACGTTCTCGTCCATCGACGAGAACTCGATGCGCGCGATCGCGACGGGCCTAGGTAGGCCCGTTCGCTTCTGGGTCCTGTCTCCTCGGGTCAGTAGGTTGCGGGTCGTGCACCCGTGCCAAGAGCCCCAGGACGCTGACGTGCTGTTCGACCCTGGGGAGGACAACGAACCCATGTGGGCTGCACGACTGCGTTGGGATTCGCGCATGCGTTCAGCTCCACCCACCATCAACCTGGCGAAGCTGCTGCGGAGGTTCTTACCGTGACGCCCACCAACCAAGTTTCCGATCCCACCAACCGAGTTTCCGATCCGACCAACCGGATCATCAACGTGACCTACATGAACCGGTCCGCTGAGATCACCGTGCCGTTCAACGGTGAGCCATCGAGCGCAGACGTCCTGGCGGCGGCCGAGGAGACCCTACGGTCGAACCCGCCTCAGTCGTTCGCGGACCTCACCATCCCGAAGGACGCGCTGCGCGGTTACACCGTGGACCCCTACTCGGGCACGGGCGTCATCTTCGTTCGTCCCTCCGCAGCGTTCGGTTAGGCCAGACGCGAGAGGCCCCATGACTCAGACCCAACAGACCCCGAGCAAGTCCATCCTCATCTGCGGGGTGGGTGCGCTCGGGTCGCACGTCGCGATGGCGCTGCGTAACCATCCGGGCGGGCTCCACCTGCTCGACATGGATCGCGTCGAGAGCAAGAACGCGCTCAATCAGGTCTATCCGAGGGGGACTGCCGGAAAGCTAAAGGCGGACACCCTCCGCCAGGTCCTGCTCTCGTGCCACGGAGTGACGGCGCGCGCCTACACGGTCGAGCTCACCGACTTCAACGCGGCCAAGATCATCACCCCAGACCTCGGTCTCGTCGTCGACTGCTTCGACAATCATGCGGCGCGCGCGCTGGCGGCGAAGCGCGCTGGGGAGGCTCACGTCCCCATCCTTCACGCGGGGATCTCGGCGGACGCTTCGGCGGGCGTTGTCTCCTGGACGTTGCCCGAGGACCAGGAGACGCCAGGCGTGGCGACCTGCACGGACCCTACCGTGCTGCCAGCCCACACGCTGGTGGCCGCGTTAGCCGCTCGGGCTGTGATGGAGTTTTTGGCTTCCGGCCAGCGCGTTGAGTATCGACTCGCGGGGAGTCGCGTCTACGCGTCTTCGCGCGCGTAGCATGTTTCTCATTCAGGTCTCAACCTCCTACTTCTCCGGGTAGACCCTCCGACGAACGGAGGAACAACTATGGCCCACGAGAAGACGAGCTTGATTCACTGGATCGTGCTGCTGGCCGCAGAGCAGTTTCGTGACCACCAGAAGGCGCACCACGTAGCCACGATCGGGGACTTCCCGGGCGTTGACGCCGCCAAGCTGGTGGACCGGCTCTACACGAGCGGTCTCATCCTGCGTCGCTACGAGACGAGCGTGGTGACGCGCCACCTGCACGACCTCGCGGTACCGGGACGCCTCATCCAGGCGCAGTCGTTCGACCGCAGCCAGCCGACGCGGTACGTCCCCACCCCGTACGCGTCCAGGCTCTACGACCAGATCGCGGCGGACAACCTGGTTTCCTACGCGCTGTCGAGGGACGGGCGCAAGAACTTGACCGAGATCCTCCTCTGGGCCTCCTACCACGCCAAGCCGGCCGATCGCACGCGGAGCACGGATGACCTCGTGCGGGACTGCGCGCTGCCCGGGGTGGATCGCCTTCAGGCCGCTCTCGACCGGCTGAAGCGCGGTGTCCGCATCCCGCTGTCGACCGAGGAAGGTGGGCTCAAGCTGATCCGTCTCAGCTCACGCGAGGTGAGCCCCGGCATGATTCAGCTTTGGGTCCGCGATGGAGAACCCCCCGCTCGGAGTTCCCACACCGAGGGCGTAGACTTCGCGCTCCCCTCGAACGATGGTCTCATCCAGGCCGCCGAGCAGATCGCGTCGGGTTCGGCCCAGTCGCGTCCCTCGGCTCTTCCGGACGTCCTTCCGGTCACGAAGGCCAGCACGCAGGAGGCTCCGCAAAACGGGGCTCTGGCTGGGGCTTCGATGCCGGAGGAGGAGGAGAAGTTCGACGTGATGCAGGAGGACTCGCAGTTTCCGCCGGGTCCGACGGAGTACGTCGAGAACTCGGACGCCCCCAGCCGCGGTACGTTCGAGATCGCGCAGCTTCCTCCCGACGTGTACGCCTTCCTGCTGCGGTCCGCGCGACGACACGGTCACACGGTCCAGGACGAGATCCGCATCGTCCTCTGCGGGCAGCAGAGGCGGTCGGACGTGCGCAACCAGCTCATGTCCGCGATCACGGCCCTCCTCATGGAGGAGTTTGGATAGGTCCGCACTGACAGCGCCTCGCGACTCGGATATGATGTGAGAAATCGCATCGCGAGGCGCAACCATGTCGAACCTGTCCCAGCAAGCCGTCCGTACCTACGTGGCGGTCGTGTCCTTCTACATCGACGGTGAGAACAAGGTATCTGTGGGTGACGAGATCGAAGTCGCCCAGGGGTCGAAGACCACTTGGGGTGGTGTCGACGTCAAGTTCGGTAACCTCCGCAAGGCCCTCAAGGCCGGCTGGGTGGTGGACGCCTCCACCACGGAGGCGGACGCTGCCAAGCGGTTCGCCGAAGAGGACCCCGAGGCTGCGGGGGACTTCCCGCACCTGACCCGTGGCAACCGCGACGCCTCCACGCTGGAGGAGAGCGACATCGAGGTCGCGACCGTGTCGTCGCGAACCGCATCGATCCGAGCCACCGACGGACATGGCGTTATCACCGACGCCGCCCGTCCCACCGCTTCCCCGCGCAAGACCGCGGCCCCCACCAAGGCTGCTACCAGCACGACTCAGCCCGTGGGGACCTCCATCAACCAGGGGCAGCGCCCTGTCAGCAAGACTCCTGGGCCGCGGCCGGTCGCGTCTCAGCGCGTGGCGGCGGAGGCCAATCGGACCGCTGCCGCGACCGCTCAGGCGGACCGCAAGAGCCGCGTCACCATCGGGTCAACCGATGGTGGCACGGTCGGCCGCGCCAAGACGCCGCTCTCGCACGAAGCCGTCCTCACCTAGCCTGCCTATCCCGCCTCCACGATCGGAGGCCGCATGTCCGATCTCATTCACTGGACGACCCTAATGCAGGCGATCTCGACCGCAAGGATCGAGGCGCATCGGCTGCGCAAGATGTTCGATGAGGTCGCCACGGCGGCTCGCGACAACAAGGAGCTCGCCGAGGAAGTCTACGGGGAGATCGGTGACACCCTGTCGGCGCTTCCCGAGCGCATCAGGGCCATGGAGGCCCCGCTCGACCGTGCCTCCTTCGTGCTCATCCACGACATGGAGTCGATGCTTCGCGCGGGCCTTCCGCTGTCCGACCTCACGATGCTCGACGAGACCGTCAAGGAGCCCGGTAAGCAGGCTTCTGCTGCGCTGCGCCTCGTACCGGGCCTCGTTTGGTCGGGGAGCCGGGTCGCGGGCATCCTTCCCGCCTGGCAGCACCTACCATCTGTTGTGCCGGCGCGCGCGCTGCAAGCGGTCCTCCTGGACAAGGCTCCACCCTTTGGGGTGCGGGTGACGGCTCGTGCCCTGCTTCCCTCCCGCGGCGCTCCCGACTGGTTCGCGGTCGTAGGGACTCTCGACCGGGGTGCCTGATGCCGATCCTCGACAAGAGGATCGAGGACGAGGTGAACGTCCGCACGGTCACCCTGCCCAACGAGGAGCCGGCCGACAAGGGGGACCGGGAGGTCGCGCCGTTTCCCGGCCCCAAGCCCCCGCGCGGTCCCGTCGGACCCACCTGGGGACCCAACCCGGCGGACAAGAAGGAGCCTAGCTGGGTGAGAACCCCGTCCGTGGACGGGGACAAGGACCGGGACCGGGAGACGGGCTGGAAGCCGCTACCCGGTTTCCCCAACCACGTCACGCTCGCGAGCACGGGGGCGATGCGAGGTAAGCCCTATCCTCCCCAGTCGGAGCGCGAGCGCAAGCAGCGCGGGGAGGCTCGCCAGCACGACAAGACGCACTACCGCAAGAACCGTCGAGAGGTCCTGCGACGGTCTAAGATCTGGTACGACAAGTACAAGCGCACCCCGATGCTCAAGAAGGACAAGAAGCGTCGACGGGACAAGCCCAAGAAGTTCGAGCGCCTTCCTGGCGGGTGGGAGAGCCACTCGGACAAGGAGAAGGCGCGGCGCAAGCAGGAGAAGCAGGCGAGCCGGCGGGTCGTCGCGCGCCTGCTGGCGAACCACGCGGTGCGCGCGATGCGCGCGGAGGTCGAGCTCGACCTCGTGGCCCGCGTGCTGGCGGCTCGACGGTTCCCCTGGTACCAGGCGGCGGCCTCTCGGAGGGAGGATGTGGACCGCGGGCAGGCCGCGTTCCTCACGGCGCGCGGTCGCGTGGGGGTGGTTCGGAGGTTCGGGGTCGGCCTGGTGACCTACGAGCTCCTGCGCGCGGGTCGCTGGCACAGCCGGCAGGCCCTGCTGTCCAGCTTCCTGCGGGAGGCCCTACCGCTGAGCGGCATGGACCTGCGGGCGATCCTGGCGGGGGTTGGGGCGCGACGCGCCGACTACTCCATGATATGGAGGCCCGACCGGTCCCAGCAGGACGCGGCCCCGGAGAACCGAAACTGGCGCGTCTACCCGGAGGAGGAGCTTCCGGCCCCCTGGACCGACCCGGGGTTCGGGGACCTTCCCGACCTCGACGGCCCCTGGCGGGTGAACCCAGAGTTCACGGACCTGCCGCACAAGCGTCCCCGCAGCGCGGCCGTGGACGGGCTGGAGGAGGCGGTCAGGAGGGTCGCTCCCGACGTGGCGCGTCGCGCGACGCGCCTGCGAGTTCGCAAGGGGCCCAAGGACTCCCGCGGGGTTCAGCGCTTCACGGTCCAGTCGTCTGGGGGGGATCCTCGCGCGGTCGAGGTGATGCGCGTGGGTCCCGCGTGGACGCGCGTGCGCTGCTCCTGTCCGGCCTGGGTGTACCAGGGGTGCGAGTACCACGCGCGACGAGGAGGGTACCTGCTCGGTCACCCGAGAGGGCCGGCGACGCCGCCTCGCGTGAGGGACCCGCAGGGTCGGCACCTCGTGTGCAAGCACGTCGTCGCGGTACTCCGCTGGCTTCGAGGGCACCACACGCCCTAGCGGTGGTCGGTAAGGACGCGCAGCCGGACGAGCGTGCGGGTCTCGATCTGACGCACTCGCTCGCGGGTGAGGTTCATCATCTCACCTGCGGCCTCCAGGGTCACTCCACCTTGGTCTGCCACGTCTAGCGAGCAGGTGGGACGGTTCTCCATGTCCTCGGGTGCGATGTCCGGGAAGTTGAACTTGATCGACCCCGTTTCAGGTCGTACGTCGAGGTACAGGTGGTGGCGGCACGCCACCCACGGGCAGGGACGCGGGCCGTCCACACAGTCTCCCCGGGTTCGGGGTCGACTCGGTAGGCCGTCCTCGCCTTCGTCCTCCTCGTCAGCAACCCCCTGCGCACCGTCGGAGGTTCCTGAGCTCTGCGCGTGCTGGAACATGGCCTGTTGTCGGTAGGGCTTCGTTCGGGCGAGCTGATATGAGTCTTTGGCCGCGTCTCGCGGTAAGGTGTGCGTATGGCGCTGTATCGTATGCGGTGTACCTCCTGTGGCTTCACCCAGGACCGGCGGATTGCCGCCACCCTCGACCCGAAGACCTTCTGCACGCTCTGCGAGCAGGAGGCGCGACCCGTCCCCCCGAAGCGGGGGCAGGAGATCGTTCGGACCGGCGACGACTGGGTTGGCAAGGGGATGGAGCTCCGCGCCCAGATGGCCCGACGCGCCGCCAGGGTCCAGCAGGACGCCCCTCACGCCCCCACGCTGCGCCCCAACGTCGAGGGCGAGGAGGTGGGGAGCTGGGCGGAGGCGGCCAGGCTCGCCGCCTCCAAGGGACTTGACCCGCGACCGTTCACCCGCATGGCGGAGGCGCAGTCGTGAGCCGCCTGGGTGGTTACAACCTCGCCCCCGAGATCCTCTTCAGGTGGCCTCGCGGGATGGACATCCTCGTGCCCAACCGGGCGGACCACGTGGCGGTGCGCCTCTGGGCGAGCGCCCGGCTGGAGGACATGTACGGGGCCCCCAAGAAGTCGGGCATCACGGGCGACCCCACCCAGCGTAGGCTCGTGGGGCAGTGCCGGACGGGGGACGTCTTCTTCACGTCGAGCCTGCGCGAGCGCGCGCAGGTCATCACGGACCGCACCACGCGGCACGCGCGCTTCATGGTGTCGATCGGGGACCTGGACCCGCCGCTGCTGGAGGACGAGGTCTGCTACCTGGCCGTCCAGCAGGTGATGCTGGACGGTCGGGAGGTGGAGGTGGGGCCGACAGGGTCCACGAGCCCCCTGCTCGGGTTCACGCTCATCGCCCCACCCGACTCGGTGTACGGGATGGACGCCCAGAACATCCACTTCCAGGGGATTGCCCCGATGGGCACGGGGGCCAAGCTCGGTGTTCCGCTGTCCGCAACGACCGACTTCTCGGGGAAGAACAGCCCACCCCCGCTGCTCATCGCGCTGCCGCACCAGTGCTCGGGGATCACCCTGCGGACCGACGTGGACGGGCTCGGCTACTCCTTCGACTGGGGGATGCCGGTCGTCGGGGTCCCGGCCGGCTCTCCGCTGGAGATCACCTCGTCGGTCAAGTACCTGCTCCTGGCCGCCCTGGGGGCCAAGGTGGTTCCGTTCGCGGCCGACACGGTCTCGTTCCTCTTCAACCGCTAGGCGTCCCGATGGGTTCTCTATGAGGTGCCCGTAGGGCAGAAAGCCCTACGAACTGGAGGACCCTGTGGAGCTCTACCTCTGCCTAACCGTTCCCGCCAAGAGTGGGACGATCTACGTGGGCGACCTGCGGGGCGACGCAGCCCGCCGCAACGGGTCGATCGACCCGCCCGCCCAGTGCCGCTACCTGCGGTACCCCGACGTCGGGTCGGTCGCCTTCTCTGTCGAGACGGGATCGACCTACCGCCCCGCGCACGGAGTCGCGGCCTACCTGGCCGCGCGCGTGCAGCCCGGGGGGAAGGCGGACAACGTCGCGACCCTGACGGTCACCGGCGTCAAGGCCGGCGACACCGTGAGCTTTGGTGCCCTCGTCCTCACCGCGGGAACCAAGGAGGATGCGGCCACCAACACCTTCAAGGACACCGCGACCGCTGGGTCTGATGACGCCTCTGCGGCATCGCTGGCCGCGGTGCTCAACGACGCAACGGTCCTGCCAATCCTGCTCATCGCGCTGGGTGTGACGCGCGCCATGGTGGCAGCCAACAAGAACGTCGTCACCATCACGACCGACCCTCCAGTCAAGGTCACCCCCATCACGGCGAGCGATCCCGCTCACGTCGTGGTGGGTGCGCTGGCTCCGCCCGCCGTCATCCCTGCGGCCGACGCCTACGACCAGGCGGCGCTAGCGATCGAGGCGTACCTTCAGGCCGCCCACGCGATGACGGTCGCGGACGTGAACGCGGCGATCGCCACCGCGCTCCCCGGGGCGGACTTCGCCACGCAGGGGGTGCTCGCCGAGCTGCTCTCGATCCTGGCGGGCCGCGCGTTTCGGCTCGACGAGGGGACGAGGCTGTTCGACACGACCACCAAGGCGTGGCTCGGGGGCCCCAGCGTCGGGACGTTCACCCGGCCGCTCCAGAGCTCGACCTACTGGATCTTCCCCGCCCACCCGGGGCCGACGACGAAGCTCACCACTCCCCCCTCGGAGGAGGGCCCAGTACGTCGGACCTTCCCCGGCAGCTTCTCGGACTCCTCGATCCTCAAGGGGCACCTGTCTCGCCTCACGGGGGGGATCGTGCTGCCTGGCCACCGGAAAGACCAGGGTCGGGTCGCCGTCGTGTATGACCAGGACGGGAACGTGGTGGCCTAGCCACCGCTACAGGAAGGACACATTCATGACCGCGCTCGCGTATCTCGTGACGACTCGCAGGGACCTGGGACCGATCTTCCCGTACCTGTTCGACCTTCGGCCGGATGGGCTGTACCGGAGCCCGTCCATCACCCCGCCAGGGCAGACCCGGCACCTGCCCGAGCCGCCCGTGGCGGCCGGGACCCCGCCGCTCACCTTCGCGATGGACGGGTCGGCGACCGCCCCCGTCGACCTGCGGGGGCTGTCGGCGTGGGCGATCGACAACATCCAGAACCAGGACGGCGGCAAGTCGCTCGCCCTGACGGACGTGCAGGCGGCGTACTTCGAGACCGCCATCCTCCAGCGGGTGGAGGCGGCGCTGCCCCTGGCCGCGGCGGACATCGACGCGGCCCTCAACAAGATTCCAGGCGTCACCGGGTCGTCGGTGTTCCCCAGCGCGACCTCCAAGTCGACCGGGTCGATCGACGGGCTGCTCCGGGTGGTCTCGGACCACACCTACCTCGTGCCGGCCGGCGCGAAGGTGGTCGAGATGAACGGGGCGTTCCCGGTCGACACGGTGACGATGAAGCACGCGCCGCTCGGTTACTTCCTCAACGGGCGGCCTGCGCCGGTCGCGGCCCCGCGCTACGGGCTGCCGCCCAAGCCGGCGCGCCCGCCGCTCACGGTCCAGCCCCCTCCGGCGGAGCAGGTGCCGCTCATCGACTGCGCCGAGCTGCGGCAGTCGATCCGCAAGGGGTGGCTGTCTCACCTGGTGGACCCGCGCTTTCGCTGGCGTCGGGGGACCTTCACCTACGGACCTGCGGGCACTGCGACCACCGTTGGTGGGAAGTCGATCCCGGGGCCCGAGGCGGGGCAGGCGGCCTTCCGCGCGCGCGCCGCCGTCGTGTACGACGCCAACGGGATGGTGATCGCGTAGCTGCGACCCTTCCGAAACCACAGAGGCC
Organism: Verrucomicrobiota bacterium; assembly: GCA_029556615.1. Classification (GTDB taxonomy): domain Bacteria; phylum Verrucomicrobiota; class Verrucomicrobiia; order Limisphaerales; family J093; genus JAKQDD01. Next base: position 94,630 of record JAKQDD010000211.1, on the reverse strand, counting down.
AACATGACTCCGATCGCCTATTCGATCCCGATCCGCTCCGACCTTGGGGGGCTTTCCCTCCAGGTGCTCGACCTGGTCCCGAACACCGCACTGCGGTCTACGCTCGACCCGGAGGGGCAGACCTTCTACGTGGGGGTCGGGGCAGACCAGCCAGGCCCGACCCAGACGGCTCACGGCCTGTATGTGGGGGGGTCGCGTACGACCTCTCCACTCCCTGCCATCGCCGGCTTCGACTACAACGGGGACACCACGGTGGACGCCTACGGCCCGCAGGACGTGTCGTACGGGCTCACCGCGTACCTGCTCGACTGTGCGACGGCTGACCCGGGCGGCATGTCGCGCGTGCTCACCACGACCGAGGCGACCAACCTCGCGCTGGCGATCTTCAAGTTGGCCTACAGGCGGCAATCCCTGCGGGTGGGGGACATCGAGTCCGTCGCCTTCGCGACGACCGGTGTCGTGGTGGAGTTCAAGGCGTCCACTCCGACTTCTGCGGCGTTTGGGCGCGTGGAGGACGTGATCCGGCTGCTAGCCGGGGAGACCTACGGGCTTCCGGCCGGCGTGCCGCTCCTGGGAGCAGGGGGCAAGCGGCTCACGCCCGCGCAGCGTAGGGCGGTTGCGGATGCGCTGCCTGCTGTGATCGCCCCGATGGTTTCGGGCCGGTTCCTGGACCCCCCGGAGGGTGGGTTCCGCAAGGTGCGCGAGCTCATGGTCACCGAGGCGCTGCTCGCCTCCCTCGCGGAGGGTCACCTGTCGCAGCTCAAGCCTGGAACTGAGTTCTTCGCCAAGAACCCGCGGTTCGCCTACACGGCGAGCTCCGTGCTCCCCTACGTTCCGCGGGCGGTTCAGCTTGACGGGTCGCCCGTCCCTGAGACGGGTTACACCAGCGGGGCGCTCGTCGTCTACACGGCGGACGGCGTCCCCCTGATGTAGATGGCGACCACCTTCCAGCCAGGTCAGCTGCTGGGGCGACCAGACCTCTCGATCTTCCTGGCGGACCCTAAGGGCCAGCCCTACGACCCCTACAGCGTCACCTTCGCCCTCTACTACGTGGACCCGGGACCTCCGGAGACGGAGGTGCTCGTGGGGAGTCCGACGCGAGAACCTGCGCACCCGGCGCGTGGAGAGTACTACGCTGCCATCTTGATCCCGACAGGGGCGCAGCCAGGCACGTATCGGATCCGGTGGACCCTCAAGCAGACGGCTGCCAGCCCTGAGCAGCATGTCGTGCAGGAGTTCGCCGTCGTCACGACGCCGATCATCCTGGTCTCGATGTCCCCCCTTGAGGCCCAGGCGGTCATGGAGCTTCGCATGCTGCTGCGTGACCACTGCGTGGCCGGTGAGGAGGTCGTCGAGGTCGATGCGGATGGCGTTCGCGTCCTGGTGCGCCTGGACGACCTCTACGATGTGGTGACCTCTCCCTGATCCGCATCGGGTTCCTACCGGACCCGACCCCGTACAATGTGATCCGCTCACGGTGACCTCGCGCAAGATGGGTTCTGACGCAACGTGCTGCCGCGTCTATCCTCAACCCATTCGCTTGGAGGCTCTCATGCGGTCTTACCTCTACTGCCTGTGCCGTCGCTGCGGTTACCGGTACGAGTTTCGTCTGCCCGTCATCCCCCAGTAGTCTGATGAGGGTAGAGTCGTACCATGACTCCTCCCACAACGGACCCCTCCCCGCAGGACCAAGCTCGAGGTCTGTACCCCAAGTACCAGATCTGTAAGGCGGACGGGTCTCCCGTAGACCCGTCCGCCGACTACTTCGTGCTGCGCCTGGACGGACAGGACCCGCACGCCCTCGCGTGCCGGGCAGCGGTCCTCACGTACGCGAACCACATCGAGCCTCACCTTCCCTTGGTCGCGCGCGACCTTCGCGAGAAGGTTCGTTCGCGGGATTCGTCCCGCGGCTAGACCTCTCCGGCCACTTAATCCCGCTATATCGCCCGCCTGGCAGGAGGTCTGCTGTGGCCATTGTTAATACTTACCGCCCGCCTGGCGTATACGTCACGACCGATATCGAGATCCCCGACGAGGGGTTTCCGGAGTCGGTGCGGATCCCCGCGTTCATCGGTGAGGGCACGGAGCTGCTGACGCAGACCGACCTGGAGATCGTTCGCGGCTCCTCTTCCGTGGCGGACCAGAACGTCGTGCTCGAGGACGAGCGAGGCCGCGCGGTCCGCAAGGTGATGAGCGGCGGCATCATCTCCCTCACGGACTTCGACGGGGTCATCACCAAGTTCCGCGTCCACCACTACCCGATCGTCGACGGAGCGGGTATCGGACGCCCTACTACGTCGCAGTCAGACGTTCAGGTGTTCGTCGATGGTCGGCCTGCGGTTGTGCAGTCTGTCGACGGTGTGCAGGGGATCATCGAGCTGGTGGTGGCCCCTGACCCCACCTCCACGGTGGCCTGCACCTACTACTTCAAGCGCACCGACACGCAGTTCACGGACGACCTGTCGTTCCAGGTGACCCCCGAGGCGGCGGTCATCTACGGGCTTCGCGGGATCGCGGACACGGACGCGGACAACAACCAGGGCGAGACGCTCCAGTTCATGGACGAGCAGGTCGGTCCAAGTGGTCAGGTCGTGGTGCCTGGCAACAACCGCCTGTTGCTCAACGTCGACCGTGCAGCGGTGGACATTCGCATCCCGCCCGGCCGCTACACCATGCGGCAGGCGGCCAACTCCATCTCGGCGGCGCGCGCTCAGTCGCTGCGCGCAGGTACCCTCCTCAACAACCTGGGCTTGTCCACGCTGTCCCTCACCGCAGACCACGAGCTTGAGGTGACGGGGGGGTCGGCGTGCAGCCTCCTTGGGCTTGAGCCGGGGCAGCTGTACCGGCGCCGGCGTACCTTCGTGACCAACGAGGGGCCGATCGTCGATGGCAGCAACGGTGGTGTTACGACGACCGACCCCACCAAGGTGGTCGTTCGTGTCGACGGAGAAACGATTCCTGCCGAGTCGGTCGATGGGCGGTCTCGACAGGTGACCCTGTCGATCGCGCCGCGCGCGGGGGCCAAGGTGGTCATCACCTACTGGTCGAACACCTGGCAGGACACCTACGACTACCTCGGTCATCGGGGGGTCACGCGGATCGTTCGGGTGGGGGACACTCCAGGGCGATCCGCCTACACCGACGGCGCGGACTACGTGCTCGACTCCGACCGAATCCTGTGGGGGGCCTCATGGTCGGTGCGGCCGGCGAAGCTCCCGGAAGCAGGGTATGTGGCGTTCGGTCCGGACCAGGTGGACGCCTTCATGCTGGACGACCGGGACTTCCTGGCTCCCTGCAAGCCGGTCGTGCAGAGCGTGGGGGGGCAGGTGGTGCAGAGCACTACGTCGTTCATCCACCCCCGCCTGCCTACGCTCGGCAACGGGCGCGACACGCCGCTTGGTCAGTCGCTCTTCAACCTGACGGCCAACACCCGCACGGGGACTCCATCAGACCGACCGGACCTCATCTGGGCCTACTGGGGCTACGACCCGCAGGACGCGCTGCTGCGCGGACGTCAGCGCGTCGTGCAGGCCAACGGGGCGATGTTCACCCTGGGGTCTCCGGTCCCCGTGGGGGCCAAGGTCTACGCGACCGCCTACTACAACGCGCTCTCTGACGCGGTGTACCGCCTGCGGTGCGAGCGTGCAGGGGCCTCGACGTTCGGGACCTATCGAGTCCTCGACGTGGGCGACCGGTCGCTCTTCTGCGCGATCTACGACCCTGGGTCCAAGGGGCCGGCGATCTTCGACGTGTCGCTCGAGTGGCCGGGCGGTTCCGACCTGTCCTCCGACGCGCGTTTGGAGGGTGTATCCGATCCCCTCTTCAAGGGTCCCGTCGAGGAGACCATTACGGTCCACATGGCAACGGAGCAGCCCACCTCGGCACGCTACGCGGTGTCAGGCTCCGGTCCCTACGCGCTCGTCCGCAGCTACTCGGACCGGGCGCGCATCCGCGTGAACAACGCAGACCTCATGACGGGCCTGGCGGGCATCGACCTTTCGGACCCCGCCAACCTTGCGGGCTTCACCGCGGGCTTCCCTCCCACGCTCGTGGGGGACGTGGTCAACTACACGGGCGGCAAGGGGTCGGTCGTCGGTCAGTCCTACACGATCGATCGCCCCGAGGAGCTCGTCCTTGAGATGGAGGGTGTGCAGGTCACCGCGGTGGTGCCTGCACGCCAGGGGGCGACGGTGGGTCTCGTTCGCGACGCCATCAACCTCGCCGTGTGCGGTTGGCAGGGTCAGGCTGACGGAGGCAGCGGGAACACCGTCGTTGTTCCGCTGCTGACCAGCGGCGACATGACCGACCGGTTCAAGGGCTGGGAGGTCGTGGTCGGAGACACGGCTGCGGCGGCGACGCCGGGTCAGACGCGCAAGGTCGCATCCTATGACCCTGCGACGCGCACCATCACGGTCAGCGCCCCCTGGGCCGGCGGGGCCCTCGTCAAGGGTGACCCGATCCGGCTGCGCGACCCGAGCGCGATCCCGGAGATGCGAGGCGAGACGATCTTTGACGCGTCCCTAACCATCTCTCCTGGGCAGTTCTCGCAGGTCGCGATGGCCTACGTGGGAAGCGTTACGGGAGCTACCGGCGTCGTCACGCTCGACATCCCGGCGGGCACCTACCCCACGCCGGGCGACCTGGCCTCGACGCTGGAGATTGGGCTCAACGCGGCGATCGCAGCGATCGCCACGAAGTTCGCGGGCCTGCGGGTCAGCTTCCGTGCGGACGGGGATGGCCGCCTCGTGGTGGGCCTGCGGTCTGCCGCGCTCGACTCTGCGGGAGCCCTCTCGTTCGTCGCGGCCCCCAAGGGACCGGCGGCGGACTTCTCCGTCCTGGCGGGTTTCGACACCGGCTCCGGGTTTGGTGGAGGTCAGGCGGTCCTCGTTGACGCTCCCGTCGCACATGCGTTCGGAGTAGCGCGGTCGGACGGCTCGCGGACTGCGGACCGACTCGTCATCCGGGGACGCTTGTTCCCGGGTCGGTCGGGGTCGGTGGACCCCACGGGTCAGGCGCAGCGCTCGACCCTACGGGTGCTCACGGGCTCAGCGGCCGTTCGAGTGGGAATGCTGGTGGGCGACTTCGGGGAAGGCGGGCCGCACGCGCTGGTTCGTCCCGCCTCGATCCTCATGCGGGCGAACTTTGGGGTCGGGCAGGACGGCACCACGGGAGAGCCCCTCGTCGTGTTCTACGATGGTACGGGTCAGCGCGCAGCCAACAACGAGCTGCGCTTCACCGTGGATGGGCAGTCGGTGGTGGTGCGGTTCGCCTCCAGTTCGGGCGGGACGCCTACTCCGGTGGGGCCCGCAGCGAACCCGAACAGCCTCTTCGCGCAGGTGGTGGCCGCAATGGCTGCCGTTCAGGGCACACCGTTTGGCGGCGCGGGAACCATCCTCTCCTCGGGCACGGTACGCCGTGAGGGATCCGGGATCCGGGTGACGAGCATCCGCTCGGACGAGCGATCGATCATCTCGGTTGGGGACAGCACGGCGGCCCCGACGATCGGGCTCTCTCCTGGGCAGGTGGCCGAGCGTACGCTCGTGTCGGTACGACGTCTCGTGTCAGGGCTCAACGCCTACCGCGCGACGTCCGCGACGACCTACCTGCTCCGGTTCGACGCCGCTGGTGCGGTCGGCACGTTCGGCAACGTCGCGGTCGCCTCCGTGGAGCACGACGAGGCGGGGTCGGAGTTCCTGCACCTCTCGGCGATCCCGCTCTCCTCGGCGGGTTACGGGACTTCCTCGCAGGTCGCGGTTCGCGACTCGGTCATCGCGGGGCGCGTGTCCCGCAGCTGGCTCGCCTACGGGACCGGCATCGGATCGACGGACGGCCAGGGGGACATCGGGGAGCCGAGGGTCGACGGGTTCTACGTCACCTCCGACAACCCGAACGGGTCTGGATCGGCTAACGACTCGGTCCTCAACGCAGGGGTCGGGCAGGACGGCCTGGTGGGCCAGACGTACCGCGACCGCGTGACGGGCCTTACCTTCACGCTCCTCCCCCGCGGGTGGTCGGAGAACCCAGACGGTCCGTGGCAGAGCTATCCCTCAGGGGGTGGTGCGAGCTTCAACATCCGGTCCACGCGGGTCATCACCGCTGAGGCCAACCGGGTGCGGCGCGTCATCCCGGGCCTAGAGCTCAAGGTCTCCGACACCCTGAGGGTCAAGGAGGCCGACGAGGCGGTGCTGCGCACGCTCGACCGTCGTGGGCTGGAACCCGCTGTGGGGGCGCTCTACTACGCGACGTACCAGTACCTCAAGCCGAGCTTCGCCCCTGGCCTGTTCACGCGTCAGGACGCCGTGGAGGCAGCCTACGGACCGTCTATCCCCGATAACCCGGTCTCGCTCGCCGCGTTCCTGGCGTTCCTCAACGGCGCGGCCGTCGTCGCGATCCGTCAGGTCCCGCGTGAGGGAGGGTTCACCAAGGGGTCTCTCGCCGAGTATGTTCGCGCGACCGAGGACCTGGAGTCTCCCGTCGGGGAGGTGTCGGTCGACATGATCATGCTGCTCCGCGGCGACTCGCCGGAGCTCATGCAGGTACAGACGAGCTCGAACGCCAAGATGTCGGCCTTCCGCATCAAGCAGGAGCGGACGAGCATCTTCGGGCTGTCGGCGGGGTCTGACATCGCGACGGTCAAGAACGTCGCGGGGGGGCTATTCGACGACCGGGCGCGCGTCGTGTATCCCGACGTGGCGTTCATCAACCGTGCGGACCAGAACGGGGTCACCAAGAGGTACTTCGTTGACGGTACGTTGCTCGCAGCGGCGCTGTCCGGAATCGTTACGTCTCCTCGTCAGGACGTCGCGACGCCCTGGACGGGGCGTCGCATCGCGGGGTTCGCCGGTATGGGGCGCAGGCTGTCGGAGCCGCAGGCCAACGAGGTCGCGGCGGCCGGCGTGACGGTCATCACTCCCATTCCAGGAACGCTCAAGGTTCGGCACGGGCTGACCACCAACACGTCGAACGTCCTCACCCAAGAACCGACGGTTCGGCTCATCGCCGACGAGGTGCAGCAGGAGTCGCGGGCGCTGCTCGACCCGTTCATCGGGATCAAGTACCTGCCCGGTGTTGCGGGACAGGTGGAGGGGCGACTCTCCAACTACCTGAAGTTCAAGAAGAAGTCGCAGATCATCCGCGACTACCGCGACGTCAAGGCGCTCGCTGGCGGTGACGCGGTGTCCCTCGCGGTGGCGGCCAAGTACGCTCCCGTCCTGCCCCTCTTGTACATCGACCTCAAGTACACCCTGACGACCAACCTCGACTAGCTTCCGTCCCAGTCGAGTATCCCGAGGCGCTTGTCCTCCTCCCACTGCTCGCGTGGTGAGAGCCTCTCGTAGTCGGGGTGGCGGCCTCGGGCGCGCTCCGCCTCAGGGGAAAGATCCACCGGTTTCTGGCTGTCAGTCGACTTCTTGTCTAACGTCGAGGAGGCGGGCGCGCTCATTTGGTGAGCCACTTCTGCCACAGCTTGTCCGGAGCGACCTTCTTGCTCTCAGCCTCCCGCACCTGGGCAATGAGCTTCTCGGTGTGTTTCCAGCCGAGGGCGGTTGGCTTGAGGTTCTCGGTCATGAGGTTGGCGTGGTGGACGACCTCAGCGGGGATGCCGATGTCTAGCGCGTCCGCGATCACGTGGCGACGGGACCGCCAGTGGATGTAGCCGGCGCGGGGCTTGGTCACGCCGACGCGAATGCGGACACCCTCGAAGTCCTCGTACAAAGGAGCCTCAGGAGGTCCCCCTGGAGGGGGACTTTGTACGACTTGGACGGGTGCCTGTGAAGGCGCTACCTCTGGGCGGGCCGGCTCAACCGGGGGGGTCGTCTGAGCGGGCTCCGCGGCTGGGGTGTCGGCCTCGTGGAGGCAGATGCGCACGCGCGACTCTGCTGAAGCGATCCTCGCGAGGATCGACCGGAGGTCTGCGGTGAGGGCCGCGGTCCGTGCCTGAAGGTCCTGGGGGTTCTTGGCGTCCTCATGCAGGAGGGCCACCTGCGTGAGGGCCCCATTTGCTCTGCGCCTGGCGTTGTCGAGGTCCGTTGTGGCCACCAGCAGCGCGTTCGTGTGGATCAAGCTCATCTTCATGGCGATGCTTACCCCGTTCGAGGTGTCTTGATCAGGGTCGTCACTTCATCGACCCTGATCGTTTAACGGTCGTCCAGGGTCGATGATCCCGCTTCATCCAGGTTGGTTCGCTTAGATGGCATATGTTCCCGACAGGGGAGAGGAGCTGTGCGCTAATGCCTAATCAGGACAGGAACTCGCAGAACGGCGTTCAGGGAACGTCCTACATCTACGACTTCGGTACCTCTCCCAACACGCGGACCGCGGTGTCTCAGAAGGTTCGTATCCTCGCACCCTTGTACAACGAGCAGGCAGCCCTGTCCCAGATGGGGGTTATTGGGAACTTCTCCCTCCAGGAGAGCAAGAACCTAGAGCCTGTTCGCGGGGTCGGGTTTGGAGACCGGATCGCGGAGATCGTGCCGGGCGTGACCGAGCCGATGGGGATCAGCGTAGAGCGCGCCCTGCTCTACTTGTGCAACATCTGGCAGGCGACCGGTTACGCGGCCGGCGTGGATGGTCCAGTCCGGTCGATCCGTCACCACCGGTGGCCGTTTGACATCGAGGAGCAGATGGTGTTCTCCACGCTCGTCGACGCGGACATCGGGGGTGCAAACATCGGGTATCGCGGAGGATCGGGCGGTACGGCCGGGTCGTTCGACGGTGGCGTGCGGGCCATCCAGTTTCCAGAAGTTACGCCGGACCTCGCGGGACGCCCGGGCGCGCTGCGTGGTCACTCAGCGCTCGTGACGATCTACGAGGCGTGTTACTGGTCGTCGTGGAACCGAGCCTACAGCAAGGACGCGGCGGCCATCATGGAGACGGGGGATGCTCAGTGCACCGACGTCCACGACTTCGCGTCGAGCTACGGCGAGTTCCTGGCCACGGGCAACGATCCCACCATCGGCCAGCTCGGGTCGCTGCGCTACGCTGAGGGCGGCTTCCGCGCCGCGCGGGCTGGGACGCAGATCGGCGGGGGCGGGACGCGCAACCCGTTCGCTGGGTAGCGTGGAGCGACTACTTGAATAGAGGCCCATACCATCATGAAGCGCAAGGATCTCAGGGCGCGCCTAGCGCCCTTGCGGAGCAGCAGCAAACCGTTTGTCGTGGATGCGTGCGGGGTCAAGCTGGAGATGCGCGTCCTGTCCAACGAGGACGCGCAGGCCATCCAGCAGATGGTCATCGACTACGGCAAGATGGCGGTCGACGACACCACCGAGGAGGCCGAAGAGGCTGCGGACAAGACGTATCGTCGGTTCTCCGCGGAGCTCCAGTACCACATGAAGGTCGAGACGATCGCTCGCGCGGTGGTATCGATCGACGGGATGCGGGACCTCGTAGTCACGGCCGACGACGACTCGGTAAAGGTCGAGCTGCGCGACTTTCTTCGCGAGGAGATCGCCGACTGGGACCGCCCCGTTACCGAGGAGATCTACACGGCCTATGGGCTCAAGGCACTCCGTGAGGAGATCGTCGGGGCCCTCCAAGTTCAATACGAGCCCGTCGATATGAGCCTGGAGATCTCCAGGCTGGAGAAGTTGCTGGAGCGCGCGAAGCGTGGGCAGGCCGAGCAGCAGCGTCTGCTACAGGAGCGCGTGACAGAAGCTCAGGAGCTATCCGACATCGAGAAGGCAGGGCCTTCCGCTTCGGAGGCCCCTGAGCAGGTTCCTGTGGCCCCTGAGGCCCCTGAGCAGGCTCCTGTGGACCCCGCAGTGTTCGGGGGAGCCCCGGAGCGAGCGCCCGCTCCGTCCAATCTGTCCAATCCGTCCAATCCGTCCACTGAGTTCCGAGAGTTCCGAGAGCGGATTCCGCGCGAGTCTCTGAGTGCGCCGCCTCCTGGTCAGGGGTCCAGGTCGTACCTGGACGCCCCTCCCATGCCCCTGGCGGGAGGGTCGTTCCTTGGCGACGACACTACCTCCGCGATCGAGGAAGCAGAGCGTCAGCAAGTCGCGATGCGCATGCGACGGGGGCCAAGGACCCCCATTGAGAGGGGGGCTGGGTCCATCGAGGGGGAGGATGGGTTGGCGGCCCTGCGTGGGGTTGCGATCCCCGGACCCACCATTGTACCTCCGCGGTCCAAGCCGGAGGCCCCACGAGGGGGAGGTCCCTCAACTCCTGGGGAGTTCCGGTTGCCTCCGAACCTGCCTGTCAACCAGAGGCCAGGAGACGGGGCGATAAACCCGCGGTTCCGCGGGAGGTAGTTCGTGACGGCCGAGCCCGTGGTGGTTCGATCGACCACCTACGAGCAGCGCAGCTTGCTCTACAGGGATGTCGAGCAGCTCATCTCGCCGGGCTTCATCACCTGTCGGGTGCGGGTAGGGGGGACGCACCTCACGCTGCGTACTCTCGGTGCGGGGGACGCGGTCGTGCTCAACGCGAGGGTTCCGCGTCCGGTGACGCACGGGGACGTAGAGGGGTGGCGCTGGACGCTGGCGACCGCGCTGTGGATGGTAGATGGGCACCTGCTGCGCGACGGGGATGACGAGGTTGCGTCGGACGTGTTGGCCGCTTGCCCTGACGGGGTCATCTCGTCCTTGTTCGACGTCTTCCTCCACAACCTGGTGGGGAGGCAGGACCAGGCCCGACACGCGGCCTACGTGTACGTGTACGAGGTCAACTCGCGGGACCTCTGGCGTACCTACGGGGCACGCCCCTGGGAGGTGGGTGGGGTGCCCGGATCGCAATCCGCTGCGGGAAACCCGGTACAGAACTGGTGGACCGCCTTCAATGAGGTCGAGGACATCCGGGAGGACTACGCGCGCCACTGGCGGGGTTACAAGCTCATCACCTCGGCCACGTCTCCCAAGGGGATCAAGCGGATCAACGAGAGCGACGAGCGCTCTGAGAAGAACGAGGAGCGTCGACGCCAGGACGCTCTTCATCGGTACTACTGGTACCGAGCTGGAGTCCTCCCGCTGGAGGAGTACGTCAAGGCGATGGACCAGAACCTGGGGGGGCAGTACGCCTTTCGCCTCAAGTCCGTCGATGAGCTCGATGACGACTACCGCCGCTGGGTCAAGGGGGAGGAGGACGACCACGACCGCATCATCCGTGAGTTCAAGCAGCGTGAGATGGCGCGGGTCGAGGCGTGGCACCAGGACATGATGCAGGCCCGTGCGGCGGCCGTCGCAGGCCACCAGGACTTCCAGGGGCCTGACCTGCAAAACCCGATGACACGGGATCAGCTTGGCCCCGCGGTGCGCACCTCCTTGTGGGTTCCAGACTCCCTCCGGCACCCGCGCTACGGGCAACGAGACGACACGTAGGCTATCCCAGCACCCTGAGTAAAGACTTCACATGCGTGCGCCCAGCCAGTCCAAGTCGGTCCTGAAGCTCATCGCCGACCTCGAGCTCACCGGAATCGAGGGTGTGCAGCGCAAGCTGCGTCGCGCGGCGGGGGAGTTCTCTGAGGCGATCTCCTTCGACGACAAGCAGTTCCTGGAGGGCTGGACCAAGACGCGCAGCGAGATCGGCAAGACATGGGCCAAGACGGTCCGGGAGGCGGCCGAGGCGAGCTTCTCACCGGGTGCGCTCCGCAAGGTGGTCCACCAGTACGAGGACTCGATGAAGAAGGTCGACGCCTCGCACCTCAAGGTCGAGAAGCTGGCGGCCCAGATTCGGGAGCGTCAGGCCCGGGGGCTGGAGTCGCGCGCGCTCCAGCAGGAGGCGCAGCTCGAGCGGCGGCGGCTCGCCTCTCTGCACAAAGGGTTCGACGATGAGATGAAGCACGTCCGAAACGTCGCCGAGCGGCGCAAGGACGCCGTCGAGGAGGCGGAGCGGCTCAGCAAGCGGACCTGGTCTCAGGCCGCCGAGGAGATCGGGGACTCGCTGTCGGAGCAGTTCGACCGCCTGAAGTCGGGGGACGTTGCGAGCGTCCTCAAGGCGGCCGGACGACGCCTGAACACCGCGAGCGTGCAGGCGTCGCAGAAGGCGGGGGAGGGGAAGTCGGGCAAGCTCTTCGAGGGGCTCTCTGGGGTCCTTGGCAAGCTCGGACCCGCCGTCGTGGCGATTGGCGCTGTCGTGGCGGGGGTCGCCGCCCTCGTGAAGATCATGGTCGACGCGGATGCCAAGGCCAAGGAGCTAAATCGCACCTTGCTCGACGCGGGGGTCACGGCCGGCGACCTGGCGGGGACCTACGAGAACACAGGCGATGCGATCGACCGCACGCGTCGCGCCTTCACGGCGGGGGAGGGGGCGTTCGCCTTTAACCGCATCTGGGGGACGACCGCCGAGGAGCACCTCAAGGTGCTCGGAGCCTACGCGGAGGCGGGCCTCACGATGCGTCAGCTGGCCCGCGGGGTACGGGACGTGGGCGAGGAGATGGAGCGGTATCGGGACGCGACCGCACACGCCCTGACCTTCTCGAAGCTCCTCGGGATATCGACCAACGAGGTGGCGACCGCCACCTCGGGCTACATGGAGGACCTCGGCCTGTCGCTCAAGGGTGTGCAGGACCGCTTCTCCGAGGTAGAGCTCGCCGCGCGGGAGTCGGGCTTCGGGACGAAGCGCTTCTTCAGCCTCATCCTCCAGGCGACCAGCGGGCTCACCGGCTACAACGTCCGCCTCACGCAGGCGGCCTCACTACTCAAGTCGATCGGCAAGGTGCTGGGTCCCAAGGCCGGCGGGGAACTCCTCCAGAACCTCCAGCGTGGGTTCGGGCACGAGTCCATCCAGGATCGGTATCGGCGTCTCATGGTGACCGGCAACACCACGACGAGCCGCGTCTTCAAGGCGGAGGCAGAGGCGGCCGTGTCGGAGCTGTCCAAGCGGGTCGCGGAGGCCAGTGGACCCCAGCAGGAGGCCATAAAGCGCGCGCTCGGGGTCTATGGGGTTGACCTGGCGAGCGGCAAGGGTGCGGCGCAGTTCGGCAAGCTATCGGCCGACAAGCAGGCGGACCTGCTGTTCCGGGCACAGACCGAGGGGGTGTCTGACGAGCTTGTCCGAGTGATCCGAACGGCCGTTGAGAGGTCGCGTGGGGCCTCTGGGGGCCTGGCTACTCGGGCCAACGCACTTGGTAACATCGGGGCCGGTGGGACGCTGGCGCTCAAGCTCCTAGAGGCGCAGCGCATCGTGGGGTCGCCGCTCCACCTGCTCTCCGGAGCGAAGGCGATGGGGGCCCAGAGCATCACGGGCACCTCGGGCGAGGAGTACTCCCAGCTTGTTCGGCTGAGCGAGAGCTTCGCCAAGCTCGACGAGAAGCTATCCGCCGTCCAGCGCGGAGTCCGCGCGGGCAAGCCCTACGACGAGAAGTACGCCGAGCAGCTCGCTCGGAGTCAAGGAATCTACGTCGACCGGCAGGGTAACCGTCGCAGGACCTTGGTGGAGGCGGGAAGCCGCTTCTCCTCGGGGCAGGGAGAGGTGATCGGCAACACGTTCGAGGACGTCATCACCTCGGCGGGCAAGGAGTTCGCCAAGGTGGCCGAGGAGCAGGTCCCTCGTGATGTCCAGCTCGCGCAGGAGATGGTCCATAACACGGCGGACATGACGAAGATCCTGGAGCAGGGGGTTGAGTACTGGCTGGAGCAGATCTACTCGGTCGTCCAGGGCATCTACAGCTTCTTCGGCAGCGAGAAGGAGCGCAAGAACCGCACCTCGGCGATCGAGTCCCTCACGGGCGACATCGACAAGTCCCGCGCGGACTTGCGGGCCAAGGAGAAGGAGCTCTCCGACCTAGTCGCCCGCATGAAGGGATCGCAGGGGGCAGACCGGACGGCGCTTGCCGCCCAGGTGGAGGGTAAGCGCACCGCAGTCCAGGCCCTCCAGGGACGTGTGGCGGCGCTATCGAAGATCCGCTCGAAAGTCACCGCGACGTCCGCGTCCTACAGTTGGCTGTCGGCCAAGAGTGCCCAGGAGTTCAAGAAGGAGGCTGTTGAGCAGAGCAAGCAGGACATCCTCGATGCGGCTAAGAAGGCGGGCATCACGGGTCCGGTCGACACCGTGCTTGGACAGATCGGCCTCGGGCGGGGTGGGGACATCCTTCCGCCCTCCCCTCCGACAACCTCGGTGTCCCCAGCGCTACCCTCGGCGAGCGCCTTCTTCCCCTCGCAGCCGGGGGCGCATGCGCGATCTAGGACGGTCGTCCAGAACAACCACTACTACAACAACGCGCAGGCCATCTCGACCGCCCTTCAGCGCAATACCCTGGCGATCGATGGGCAGGCTCCCTAGCTAGGGTAAGAGTCCGCATGATCACCGTACCAGGCGCGCAGGCGACGTGCGTGGCGGCGATGGCGCGGGCAACCCCAAACCCGATCATCGGGCCTGCCTCCCTCAAGACGGCTAAAGCGCTCTCGGAGGCGCTCGTCTCGTGGGCGGTTGGCAACCCGCTCAACCTTGGTCTCACCGGTACCGCGACGGGGATGCCTGGCATGGGGTCGATCGCCTTCGCGACCACAAGGATGATGGTGCCCGACAACCAGGTTCTAGCGAGGCTGGCCGCTGCGCCCTTCCTCCAGGGCCCCACCGGAACCTCTCTGGCGAGCGCCATCTCCACCTGGATATCGACGCTGTTCACTACGCAGGGGCAGTATCAGGGAGTGAGCCCACTCGTGGGGATCGGGCTCGACTCGACGAAGTTCACCACGATCAACCTCGTCACGCTGGAGAAGGAGCTCGCGGGCAAGCTCGGCGGCCCCGGGGCGTACATCACGGCGAGCGGGGTCGCCGCGGTGGTCTTCGTGGTGCTGTCCGCCGGCTCGGGAGTCGGAGTGATCAAGGGATCTGGAGGTGGTCTACCCATCACGGCTCCTACGACGAGCTTCGTGGTGTGAGCAGAGCGCAGGGGTGATGACCGGAGGAGACCGCTAAATCTCCCCTCGAACCTTACCAGGGCTCGACACCCCTGCGCTCGAAGTAGAGTGGGGACACCTGGATTCGTTGGAGCTGACATGGCCCTACTTGCCTTCTCCGAATGGACTTCTCATCCGCGCGCGCGTGCCGCGGTACACGCGGACGTGCCGCGGTGCCTGGAGGCGTGGGACAATCCGCCTCGCCTACGTGACGTGGCGGGGGACGTGTACCGGTGCCTCGCTGTCGACGACGGATACAGCCTGGGAGTCGCGGTGGTTACCGCCTCGACTGGTCGCTACGGGTGGCCCGGCGCGGAGGTGTACACGGAGCAGACCACGTCCGTGTGGGTCAAGAGCGAGCGCACGTGTTTCGCCCTCGACAAGGAGGGATGCCCGGTCGACAGGGCGCGAAGTGTTCGTGTGGTGCGCGCAGACGGCCGCACCGACATTGTTTCGGTCCTCCGCACCTGGGCCGGAACCCTGTACCTCGACGAGCGGTTTGACCCAATCCTGCCGGGCGACGTAGCGGCCTCCGTCCTGTACGTCCCGGGACCTCCGGAGGTCTACTGGACGCGCGACGAGCCTGGCCGGCGGCGTACCGGCAACTCCTCGCGAGAGGGGGTGCGCACCTTCCTCCCAGGGGGGTTCGTGCAGAAGCTCGGGCCCGCGGCTGCTGGCGCTAAGTACCCCATCCCGAACCAAGCCCCCGCATGGGCGGGGAAGTACCTCACAGGAGACCCGCAGCGCCCTGACCGCCCAGCCTTCTTCCGCGTGGGGAGCGTGCCTGGGGAGGAGTCGAGACCCGTCCTGGCGTCCACGGTTGATGACGGGACGGCTGAGGTGCTCGTGCGTGGTGCGGAGGTGCTCGTGCTGCGGGACCTCGCTCCGCACACCCTGTGGCACTGGACGTGGGACCTTGGGGTGTCGGGCTCGATCATCATCGGCGTAGACCCCATCTACCTAGCGCCCATCCCCGAGTGGTGGGAGACCCCGATCTTGCGTGTCGGAGAGGGTCGGGTCCTTCGCGTGCGCAGGTTCCTCACCGACCAGGAGGCGGCTTCGGCGACACTGCGCCTTCAGGCGGGGGAAGTGGCGGTCTCCATGAGCACGGGACTGGTGCTGTTCGCGCAACCTGACCTCGCCCGAGTGCAGGGGCGCGCGCTGCACTACCAGGGTCTCGCGCTGGGGCTCACGAGCTTTCGGCGGGCCGCGCCTGTCGTTGATGATCGTCCTGCGGGGTTCCGTGCTCCCCGCGGGTCCTCGATCCTGCCCGACCACGGGGGATTGTCGGGGTGGTACAACCTCCCGGATGGCTCCGGCAAGGACCCCGTCGACGACGGGAAGGTGCTCGTAGGGATCAAGCGATCGGGTAGCGACGGAGTAGGCAAGGCGTACGTGGTCTTCTCGGGGGGAGACGCGGCGGAGGTCAAGGACGTGGACCTCGACACGGACCTTCCGGCCCTGGCTCCCTCCGGCACAGCCGTGTACTCGCGTGAGTCGAACCGCCTCGTCCTGGATCGCACGCTCGCGGTGGGAGATCCCACGCCGCTGTACCTCCAAGCGACCTTCCCGTTGTTCCGGCAGGGAGTGTCCGGCGCGCACCTCGTCACAGCGCGCAAGGGTCCGTTCGAGGTGCGTGGGACGGAGGCCCTGTGGGTGCGCACGTCGGCTGGCGTGAGCGCGTGGACGGCCACGACGACTCCGCCAGGTTGGTACGAGGCGGGAGACCTGGCGGAGCGTATGGCGCTGGCCATGGGAGCGCGTGTTCGCGTATGGGTGGACCGCGGGGCCATCGTGGTCGAAGACCCCGACGGGCTTACGGTTGAGGTGCTGCCGGGCGAACCTGGAGGCCCCTTCGATTTCTCCGGATGCCAGGCGCTCGGGTTCGGACCTGGGTGGCGTCGAGACGCCGCGGGCAACGACTGGGTCGTGGATCCTGGTCTGGCTGCGGGGTCCCTCAAGGGCCCGTGGCCCATGGACACCGACGCGAGCGGTGACCGAGTCCTCGCTGACCCCCTCCAGGGCTTTCCGGCGCTGTCCCTCCCCGCGACGCCGTGGGACGATGACGCTCGCCTGGAGTCTGGTGACGCGGTGCACGTCGTCCCAGACGGTTCAGCCCCAGCCGTATCGGTGCGCGTGGGGACCGACGCGGTGATCGACTCCGACACCGCAACCCTCTCGTGGGTGTCTCCTTCGGAGGGGACACCCGTTCTGGGGCCTATCGTCCCAGATGACGGGGCCGTATTTCAGGGCCGCCGGGTTGAGGTTCTCGAACCCGGCGCGGACGCGTGGAGGGAGTCCGCACCGGGAGAGGTCGTGCGCGCGGGAGGTTCCCTACGACTCGCGCAGGGGTTCCCATCCCTCGCTTGGTCGGGGACCGTCGACCTCCAGGATGGAACCTTCGAGGCCCCAGCTAACCTCGATGGTGTGGACCTCGTGGAGGTGGCCGTCCAAGGCGGGAGTGGGTGGTATGCGGCATCCTGCGAGGGGACTCGCGGTGAGCTGCGCCCGCCGATCTCTGGGAACGCAGGGCTACGGGCATACCGTGTCGGGGGTTGGGCCATGCTGGGGACGTTCTCTCCCCTCGTGATGCGCGAGGATGAGGACGTCGTGGTGGTCCTGTGGACACCGGCGGAGGGGGACTTCGTGAAGACCTCGCTCGCCCGCGGGGTCGACTACTCGATCGACACTTCTACGGGCCGATTTGGCCTCGTAAGGCCCGTCGCAGCGGGGTCGCGCTTGCGCGTCACCTACTACCGCGCGAACCCTCGGGGTCAGCGGGTCGGAGTGCAGGAGACGGACTTCGCGGGCTTCCTCATCGAGAAGGCCGTGGCCAAGGAGGTCGACGGAGGGTACTTCGCGTTTGGGGCCGCGGTGGGGCAACCTCCTGTCAACTTGGAGCGCTCCGTGACCGTCCTAACCAAGGATCCTCAGGGTGTCGTGATGCCGGCGCGCGCGCCCGTCTCCTACCCACAGGACCGGCCGGGAACGGGACTCATCCGAGCTGCCGTCCCCGCGGGAACGTCCTTCCAGGTGAGCTACTGGTCGGTCGAATCCATGGGGGGCGAGGTTACGGCAGACCTGCCACGGTCTCCTGTCTACCTTCCCTGGCTGCGAGTTCCCGCCAACGCCGCGTTCATCAACCTGCGCGGTGACCGACGGGGGCAGTTCTCGCCAGGTAAGATTCTTCGGGCGGGGTCTGAGTGCTTCTGGGTTGGGGCGGTCACCTACTCACCCGCTCCGGACGACCTCACGAGCGTCGCAGTCACACCTCCGTCAGAGGCTGACGCAGGAGCCTCGCGACCCGGTGGGGACACGTTGTTCCTCGTCTCTGACAGGCCGATGCACGACGCGGGGTGGGAGTGGATAGGGGTGCAGGTCGTGGACGGCGCCGTCAAGGGGTCTGGCACCCTCCGCGTGTCTTGTCCTGTCGGCTTCCAGCCTGTCGCCGGGTCTGTGGTAGACCTCGGAGGTGCGCCGTCGGCTGTCGTGGGGGTCAAGGGGGTCGCGGAGGGTCAATACGACCTCACCCTGGCGGCTCCCCTGCGCGCCCTGGCCGCGGGGGTCAAGGAGGCGCGCATGCTGCGCGCCCCGCTCGGCCTTACAGGCATGACGACCGCTCCCGGCGTGGGGAGCGTGGCGGCGAGTCCTGGGTCTCTCAAGGTCGTGACCTTCTCACCTGGTAGCCCTGGTCATCTCAGCCCGGCCATCCAGGTGGACGAGGACACCGGAGTCCTGCTGCTCCGAGAGCCCTTGCAAGAGGGGCAGATGATCGTGGTGGAGGGTCAGCGACTTCGCCCGCCTGACGGGGCCAAGGTGCGCGTTGTGGGCCTCGTACGTCGTCAGCCTACGCCGGGAGGCGCGCTGCGAGGGCGATACTTGTCTTCCGGTCGGGACTGGTTCACTGCGACGCTACTGTCGGCTGCCGTACCTCTCCTGCCGTTGACTATCGCGACGTCACGCCGAGAGGTCGAGCTGCGGGACGCTCAGCTGCGTGGGCTGCTTCACGGAGCCACCCTGGTGGCCCATGCCCTCGGTGGAGTCGTCGAGGAGGCCACGGGAAGGAGGTTCGACATGTTGACCTTCCTCCAGGAAGCCGACGCGGGCCTCCCAACGCCTGGGTGCCTGGACGACGTGACAGGCCGGATCTGTCCGCGCGTCCTCTCCTCCGCCGACCTCCCCCACGCGCTCGTCAATGACCTGGACGACTGGGTCCAGCCCCCGTGGGGAGGGGCTGCGGAGCCCCTGTGGCGTGGGCGGGAGGCGTCGCGCGTCGCGCGAGGCCGCGTCCGATGGACCGCTGAGGTACGAACAGCACCGTCGCCGGCAGGGTGGATCCCGAGCCGGTCTGCGGTCGTGGCGATCCTTCGGCCCGACCGGCCTGTTCCTGGCGTTGAGCCCCCGCGCGTGCTCCGCGTTACTTCTGCGGGGTTCCCTGTCGAGGTGTCCGCAGACGGACGTACCTTCGTGGTGGTGTCGGGGTCGAGTCCCGCGGGACGCCTCGCACTGGCGGGACAACCCGCGTGGCTTCGGTCGGGCGACCACCTCACGCAGGTGGTCGGGTTCGGAGGGCAGCCCCTTTGCTGGGACGCTCGCATGGAGGCCGTAGAGCACGACAGTCTCTACGACGCGGAGGGCAAACCTACCGCGCTGCGTGACGCCTGGGCGGCCGGTTTCCCCCTCAGGTACCTCGCGGAGAGCTCTCGCGTCGAACTCCTCATGGCTCCCCGGTTCGTAGTGGGGGAGGCCGATGGGATCGCCGTGCGCCCGGATGGTCGCGTCGAGGTGCTGGGGGGTTCACGAGCCGCTACGTGGCTGCGGACCGGTACTCTGCTGGAAGGGGAGACGGAGGGGGGAATGGGTTTGGAAGTATCCCTGCTTCGCGGGTCTACGCTCGCAGGGGTTCCCACTTCCCGCCTGCTGCGTGCTCCTGACGTGGGGGAGGCGCACGTCGCGCCTCCGCGGGCCTCGCGCGTCGTGCTCGACTTTCCTCGCATCATTTCGGCGCAGCAGGACGAGATCGTGGTGTCGAGGTCGTCGCTTCGGTGGGACGACTTCGACGGTCACGGGTTCGTGTTCGTATCGGTACGAGACGCGCTCGATGACGGGCGGGGAGGCTGGCAGTTCACCTACGCGCAGGCGGAACCCCGCGGGGAAGTGGTCCTCCTGTCGGGGATCACGGAGTTTCGACGCGTCGACGGATCTCCTGCACAGGTCGAGGACGTTCCTGTGGGTTCCGTGGCTACGGGCGCGGGGGCGTGGGTGTTGTCTCCTCCGGCCGGCTGCGGGGGAGTCTCTGAGGTCCTCATCCAGTGCGCGTGGCCCCACAGGCCCGTGTGCGTGAACGACCCTGACCAGGTCGTGTCCGACCTGGACGCGCAGGACGTACGGTTGCGCGTCCACCTGACCGACGCGCAGTGGCGTGTGCTCTACGGCTACAACCGACCCTCCACGGTGTCCCTGTATCGCTGCTTCATTCCAGGGGTCACACTTCAAGTAACCTGGAGCCCGGACCCGCTTGGAACCCGTCCCTTGCTCGCGACCTCCGCGACCCACGTGCTTGACCGCATGGTCGAGGTAGATGCGGCGGAGGCCGCACCGAACGGAACCATTCTCCTGCGGGTCCACCCTCCCGCAGGACCCATCGAGGTCGCAGACGAGGAAGTGGCGATACCTGCACCCTACATCGCGCGCGGGAACTGGGTCGAGACGGGGGGCTGGACTGCGTGTGTCGTTCGGGTCGGGGCGCTCTCCGAGTCCCCGACCCGTGTGTGGGTTCTGCCGTTCGGTCCCCCCGACGTGTTCCTCCTCGCGCGGGGACGCGTCATGCGGGTTCTTCTGAGTCGCGCGTCGTCCCGGGCCCTCTCCATGCCGGGAGCTCTTCAGGCGATCGACGGACCCCTCGGACGCGTGTTGCCACGAGGTCGAGAGATCGCGGACTTGCTGCGCAAGGAGGCCATGAGCTTGCGCGCGGTGACCAAGCAGGCTACGGCCGCCCTGCTGTCTGCCCCGGAGGACTCTGGCGTGCTTGGCGCGCGTGCGCTGTGGCTAGAGGAGGCCGCAAGCCTCGCCCTGCAACACCTGGGCGAGCTCGACACGCAAGTGTCCGCGTGGGTTAAGGAGCGAGTCATGCTCCTCAATCGTCTCGCAGCGGAGGAGGTGTAGCGTGGCGGCTAGCTGGATTGAGTTAGGGTTCGCTCCCCCCTCGTGGGCCACGACTGCCCTGTCGGCGGTTGGGCAGGCTACGACGGCCGTAGCGACGCTCGCGGACGTGGCCGCTACGACGGCGCGTACGGCGTCGGCCTTCGCCCTGTCGGTCGAGGAGCCCACCAAGGCGATAGCCGACGCCATACGGCGGGAGGTGGACGCCCTTGCTGACGACATCCTCAAGGCCGGGGGATACACGACGGGAGACTGGGATATCGTTCGCTACCCGTTCGCGGCCCTCAAGGGGGGCTACCCCATGTTTGAGCAGCGCATGGCGGCGCGGCTTCTCGACCAGGACGACCCGACTCGACCTGCCTTCTCCCCCTCCTCCGTGGTGACGGCCGTCTTCATGTACACCGAGTCTCCTGACGCCTCGGGTCTGGAGCAGGTGGTGACCGCGATCAAGGGGCTCGCCTCTATGCTGCGGCAGCCCGTGAGGTCCGACTCGGGACCTCTTCCAGTACCTCTCGACGTCACGGTGACCCCAGAGCCTCCTGACGCGGAGGCTCCCGCGGCGTTTCGTGTTCGGTGGCGCACCTCGCAGAGCTCTCCGATTCCTCCAGGAGGGTACGTGGTATCGCTGTCCACCACGCGAGACCCGCTGCGCGCTCGGGTCTACGTGCCGAGTGCCTCCGCCCCACCGGTGGGAGATCCGCCGCAGGACACCTACCCGATCCTCGACGCAACCGGTGCGCCTGTCCAGCTGTACGGTGGAGCCGACCAGCTCCCGGGCTCCATCTCCACGGGCACCGGGGATGGGGCGGCCATCAAGGAGGATGCACTTGCGACCACGCTGCT
This sequence comes from Verrucomicrobiota bacterium, assembly GCA_029556615.1. GTDB lineage: Bacteria > Verrucomicrobiota > Verrucomicrobiia > Limisphaerales > J093 > JAKQDD01. The sequence goes on along the minus strand of JAKQDD010000211.1, from coordinate 72,788 downwards.
CGCGCCAGACGGCAAGCCCCTGTCCCCTGGGGTCTTCGCGGCGCGAGGCAAGCGCGTCGGTCAGCGCCTCTTCCGCCTCACCACTCTCGTCACGACGGCCCAGTGGCCCACGGGTCACTTCTCTCTGGTGGTCAAGCGCGCGGACCTTCCTGTGGGCTGGGACGTCCCGACGCCCCCAGACAAGGGCAAGACGGCCCAGGTGCAGGTAGGTGGCGAGGCGGCGGCCTACTACGTGCGGGTCGCACCGGTCGCATCCAAGGTCGCGACCGGTGAGGTCCCCTGGGTGTACGACTTGGACGCTGCGGCCGAGCAGGCACGCATCGGAAAGACGCCAGCAGCCCCGCTTCCCGCGGGGTTGTCCCCTGACGTTCTTGGGCCGTGGAGCGCTCCTGCGGTACTCCGCATGCCAGGGCCTGGGACGGCGGGCTTCCGCGACGCGGTGACCGCCGCCCTCGCGGTCACCGTGCTCACGAGGAGCGACCTGCGGGTCGACGCCGAGGTAGCGGGCGCTTCGGCCGCTCTGATCCCCACGGGTCTGGAGTCGGTCGCGCCTCGCGTCATGGCCCTGCTCGGGCCCAAGATGGTCGCATGGTCGCTCAAGACCGGGGCGGACCCGCGGGCCTACAGGTCCGCCCTGTGGGCAGCGTGCGACCGTGTCGCCTCGGACATCGTGGCCCGCGCCGACCTCCCACCCCGAACGGCCAGTGCGCTCGCCCAGCAGGCGCTGACCCTGCGTACAGCGCGAGTCGCTGACCTGGTGCGGGAGGCGGGCGAGTCGGAGGCTGCGGCTTCCCTTCAGGCCGCAGGCTTGGGGGACGCGACCCTGCTGGACCTCCTGCGCCCTTCAAGCGCGGCGCATGAGCAGCGCGCACAAGCGTGGATCGCGGCGGGAGCGACAGGCAAGCCTCCAGACCTCACACCCACAGTCAGCATGGATCAAACCTGCGGGGTATGCCCGTCGCCCCAGTCGGCAGGCATGTCGACCGAGCTGTCGGTTCGATCCGTCTACACACCAGGTGTCGTGAGGCTGCGATCGCCCCATTTTCCGTCAGGAGAGACAAGCGCATCGTCCGAGCAGGTCGTCGAGTACGCGGACCCTACTGACGCGCCCGTCCTCGTCGCGTCGAGCTCCCCCGGTGTAGCTGCCGTCTACAAGCGCTACACGCGGGTCGACGGGTCCATCAAGGTTCCCAAGCAGGAGGCCGACCGACTCCGGAAGCTGCTCGCCACTCCTGTGTCGGTTACGGGAGCTGCCGCCCAGGCGCCGGTCCTCTCAGTCCGGTCGGACGTGGTAAGGTCGGCCGTCGTCGCCGAAGACCTCACCTTCGACCCAAAGAAGAAGGGCGGAGCGGGCCTGCTGTGTCTTAGGACGCTGCTCGCGAGCTCGCGAGGAGGTGCGATCACGAGGGAGGCCGCCGTCGTCCTGGGGGCAACCGTGCCTGTCGCCAGCCGTCCTCGCGCGTCTGGGGCCTGGTACAACGTGCGGCTGGCGGACGTTGTGCCTGGACTGGACATCGGGCTGCGCGCGGCCTCCGAGTGGCTCGGGTCGGCCTCTCGCGCGGCCACTGGTGTGGGGGAGGCGACGAAGTCCTACCTAGATGCGGCTACTCGTACGGCGGGATCGGCTCGCGACCTCTCCGATCGCCTTGGGGCCGCGGCGAGCTCCATCATCGGGGGCTCCATCCCACTGCCCAACCTCTCCGTTCTGGTCGTCTCAGGTCGAGGCACGGGCGGAGTCGTGGCCGAGCTCCTGGGGGCAGGAGGCAAGCCGCAGAGCACCCCAGGATCGTACGGAGGAGGTGCCGTGTTGCTCGTCGGTGGGGCTCCTGGCTTCCTGTTCGACCTTCTTGGCGTGTCGACAGGTTCTCCAAGCCTAGGTGGGGGTGGCCAGGAGGTTCCTGTTATCTAGTCTTGAACAGCAGGGGTTGCGGGTAGGGTGGGGCGGTCCCATCTATAGCCACAGGAGCACGCCCATGAACATCCGACCCTTGTTTGATCGCATCCTCGTCAAGCGCCTCCCAGAAGAAGACTGCACCAAGGGCGGGATCATCATCCCGTCGACTGCCCAGGAGAAGCCAACCCGTGCGACCGTCTGCGCGGTGGGCCCCGGAGCCACTTCCGAGCAGGGAACCCTGCGCCCCCTGAGCGTCAAGAAGGGCGATCAGGTCCTGTTCGGCAAGTACAACGGCACCGAGGTTCAGATCGACGGCGAGGACTACGTGATCCTCAGCGAGTCCGAGGTGCTGGCAGTCATCGAGCCTGAGTACGCGCTGGTTGGGGCGGGCATGCTGGCGGAGTCGGAACCCACGACGCCTGACCAGGCCCCGCAGGCCGAAGCTCCGCAGGCCGAAGCTCAGCAGGCCGACCAGGCCAGCTAACCCAACGACGAAACGAACGAACGGACGGACCGAAGGGTCCATCGAACTCACACCCGACAATAAGAGGTACGCATGTCCAAGGAGATTCTGTTCGACCAGCAGGCGCGCGAGCGCATTGGCAAGGGCGTCGACGCCCTTGCCAACGCGGTGAAGGTCACTCTCGGCCCGCGGGGTCGCAACGTCATCATCGAGAAGTCCTGGGGCTCCCCGATCGTCACCAAGGACGGTGTGACGGTCGCCAAGGAGATCGAGCTTGAGGACAAGTTCGCCAACATGGGTGCGCAGATGGTCAAGGAGGTCGCCTCCAAGACCGCCGATGTGGCTGGCGATGGCACCACCACCGCGACGGTTCTGGCTCAGGCCATCTACGCGGAGGGCAACAAGATGGTGGTCGCGGGCCACCACGCGATGGAGATCAAGCGCGGCATCGACGCTGCGGCGGAGGCTGCTGTCCAGTACATCGAGGGCATGCGGCAGGAGGTCACCGGCGACCAGGTCGCGCACGTCGGGACGATCAGCGCCAACGGCGACGCCCAGGTGGGTCAGATGCTCTCCGAGGCGATCAGCAAGGTCGGCAAGGATGGCGTCATCACGGTTGAGTCGGGCAGCTCGACGGAGACCATCCTCGACGTGGTCGAGGGTATGCAGTTCGACCGTGGCTACCTCTCGCCGTACTTCGTGACCGATCCCGACCGCATGGAGGCCGTGCTGGAGAACCCGCTCGTCCTGGTGTGTGAGCGGCGCGTGTCGCAGGTCAAGCCGCTCGTCCAGCTCCTGGAGGCGGTCGCCAAGGCGGGCCGCCCGCTGCTCGTCATCGCGGAGGACGTGGACGGGGAGGCGCTGCCGACGTTCGTGGTCAACAAGATGCGTGAGACCTTCCGCTCCTGCTGCGTGAAGGCTCCCGGGTTTGGGGACCGCCGCAAGGAGATGCTCAAGGACATCGCCATCCTCACCGGAGGTGAGGCGATCACCGAGGACCTCGGCCGCACCCTGGAGAACATCACGACCAAGGACCTCGGCGGGGCCGCGCGCGTGGTGGTGACCAAGGACACCACCACGATCGTCGGTGGGGCGGGCAAGGCCAACGAGATCCAGGCGCGCGTCGCCCAGATCCGCGCCCAGCTCGACGACTGCACGAGCGACTACGACCGTGAGAAGCTCCAGGAGCGGCTGGCCAAGCTGGTCGGTGGTGTGGCGGTGATCCGGGTCGGTGCCGCGACCGAGACCGAGATGAAGGAGAAGAAGGCGCGCGTCGAGGACGCGCTGTACGCGACCCGCGCGGCCGTCGCCGAGGGCATCGTGCCGGGTGGTGGCGTGGCTCTGCTGCGCTCACAGGTCGCGCTGGATGACCTGAACCTCCCGCCGGAGCAGATGTTCGGCGTCGCCATCGTGCGTCGCGCGCTGGAAGCCCCGATCCGCTGGATCGCCCAGAACGCCGGCCAGGAGGGCTCGATCGTGGTGTCGCGGGTCCGCGACGGAGCCGAACCGAGCTTCGGTTACAACGCCGCGACCGACACCTACGAGGACCTCGTCCAGGCGGGCGTGCTCGACCCCACCAAGGTGGTGCGGACGGCCCTCCAGAACGCCGCGTCGGTCGCGGGCCTGCTCCTGACGACCGAGTGCGCGATCGCGGACCTGCCCAAGAAGCAGGACGCGAAGGCCATGTCCGCTCCGCACGACCACATGATGTAGCCCCTCCAGACGGCCTAGAGTCGGCTCTAGGCCGTCTGCCTTCCCTACGTGACTTCCTGCACCTTGACCAGAACCTGGGCAAGCCCTTCTGCTGGGAGGCACGACTCCAAGTACACGTTTGGCTTCAGACGACCAACCCCCATGTGGGCTACGGTCGCGTCATAGTCGATCCACCCCCACACGAGGTCCCACCCGTCATGAGGCGGGACGCGTAGCGTGTGGGCTCCGTGGGCCTCGTGCGCGAGCGTCCTGAGGAAGTCTCGCAGCATGGCGGGAGTCTCCTCGCGGAACGTGGCGAAGAGGACCTTCTCGACCTCTCGGCTCAGGTGAACGTGGAGGCGGTTTCGCGTGGTTAGCGTACGGTCGGCCCACCCGATGAGGGGTGCGGCGGCGGTCGCGTACTGCTGGGCTGTCTCGTACCGGAACGCCTCTCGCAGGTTGACGGTATACAGCTTGGACAGGTCGTCGAGGTCTTCCCAGGAGTCGCTGGTGATCTTGGAGTAGGCCCGGTACCAAGCATCCTGGTCACGACCACCGGTCGACGGCATGTCCAGGAAGAGGACCCGCTTGACGCCAGGATGAAGGAACCCGAACCGAACGCGACGTCTCCAGTCCCTCCCGTACATCTGCGCCCCGATGAGGGTGCCCTTCGTGTGGGTCAGGGACAGGAACGTCCAGGCGACTCGCAGGATGACGAGCAGCGTCACGAGCGGGTTGGGGTGTTCCAGCAGGACGTCTACCTCCCAGGATAGGAGGCGGACCTTATGGTGTGTGCAGGGCATAGGTTTCTCCGTAGCCGAGAACCCTCGGCCAGATCATCTTTCCTCTAGTGGGTGCGGCTGTCACCCCATGAGATCCCGTCAGCCCACCATGGCTTGGTTGTCGGGCCTGTATGGAGCCCTCTTATGCTTGCGCACCTTCGCGACAGCGATTCCGTTGGTTCCTGACGGAGAGGACACCTCGACTCGGAGGTCGGCGTAGAAGCGTAGGGCGTTCGACCCGAAGCTGGAGTTGTCCTGCGCGCCGCGGTCCACAGACCGCGCGGAGAACACGACCGCGCATCCCGTGAGGCCCGCAGCCCTGTAGATCGCCCCCGTGGTGCGTACGGCGAGTTGGCTGCGGTACCGAACCCCCTCGTGGCTCTCTGGGTCCGAACCGTCACGTATGGGTAGGAGGTTCAGGGAGTCCACCACGACCAGTCCGACCTGTCGCGTCTGGACGATGGTGAGGGCTAGGTCGGTGGCCTCCTCCACGGAGGCGGGCTGGCACACGAGCAGGGACGTCAGGTCCACGCCGGCCGCGCGGGCCGCCGCGAGGTCGATCCCTCTTCCTCCGTCCACGTACGCGCACAGGAGGCCCTTCTGCTGGGCCTTGGCGATGAGCCCTAGGATGATCCGGGCCTGACCCTCTGCGGCCTCCCCGTACAGGTCGGTGAGCTTTCCGCGAGGGAACCCCCCAGTCGTGTTCTGGTCCAGCTCCGCGCATCCAGTGGGGATTGTCCTGAGGTTCATGCCCACTTGTCGCGCTTAGGGTGGGTTTCAGAGCTGAGCATCTCGACCCGTGCTTTGAGCCGATCCTTTAAGGATCTTTTCAGACTTTTTCCGACGGGGATGACGTTTCTCAGCTCCGCCGTGCGGGTAGACATCGACACGAGGGAAACAACCCCCTCTCCGAGGAACCAACATGCGATCCCTGATGCTGCGTAACGCGACCCCCATCCTGGCCCTGTCCCCCCTTGGCGTCTTGTCGAGTTTCTTGCGCGCCACGGAGGTCCCCATCGACGCCCCGAAGCCCGTGCCCGCCAAGGCGGACCTCGTGGCCGTCATCGACCGCTCCGGGTCGATGTGGGGTGAGATCGACTCGGTGAAGACCGGTCTGGTCAAGGTGTTGGGTGTCCACGAGGTGCTGGGCGGCAACGTCGACCTCACGCTCTCGCTTGTCTCGTACTCCAGCAACGGCGACTGCCGGAACCACTTCCAGCACATCCCCATGGACAAGGCGGTCACGGACAAGAACGTGGCGGCGCAGATCGAGTCGATTCAATCGACGGGCTGCACCGGCATGAGCCAGGCGGTCCGCATGGCGGCGACGATGAAGCGTCCCGGCCGCGTCCTGTACGTCGTCCTGATGAGCGACGGCTACTGCAACGACCCCGGCGTGCGTCAGGAGCAGACGGGTTCACAGCAGGCTGTGGACCAGATCGTCGCGGCTGGCGGTATCGTCTCGACGCTGTGCTACGGGAGCTACGCCGACTTCGCGTTCCTCAACTCGCTGGCCACGGCGGGCAAGGGCGTGTGCCTGCGCGCTGGCAGCGCCAAGGAGTTCTACGTCGCGATGGAGACGGGGGCGCGCGCCGCTGCCAACCTTCAGGCGCAGGCCATCGTGCTCAAGGCGGACGGTGCCGAGATCGTCGTCTGCGTCGACCCGAAGAGCAAGACCATCATGTCGGCCGTCGGCGGTAAGGACCTCGTGCTGGCGAGCCTGCCGAGCCCGGACGCCAAGGCGTACCGCTTCGTCAAGGCCGACCCCGGCCACGCGGGTCCCGCCTCGACCTCCGAGGAGAGCGCCCTGGCCGCCCTGCTGGCCGCCCGCGCGATGCTCGACCACGGCGACGTGTCCCGCGCCAAGGAGTTCGTGATCGGCTCGGCGGCGAGCGATGCCCGCAAGTTCTGGCGCGCACTGACGAGCGCCGAGCAGCGCGACCTGACCGCCGCGATCGACACGGTGCTGTTCGGGGACGGCCCGGTCTCGCTCGACAGCACCCTGTCGGTCATCCCGCCGGGCGCGTCCATCCTCGATGTGTTTGCGGTCATGGAGGAGTTCAAGCCGGGGACCATCCAGGTCCACCTGCCGTCGCTCAAGAGCGCCTACCAGCGGCGCACCGTGCCCCGCGTCGCGGGCAGCATCGCGGCGGACGGGACCATCACGCCGTTCCGCTACTCGCTGGAGGGTGACGGCTCCGAGTGGGCGAACGTGACGGGCATCGTGCTGTCGCGCACCTCCCCGAACGCGAGCCTCCAGACGACCATTTCCGCGTTCCTCAAGGACGAGCAGACGGGCGAGGGGGTCGACAAGATCGGCCCGGTGGACCTGTCGGGCAAGCTCAAGATGATCCGCGCCTACACCATCGTCGGCGACGGGTCGGTCCTTACCGACAAGGCTCGGTTCAAGGTCAACGACCGCCGCGCTCGCGAGGCCCTGACCGCGCTGGGCCTTCAGGTCAACCCCGAGACGTGGGAGGTCGAGGTCGAGTTCTCCAAGATGGCCGTCGCCTCCAAGGACCCCGGCGACTGCCTGCCCTCGTTGACGGACCTGAACCGCATGCTCAGTGCTTCGGCGCTCGCCAAGCTGCTCGCTGCGGTCAAGCCCGAGGGTGAGTCGGCGGAGTTCGACGCGGACACCGTGGCCAAGCTCAAGGAGTTCGGCCTGACCCCGGCGATGAACTTCAGCCCCCCGACGACCACCCCCTACGTGGATCGCAAGAAGGCGCTCGCCGATGGCACCATCGACGTTCGCATCGGCTACGAGGTCTTCGTGGGGACGCCGGCCATGCCGCAGTGCATGAAGGACCTGTACGGCGGCAACGAGTTCCTGAAGCGTCGCTTCGAGGCCAAGCTCGGCGGGGCCGAGGTGGCCAAGGAGTTCATGTCGGGTGCCCTCCTGCTCGACGGGGCGGTCTTCGCGCCCAAGGCGCTTACGGCGCGCACCAAGCTCAACGAGGCCGACGACGCCGCGTACAAGGTGAACTGCGGGGCGCTCGGCGTCTCGGAGCCCGGTGCTGAGGCTGCGTTGCTCGACGCGCTCACCTTCGCCTACGGGGACAAGGTCCAGGCGAAGGCGGCGGCTGACAAGATCGCCGAGTGCCGCACGGGCAAGCTGGACCGTGCGACCGCGATCGGTGAGATCGACAGCATCCGTCGGCGCATCGAGGGCGCGATCAGCCGCTTCTGGACCGCTCACATCTCGCCGGTCGTCATGTACACGGGCGGGACGGGCTCAGTTCCCGCCTCCATCCAGGCCAAGTCGATCGACGCGGCGAGCATCAACGGGTCGCTGTCCAAGGCGATGAAGGATGAGGGCGTGTTCTTCACCACGCCGGGCGGCCTGCTCATCACCGTCGTCGCCAGCCAGGAAGACGTGCCGACGGCCAAGACTCCGCGCGTCTAGCCTGAGAGGGGTTCTCCCCTCTCAGACCCTCTCAGCTCCCCTCCTCTCCCTCACCTCCTTTCGCTCTCGCGCATGTTCCAAACTAAGGCCGAGAGCGGCCCCTACACCCTCTGGTACCAGTTCGACGAGTTCAACATCCGGCGTCGCTTTAGTGCTGGCGAAGCGTACGCTCGCGCCTCCGCGGACCTCACGCAGGGGGCCGCACAGGTGGCCCGCTGCTACCTGGACGTGGTGGCGCGGGACGAGGCGGAGGCAACTGGGGGGGATGACTCTCCCGCCTGGACCGCCTTCAACTGGGAAGCTCCAGGGATCCTCCGGGGGTTCGAGCTCCGACGCGACCGGACGACAATCTTCCCGCGGGAGTGGGTGGCGCAGGAGGTCTTCTGGACCGTGCTGGACCGGCGCGCGCGCGGAGAGGACCGAAGGGCCTTCTACGAGTGGTTGCGCGTCGCGATCCTCGCGATCCGGTCGGAGGATCTTGACCAAGATCCCTTCGCGCGATGGTTCGGAGGGGCTGAATCCCTCCGAACCATCGTCAAGCTCCTGTGGACGCGCATGGGGGAGGTGATCAACGTCAGCGCGAGCCTATCCGCTGAGGGGAAGGGGCAAGCTCCTAACGGGCAAGCGATCGAGGTTCGCAGGGGGGACGATCCGAACAGTTTTCTGCTGGGCGGGCCTGACATCCCCTGGCGCACAGTTCCTCGCTGGGGGATCGACCTCCTCGCCTGGCAGACCCTCAGGGACCTCCTGCTGGATGCAGCGGAGTTGGCCGCGGCCAATTCCTCACCGCCGGTTCCTGCCCTACCTGAGGTTCCGCCCAAGGTTCCACCCGAGGTTCCACCTGAGGTTCCACCCGAGGTTCCAACCCCTCCAGTTTCTGTGATCTCCAGGCCGGCTCCTACGGACCTTAAACCCTGTGGGTACCGAGTGGTGTTTCCCTGCGAGATTCCAGGCACTTTCAAGGCCGTTCCGCTCAAGGCGGGGGACTACCTGGAGGCGGTTGGGATCTGTGCGACCTACAGGGGGACTGGGTCTCACGAGACGCGCGAGACGCGCATCAACGATGCGTGCCTACAGCACCTGATCTTGAACGGGTACGTGGTCCCCACGTACGCCACCCCCGAGGATTCAGCGCATGCGCAGCTGGAAGCCGCGCTCGATTAGCAGATCGCTCCGTCGGGGGTAAGATTCCCCGTGAGCTTGAGACCCTGGTCACACGTTCGTCGCATACCCAAGTCGTGGGGCACACCCGTCTCGATGTGCTGTCCCAACCCCCCAGAGAAGCGCGTCCTCCTCTCCCTGGTCCTAGACAACCTGGAGCGGGAGGAGGATGGACGCTGCGTCTTCACTCCTGTCCGCGCCGGGCACGTCGCACGCCTGCTCGGCGTGGACGGAGGGAACGGGAAGCTGCGACCCCTCGGGGTCGTGTGGGCGCGCGCCGTTCGTGCGTCCCTGATGCGCGCCGATCCCATGTGCGCGTCGAGCCGCTACCTGCTGTCCGCGAGCCTCCTTGCTCGCGACGGCCTGGCAACCCTCGCGGTGCTGGCGTCCCTCGACTCGGAGTACCGACGCGCGGGTCAGGTCGCCAAGACGGCCGCGCGTCGACTTCGGGATGTGGCCGCTCGCTGGGGGTCTCGCAAGGGGGTCCTATCCATGCGCATCCTCCAGGCGAAGGAGGAGCTCGCGCACATGTCGCGTGACGACGACCAGGCGCTCCGGCGCTTGCGCTGGCGTCTTGGGCTGCTCGAGGACCTCGGCCTCGCGCAGGCTAGGTCCTACTGCCAGCAGGTCCGCCTGCTGGATGCTGGGGTGCAGGTGGCCAAGGAGGCGGAGTTCAAGCTGGAGTTCGAGCCCCTGCCGCACCTCCGGTCAGCCCACCTGGTCCTAGCTCCTTGGCTCGCCCGCGTGCCTGCCGGCCCGTTCCAGCCCTTCTACCCAGAGGGGGGCGGCCTGCCCGCGGCCGAGCGCTCCCTGTGGGAGGGGGTCCAAGCCGTTGGAGCGGGACGGCCTGCCCCACGGTTCGATCCTGACAGCTCCCGGCTCGACTGACGCCGAGCCCGACACCATGCGGGCCGACCTATTAATCAACCCCGATCGTATGGGCACCCTGAGCTCAACGATCGGAACCCTCCTCGCCCCCAGTCGGGCCTTCTCAGCTGCTCGCTGCGACGTGTCGAGGCTCGTGCGTGAGTGGGCAACCAAGGCAGGCCCGCCGACCCCCACGAACGCTACGCGCTACGCGGCTAGGTGGGCGCGGAACGCACCCGACCTCCTCCGGGAGGGACGACGGTTCCCCGAGCTCATCCTGTCGACGGGAACCTACCTGCTGGACAACGCGGTCAATCTCCTACTTGACCAGGTGATGGAGACGGCCAATAAGACTCGCGAGCCGCTTCGTTCCGCCCTGCTTGCCGTGGTGCACAGCGGGGGAGCGGACCTGCTTGCGGATCTTGTGCGTGTCCGCATCCTGAAGCTCGACACCAAGACGGTTCACGCCTGTGAGGCTGCGCTGCGTGCGGGGCGGTTCCCCCTGCCCAGATCCCTGTGGGTGGACGCCGAGGTGGAGCTGCTCTGATGCCCAAGCCCCATCCATCATGGAGCCTGCTGCGTATCTTCACCACCACCACCACAGCCGACGAGTCCACCGTCTGGGCGCTGCCCCCGCCGCCGACTGACGTACGCTTCGTCGTCGCGACGTGGTGTAAGGCCCATCGGAGGTGGTACAACCCGAGGACCTGCTTCCGCTGCCTGTCGACCCACACGCAGGTGGGGGTCCGGGTGGGTCCCGAGGTCGTGCGGCGGGTCGTATCCGTCCAGGAGGGAATGGCGGGCGCCTCCACCATCGGCTACCTCTTGAACCTAATCGCCTCGGTGGCTCAGTGCATGCCGCAGTGGCTGCGACCCGCCTGGAAGGAGTTCTCCTCTGGGGACTCCTTGTCCAGCAGGAAAGCCGCACGCCTCCTCCGTTCCGTCAAGGGGTGCGAGGATGTGGTCCTCGCGCCTGCGACGAAGGGAGAGGATGAGTCCAGGGTCGAGACCTGGTCCTTGTCCCGTGAGGACCCCGACCCCTGGCGGGCCGCAGTCGCGCGTGGGCGCGCGCTCAACACGGTCCTGAGTCGGTTGGGCTCAGGACTTCCGGACAGTCTGTGGAGGTTCGCAGCCTCTCAGGCACGAGACGTAGTCTCCGCCTGCGGAGGGAACACCGTCGCGTTGTACCCGTACGTCGTGGCGTGCCTGGAGGACGTCCTCGACTGCGCTCTGGTCCTCCAGGCGTACGCCTGTGACGAGACGACCGTCCTCAAGCGGTTCAGCGCAGCGGCGGCGGGGTTCGTGTGGATGCACCAGACCCTGGGCCTTCCTCTCCTCGACGGTTCGATTCGGCTCCTGTCCCCGGACCAGGTCGATCAGGTCCTCGACGAGGTTGTTGGTTTTAGCCCAACGGGTCGATTTCAGACGGCCCCCCACATACAGACGTTCGGCTCCAAGCTGGATCGCGCACGACCTTTTGGAGCCGACTTCGGGATCGATCCCGACACTAAGGTTCGGTTCCCGGTCGACTTCCTCCTCGCCGCCAAGAGTCGCGAGAGCGACCCTCCGGACGATGACAGGCTAGCGGCGTTTACCATCACTGCTAACATCAAGTCGCGCGCACCCTCGCCGGGTTCGTTCCGGGTAGCACCTAACGGTGCCCTGCGTAGACTATAGGAACGGGTGGGGGAGCTCTCCGGACTGCTGTGCGCGCGACCCCGACGGGTGCGCACCGTGGGCTGGACTGCGGGTGATCCTCGTGGGGGAGGCGATCAACGTGGGGCACCGCCGCGTCCCGCAGGTGGTCCACGACCACTGGCTGAGGTCGGACGACCTCACGCGAAGGTTCGGGGCCTTTCGTCTTGGAACCGGCCGCGCTCGGCTCATACGCTGCGGGGTGCGGTGGTCCGATTCAGCGGACCTCCTGCCGCCCGGCCCCTGCGGGTGGTGGGACGCGGAGCTCGCGCGACGAGCCGCGGCTCTCTGGCTCCCCCTGTGGGTGGACCGCTTCGACCTCGTGGTCCTCGTGGGGAAGCGGGTCGCGGCAGCCGCCAAGCTCTCCGCGAGCACGGACCGCGTGCTGCTCGTAGGGCACCCCAGTGGGCGGAACCGAAAGTGGAACGACCCGGACCACCTCGCGCGCGTGAGGGAGGAGGTGCGGGCTGCGGCCTCGCACGTACAGCTCCGCCTCCGTGCGGTTCCAGGTGTCTAGGGCATGCCACGATACGCCCTCTACCTGCCCTTCTCGTTCGAGGCCAAGGACGACCGTACGGCCGCGATCGTCGCGAACCTCCTGGCGCACCGCAACGCGCTCCTCCTCAGCGAAGAGGGCCGCGTCGTTGAGACCTTGGAGGATCCTCTTCCGGTCTCCCTCCTCTCCCCCAAGGACCTCCAGGAGCGTGGGGAAGCCGTTGTGGCGGCCCTCGACACGGTCGCCTGCGGGTACGTTGGCGACCGTCCTGTCCTGGACCAGATGGTCAACCAGGCGCTCCAGCACCCTGACAGCCAGCGTGGCCCCTTCGCGCGAGTGACGGCCGTCCGCACAGCTTACCGTCGGTGGTTCCTGCGCCACGACAACCAAGTGAGCATGATCATCTACTCGCAGGTGGAGCATTTGGTCGGACGCCTCAACGACATGCTGCGCGAGGTGACCAAGGTGATCCGTGTCGAGTAGGAACCTCCCCACGATCGTTCGAGAGGCCCGAGAGGCCGCGGCCGAGCTCCAGCGGGCCACCCAGGACTTGGAGGCTTCGCTGGGCGCACTGGAGGCCGCGATCGCCACCACGATCCCAGGCATGTGGGGCAGGGTCTCCTGTGGTGTTCACCGAACGCTGGCTTTCCGTCCACAGACGGACAAGCGTTTCCGCCTGGTCGTCGAGACTGACAGGGCTCCGCGTCGCGCGACGCTCCTCGTAGAGACTAGGGGAGACCTCCTGCGGAGGGGGATCGCCGCCATCCCCGCCCTGCTGGACGCGCTCGCGGAGCAGGCCCGCGAGCAGGCCCGCGACGTGGGTGCAGGGGCCGCGGACGTGCAGATCCTGCAAAAGAACCTCGACGCGAAGACCTCAGCTCCGAAGTGATCCCTCGCATCGACCTCTAGTCAGGAGACAACGATGCGCTACTCATCCTTGAAGCCCCAAATCCTGAGCACCTTGAGCGGTCACACGACTTCCCAAGCCCTACAACCCACGGTTTCGTACGCCGGAGTGGAGGGGCGACGCGAGAAGGCGTTCGTCGACGTGAACGGCGGCACCTCCATGCTGTCTGCACGCAGTCGTCGGCGCGTCCTCAACCGGTTCATGGCCCTCCTGTCGGGCCGCTTCGTCGTGACGACGGAGCGCCGGCCGAGTGGTCAGCCCATCCTGGTGGTCCAGTGACCGCGCTGAGTTCCCGTGACCTTGCCTACCTGGAGTCTCGACGCCGCGCACGTGCGCGGCGAGCCTTTAAGCTGCGCCTCATCGTCGGTGCGTTCTTCGTGGTCGTGACGATGACCACGATCATCGGTGCCTCGACTCTCTAGCAGCAGCACTCCTGGAGGGAGGGCATGTCGTCTCGGACGTCCACGCAGGGGGTCCGTAGGGACCGCAGCCGCGTCTCGTTGTAGGTGACGGGGGGGACCTGTCGCGACAGGCGCACCAGGGTGATGTTGGCTCCCTGCGGGGGGAAGAACCCAAGCGTCGCGTCTACCACGCACAGGCTGTGCGTGGCGAAGAAGACCGGTACGCCCGCCTGTGTGGTCCTCGTGAGGACGAGGTTGGTCACCGCCTTGACGAGGTCGGGGTGCATGCTCGTCTCTAGGTCGTCGATGAGCACGATGTCGTTTGGTGTGAGGTCGACGACTGCGCGCGCGATCGCGCCGAACCGTCGTGCCCCGTCCCCATAGGGCGGCTGGAGGAGGTTCTCCAGCACGGGGTCCTGCACGCTCGTAAGGAGCTGGAGGATCTCCGCGTCGTTGTGTACCAGCGCCGTCGCCGTCACGTACCGCATGAGGCGCGGAGACACCGAGGACACGTTGACGAGCGTTTGGGTCTTCCCCGTTCCTGGGGGACCCACAATGAATGTGACTTGCGACGGACGTGCGACGAGTACGAGTGGGTCAGGTAGAGCAGGGAGCGCCATCCCGTTGAGAATGCCGGACTCACAGCTCCTTGTGTCAAGTTAGACCGTGTTGAGATCGCATGGCCGACTCAACCCCTCGCCTCACCTGCCTGCATCGCCACCACGTCGACGACCCGAACCCAGACCGGGCCTACCTCTGCGGGCACAAGCACAAGGGGGAGGAGGGTGCGCGCCGATGCGCGATGGAGCACCGGGGGATGTTCGGACGCTCCCTCGTGGACGTCTACGAGGTCTGCACGGCCTGCCAGGCCGTACCCAAGACGCGAGCCAGCTGCGCGACCTGCGCGGGGAGCGGGACGGGCAAGCACCTCGCCCGCTACGTCAACCGGACCCGCACGGGTCGGAGCTCCGCGTGGGCCACCATGGAGAAGGTCGTTCTCGACTACGGCACCCTCACGTGGGTGCAGCGCGTCGTCAACAAGGCGAGCGACAAGGGCCGAGATCTCGTCGCGTATCGGGTCAACTGGGCCCGCGACCTCACGTCGAGCCTTCTCGACCGGGTCGTCGACCCGACCGGAGTCCCAACCCCCTTCCTCGTGCGGCAGGACTACAAGGGGCGTTCTCGGCTCCTTGTGTCCGAGGACGAGGAGGCGCTCGACTGGACCTACGAGGAGCGACGCTCCTGGGAGTTGTCCGCTTGTGCCTAGAGGTCTCCGGACCCAAACAGACCGACCTCCTCTAGTAGCTCGCGCACGGTCTCCTGCGTGGTTCCGTGGAGCAACACCTTGACGCGTCCGCCAGATAGGGATTGCAGGAGATGGGCCTCCGCGACGCGATCCTCCAGCGGGTCCTCCCGCGACGCGTTCGCGCAGTCCACGTAGACCACGATGGTGCTCTTGCTGAACCGGGCCAGGTAGGCCCGCGCCCACAAGGGGTCCTTCCCCTCGCGCACGGACTCTGGAATCATGCCGACAGGGGCGAAGCGACACGCGCGCTTGGCCTTCTTGATGGGCAGTACGTCCAGGAGGGCCACCTCCAGCGGAGTGTCCGCCGAACACGGCACCACCACTGCGTGGCTCTTCGCCAGGAGGGCCTGACCCTCGGCGCTCTCGATCTCTTCGGAGAGTGCCTGGTGGTCAACAGGGTCGATCACAACTAGGGACGACAGGGACGACAGGATGGGTGGCCTGGAGAACAGGGACGATAGGATGGGTGTCATGTTCCCTAGTAGCGTTCGAGTGCTGGAACAGAGCTGTCAGACCACGAAGCCCAGCTGTCGCAGCGGGGAGGCCGCTTGAGGCTCCTTCCGAGGAGTCCGCTTGTCCCGCGTGGGGCGTAGAGCCGTCCGCACCTCCGCGATCCGCTGCGGGACGATCTCGGCGTAGTTGGGGCTGAGCTCGCAGCCCGTCCAGCACCAGCCGAGCACCTCCGCGACCCCCGCGACCGTGCCGGCGCCGACGAACGGGTCCAGCACACGGGGAGGCACCGATCCCACACCACATGCGCAGGCGGGTCGATGCCCCCTCGTGGTGCGGGTGGGTCCACCTTGCCGCCATCCCGCGCGCACCACGTTGCACTGGGTCTTGTCCATCGGACGCTCGCCGCTTGCCTCTCGGTACGTCTGTCGGTCCACTATGCGCACCCATGGGGTCCCACAGGCCGCACACACGTGCTCGGGACCGCTCAGCAGGCAGCGCTCCACCAGGAGCGGGGGCATCATGGCGAAGTGGCGAATCTTGCTCGGGTAGCTCGCGAGGAACCACACGTCCCGCTGGTTACGTCCGTCCGGGTTTCCGAGCGGCACTCCGTCGTAGCGCATCGACATCACGGGCCGGCGGTCCATGCGCCCCGTCTGGCTCTTGTCTCCGCTGAGGGACTTTCGCCGCTGGACGTACTGGAGGTTGTGGGGCTCCCGTACTGACTCCCCGTCGGAAAAGTACCTCTCCGAGCGCGTAAGCATGAGGACCGCCTCATGGGACCTCGTAGGTCTCCAGCTCCCGCGACGCAGCACCAGCCCGCCGTTTGCCCTGCACTTGTCGCACCCAGGGCAGGGGGCCCACTCGGGGGCGCTGAGGTTGACGTCGTGGCTCCAGTCGGACTGCGGACGGCCGGGGGAGCTCCGGGCTCCATACACCTGCTGGCCACGCCTTCCCGCGCGCACCTTGACGCGACACTGCTCCCAGCGCCAGCCGGTGACGCTCTCGGGGATCATGTTGCGCTTGGCCCACACGACGTCGGTGCGCAGCACCCACCCGTCCGCCTGGAGCGCCAGCGCTACCCGCCAGGGGACTCCGATGAGGTCCCCTGACTGGGGACCCTGGGGGCGACCCCCCTTTCGTCCCGCAGACTTCTGGTCCTCGTAGTGCTTGTCGCGAGACCCACTCGTGTAGGTGTCCCCCAGGTTGAGCCACAGAACTCCGTCGGGGCGGAGGACGCGCCGCACCTCGCGCATCACCTCCACCAGGTGGCCCACGTAGTGGGTGACCTCCTCCTCCTGGCCCAGCGCCGTCCTGCCCGCGGGCACGACTACTTCTGGGAGGTCTCGCATCGGGCGGTAGCGAACCTCAGGCCACTCCACTCCGTCCTCATCTCCATCGTACGCCCGGAGGCGGAAGTAGGGAGGAGAGGTGACGACCATGTGGAAGGTCCCCTCCGGCAAGGTTGGGAGGGTGGTGCGGCAGTCTCCCACAAGGAGGCCGTTGTGCGAGGGGGCTTGGGTGGTTGAAGAGATCATCGACCGATCTGAACCTGAGTCGGAAAGACCATACCCCTAGGGTCTGCGAGCAGGATGGTGCCCATGTCGTGCTCAACCTGCTCGTCCCCAACTGTTCTCGCCCCGCTGGTCCCCGCGATGGCCCCTGCCTACGTGGGTCCAGCTTACGTCCCGGCCTACGTGGCTCCGGCCTACGTGGCTCCGGCCTACGTTCCCGCAGTTCCCGTGGTGAACGTCGCGCCCTACCTGGTCGCGCCCTCCATCGCGTCCTCCTGGGCGCTCTTCCAGGCGGCCATGAACCTCGGGGCGCCGGTCGCCCTCGCTCCGGCTCCGGCCGCCAACAGCGCGTGCTGCGGGGGCTGTTCGCCCGTCGTCTACCGGGTCAAGTAGTTCGAGATCCCGGAGCGGGTCGCGCCCGATCTCGTCTCCGTTCGGAAGCTCCCCATCTTGGAGCGGGCGAGAGAGGATTGAGGTATGGGACGTAACAACTCAAATCGTGGCTGCGTGCCTTGCGAACCTCCACGTCGGAGGCGAGACGAGTGTGCGCCGTGCTACCCCGCATACCCGCCCGTCTACTGCCCACCCGTCTACTGCGAGCCGCCCCAGTGGAGTTGTCGGTGTAACCGACATCCTTGCGTCTGCGGAGGCTACGGCGCGGGGGGCCACGGGTATCCCGGTCATCCCGGTCATCCCGGTCATCCCGGCCCCTACAACTACGGGTGCCGCTGTGGGCGCACGCCGTGTGGTTGTGGGCCTACCTACGTGGAGAGGGAGCGCAACATGGGCTGTCTACCTGGGTGCCGCTGCGCGCGGTGCTACGTGCCTTGCTACGACCCGTGCCCAGGTGGCTGGTCGAACTTTCGTTCGGGGGCCTGCTGCGCACCGGTCCTGTTCGACGCGTTCCTTGGGGGTCGGAGCTACCCGATCGCTGGCGGGACCGTACGGGTGACGGTGACGACTCCGAGCGGGATCTTCGCGTCCAGCCCGAACCCCCCGATCGCCAACCAGGCCGCCCTGCTCGTGTGGCTCAACGGAGTGCTCGTCGAGGCCGCCAACGCTGGGTTCTCCTCCTTCGGCAACTTCCAGGCCGTTGGGGGCTACCTGCTGGCGGCGCGCATCGGGAACACGTGCGTCACGGGCCTCACGCCCATCCTCACCTCCTGACTTATCGTTCCGCGGGCTCGGACATCTTCTCCTTCTTCTCCTTGGGGGAAGCCTGACGAGCCCGCGGGGCGTCCTTCCTCGGTCGTCCCCGACGGGGTACCGGACTCTCCGCGGAGAGATCGATCTCCTGTACGCCGGCTCCGTGCTGGAGGCGGTCGATGACCTCCGCCGCGCACCGGTCGACGAACTGCTTCCCAGAGTCCTCACACCCCTCACGCACGACCCGCTCGACCACTTCGGTGGGGAAGTCGTCGAGGAGACGTCGCGCGATGCTCCGTCGCTGATCCTCTGTGGGGAGGGCGAAGGTGGCGCGCACGGTGACGCGCCGGCCGAACCGGGACTTCGACTTCGTGTCGAAGATCGTCGGGTCCACCTTGTGGATGTCGTTGACCGCGAGGATCGCCATGAGGCCCGAGACCTCCTGCACGCCGGATAGCGCCTGGAGGACCAGGTTGTAGGACGGGCCCTCGTCCGTGACCCGCCGGCCGTTCTCGAACACGCGGTCGAAGTCGTCGAGCAGCGCGATCGCGGGGGTCCTCTCGACCATGTCCTGCCAGCCAGACTCGAAGGACCGCGAGTTCAGGCTCGTCAGGTGGAAGACGTGGATGGGCACTCCCATCTCGTAGGCGAGGGCGCGCGCGAGGGCGGTCTTTCCGGTCCCCGGAGGCCCCTCAAACAACATCCCGCAGCGCCAGATGATGCGGCGGCGCGCGTAGTCGTCCCGCGCCTGGAACCAGGCGCGCGCGAACTGAACGGCGATCTTGGCGCTTGGGGTGAGGGCGAGGTCGTCGACTCCCTCGCAGGGCTCAGGGTCCCGCATGTCGTCGGGAGACACCCCATGCTCGTACAGGATGCGCTCTCCCTCCAGCGTCATCATCCCATCCCCATCCATCGTCTTGGCGTACTGCTTCCGTGGACGTGCCGCCCGTATGGGGTCGTCGCTGTTGTCGTCGTTGTCTTCCGCCCCCACGTGGATGACCGCGAACCGGTTGATCTCTGACGAGTGTCGCGGTGCGTGGTCGATCGCCTGCTGGGGGAAGTATTCCGTCGAGAAGAAGCCCCGCGGGAAGTAGATCTGTATCCCCTTCGCCTCGTCGATCCCGTAGCCCTCCTGGCGGACCAGCACGGGGATCGAGTTGACGATGTAGAGGGCGGGCTCCTCCGACACGTCGAGAGACCCGAAGGTGACGTCGCGCTTGAGCTTGTCGCTGTAGGTGTTCTGTGATCGAAACCTCCCGCCGCCCGACAGGAGGGGGATCTTCCGGCACTTGTCCGTCAGGTACCGGAGGAGGCCCGCGCGGGCAGGTCCGGTAAATCGCTGACACACCAGCAGCGCCTGGAGGGGCAGGGGAAGGGAGAGGGTGCTACCGTTGGTGAAGTAGCTGATCGCGTCGTGGATCCCCCCCACGCGCTGGACGGCGCGGGTGAGCAAGGACACGTCGCTCCAGCGGGCGATTTTTGGGGTGTTGTAGACGTACCTGCGTGTGCGCTTTATCACGGGCATCGTGGCCTACGATACCCAGGCGGCTCTAGGCAGTTAGGAGTCTCGTTCTCACGAGCCAGTCGTTCACCTCGACCTCGTTGGGAGGTTCGACCGGGAGCGGGGAGCCCTCACGCGCGTCTTCCAAGGCCATGAACGCGCGAGGCAGCGTACAGATCCGCCAGTAGTCCCCCTCGGACGCCTCGATCAGATCAACACCGGCGCGCTTCTTCTCGACGAGGGACTGAACCTCGTCGAACCCGTAGCGGCGCAGCAGCGTGGGGAGGTCCAGGATGATCTCCCCCGTTCGTAGCAAGTGTGCCCCGGTGAGTAGGGTGCGGAATGCGTAGAGCAGGCTCTTGACCGAGGTGCGCCCGGCCTGTTCGGCCTGGGTGCGGGCGAACCCCCGGTAGTGGTGGGCGACCCGGCGGGACAACGCTCGCCGCAGGATGCCCTGCATCTCGTCGAGCAGTCTGGAGGGGCTGAAGTACAGCCCCCCGAGCAGGCGCTCGATGTAGTTTCCGTTCCCCTGAAGCACGCCCTGGAGCACCCCGCCGAGCTCGTTGGAGGTGTAGTCGATCTTGATGCCCTCTCGCGTCGAGACGACGTTGTCGGAGGTTGGTTTCGGAGTAAGCCCGAGGAACAGGGCGGTTGGGTCCAAGTGGACTGCCTTCACGTCAACGTCCGAGTCGGGGGAAGGGAACCCATAAGCGTGCGACCCGGACAGCGCGACGACCACCGGGAGGTGGCGCGCCACCTCCTCTCGGACCAGGGCTTCCACGACCCTAGCCTGGTGGGGAGTAAGTAGCTCGTAGGCGTTGCCGCGCGTCATGCGTCCTCCTTGGCATCGTCCCACTCGAGCATCGGGGGTGGCGGGGCGTGTAGGCCAAACGCCGAGACCTCTCCGCTCACCCAGCGACGCGCGGCCTCCTGACTGATGCGGTGCAGTAGGGCGTCGGCGGCGCGCAGGTTCGGGTGCTCGGGGAGCTTGGTGTGGCGGCGGGCCTCGTCGAGCATCGGAGCGGTCTCCTCCGCGTCTTGTACCACGTCGGCGAGGTCGACCTCGCCGCGCTTGATGGACAGCAGCCGGTCTCGAAGGCTACCGGAGACCTGGAAGTTCACCTCTCCCGTCCGTAGCCACTCGGTGGCCGTCGCGATGAGTCGCAGCAGGTTGTAGGCGTTCTTCGGGCGAAGCTCTCGTGGAAGGTCGAGGTCCTTCTCCGTCGCGTGCTCCGCGAAATTCACGAGCCCCGTGAAGCTGTTCTCCGCGATGATTCCCTGGTCGTAGAGCGACCGGTAGAGGTCCTTCACGTACTGCTTGCCTTGGACGTACAGCCCGCTTGAACCCGCTGGATGATCCTCCGGGAACTCGGTGACGATGCGTTGAGCTACGTCCTCCAGCAGGAGCGAGGGTTCCGTGCGAAGCCAATCGAGGACTACTCGTCGGCGATCGATGAGTGCGATCGCCTTCTGCATCTTCTTGAGTTGTGAGAGCGCGTAGCGGCCGAAGCTCCCGTAGATGTTCGCGGACACGAACGCCTGGCGGGCGTCGAGGATCCACTGTCCCATGACGTCGATCGTTTGGACCTCACCTACGAACAGTGTCTCCAGCGTGTTGGGGTCGGCACGCAGCGCCTGCTGGATGAACTTGTGGGTCGACCAGTAGGTGCAGGTCGCGTCGATCGACCCGATCTCCTCCGGTGCGGGGACCAGGCCCGTCGTCCATAGGAATGGCGGGACGAACACACCACGTCGGTCCGTGTCGGAGTTCTCGTTCGCGAGTCCCCAGGCCCGTGAACCCACGATGGCCTCCAGCACCACGCAGGGGTGAAGGGCCGTCCAGTCGCGGTCGCGTCGGGCCGCGTAGCGCGCCTGGCCGGCGCGGCAGGGGACCACTTCGCTGCGCGAGTACCAAACCTGGCCGACCCCGACGACCTGGACCGCCACGCGATCCCCGTCGATGTGCTTGACGCGTCCGAGCGCGCCCGCCTTGACGGTGCGCTCCCCCACGACGCGATCGACCCGCGTGACGACCTCCGTACCTGGAGGCAGGGGGACGCGTAGCGGGTCGATGCCCGCCATCGACCTCATGTGTAGGGATTGTGTACTCACGAGGAACTCCTGATGAGGCGTAGTTGCGGGGGTCGAGGTGGGCTCAGCATTAGCCCTTCGGGAGGCGGGTCGACCGCCGACAGGAAGGGTCGAGGTTTCGGTTCGTGAACGGCGGCGGGCACCAGGCCCACGCTCCCGCATGTTGGGCATATCCCCGGTACCAGCAGGAACTTCTTGCACCGAGCGCAGTAGAACATGCGTTGTAGTCGGTGTTACGATCCAGACGGGAGCTGAGGGTACGACCCCTCGACGTAGAACCGGAGACTCAGCCGGCCCGCGAAGTACCCGACCAGGACCACCACGAGGGGGCTCACCTGCGCGCGGGCCCCTCCCATGAGGAGCCACAACATCCACGCGGCGGCCATCGCGCTGAGTCGTGCTCCGAACTGGTTGGGCACTCCGATCCGCTCGATCTTGATCTCCCCCACGTAGGTGATGAGGGTCATCATCATCCCCAATACGCAGAACCTCCAGTCGATGGTGTGGCCGAGCGCCCAGGCTGTCCCGTACCCCGCGAAGCCGGAGACGATTCCCTGGATGTGGCGACGAGTTGATCTCGACAGAGGAACGGAGATCATCTAGTCCCCACCGTCTGAGCAGCTTCCTCCCGTGTTGTCCTCCGAGGAGGAGGCCGAGTCGGGTTCGCTGGGCGGAGAAGCGCACACGGGCTCTGGGTCGGGGTTGCCGCCAGGAGCAGGAGTCCAATCGACCGGCTCCGTGGGGGCGTCTTGCTCCACAAGGCATGACGGCTGCGGAGGCTCGTATCCTTCGGGTGGCGCTGGTTCCTCGGGCGGGCAGACGAGCCCGCTGCCGAACGGCACGAGCGGACTGATCGAGTCCTCGATGAGAAGGCTCGCGTAGTTGACGGAGGGGTCGATCACGACCCCTGCGGCGTGGAACTCCGCCTGCACCTGCTCAGGCTGGAAACGTCCCGTCCGGACGGCCAGGAGGCAGGCCGAGCAGAGGGCTGCGGGGCGTCCTACGTCGTGGTGGGTCGGGTCGTTGCAGCTACGGAACCGCCATAGCTGGGCGTAGCGTTCGACCATGCCCGCGCCCACGTACTCCGGGGGGTCTGAGGGCGCAAAGAGTCCGCTCTGGAGGAGTGCAGCGAGCGCGGCCGTGCGTATGTCGGAGGGCTCGTTGACCTTCACCCAGAACCCATCCTGGACCTCCGCGTGCTCCATCTGCTCGGGGGTCATGTTGTGGGTCAGGGTGAACAGCGGCTCGCCTCGTGAGCTCTGCACCGCGATCGCGCTCTGACCGCTGGGGTACTGCCCCACATACAACAGGAGGTCTCCCATGAGGGACGGGATGACGAGGTTGGCTACGGCACGGAACAGGTAGGACATGGGGCCTCTCAGCGAGATAGGGCGTAGGTTTGAAGATCCGCTTCTTGCAAGATCTTGGACCGCAAGCGGACGAGGTAGTTGTCGATGATGTGGTCCACGTGCCTCAGGAGGTCGCCCTTCGTGAGGCAGCGGTCGATGAGGACTTGGAGGTCGTCTCCTGCCTCGATCTCAGGCCCGCGACCGGGGACGCGCATGACGAAGTGCTTATGGTCTGGCCGATGCCCTTCCTTCCGCATGTAGACGATGATGTCGTCTGCCTGGTTGTAGAGGGGTAGACCCTGCCGGGTGTACGACCCAGCCAACCTGATCCTCCACACCCAGCGAGTTCGCTCGTCTGTCGGAGCCTTGTCCACGAGGTAAACTCCCTCGGGAAGTTGTGCTGGTAGCGTGTCAGGGCAAGTCATGTCCCTTACTCGGGTCCTAAGGGCTCGCGGGAGCTGACGGGTGTGGGCTCAGCCCTCTCGTGCAGTATCTGCATGCTCATCGCGGCCACGGAGGCTACGAACCACGCCTCTCCCATCTTGGTGAGCCCGAAGACCACAAGCTGCATGTCATGCAGGTTGACCTGCTTGACGATGGACCAGGTGGCCATCAGGTAGACCACGAAGGCCGTCATGGTGACGTAGCGCATGCGAGGCAGGCCCGCAGACACCGTGTATGCGAGCGTGACGGCGGAGCCGATGAGCATCGCCTTCATCGTGAGGTCGATTCGGATCCCGTAGCGACCCAGTCCGTCGAGGTAGAGGATGCTCCAGTCGACCATGATGCAGAGGCCCACGAGGACCGCGATCATGGTGTGCAGTAGGAGGTTGTCCGCTGGGCGAACGGGACTCATAGGCCGCTGTCCCTTCGTATCAGGCTCTCCAGTTGAGTCGCGTAGCGCGTGCTGAGCCACTTGGCGTAGTTGACCAGGTTGTGCCGCGTGAGCATCTCCACCACGAGACCCTCCAGGTCCCCGTAGCGGTTCTGGTGGGAGGGGAAGCAGAACGCCCCAGGGAACCAGACCGAGTAGGCGGTTACCAGCTTGTCGGGCCTGATCCGCACCTGGATGGCGTCCTTCTCGTCGTAGAGGGGGTCGCCAGGCCGCACGCGGTCGCCGCGCAGGCGGTACATGAAGCGCCACGAGATCCCGTCTACGTCCGGGGGTTGTACGAGCTCCAGGTTCGACGGGATGATCCCGTCGGGAATCACGGAAGGCGTCTTCGTGTCCATTTACCACTTCCTGTGTGGGGCGACGGCCATTCGCATGCGGGCCGTAGACTCGTCGCGCGCCACCTTGACGAGGCCCCAGGTGATGAGCACACCCCCGATGAAGGCTGCGGCTACGAGGAGGATCACGATTAGCGCGCCTGCTCCGTCTGAGTCGGTGTCCCCACCGCTCGACCCACCGCTCGACCCACCCCCGCGGAACAGACCGCCCGCGCTGCGCATCGCACCGCCCAGGTGCTGCACGACCACGTAGGTGTTGTGGACCTGCGCCCAGGTGTCGTAGCCGGCGACCGCGAGGTCTGCGAGGCTCCGTGATCGCCTGTAGGCGGCCCAGGCGTCAACCGTGATCACTAGGCCCGTCCCGAGGATGGGGATCGCGATGAGGGAGAAGCACAGCGCCTCACCGCGTGCCGCGAGCTCCGGGGTGATCCAGTGCATGGAGAGCGCGACGAAGAGGTTAAACAGCGTGAGCACCATCGTGAAGCCGATCGAAGCCATGATGGTGACCGACCACGTCACCAGGTGCGCGAGTCCACCTCGCTCCTTGGACTCGGGCCAGGCGTAACCGGCACCGAGCGCGTTGAGGGTCGAGAGCACCAGGGTGATGACGATCCACAGGGCAGTCATGAGCGTTCCTTGTACCGTTGGTGGACGGCGTATGCGACGACGGCGACGAAACTAGCACACAGCGCGAACGCCACGGCCCACACTCTCGGCGTACAGGGACGGTACGTCGCGTAGACGATGAGGGCGTCTAGCGTGAGGCTGAAGGTCGAGATGAGGCCAAGCGTGATGGACAGGATTGGTCCGAGGTAGGGGCGCGCGCGGCTCCAGAAGAAGCCCATCGAGAAGACGGTGACCGCGAACATCAAGAGGCGGGCCACGAGCCCCGCCAGGTACTGGTGAGTCATGTGAGCGCGTCGTCCCCGCCGAACGGGCTGGAGCTGACTAGCGGAACAGGTACAGGGCGAGCGCGTTGAGGCAGACGTGCATCGTGTTGTCCGTGATGATGAGCAGCCAGACGGTGAGGTACTTCTCGCGGTCGGGATCGTAGCCGGTCCCCTGGCACTGCTGCCAGGGACGATTCGGGGGGACCCAGGTGGTCTTGATGCGCGCGTGCGGCATGCCGTCGATCGTAGCGCGACTGGCCTCGTGCTTGCGCTGCCAGGGGGCAAGCCAGTTCTTGGCCCACGCGACGTAGCGTGCCAGCCGGAAGCGGTCGATGACGAGGTGCGACAGCAGGATGATCGCCAGCGCAGCCGGGTGCCGCGTGACGATCAGGAAGGGCACCGTGTAGAGGGTCGCGTGCACCGCCGCGACCCAGGTACGCTTCGTCTTGTTGAGCGCCATATAATCACTTTGTAAGATGTAATCCCCCACAAGATGACACAGCAGCGCTAGGTTCAACTTCGTGGCCAAATCCATCGTCAGTTCCTTTCCAGTAATGTCCGTTTACTATCTGGTAGTGGGTGCCTTTGAGGTCCGACCAGACGCTTCGTATCCCGGCATTGCCGAAGAAAGGTCCTCGTCGTTGACAGGACCGAATTGTTGGTCCAGCTGGGTAGCGTAGAGGCATGCTGCCAGAAGCTTTCGCCGAAGACGATCAGCCAACTACGACCGATCAGCCCAGCACGGAGAACAAGCGCGTCCTCTGCCCGATCCCTCCGGGTTGGGGTGTTCAGGTCGAACGAATCCGCGGGACCTACGGAACCGTGGCTTGGAGGGGGGTCCGCATCAGTGCCAAGCTCCAATGCGGACATGGGTTCCACTTCGGGATACGTGACAAGTGCGATCCAACCCACATCGACCCAAATCCTATCGAGGAGAGGCTTCCCAACGGTGAAGTGGTGCGCTTTCTGCCTGAGGAAGCGGTGGAACTAAAGTACGACGAGGACAGCTGGCTTGCCATCCTGTGGCGTGGCTGTGTCGACCACATCCGTGATTGGCAGGCTAAGTATTGCGATTCGGAGGGCTGCTGCCTTTGTCGATCGGCCAAGAACGAAGCCGCCGACAACCCATGCAGCGCGTCTTGAGTTCCGTCTCGACGAACCAATTGGCCTCGATCTGCCTACTGCCGCAGTCGGGGCACGGTAGGTTCAACAGCTGGGTGAAGGCGTTCCAGCCAACAGGAATGCCGCACTGGCGGGCTTCGTTGTAAAGCCTCGTCAAAAACTGTTCCTCACTGACGCCGAAAGTCGGCGCCGGTGGTTTGATCTGATCGCTCATGTTTCTTCCTTTTGATTGGGTGATCGGCGGCCTGGCAGGGCCACCACCGACGCCGACTTTGGGCGCCAGCGAAGACGGCAACATGTCTATGCTGCCCGCCTGGGTTTGATGGGTGTGAGCAGGTTTCGAGGTGCCTGCTCGTCGGGCAGCAGCGCCACGACATCGTCGAGGGACCAGACGTGGTCCGTGATCCCCGCCGCCATGGCCGGCGTCACGCGCAGCGTCATGTGGATGCGGCAGAAGTTGTAGTGGAAGAAAAACAGCGCCAGCGCGTCCATATGGCGCTCCAGTTTCTTGCTGAAGGCGTTCGTCTTCCGGGTGAACCTCCTCATACCCATGCGCATGGTCAGGTTGTGCCGCTCCACGTAGGACGTGCTGACCAGCTTCTCATCGGGACTGCCCGCGACCAGTGTCTTCTGTGCGCCGCTGTACCGACCCTTTCCACTTTTTTGCTGCTTCAGAGAGCCGCCTTTGTATTCCTTCACGAGCTGCGCGAAGTCCACCTCCTCGAAGCTATCCCCGACGGCCTCAACGTATGCCTTCAGTCCGTCCGTCGTGAGCTGCACCCGGCTAGCGAGGCGACCCGCCAAGTCCCCAATGAAGGCCCTTGCGGTGTCCTCATCGCGCTTTCCAACGAGCCAGCACGGGATGAGTTTGGTCTCCGCGTCGATTGCCGTGAACGTCCAGACTTCCCCGTAGCCAAGCTGGCCCTTCTTTTCCTCGGGGACGTGTACTTCCCGGATCTGGACGAAGCTGTGCAGCTCGTCGCATTCCAATCGCTTGCAGTTGAGGTTCCGAAAGACCCGATCCTGGTATGCGTCGCAGACCGCGCCGATGTCGGCGAGCAGCTTGGCTACGGCGCGCTTGCTCACGTTGTTAATGCGCTCGGTGGAGGCCATCGAGCAACCCTCGACGAGAGTGGAGAGGATCGCGACCCTCTTTTCCCTCGACAACTTGTTCATGTCGATCATTTACGGTTCGCCTCTGACATGGACCCGAGCGAGGTTGTTAGATTTTTAGCTCGGGATGCCGTAGAGCCCACCTAAAGGGAGGGAAAGGCCCACTCGTCCATGGACGAGTGGGCGCACGGGTTAGGTCCGTAGAATTCGCTTCCGCACCCTCCATCGTCGGAGACGGAGATCAAGCACAGAAACACACTTGAAGTTTGACGGCCTCATGGTGGTAAGCCCACCTCCTCGTCGGAGGGGCCGTCTGCTCTTGACGTACATAAGCAGAGGATGTACCTCTGCCAATCAAGGCATTCAGCCCCGTGAAGGCAGGCACCGTTGGTTGTGGATCCTTGGACGGCCCTGCCTATAAACCTGAATGTCACCCGCGCTGCGGGGGTAAGGCCCAGAGAGGAAACCTGTTGGTAGCAGGTTCTTTTCTGGGTTTTGCTTTTTGGGGAGCCTCCTCTTATTTGGTACTTGAGTCAGAGAGTCCGAGACCGTAGGCACGGAGTAACCGCCCCGGACGAAATGTCACAACCTTCTTGGGGCCTGCGCCACTCTCGGTGCGCTCCAAGATATCCTCGCGCTGGAAGCCGGATTCGGTGGCGGTCGCTTCGATCCGCTCCAGGAACCGCAGCAGTGAGGTACCGTGTTCCGTGAGAACCTTCTTGAGTGCCACTCGGCGAATGGATTCCGCGTCGACAACCTTCTGAATCAGTGAACGATCTCGTTCGTCAAGCCTGGCCGCACCAGATAACCAGAGAGACCTCTCATCGGTTCCGGTAGGAACAACCTTTTGCGTTGCAGCCGCTTGAGGTTGGCCCTGGGATTGGGGCTCCCCCCTGAGCGCGGTCCCGACGGCGGATTTGGCATCCTGCCAAGCGATAGCGTCTGCGAGAGTGGTAGCGATCACACGACCATCAGGCAGTAGTTCGTAGGCCATTCTCATCTGCTCCAATCCGAAGGTCCAGGGATCCCGGAGACTTAGCGTAGGCCGGATCTTCAAGCAACTAATTTCACGCGAGATCGTCGGAGGACCCTTCTGGATACTTTGCGGATCTTTGGTGCTCCCAATTCAGGAGAAGGGCCAGACTAGGAACCGCGTCAAGAGGTGGCAAAAGATCCATCATCCGCGAGTCCGCGAGGGCAAAAATGGCCCAGCGCGGGTTCACGGGGAGCGGCGCACGCTGGGACAGAAGGTCAGCGGCTCAGGCCATTGCGGCCTGCCCCCAGCAGGTCTGATGCGTCGCTGGGTACCCAGGTCTTCCACGGGATCCGTTTGAACTCTCCCTCCCTCGGGCACTCGTACGAAAAGACCCTCACGCTCTGAAGCTTCCCGCGGAAGGAAACCGTCCTGTTTCGTATACGTCCCGCATCATCGATCCTCACGATCTCATCCCCCTCGGCAACGCCGAAGCCCTCGACCTTCGCAATGTCTGCCTTGTACGTCCAACCCAAGTACAAGGTCGCTGGGGAATCGGGCCAGACGATGGCTGTCTTCGCACCCTTGTTCCCTTCAAGTCGTGCGAACGCCAAGGACTGCCTCCATTTCTTCTTGAACGATTGTCCCTTCGTGATCTCTCCGATGGGATCTCCAGCCGCATTGAACGCAATCGTGGTCTCCCGTCGGCTCACTGGCTCCTTGGGGGTTTGCTCTGTCCAGGCATAGCTGGCCACACGACCAGCAGCATCGTAGTTCACGCTCATCCGAGCGGTGTGTCCCTCAGCGCGAGCTGCCGACACCTCAATGAGGTGCCCCGCATCGTCATAGTGGTACTGGAGGCTCGGCTCAGGGTCCCCGTGAAGTTCCACGCAGTTGTCCTCTCCCTCGCCCACGCAATACGGCTTCATGGGCCACTGGGTGGCTGCTTCGAGCCGACCCTCCTGCCCATACGACAGTTCATAGATGGTCGCTCGTCCATCAAACTCGCCGCTCGGGAGGGCGTCCTTCTTGATGATCCAGCAGGGCATGTTGGGTGGGCGACCCATAACCGACGGTGGTTTGGGTCGGGCCGGCAGCGGAGATGGGAGAACTGCAAGCGGCAGTGCGGATGCTTTTGGCTCAACAGCGGTCACTACCTGGGGTGCATCGGCACCTCCATGGCACCCCAAGGTTACGCAGAGGAGTACAAGTTTCACGACGCTACGTTGATGCTTTTCGCATGTCTCCGCGAACAGCGTTCTGCTCTCTAGCTCGGAGTTCCTCATTGCCTACCTCCTGGTTGGTTCTGGCGACGAGGAACGTCACTCATTATTGCGTATATCGCAACATCAGGATTCTTGAGCCATGGCCAGCGACGCGGAATCCTGGGCAATTACACCGAGCCGATGCCCAAGACCCAGGCCACAAACCTGCAGCTGCGACAGCGGGTGGCTCGCCGCCTCCGACACGGGCGCCTGGCCAAGAAGATGTCGCAGGAGCAGCTCGCGGAAGCGCTCGGCGTCTCGACCGAAAGCGTCTCGCGGTATGAGTGTGGGAAGCTGGCGGTATCGCTAGACCTGCTGAGCCGAGCCTCGCGTGTGCTGGGCCTCCCGCTCGAGCAGTTGGTCGGCGGAGGCCCGACGGGGCTCTCGGCAGCTGAATCGGAGCTTGTCGAGGGCTGGCGGCAGTTGGGCACCCGCGGACAGCAGGCGCTCTTGGAACTCGTTAGGTGCTGGATTGGGGCACAGGAGGGCGGACGGAAGACGGGGGAGAGTTCGCCTCAGCGGCCTCGAAAGCGGCTCGTGCAACCCGCAAGGTCGGATACGACGGCAACATGACGCGAATCTCATCCAGCCAGTACGAGATCAGCAGCCATTGAGGTTTTGCGCGTGGACGCGCGACACAGCTTCTGGTCAGCATCCAGATCGCTCTGCCCTCAACTGTCTGACCCCGTCGAAGAGCGAGCAGGCGGTAGATGCCGTCCTTGCTATGAAAAAGAGCGATCCAACGAACCGCATCACGTTCGGCGGAGTCATCAAGGTTGAAGTGGGCCAGGATTCGGGGCGGCTTCCTTGATCGGGGGCGAGTTTTTCGTCGAGAAGAAAGAGTGGGCCAAGGGGTGGAGCAGCGCATAAATTACCTCCAGTGCGCCTCGGCGGTCATTTCGCCGGGTCGCGCTAGGGCACCGACGGGGTTGCAGCCCTGTCGGTGCCCGTTCCTCTATTCTCCCGCGGGCTTGCGCAGAGTAGTTGAGCTTGGTTCGGCGTCAAAACAAAAAGTATGGGCCGAGAGAAAATCTCGTGCTCTGGCTGGGTCTGGCGAGCCTGTGCTACGGCGGTCACCGTGACCAGCGGTCGACCGAACCCACTGCATCATGGCTTCCCGGGGCGTCTCCAGCGTGTACGCCGAGAGCGCGACCTCGTCCGCGCCCACCTATCAACCGCTGCGGGGTTGGGCGTGGACACGGTGCGCGCACTTGAGGCCGCGGGGCGCGTGCCGCGGGTGGAGACGGTATGCCGCCTCGCAGATGCGTTGAAAATCAACCCTGCCTGGCTGGCCTACGGCGTCGAGCCAAGAGAAGCCATGGCGCAATCGGAGGCACTCTCGTTTGGAGAGCGGCTGATCCTGGCGCGACAAGCGCGAGGGCTGAGCCAGCGACAACTTGGAGACATGGCGGAGATGACGGGCGCATCTGTGAGCGCCCTGGAGAGGCAGGGCAATGTCCCCGATATCGGGCGGGCGGAACGCTTGGCCAAGGCGCTAGGGGTGCCTGCGGCATGGCTTGCGTTTGGGGTGGGGGAGGGGCTTGGTTAGCGGCCCTTCTTTGGAGCAGCTGTAGGGGGCTGCTCTTGAGGGGTGTCCACGTCATGGCCCTGGGGCGCTGGGACTTCATGCTTCTCAACGAAGGCATTGACCATGCGGTGGGCCAGTTGGACCTCGTCGAGGTGCTCCGGGCGTTCTGTCTTGGGTTTGCTCATCTTCGTCATGAAGCGAACCTTGCACGGCACCCCGAGCTAAGCAACCCGCGAAGCTTCTGGTCGGACCTCAAAGTCACCCACTACCGATGTACGAGGTTGTCGGGCGGTAGCCGCAGGTCATACTCCGCTATGTGAGGAGGATCGGGCAGGCCCGGAAAGATGGGGGGAGGACGTTCGGCGTACGCCGCCGCCCACACGGCCCGGCGCCATTCTAGTTCATCGGCCATACGCCCTGTGGCGCGCGCAGCGGTGCGCTGGAGCTGACCTCCACGGTCGGCTGGAGGAGCAGGTCCCCGGCCGACCGTGCGGTCTTCTCCGCGAGCGACAGGTACTCGGGGTCCACCTCCACCCCGATGGCGTCGCGCTCGGCGCGTGCCGCGGCGAGCAGGGTCGTTCCCGTGCCTACGAACGGGTCGAGCACCGTGTCGCCCCAGAAGGAGAACATGCGCACCAGGCGGTCGGCGAGCGTGAGGGGAAACGGGGCGGGGTGGTCGGGATCGGTCGCGCCTGGGATGCGCCACACCTGCTGGAACCACTCGGTGAAGTGGGCCTTCGAGATCCGGCTGCGCGCCCGCTGCTCCTCCGTGGGGGAGCGGTACCCGCCAGGCTTGCGCTGGAGGAGGATGTACTCGACGTCGCTCTTGATGATCGCGTTCGGCTCGTAGGGTTTGCCAAGGATGCCGGCCCCCTCATTCTCGTAGTCGATGTTGGCGACCTTGTACCAGAGGATGGGGTTCAGGTTGTCGAAACCCACCTCGCGGCACCGCACCACGATGTCCGCGTGGAGCGGGACCACCAGGTGGCGGCCGTGCTCCTTGCGCGCCAGGCACACGTCCCCCACCACACAGACCAGCCTCCCGCCCGGTACGAGCACCCGGAAGGCGTGCCGCCACACGAGGGCGAGCTCCGCGAGGAACCTCGCGTAGTCGTCGATGTGCCCCATCTGGCCGGGCGAGTCCCGGTACGCCTTGAGGTTCCAGTAGGGTGGGGAGGTGAGGACTAGGTGGACCGAGGCGTCTGGGACCCATGAGAGGTCCCTCGCGTCCCCCAGGCGCAGGTGGATGCGCGGAGTGCGGCTCACAACAAGCACTACCCTCCCGCGAGGAACCTGCCCGCCATGGTCCAGAACCGATGCGCGTCCTGACCCGAGTAGTCGGTCCCGCAGGCCGCGCACCAGACGTGTAGGTTGCGGTCCGTCGAGACCTGCCCGCAGGACCGTATGACAGGGACGCGGCGGCGGCGATTCACGCGCTCGCGCTCCTCGTCGGACATCGAGTACCAGCGGTCCAGCGCTGCGTTCCAGTCTCGCTGGAGCATGTCCGCGACGGCCCCGAAGAACTCGGCCTCCGCGACCGCGTGCTCCCCGCGCGGGATGAGGCGCTCAAACAGCCTTCGGGCCTGCGCGACCGCGAGCTCGGGGTCCATGGAGATCCCGTGGTGGTTCCACTTGCCCGTGTTCTCGTTCGAGTCGAGCCCCAGGTAGCGCGCGAGGCACGGGACGTCGAACCGCACGTATATCCACACGCTCGCGTACTTCCCCTGCGGCTCGACGTGGACGTTGGCCCAGCCGGCGCGCGTGAGGAGTCGCATGTAGAGGGGGTCCTGCTCATGGTGCATCTGATGCGTCACACCCCCCTCGCAGGCCATCTCGCGCAGCGTGCTGGCGAGGAGCATCGCGGTGCTGTGGGCGGGGTCCATCTTGGGGCGGCGGGTGCGGGTCTTGGTCGGCATGCCAAGTAGTCGATGTTTCGGGCTCGATCGGAGCTGACTACTTGTCGTCCTTCCACTTGCTCGTCACGTCGTTTATCCGTCGGAACAGCGTGATCCCGCGCTCCCCGAGCGCGTCTAACGGTTCGACCTCGCGTGAGTCTCCGGCGAGCCACTCGTCTAGCGTCGCAGGCCATCCCTCCCCGACGAGCATCACGTGGGGGTGCAGGGAGAGGAGCTCGCGGACCAGGGCCGTCCGATGCGTGGTGATGAACAGTCCCGTGAGGTGAGGCGGCGGGATCGTCAGGAACTTGGCAAGCTCGCGCCCCATCGACCGCGCCCAGCGGTCTGATAGGCCCGTGTCGGGCTCGTCGAGGTACACCGTGTGGGGCTTCTCGCGCTTCTGCGAGGTGCTCATCATCGACGCGATGGTGTTCGCGGAGTTGTGGCCCGTCGACTTCCAGGACTCGTCCCCGTAGACGAACCCCTTCATCCCCCACATCCCGTCCGAGCCTGCCCGCGCCTCCATGCTGAGCGGGATCGCCTCGACCTTGTGCTCCTTGGCCGCCACGGAGATGATCCGGCGCACGAAGCTCTTTCCCGTGGCGTTGTCCCCGAGCACCAGGCACAGGGGGCCTTGTCCCGCCGCGTAGCGGACGCAGAGCAGCCCCTCGTTGATGAGCCTTCGCTCTAGGGTCCACTCGATGAGGGTCGTGATGGTGGGGGTCTTGCTGGTCTGGGGAGCTTCGGCCTCTGTCGGCTTGCGCTTGCGCATGGCAGGAAGGAGCACCCACAGGCCGGACGAGAGCTGATAGTCAGCTCCGGTACTGCGGTACTCATCGACTACATGGTATGACGACCCCTAATCTTCAGCAGGCGACTCGCGAGCTCGTGAAGCTCCTCAACGCGCAGCTTGGTACGAGCTACACCGACGTGGACGCGCTGTTCTTCGAGGCGGTCATCGTTCACACGATGAAGGACGAGAAGATGCAGGAGGCCGCCATGGGCGAGAGCCGGGCGGCGTTCGCCCAGACCCTGAGCACCGAGCTTCCCCGCCTGATGCGGGAAGTCATCGACGCGCAGCAGGCGATCTTCAACCGCTATGTCGCCGACGACGCCTTCGGCCACGAGCTACGCAAGAACCTGAGCGCGGCCGTCTACGCGGCGGCGCGCTAGGCGTCCTGCTCGGACGGAGGATCTGCGCACATCTTGCGCAGGCCCCCCTTGTAGAGGGGGTCTTCCGTCTCGTAGTCTGGCCCCTCTACCTCGTCGTCCTCGTCCTCGTCCTCTTCCGTGGGGTCCCGAAGCAGGTGCGCGATCTTGGCCTGAACCTTCACGAAGTCCAGGCGCTGAAGGATCGTGTGTGACGGTAGGTACCCATCATCGTTCGCGAGGACCTTGATGGTCCCGAGGTGGACCCGCATGTGGGTCACCTCGTAGGGATAATCGTCCCTGTTGTGAACCTGCCGCACGTACTTCTCGACGAGGTCCAAGGCGTCCTCGTTCCCGTTGAGGGGAACGAAGAACCGCCAGGTCTCCCCCTCGTGGTCGTTGTGCTCGGTGAGCACGAGGCAATCGGTAAGGGCGGCTAGGCCGGGGTCTTGCGGGGGGACGAACGGCGTGACCGCTTGGGGGTCGAGCGTGTTCCCGTGGTCAGTCTCCACGAGGATCGCTTGCGCGCCGGCCCGCTTGTTCGCGAGCAGGCTGTGGACCGCAAGGGCGGCCTCCTCGGGGTCGCGCACCGAGTAGGAGTTCTCGGGGAAGCGGAGCTCCTCAGCGGAGGCGTCGGAGGCGAACAGGTGGACTCGCAGGGGTGGCCAGGGCCCCGCGTCATCCAGCATTCCCACTACCTTGGTTTCTCCTCGAAGCGGCTTCTTCTCGCTCACTTGCGCCTCCCGATGTCGGTGTTGAACGTGTCGATGAGGGAGATCATCTCCCTGACCTTTTCGGGGACTACCCGGAGGTTGTGGTCTTCCAGGGCGGTACCGACGAAGAAGTCTGTGGCCAGCGGGAGGAAGACGGGGAGGTTCCCCATCGTCATGCCGCTGGCGATCGCCAGCGGTGCGTCCTTGGGCATGAGGGAGCGGAACCACTCGATCTTCTGGGTCGTAGGAGGTTCGCCTGTCCTGGGTCCCGAGGTTGTCACCACGAACCCAGGGTGCGGGTCGGCGGCGTAGTCGTGGAGGTGTCGCTCCACGATCTCCGGGGGGTCGTGCTGTCCCTTGAACGCCAACCCCCCGTACGTGATGTACGCGCCCGTGGGCCGGACAGCGCTCGTCTGAACGGAGATACAGTCGACCCACGAGTCGCAGTTGAGTTCCTCTAACCACAGGGGTGGGGTCCCCATGAGGTGGTTCACCGTGACCTGCACGCTGCTCTTGTGAGGTATCCGACGACGTACGGACGCTGCGATCCACTGGACCTCCTCGATCGTGCAGTACTGGTCGATGAGGGCGATCGCTCGCGCGCCGGCCCCGATCGCGACCCCCGCGTCGAAGATGCCCCGCTCGTCGTCCTTGGCGTGGATCACCACGTGGAGGCGTCGTGGAGTCTTAGGGGCGAACAATGTGGTCGTCACGGACGGGGTCCCTCGTGAAGAATAGGTGGAGCAGGAGCCGCTGGAACCAGGTGCGCGCGCGCACCAGGCGCCACCCCTGCCGCTGGGCGTGCCAGGAGGGGTGGAAGACGCCCCGGTGGCACTGGAAGACGGCGAACGACTCCGGGTAGACCGGGCACGGCATGTCGTGCTCGGCGGTTGGGCCGACGAACGCTACCGTCGGCTGGAGCGGTTTGCGGTCGACGATCTTCGACCACTCGAAGACCTGCTTCTCGTCGCGGAAGTCGTAGGGGGCTTCGTCTTGATCGGCTTCGGGTCGGGTGTCGGGCATACGGGTTTGTCTTCGGGCTTAACCGGAGGGGAGCTGTTGGCGACTTCCCGACGCCTGCGGATCTCGGCCGCACGTGAGATGGCGGCGGCCGAGGTGTCGAGATGCTCAAGGACGACCTCCTCCTCCTGCACCTTCTTGACGACCCCGTACCAGCGCTCCCGGTACCGATTGCCCGACGTGGAGATGTAGTCGGCCCCAAACTCTACCGGGTCGCCGACCGCAAGCTGCTCGGTCTGGTACAGGCAGATTCCCCGGCCGCGAGGCAGGAAGCGACGGGACAATCCGCCCGGCTTGGTGGCGTCGATCCCGATGATGGCGACCCAGTTGAGTCCCCGCTTGCTGCCCTCGAACACGGGGGCCTCCAGCAGCACGCCGGGAGCGGCCTTGAGGTGGGTGACTTGCATGCCGGGTTGTTGGGTCGTGGTGCGTCGATGGAGCTGACGACTCAGCTCCGCTTCGATAAAGCCTCTCGACTGTGAGGCATGGACGCGCTAGAGAACCCCCAAACTGTCTGCGGTGAAGACCATCCATCTGACGACTTCTGCGACCAGTGTCAGGTAACGATAGGTATGCGGGAGCGATTCCTCGCGACGCCCATCTACGACGTCAACTACCTCATCGAGGCGCTACTCGAAGAGACGCCCGCCCTCGCGAACGAGATGCCTTTGCCGCAGGTACTGGAGACTTTGGGGTACTCCGTTGGAGGTTTCATGACCTTCAACCTTGATGACCTCGACGACCCCATCGACCTCGACGCCGACGACGGCCAAAACCGTGCGGGGCTGAGCTATGTGGCCTGGATGCGCGCGCTCATCGACCTGCTTGGTGCGCACGAAGTAGCCCATAGCTACTTTCGCATCGGCGAGTAGCTGGGTATCTCGTGGCGTGCCTGGCGCATCCCGCAACCTCAGGGGTAGCAGCTACAACCGCCGCGCGCGCCGCGCATGGCTCGTGGAGCAGTTCGGGCTGCCGCGCGCCGCGCCCCGCAAGGGGCAGAAGCCAGGCGAGAAG
Organism: Verrucomicrobiota bacterium; assembly: GCA_029556615.1. GTDB lineage: Bacteria > Verrucomicrobiota > Verrucomicrobiia > Limisphaerales > J093 > JAKQDD01. Next base: position 35,755 of record JAKQDD010000211.1, on the reverse strand, counting down.
GTGTGGATCTGCTGCTTCCACTGCGGGAAGCGCATGCGGGCTGCGGGACTTCTGTGGGAAGTCGATAGGTTTCCCGTTTGCGGCCATGCAGGGGGGCGTTACGTCAGGGGTAACATCGTTCCCGCTTGTAAAGCCTGTAACAGCCGACGCTGTGCGCATCGCCCCAGGTGCAGAGAATGGCCTTGAGTTGTTACGACCCATGAGGTAGTGCTACCTCATGGGTCGTAACAACAGCTACATCGACTTGACGGGTCAGCGCTTTGGCCGGTTGACGGTCTTGGGGCGGGACGGGTTTCGTCGACGGAACCGTGGCGGGTCCATACCTCTCTGGTCGGTGCGCTGCGACTGCGGCACCGAGAAGATCGTGGTAGGAGCTAATCTACGCAGGGGGCTAACTACGTCATGTGGTTGCACTTATGCGATAAGGCATCCTCCAGGAACAAAATATGAGTATAAGATATATATAGGTATGATACAACGCTGCACTAATCCAAAATCTCCCGGATATAAGAACTACGGGGGCAAAGGGGTGAGTGTGTGTGAGCGGTGGCGGGCTAGTTTCTTGGCCTTCCTTCAAGACATGGGGCGTAGACCTTCCTCTCAATACAGCATCGACCGGATCGACTCAAGAGGGGACTACACGCCCGATAATTGCAGGTGGGCTACCTGGTTGCAACAAGGCAGAAATAAGTCTACTAATCGAATTTTGACTGTCGATGGTTTGAGTATGACGGTATCCGCCTGGTCTGAGAAGGTAAACATAAGTAAGTCAACTATCTTAATGAGGTTAAACCGGGGCTGGAGTATGGAACAAGCTGTGAAAACGCCCGTCCGTCGGGCTCCGAACTTGACGGTGTAGATCCGTCTATGGCCGAGCCTGATGTGTGAGAACCCCAGACCTGCACATCGCGCGTCAGATCGCGCGCACGCACCTCCGGCGCCACGCCTCCAGCTTCGGCCTCTCCCTCGAAGAAGCCTACAGGGTGCTTGGGCTCGCACCAGGCGCAGATGAGGCCGAGGTGAAGAGCGCGTACCGGCGGCTCGCGAGGGAGTACCACCCGGACCGCGTGGGGGACTCGCCCGAGGCCCTCCAGAAGATCAAGCTCATCAACGCGGCCCGCGCGGTCATCGAGGCCGGTGAGGACGTGGGGCGCAAGTACCAGCCCGCCTCCGAGTCCTACGACGACACCTACTGGCAGCACTTCCGCACCCAGTACGGCCCCAAGCCGAGTGGTCACTACGGGGACTCCGACCTGCGCCGGCTGGCGGAGGCCGTGCTGAACAAGGGTCTCCTCCAGGTGATGCTGCGCGCCCAGGTCCCCTGGGTGCCCGTGGACGCGGGCATCCCGCGCGGTGGAGCCTGGTCCTACTACCGCCCCTTCGGGGCCAAGACGCGCACGCAGCGCATCCCACCCGACACGACCCCAGACAAGCTCACCGACCAGATCAAGAACCTCGTTCGAGGAAAGCTGTTCGACCTGGTCATCAAGGACCGCGAGGCGTGGGTTACCTGGGAGGCGAACGACGGACGGTCCTACCAGTCGGTGAGCTTCGAGCTCGTCAAGGCTCCCGTCAAGAAGGACCCGAACGCCGGGATGACGCCCCAGCAGATCGACGAGCAGCTTCGCCGAGAGGGCCTCACGGTGGTCGCGGGCGGGACGAAGTTGTCCTACTGGGGCCCGCGCGGCCATACCCCCAAGGTGGGGATCTTCATCCGGCAGGCGGCCAAGACGCTTCGCGTCGTGTCACGACGTCAGGTTGACCACGGTTACAAGAAGGAGATCGTCGACAATCCGCTCGTCGCTGAGGTCTACTTCGGGCAGCTCAAGCCCGAGACGCTCACCAAGTGGACTGACTTCGTGAAGAGGAAGAACGCGCAGCCCGCCCAGTGACCTCAGTTCAGGTGGCTGGCGCGCTCTAGCTGCCTGGCGGAGCGGGCGAACTCCTCGAGGATGGACCCGGCCCACTTCCGCACGTGGGGAGCCACGGTGGCGTCGTCGACCAGCGCATGGGTGAGGGCGACCCAGGCCCCGGCGAACGCCCGCCCGCACTCTTCGTCGTTCAGGTTAGAGGCGGGGGCCCTGATGACGCTGAACCGCGGGCCGTGTGTCCCCTGTCGCGCGCACGCGACCACGAAGTCCCCCTCGATGGGAGGGGGAGGTCCGAGCAACCCGTCGCAGCGCACCTGGCAGGACACCTGAGGGGCTGGCGTTGGGGTCTCGGTTGAGTCTGGAGTGGAGGCCGGAGCGAGGGGGCTGCGAGTCTGCTCGACGACCTCGAGGTCCACGGAGATGAGCTTGGCGACCTGACGGACCTTCTCTGGCACGCCGGGATGCGCGGCGGCGGCCTTGACGAACACGAGGAGGGCCTGTCCCAGGACTTCCCCGAAATCTTCGTCGGACAGCTTGTGGGCACTTCCGGCAACGAGAGTGAAGGGTCCAGTGGGGTCCTGGCGTACCAGGAGGACGCCGAAGTCCCCCTGCATGTCGTAGGGGGTTCCTCCGGGCTCCTGGAGCGTTAGACGGACGTTCTGCGCTGCGGGGGTGTCGCTCATGGGGGCACAGTACCCAACCCCGCGGCCATCTAGCTGGAGAACGCCGCCTTGACCTCACTGTGCGGCAGGAGCGTCCAGGCGATCGACCCGCGACGGGTCGTCCACCCGAGGTGCCATGGGGGGTCTGATGGGTCCTGGAGCCGGTGCAGCGGTGCGCGCAGGAGGTCGATCCGTGTAGGGACGTCCCGGTCCGACGGGACGAGCAGGCGGGCCGCGGGCCATCCAGAGTCCCCTGGGTAGAAGCTGGCCGCACCGAACGGGCACGAGAGCTTGTCGGCGACGTCGTCCGGCGTCCCCTCGTACCCCAGGGGGGTTTCGGTGACCGAGTACCCCTCCAGCAGGATCGCGCGTTCCCCGTCGAGCTGCACGAGCCGTACGGCCATCTCCTGGGAGAGGTGGGTCTGGTACGCGATGATTCGTCGTGCCCAGTCTGGGAGCTTGCTGACGAGCTCCTCCCACTCGCGGGCATGGCGTATGGCGTGCGCGCGCTCCGGTTCTCCGGCGCTCTCCGCTTCACGGGCGAGAAGTTCGGTGGATTCCTCAGGACTCGTGGGGTTTACGGGGCCTAGCGCGCTCACGCCTCACTCTACCCGCCCGTCGACCTGCTCGTGTTTTCTGGCCTTACCAACTAAGTAGCCATTAGGTATCGTCTCAGCTCTCTCGGAGAACATTGTCTCGACTACTAAGTGCCACCGTGGCAGGAGAAACCTCATGCGTCTCATGGCTTCGCTCGTTAGTTTGGCTGGTCTGCTCGTAGGCTGCGCTCCACAGGTTGACGACTCGCAACCCGACGAACCCGTCACCTCGACGCTGCATGCGTCCACGTTGACGGCCGGGTGTGGCGGGTGCACGTCGACCGCCCCCTCCTACCCGAGCAACGGGTGCGGGCGGGACAAGAAGAAGCTCGTGGAGGCCCCCGTCGTGGACGGGACGGGCCGACGCCACGGAACGATCTCCCACATGTGGTCCCCGACCTGCTGGCAGGTGTGGGCGGAGTACGAGTCGATCGGGTCCACCGCGACCCCACCCCCGACGGGCCTGGTGCGCGTACAGGTCATCCAGGCGAACGCCCTCGGAATGGGGTTCGGTTGCGGCTGCTGGGCGCAGGACACGGGCTCGACCCTCACGTCCCCCATGGCGGCGATCGGCTACACCTGGGCAGGCATGGACCAGTCGCGCGTCGTAGGTTGCATCGACGGAGCTTGCGGAGGGACCACCCTCCGAACCCCAAAATAGTCAGCTCCCCGTCGGGAACCCTCAGCGCCCACCCGCTATGTACCAGTTCCAGCGTGGTGACAAGGTGATCTTCTCTGAGGCACGAATGTACCTCCTCGTCGAGGTGCTACAGGCGGTCGTAGAGGAGAAACGAGAGGCGTACACCCTGCTCGTCCTGGGGGCGCTGTCGCAGCGTGGGGGGGAGTTCGTAGGAACGCGCCTAGAGGTCAGTGCAGTCCGACCCGACCCGGTCGGGCTCTGGTACCTGCGGTCCCTCGCAGACTTCCGCAAGCAGCACGACGACCTGTCGACCCATATGGATGGCCTACTTGGTCGCTCCCTCATGCGGGTGCGCGCCTCTGAGTTCGCCCGGAAGCGTCACGCGGACGCGGGCAAGCGGTATGGAGATCGCCCCTACTGGGCGCACCTCCATGAGGTTGTCCTGCTCCTTGCGGAGCACGGGCTATTCGAGCCGCACCTGTCCGCAGGATACCTCCACGACGTGGTGGAGGACACACCGACGACCCGCGAGGAGGTACGAACCGAGTTCGGCCCCGACGTTGAGGCCCTGGTGTGGGCCGTGACCGGTCAGGGGAAGAACCGGCGCGAGCGGAGCGCTGACGCCTTCACGAAGATCCTCGCGCTGCGGGACGCCAGGCCCGACCTCGACCCTACCAGTCTCAAGCTCGCCGACCGGGTGGCCAACGTGCGCGAGTGCGTGCGCACCGGGGACCCGCGCCTCACCATGTACCGCGACGAGCAGGTGAAGTTCGCCAGCGCGCTAGCTGGGGCCGGTCATCCCGCCCTGTGGGACAAGCTGCGCGCGGCCCTCGCCTAGTGCCCTGGGTATCCTCCTCGTGGAGGACCCATGGGCCTGATCAACGACCAAGAGTTCACAAACCGCCTACGAAACATCAAGACCGTCCGCGACCTCATGCTGCTACAGGCGGACCTGCGGGACGAGATGTCCGAGCGCCTGCGGCTGCTCGCCAACCACGTCACCGCCAGCGTCGACCTCAACATCTCGGCCCCCGAGACCGAGGCCATCGAGCTCATCTCCCTGCTCCCTGTGGTGATCGAGCAGGCCGTGCCGGCGGCTCACGAGATCCACTGCAACTACGTCAGCCCAGACGACATCGAAGCCGTCATGCGGACGGTCGAGGAGCAGAACCGCTTCGTCAACGCCCTCTACATGAACGCGCGTGACTACGCGGACCTGCGCAAGTTCGGCCGCGAGGTTCTCGACTTCGAGACCCGCACCGCGATGGTTCACGCGGGCGCTTTGGTCAAGGTGTATGGGGCGCAGGTGATGGTCAACAAGGACATCCCGGCCGGCTGGATCTACGTGGTGAGCCTGCCCATCGGGGACAAGCCGCTGCTCATCCAGAAGGTCCATGTGGTCCGCGTCCCACCTTCCAAGTCGTCGGATCCGGTTTCCAAGTCGTCAGCTCCGACCTAAGACGCGCGTACATGATGGTCTCACAAGGAGATCACGTCATGGATTTTGCCTCAGCCCTCAGCATCGCGAAGGACTCGCGCGGATCAAACGAGACGGCCTACCGAGAGGCCCTTGAGTACCTCATCGACCACCGCGACGAGCTCAAGAGCCGCGTCTTCGTCCTCCTCCCCGGTGGGATGACCTCCAACACGGACCCCACCTGGAACAAGGTGCGCGAGAACACCGACTCGCGCTGCGGGTGCGGCAACGAGCGCACCCTCATGCCCCTCAACACCCGCGAGAAGTACGAGCCGGGCGAGACCCTCAAGGTCGGCTACAAGGACCAGATCCACATCCGCCCCAAGGGCAGCGACAAGGAGTCCTGCGTCGTGCGTGTGGAGGTCGTGTGCTTCCAGGACGGTCCCGAGGGCTCACCCGCACCCTCCCCCGAGGCTCCGGCTACCGAGGCTCCGGCAGCCGAGGCTCCGGCAGCCGAGGCTCCGGCCGCAGCCCCTGAGCCGCGAACCTACGGCCTGCACCTCGTGCAGGACCCGTTTGGTCCCGTGGGGATCAACGCCTTCCTCGACCTCTTGGCCCCCAAGGCGTACAAGCTCGACGGGATAGCCAAGAACATGCCCGATGGTGGTATGCACCTCACGTTCGTCAAGGATGGGCGCAAGCTGCCCATCCTCAACATCACCGAGATCGACCCGATCAAGCCGGAGATCACGATCGTGCTCGACGCGGACATGGAGGTCTTCGACCCCTCGACCGAGCCCGATCGTCACCACGTCCAGATGGCCCTGGTGACGATCGGCGGCCCGGACTCGGAGCAGTCGAGCCCACCCCAGGCGGAAGCTCAGGCTGCGGACTCTGCGGCTACTCCGATCCAGACGGAGTAGCCTGGAGCTCGTCGTGCAGGACCCGGAGCGCGGCAAGCCGGTCGTTAGCCAGCGCCTCGTCCCTCGCGCGAACCGCCTCTGGGTCGTAGGGGAGCACCGCGAAGGACCCGAGCTTGCGGCTGTAGCGCAGGCGCGGGGGTACGCGGGACCCTACGACCGCTCCGTTCACCTCAACCTCCCGCATGCCGAGCGTCCGCACCCACGCGGGGCGGTCGTCCAGCGTCAGGCGCAGGATGGTGTACTCCAGTCCACGCCTGGACACCCAGGGGTCTGTCAATCTCGTTCCCATGAGGTGAGGTCAACGGGACCCTCCCGTGTGGAGCTGCGCTAGCTACCCGTCGGGGTGTCTCGCAGGGTACGGGGGCGGAAGTTGACGACGAACCCGTTGATCCGCATGTCCTGCGCGATACGCCACTGGGCGTCCGCGGCTGGACCTGGGGGAGCGGGGTCGAACGTCACCGTGGGGGCTGCGCCCAGCGTGAGCGCTATCACGCGGTCGATGGGCTTCTTGTCCCAGTTGATCGTCGTCTTACCGAGGTTCACCGAGATGCTGAGTTCCTTGGCTGCCATGAGTCCCTCCTGATGGGAGGGGTCTCATAGGAGACCGAGGCCAACGCGGCCTACCACTCCGCGAGGAGCGTAGGTAGATCCTCGTCGGACAAGCCGCGCAGGTAGTTCGCGTTCTCCTCGACTCGCTGGATGACCCACGCGCGGAACACGTCGGCAACCTCCCCGTCCCCGCCGGCCTCTACCTGGACGACCTTGTCGGGCGTGACGCGGAGCCGTACCGAGCAGGAACCCGCCTTGACGACTACCTCGACGCACCCGTCAACCCGTTCGTACTTCACGTCTACAGACGCGTTCCCGATCATCACGGACATCTGGTCGATGATGCGACTCGCCGTGTCGATCGCCTCCATGAAGAGGCGCGCGTCCTTTGTCTCGACGCGACCGATGCTCGGCCAGGAGACTCCGCGCTCCTCCTTGGAGGACAGGCCCTGGTAGGCGGGGCGGTACATCCCCGTGACGCAGGTCGGGTGGCTGCCGAACGGGTGGACGTAGACGTGCCAGGTTCGGTAGGAGTGCTGTAGATGGATGGTGAGTGCCATACCGCCTAGTCGATAAGTTCTATGCGTACGGAGCTGACTAAGCGTCCGGGTACTTCGCCCGCAGGTGAGCGAGGAGCGCCCGCTCGGCCTGCTCCTGCGACATGTTGATCGCGCGGAGCAGGGCCCCCAGGTGAGGGCCCGCGTGGAAGCGAACCTCTCGCCCCTCTTGGGTCATCGTGTAGAGGTCCTGGCTCCGCAGGCCGTAGTTCCACGCGAGGCGGACGATTTTCTCCAGCGCGAGCGAGTGGTGGCCCTTGTGTCCGCCGAAGTACCGCTCCCCAAGCTCCTGGGAGAGCGCCCCTGTGGGTCCTGCGTCGTGGATGGCCTGAAGGAATAGGCGTGGGGTCTCCGGTAGGGTAACGCGCGCCCCGGAGCACGGGAACAGGGGCGCGTCCTCGGCCTGGATGGCCGCCCTGCGCGCGCGAACCCACCTGTCCAGGGTCGTCGCGTGGACGCCAAGGGATCGAGCCACCTTCGTCGACTCTTCCCCGCCAAGGACCCTGCGAACCGCCGCGTCGCGCTCCCCCGCCGTGGCGTGCTTCTTCGACTTTCGTGACATCGTAAGCAACGTACCCGAGGACGGGCCAGGCCCGTCCTCGGAACGATCGTCAGCGAAGGATAAGCGCGCCCGGCAAGGATCGAACTCGCGGCCTTTCGGGTCATTACTCCGAACGCTCTACCGACTGAGCTACGAGCGCACTACGCCGCCTTCACCTCCGGCTCGGGCAGCGCGTACTGGGGTAGCAGGTCCTGCACGCGCGCGAGCTGAGCCTCCTGGTCGACCTTGCCCGCCAGGTGGAGCCGGCCCCGCGCGTGCGCGGAGAGCATGCAGAGGCGCGTGGCACGATCCTTGGCGGCCTGGAGGTCGGCCCGGACTCGCCAGGTGAGGCGCGGCTGGCCACTCTCGTGGAAGATGGCCTTGAGGGCGCGGATGTCCGCAACGAGGGCGTGGATGTCGGCGCGCAGACGGGTCCTATCGATCTTCAGCATGGCTTGAGACCTTTCGTGTACTTGCGGAGCAGGCTCCGCGGCTGTGGGGGGAAACCGATCGCCATGGCCGCGCCGAGGTACGGCGCGTCAGGCTCCCGGATGAGGACGTGGGGGACTTGGAAGTAGGTGAGGCGCTCGTGCAGCTCTAGGAGCGTCCCCTCGTCAGGGACGCCGAGCACGACGGCGTAGGTACCGGAGGTGGCGGGACCACTCTCTCCGGCGGCGTGGACGCTCTGCGCGAGCTGGTGCCCGTGCGGGAGGTCCGTCCGAACGATGACGTAGTGGGTGACCGGGTCGGTCTTGGGCGGGTTAGCCGCAATGCGAGGCGCAATGGGTCATGGGAATCACCTTAACCACCAGGAGGATCCTGTCAACGACCTGGAGCTGTTAAAATCCAATCCTCGACCAGGTGCGCGGGTTCGTGCGTACCTACGAGGAGGCAGGTCAGCAGTAGACTCGCGATGAGCTGAGGCCCTGCTTAGCGCCGAAGCTCGGTGCCCGACACAGGGGGCATCCAGCGCAGGGTGCCATCAGGGGCGACGTGCCAGCCACGTCCTCGACTGAGTTCGCGGTTTCGTGCAGCTTCGCTCCGTTCACGACGCACGGCTTCCCGGTCGTGGACGTACGAGACCTCCACACCCAAGCGACGGGCGATCTGCTCCGGCGTCTTACCCTTCGCGAGGGCAAAATCCACCTCGGGACGGATCAGGTCCCACAGGTCCGCTACTCGCAGGCCCAGCGCGGAGGCCGCCGCGGCCGGCGTCGATCCGACGCGCAGCATCCGTCTAACCTCCGCGACCCGGCGGTGGTGTTCTCGCTTCTTCCTGCGCTTTACGCTGCCCATGCGTGCTTCACTACTCGGGGTCGGCGATCATCGGGGCCCAGTGGGAGACCTCCAGCGGGTCGCACAGGTAGTCGTCCCCGGTCTCGTCGTCCCAGCACTTGTGGTGCGGGTTGTAGGGGAGGATCTTCTGCTCGCCGTTGTGGAAGGCCAGCACCCAGACGTGGGAGGAGTTCGACCCCTCAGAGGGTTCGGGGAGCCGGTCCGACGTGCGCACCCAGGGGCTCGCCGGCTTCTGCTCGCCGATCATCTCGGCGACCACCTCGGCCGACTTGTCCTCCGAGTACAAGGCAGCGAAGCCCGTGCCAGACACCTCGTGGCGCACGGAGCGCTGCGGGACCGGCATCCCCTCAGGCTGCGGTAGCTCGACCTCGAAGTCAAAACTTACGTTAAAAATGTTTGGGCCAAATGTCCAAGGTACATTAGTATCGGAAAACTCATCGTGAAGGCGCGAGGCCCGAGCGTGCCGCGCACGTAGGGGCCGAAGGCGCTCCGCACGCCCACACCGAAGCGGGGCTGCTTGAGGCCCAGGATGTAGAGGGTGGTGCGGGTCTTCCCCTCGGCGGCCTTGTCCCACATGTCCTTGGCGTCCCCGAGCGCGCTCTGATACTTCGACGACTTCTCGATGGAGAGCGAGACCCCGCCGATCGAGTAGTCGAACTCGTCGGCGATCCAGTTGAGCATGACGGCGAAGAGCGCGTGGATCATCGCGCCCCACCGGATGCCAGCACGCCACCCAGGATAGCGACCCCAGACCTCGTCGATCGTCCGCACCTGGTCCGTGTTCGGCGGCACCAGCGTCCAGTCGTCGATCGCCGCCCGCAGGTAGAGCAGCAGCTCCCGGTCCTCCCAGATCTGCCCGAACACCCGGTCGAACTTCCCGACCCGCCCCTCGTGCTCGGGCGGCCGGAAATGGTAGAACTTGTCGGGTGAATTGGCCAGACCACCCAACCACCCGACAGCAAAGTTGCAGTGCGGAGGGACGGTGAGGTTGTAGACGTACTGGTCACGGTGCGACGGTTTCACCCACAGGACGCGCTGCGTGTCCAGGCGATCGTCACGGATGCGCAGCACGGTGTCTCCGCGCTTGAGGTCTGCGGCCGGGACGCGATCTGTGGGGGAGACGTAGATCTTGTGGTCGGCAGTGAGACGGCCAGGGCCTTGCTCGGTCGTCACCTCGACCATCTCGCGAGATCCGAGTGGAGTGCGTCCCACCCGAATGATGGGGCGCCACTCGATCCTCCCATCGGGTGCGATCGAGCGTATGCGCAGCTTGCCGGCATGGAAGGCGTTACGGATTCGGTTTGCGTCGGTGGGGGGGATCAAGGCCCAGTACCTCCTCGGTCCAGATCGCGAACTTCATGCCGCGGCGTGCGGCCTCCTGCTCGGCAACCTGGAGTCTCTGATGATACGGGTGATCATCGGCATAGCAGGTGAAGATGTACTTGGGCTTCACCTCGATGAGCGTTCGGGTGCCGTCGATCCAGGTGACGATGAAGTCCGGCATGATGTACTTGCCGTTCTCGAGCTCGAAGATCGGCTCGTACTCGAACGACAGGACCTGCGGGTCTGCGTCGAGCCGCTCGGCCGCTCGTCTCTCGAATGACGACCGGGTCGTGAACGATCCTCCTTTCTGGGTCGTGACGCGCTCCTTGAAGCCGTACGTCCTGTTCTGCCCCGCCTCCGTCTGGAGGTAGGTGATCTTCTTCAGGCTCATGCGGGCGCGCACCGCGGGCGTGTAGGCTGCCCGCTGCTTGGCGCGCTCCTCGTCCGAGTGGACCCTCCCCCTGTGGAAGTCGAATTTCCCCTCGGCCCACTGCTCCTTGAGCTGCTCGGTGAGCCAGGGCTTCTCCTCGCCCTTGCGGGCGGCGGCGCGCTCACGGGCGGGCTCGGAGACGTTCTTCCGGCTCGCCTCGTTCCACATCGCGCCGGTGAGCCGCTGAATGCTGCCCTGGGAGAGCCCGGTGATCGCGACCATATCGGCCCACGAGGTCCCGGCCGCGTGGAGCTCGGTGACGAGGGCGCGGCGGCGCTCCAGGACGTGCGCCTTGTCGGGCGGGAGCCGGCCCTTGCGGTAGAAGTCGTCCGGGGTGAGATCGTGGCGGGTAAGCAGGTCAGCGAGACGTGGGTCCATACCTGGGGTTACCCGAAGGAGAGATCATGATCCAGCTAACCACTTCAGACGGTGTGTTTCTTGTTCGGTCGGATGACATCAAGGCGGTCGAGCAGGTCGACGAAGCATTGGGGGTCGACAATCCAAGATACAAGAGCCGCATCTACATTCCCGGTCACGTCGTGCTGGTACATGAACCTGTTGGGGACATCGCGGAACTCATGTTGGAAGATGCCAACGAGAACCTCCAGACGAGGCGGCCTCTAGGTCACATCCTAAGTGCCACGACGATTCGGTCTCGTTGGGAGAAGAATAGCGACGGGAAGTGGTACCAGAAGCACCTCTACTAGAGGGTACGTAGGCGTGCCCGTTCCTTCGCGCTCAGGGCCACGTATCCTCCCACTAGAGGGGGCGCGAAGAGCACGGTGCGATATCCTCAGCTCGTCCCGAACCTTAACCTTCACCAGAGGGCGCATGAACCCATCCATCACCGAAGACCCCATCTTGCTTGAGATCCTTGAGAAACACCTGGCGGGCTGTCACCCCGAGGAGGGGGGTTGTCTCCTCAACCTCCTGAAGTGCGCGGCCGTGTCGGCCTCGGAGCTCCTACAGGTGCTGGTGAGCAGCATCCGCGAGTCGAGCCTCCCCCTCCACACGGACTACCTCATCGCGAGGCTACTGGACTTCTCCGCCGACGATGCCATGGGCCAGGTCATCTGGCAGATGGAGGAGGCGAGCCCGCGCGAGCTCTGCCACCTGCTGCACGCGGCCCAGGTCGTGTACCGCGAGGCGGACGCGCGGACGCGCATGGAGCTCGACGAGGACGTCTCGAAGGTCTTGCGGAAGCACGGGAAGTCGGACGACGTGACCGTGCGCCGCGCCGTCGCGGGGTTGGCGCTCGATGTCATCGAGCACGCGGAGTCGGACGCGAAGGAGATGCGGGATGAGCTCGCCGGCCTCGGTGCGCAGGAGGCTGTACAGGTCGTTCCGAAGATCGTTCAGGCGGACCTGGCGGAGGTGCTCGATGCGCTCAGGAACGATGCGGACCTCCTGGTGCGCATCGCCATCACCTCCTCGCGCACGCTGCTGCGCGACATGGACCTCCGGCGATCCCTCTTGAGCATCGTCGCGCAGTCCCCGGACGCGGTGGGTCCTGACGTCTGGGTGGCAGCCCTCCACCGCGTCATGCAGTCGGGCTCCATCGACAAGAAGCTCCTGGACCTGGCGACCCCGCACCTCCCCAGCCCGCACGTCAAGGTGGCGACGGCGGTCGCGTACCTCCTCGTCTTCGCGGAGACGCACATCGAATCTCTCGTGGACGACTTCGAGGCGCTCAGCTCCGGTCCGTGCGACTCTCCGACTTGCCGGAAGCATGGCACGCACCTCCCTTCCTGAGCAGAAGACCTTCCGCCCCTACCAGGCCGACCTGCTCCGCGACCTCACGTCGTACCTCGGGCAGAGCTCTGAGGTGGTCCTCTCGGCCCCTACGGGGGCGGGCAAGACCCTCATCCTCCAGGGGCTCGTCACCAACATCGTGAACCCCAAGGATCCGGTCCCCAACCGGTTCAAGGGCGCGGTCGTAGCTGTTCCGCAGATACAGATCGAGGACGGATTCTCGGTGGAGGAGTTCGACAGGGAGGTTACCTTCCAACCTGAGGAGGGGGACATGCTCCATTCGTGTCCCCTCGTCATCCGCACGACTGACTGGGTCAAGGGGCGGGACCGAGAGCACGAGGGGAAGACGTGCAAGAAGTTCCTCCTGCACCTCAAATCTCCCCGAGTCAAGGCGATGATCACCACGCACCAGGCGATCTCCCTGTGGTTCACCCAGCACATCAAGACCTGGCCCTCTTCCTTGAAGGATCGGCTCCTCGTCATCGACGAGTCCCACCTGGCGGGACAGGACAACAAGCTCGGTCAGGTCGCTAAGCTGTGGGTGGAGCGGGGTGGCAAGGTGGTCTACGCGACCGCGACCCCCTGGCGTACCGACGGCCGTCTCGTGGCCCCCGACAACAACTTCTGGGCCGTCCGCACGCTCGCGGAGCACATCGACGGGGGTGAGTACGCTCCCGGCAAGCTAGACGTCCGCACCCACCTCACGTGCCTGCGGGCCGAGACGGCCGCCCAGGTGGCGGGGGATCGGCTCGGCCGGGGAGACACGGAGGCGTCGTGCGCGGACACCGTGCGTTTGTGGGATGAGGACGGTCGTCCCAAGGCCGTCATCAACGTCCCCCTAGACGCCTGCTCCCGCGAGTGGGCGCAGGCGCTTGTGAAGGCGTTCCAGGCCCTGCCAAACCCGCCGCGCGTCCACAACGCGGTCGGTACAGATCTTGAGGTGGGGCAAGCGCTTCAGGTCGCTCTGCGGGAGGAGCGGGGTGTCAAGCGGTTCAAGGACTCGAAGGTCGACGTGTTCATCGCGTGCCGGCGGTTCGAGCTCGGGACCGACTGGCCGCTCTGCTCGCACGTCTACAACATCGGTCTCACGTCGTCCTTCTCCCGCATCCTCCAGATGCTCGGTCGGGCACTCCGCAACAAGAATGAGATCGAGGACTACCCCGAGCGGTATCGGGGCCTCGCCCGCTTCACCTTCCTCATCGCGCGGTCCTCGAAGGCCGTCTGGGCCGACTACTTTCTGCGTCACACGGACCACAGCTACCTCCTGGCGATCTTCATGCAGGACCGTAAGACGGGCCAGACACTTCTGCGCGAGGTGTCCAGGGAGCTCGGAGGACACGGCCCCCGCCCCGGTAGGCGGGAGACCCGCATTGCCTACCGCAACACCGTCAGGTCCATCCTCAACCTCCTCCGCATGGACGAGATGGAGACCCGCCACGTCGTCAAGGAAATCGTGCGGGCGGAGATCGAACTGGAGCAGCTAGGGCGTCCGACCACTAATGACGCCGTCCTCGCCCACCTCACGGACCGGGGGGCCGATCGGAGGACGATCGACGCGGTCGTGCGGTTCTACGGCCACAACGGAAGCAAGCGGTTCAAGGACGCCGTGGCGCGCGGCATGAAGGCCCTCGCGGAGGGCTGTCCCGCCAGGATCATACGACGGGACCTTCAGGCCGTTTTTGACGCGGCGATCGAGGAGTTTGGGAAAGACAGGTCGATCGTCAGGGAGGGAGCCTTCCAGCACCTCGCCGAGCTGTCAGGACGCACGGCGATCGAGATCGCCGACCTCATGCGGTCACGTATCGGTGATCGAGAAAGTCTTTCGCTTGAACTAATAGACAAAGCGATCATCGCTTACGCGAAGGATCACGAGGGTCGCGGTCCTAACGTGAAGTCGGGGGACGCAACCACGTATTTTGGGCATAAAAGGACGTGGGTGTCAGTTGATAAGCAACTAGGAGGCCGAGGGTCAAGCCTACCAAAACGGTCGATCGAGCTTGGGTTAGAAGTGAGATCTCGTAACTACGAGCTTACGGACGAGGTTATCGACAAAGCGATCATTGCCTACGCGAAGGATCACGAGGGTCGCGGACCTAACGTAAAGTCGGGGGACGCGACCACGTATTTTGGATATAAAAGGACGTGGGTGTCAGTTGATGGGCAACTAGGACGTCGAGGGTCAAGCTTAGCAAAACGGTATAAATCAATCCTCACCAAGAAGCGGACCAAGCGATGAACGCCCACGACTTCAGTGCCTGCCCCAAGAAGCAGGCGACGCGGGACGAGACGCTGCGCCTCGTGCGGGAGCGTTCGCCCTTCTGGCAGGGTGGCCGGCTCGCCTGCGACTGGCTGGAGCTCGCAGGAGCGCCGGACCAGACGGTCAAGATGCTGGAGGGCGCGCTATCCGAGCAGGGTCGGTACTTCGGGATCAGCAACGAGCGCCCAGTCGTCCGAATGAACAAGCGCGTCTACAAGCACCTCGACCACGTAGAGTGGATCGAGGATGACGTCCTCACAGCCGTCTGTGCGGAGAAGAAGCGCACCCGCTACCAGCGGGTCGGGGTGCTGGTCTACGACACCGAGACGAGTCTAGCGAGCCGGAACTTCCTCCGGGATCTCCAGTATGTGCTGGACTTCGCGGAGAACCAGCACCGGAGGATGGGGGCGTTCCTGCTCGTGCTCAACTTCGTCGAGCGAGGGCGAGAGGCCGGTGTGCTCAAGCAGCACCGACAAGCGTACAAGCAAAAGCTCGAAACACTCACCAAACGCGAGGTGCGGTTCACGCGCTACAAGAACAAGCACCCTGGCGTCCCCATGCTGCTCACTCGACTCTCGTGGGGCTTCTAGTCAGCTCGCACCCCATCCCGTTTCCACACGAACCCTAAAAGGAGCCTGCTCATGCCCACTCAGAACCGAACCTGGTCCGAAGTCGACAAGACCCTCAAGAAGGCCCAGTCCAAGCTGACCGTCAAGGCGGTCGAGGCCGCGATCAAGAAGTACGCCGCCCAGCACGGGCGTTCGCCCAAGAGTACCGATGGGGACGCCTCGGCGTACATCGGGATGGACAAGACGTGGCGCGCGGTCAACGACTTCCTGCGAGAGAAGGGCGAGACGCTCCTCCAGCGGGCCGCCAAGCTCCTCCCCAAGACCACGCGCCCCAAGTAGTCGGTGGACCCGTCCCCCTACCCACCCGTCGAGCGCGGCCCCCACAACCACATCGGGGTCGCGCCCTCGACCTACAAGGGCGTCCTGTACCGCTCGATGCTGGAGGCGCGCGTCGCGCGGTGGGTCGACATGCACTTCCCGGTCTGGCTCTACGAGAGCGGGCCGAACCTCCTGGGGATCGAGAGCGCGCGGACGCTGGACGGGCTCTTCTACGGCTACCAGCTCGATGTCGGCCGCTACCGACCTGACTTCTGGCTCCCCTCCGTGCGGACCTTCCTGGAGGTCAAGGGCGACATGGGGTGCCACACGCTCGCGCGCCCCATCGAGCTCGCGCGGCGGGCCGCCCCGCAGGGCATCCAGGTGATCGTGGTGACGCGCGGGAAGGGTGTGCGCTTCGACCTCTACGCCCCGTGCGGCCGGGACCTAGTGCCGGCGACCTTCGCGCGCTGCTCGGCCTGCGGGTCGCGGTACTTCCACGCGGGAGGGCCGACTGACTGCCGCGCGTGCGGGGTAGCCTCCTTCACGGGGGGTCTATCGTCGGCCCCTCCGAAGGAGGAGTCGAGATGAAGGCGGTGCTCTTGTTCGTGATGTTCCTCGGAGGGTGTGGTCCTGCGGCGACGGCCGTGCAGGACACGGCGGGCCCCGCTGCGCCCGCGCCCGCGCCCGCTCCCAAGCCAGCCCCTAAGCCAGCCCCTAAGCCGGCCTCCAAGCCCCCGTGCAGCATGGGGCAGCATGCGATCGGTCTCTGCTGACGTGGGCCAGGCCAGCGACTACGTCGAGAAGCTGAGGCAGGGCGAGACCGTATCGTTCCACTTCCGGGGGATCTCGATGACCGGGAGGATCGAGTCCGGGCAGCTGTGCACGGTGGCTCCGGTCGACCCGGCGTCGCTGGCCGTGGGGGACGTCGTCCTGTGCAGGGTGAGAGGGGTGGAGTACCTGCACCTCGTCAAGGCCGTCCAGGGGGGGCGGTTCCAGATCGGCAACAACCGCGGCCACGTCAACGGCTGGGTCACGGGGCGAGCGATCTTCGGGCGCTGCGTCCGCGTGGAGCCCTGAGTCAGGGGCGGTCGGCCGGCGGGAGGCCCCGCACCATCCGGGTGGGTCGCCCGCGCTCCTGGGTGAGGTCCACCAGGACCTCGAACGCCACGCTGGTCGTGATGAGTCCCGGGTCTACGGAGCGCCCAACGACGTGGAACCGACGCAGCTTGTACCCGTCGCGGAGGTGCTGCTGGACGACGGGGAACCGTAGCCAGTTGGTGTAGACGAACTTGGGGTCCTTGAAGCGTGGGGTCTCCTCGACGTCCGCTAGGAACCACCGACGCAGGTCGTCGCGAAGCTGTCGCCGGAACACGGAGTCCCCGTCCAGCAGGAGGAGCTTGTGCTTGACCTGAAGCTCCGGCAGCTCCGCTCCCGCGCGCCGGAGGATGTCGACGACCACGTCCAGGACCTCGACGAAGTAGCTGGCGTACACGTACTGCGTCGCGGTGGGCACGCCCTGGACGACCCGGTGCTTGAGGTCGACGTCCCCGTTGAAGTCCTTCTTCTCGGCGTAGTCGAGCCACCGGCCGTCCCCCATCTCCGCCTCCCACATGGAGGAGAGGCGTGCGCCTCCCCGCTCCCCCAGGGAGGGGAAGGGGGCCGCGACCCGCTCGAACAGGGGCGTTAGGTCCGCGCGGGCGGCGCGGAGGATCCGGCGGGCGGCTCGTTGGTCCTGCTCAAGCATGCTGGGCTCCATGGAGTTCCACTCTGGGCGGCCTGATAGGAGGAATCAACACGGCGGGTCAGCTCCGATCCCGGGGGATTCTGCGACCTGTCCCCATGAGCCTCTCCCCTGAAGCGCAAGCCCACCACGACCGGATGCACCTCGTGTGGGACACCCTCCTCAAGCCCTACATGCCTGACTGGAAGGCCGAGATCAACGTCTTCATCCCCTTCGCCCGCATGGACGAGACGGGGATGAGCCGACGCGAGATCTCCGACTGCATCACCTACATCACCGGCACCTTCGCCCTGGAGACCACCGAGACGTACCTCCGCGAGGACGGCGTGCGCTTCAAGGCGCGGGGCTACCGCATGGGGCCGGCGGGGGACCACTAGCCATGAGCCAGAACGCCGAGGAGAACGCCGCGCGTAACCGTCTCGTATGGAACACGCATGTCCTGCCCCACCTGTTCGACTGGCGGGACCCTATCGACATCTTCGTGCCCGACATCCACATGACGACGCTGGGCACGAGTCGCCAGGAGATCTCGGAGGCCATCGGCGCGATCACGGGCGGCAAGGTGTGGGACTTCGACGAGGAGGAGCAGGGCGTGCCTGGCGTGCGCTACAAGGCGCAAGGGCATCGGCGGGCCGCTCAGGTGCTCAACGCCCTGGTGGGTCACCCACCCCCGGCTACCCGGTGACGGGTAGGGTCGAGGGTGAGCGAACCCCTTACCACCACGAAGCTCTACGCGATCCGCCGCATGGGCGGGCTGTACCTCCAGCGCTACGCCTCGAACCTGCGCGACTGGTCATGGACGCCCCGCATCCTGGAGGCACGCCTGTTCGACGACCCTGCGCAGGCCCGCGCCAACCTGGCCCTCCTGCGCAGCCTGCTCGCGGTAGCTCCCTCGATGCGGGTCGTGGAGTTCGACCTCATCGGCCCGCGCGAGGACCCACAGGAGCCAGCCTGTAGCTGAACCGTCAGCTCCGATCCCCGCGTGACCATCGACAACCTCGCATGACGACCTTCGACCCCACCTCGGCCCCCATCGACTTCGACGCGAAGGGTCACACCCTGAGAGCCGACATACAGGACTGGCTACGCGTCCAGGTCGAGACGGCCGTCTCCCTGTTCGGTGACGCGACCACCAGCCTCCCTGCGGACCTGGGTAGCTGCGCGTGCGGTGACCTCCTCTGGGGGGAGCTACACCTGCGCGAGGGTCGTTGGGTGCTCGACGCCACGATCTCCCCCTGCCCCCAGACCTCCAAGTAAGGACGACCCATGCGAGTCAAGGACCTGCTCACCCTGCTGCTCGACAAGGAGCAGCTTGCTTACATCCCCGACGAGTTGCTCGACCGAACCCTCATGGTGGGGGACCGGCCTGTTCGGTCCGTCGAGGTGGGGGATCGCACCCTCACCCTCCATCCGGTCGCCCCGAAGCCGCGTGACCCCGCTGACGACTGGTTCCCCCGCTAGCTGCGGGGTTGATGCCCGCGCCCCTTGTATGGCGCTCTCCCCCACAGACAAGAGGATTGCTCGACGGCTGGCCGCGCAGGGCGATCCCCCCTCGTCGCCGCTGAACCGCGACCCGCGCGACCCCTTCTACCACCTGGATGACTACCCGGACACCTTCCACGAGTTCCGCATGAAGTGCTTCTGGACCAAGATCTCCATGGAGAAGGTCCTCAAGGACTTCGACGAGGTGGTGAAGGAGTCTCGTCGGAAGGCGAGAGACACCCGTGACTTCAGCGAGCTCATGTACGTCAAGATCCACCTGCAAGGTCGAGCGTCCGACCTACAGAAGCGGGGAAAGGCGCAGGGGAATCCTTGTTTGGTGGCGCTCGGCAAGGAGCTCCACGCGATCGCCCAGAAGCAGTATCAAGCGGACCTGGACCTGCTCAAGGACGTCCTGAAGCCCCAGTAGCTGGCTCGAACCCGCGGGTCCGCAGCCACTCGCGGGCGCGCTCGGGGCGCGGGTCCGGGCGGGAGACTCCCACCTGGGGCCGGGGCCTCTCGGCCGCGACCTGGCGGACCGCGCAGACCACGACGGTGCCCAGCGTGCGGAGCAGCCGGTCTAGGGTGCTGCCCCCGCCCCACTGGGGGTCGGAGAGCGCGCCCCGCACCTCGGAGAGGACCGCTGGCGCGACCTCCCCGGTACACGTGGCGACCGCGTTGACGAAGCCGGGGCAGGCGGGCAGGACCAGCAGGGCGAGCAGGAGGAACGTCAGGCGCGTCATGCAGCAGGGGCCGTGATGGCCCCGCTACCCAGAGTTGAAGTTATCGTTTCAACTCTGGGCGCAACTGGAAGCCTTACTTTCACTTGCGCTCGTCTGGATCGTGGCAGTAGAGGCAGTCGTCGTCGCCCAGGTGGCTGTCTAGGTCGTACACGCAATGTCCAGTCGGGGACGTCGCGCAGTCCCAGGTTCCGAACGACAGGTTCGCCTTGGGGAACTGGGCTTGGACCTTCTCCATGGCGGCTTCGTGCTGGGTCTCGCGTTCTTCCTCGCGCGCGGCCTCGATGGCGTGCTGGTCCGCTTGCCGGAGCATGTTGAGGATCTGGTTGGCCATCGCCGAGGTGGCGTCAGGGCCCGACAGGGTGAGCCGCAAGGCGTGCTCGGTCCCTACGCGCTTGTTGGCGTCTCGCACCTCGCGCAGCTTGAAGAGGGTCATGTCGTCGCGGAGCCACACGTCGAGGGGCTCCGCACTCGCGGGGACCCAGGTGGTAGGGCTGCCCGCGCGGACCCAGTCGACGAACATCTGGTTGACGTTGAGGTCCGCGCGCCACCCAACGTGCGTACCGCGGTTCTTGACCATCAGGTAGGGGGTGAAGGTGAGGTAAGGGAGCAGCCCGTTCGGGGGAACCTCGACCATGGCCTGGTTCGCCGTGTCAAAGCAGGTCCCGCACTGCTTGATCGTGCTAAGGGGGATGTGCAGGTCAACGCGGCGCTGCTGGATCTCGTAGACGTCGATGAGTCCGGGGACGAGTACAGGGTGTGACAGGCGAAAACCTGCGATCCCCAGGATGGGGTCCTGGATATAGCGAGTCAGGACGTCGCCCGTCAGCGTGGGGTCTCCTAGTACCCCACGGGCCATCTGGAGGGCATTGAGGCCCGTCGGGGGTTGTGCCTGGGCGACGAACCCGTTACCTTGGGTGCAGAACGATAGCGTGAAGTCCATGGGGGGCTGTCGATAACCCCTCACAAGCCGGAGCTGACCTAGTAGAGGGGCAGGTGGCCCGTGATGGCGTCAACGTCCTCGTCGCGCGCGGGGCCGATAGCGACCATCGTGATGGTCTCGACGTCGTGGAACTCGGTGAGGCCGGCGTCCCGGATAACGTGGGAGCGGAGCCCACGGGCAAGCGCGGCCTCGTGCAGTGCCAGGAGCGCGGCCAGGTCGGGCACGTGGACGGTGGCCTTGCGGTACGACGAGGTCAGCCACTCCGCGGCCACGGGGTCTAGCTGGATGGTGGCGGTCCCGTCCGGCTGGAGCGCCTGGGTCACCAGGGAGGCGAGCCATGCTCCTCCCGCGTGCCCGCCCTGCGAGATCTCCTTGCCGCGACGCACCTTGAGGTCGCGACGTACCACCATCACCAGTTTGATGGGAGCCTTGTCCATGTGAGAAACCTACCCGACAGCTCGGGGGTAGAGCTGTCGGGGTATGGCGGACCATGTCCCAAACAACCAAAGTCTACGCGATCCGCAACCGCTGCGGGAACTACTTCCCTCGGTCGTGGGGTCACCTCCACTGGACTCCCAACCTCCATGATGCCCAGCTCTTTTTCAAGCTCGCGACGGCACGCGGTCAGCGCACCCGCCTCATCAAGTACGGTTTGAGTCGTCTCACCATCGTGGAGCTCACCCTGTCGAACCCGAAGGTCGTGCCGGACCGCAAGTCATGAGTGGACGCAGGTCTCCCGTCGTTTACGGGGTGCGCGACCAGGCAGGCCGCTACTGGCAGCGCACGAGCGGGTGGGGCGACGACCTCAACGCCCGCATGTACGCGGCGCGCGGGGAAGCTCTCGTGCTGCGCGACCTCATCCGCCAGGTCTACGAGGACCCTTCGGTCGAGGTCGTGGAGTTCACCCTGGGCGGGGCTCAGTCGTCCCCCGACACGGCGGTCTACGCGATCCGCAGCTCCATGGGGAAATACCTCAAGCGCGGCTTCCCCCGCTACGGGCGCTCCTGGGTCTGGACCTCGAACCTCTGGGAGGCGCGGCTCTACGCCAAGGAGGTGCACGCGCGCCGCCAGATGAACACCGTCCAGGGCGTGGCGGGCCCGAAGGACGGCCTCGGCCTCCTGTCCGTCGTGGAGATCCCGCTCGGGGAGCCTCGCGTCGTGGCAGGATCGGGTCGGGATCAGGAGGGTGATTCCCTGGATGGGTAGCCTCCTCCATGAGTACCGCGCGGTACGCGATCCGCAACGAGAACGGGGACTACTGGAAGAGGGCCGGCATGGGGGGATGGAGTGACAAGCTCGGGGAGGCGCGCATGTTCGGCCTTGAGGAGGCGCGCGCGAAGTGCGCGGAGCTCGTCCTGTGGGAGCGGCGCTCGACGCGTCGTCTCACCCTCGTTGAGGTCCAGGTGAAAGCCGACGGGGCCTAGATGGCCCGTCTATCAGACGGGCTCGTTCATGAGTGACAGGACGCAGGCCCGCATGAGGGCGGCAGACCGAAGGGTCGCGAGCAGGATCGCCCATCAGCACCTCGCCAAGGGGTTCGACCTTGAGGAGGTCCCACGGTGGATGGAGAACCTCCCGGTCGTTACGGAGCGGGACGCACGCGCCCTTGGGGAGATCGCTCGCGAGTCCAAGGCACTCGTCGAGGAGCGTAGGGAGGCGGTGCGCAGCGGGGCGTACGCCAAGCTCGTCGCCAACTACGAGAAGTTCGCGAAGCTCATCCAGAAGATCGACCAGGTTGGGCTCACCGAGTACGCCGTCCACCGGGAGAACGACCTAGAGGAGCTTCGGCAGCAGGAGAAGAAGCAGATACAGGGGCGGTAGTCAGCTCCAGATCGTCGATAGTCATCGACCTGTAGGTATGACGACCTCCGAGCAGAACTCCGGCACGTTGGTTCCCGCCTCGAACTTCGAGGTTCGCCGCATCCGCGACAGCGAGGTCCGCGTAGGAAGCTGCGCCTTCGCGATTGACGGCTACGGGGTGTGGGACAAGCAGGCGGCGGGCTGGGTGTGCATGAGCCGACCCGCTACGACCCGCCAGGGGGATGAGGTCTACCTGCCCTACGTGCTTTGTCGCAGGAAGTACGCGGTCGAGGCGATCTCGCAGGGCCTGTACGCGGGCTACAAGGTCGTGCCGCCCCACGTCGTCCAGTCGCTCAACACCCATCGAGCCTAATAGGTACAGCTCCACGGAGTGCTGAAGCCTCAACTCCCTCACATGATCCCTACCTACGTGCCGGACGTCTTCCCGGCCGCCCTCATCGACCGGCTGCTCGTCGAGGTCCCTTGGGTCGAAGCGACCGGGGCTCGACGCGAGTGCTTCATGGCGGAGGAGCCGTTCCACTACACTTATGGGACAGGCCGCGGAGTGCGTACCTACCAGAGCGTCTCCTACCAGCCGATGATCCGTCAGGTGCTCAACGCCCTGAACCGCTTCGGCGTCTACGGGGACGGCTTCAACGTCTGCTTCCTGAACCGCTACGAGGACGACCACCAGCACCTCGGGTGGCACGCCGACGACTCGCCCGGCATGCGGCACGAGCATCCCATCGCGGTGGTGTCGTTCGGGGCCGAGCGCGACATCTGGTGGCGCGAGCCCGGCCAGGTGGGGGAGGTTCCCCCCGAGCGACGCCAGCGGCTCGGGTCAGGCTCCGTGTTCGTCATGCCGCCCGGCTTTCAGCAGCGCTACCAGCACCGCATCCCCAAGGGGGACCGCGCGTGCGGGCCGCGCGTCTCCCTCACCTTCCGCCGGTACGTCCCGGAGGACCGGGTCGTGCCCGGACGCTTGACCTTCGACGAGGTGGCCGCGCTCCCGCAGGGAACCGTCATACGGTTCACCACGACCCACTACGTGAGCCTCTTCTCGATGGCGGCCGAGGTCGTCTCGTCCCCAGGGCCGCTCACGAGCCTGAACCACCTCACCGGGACCTTCGTGACCTTCGAGGGAACGATCGTGCGCGCGACCCCCCACGAGGTCGAGGTCGAGACCGACGAGGTCAACTACACCTTCTGCCGCCGGCACTTCGACGACCTCCAGGTGCAGGTCCACCCGTAGTCAGCTCTGATACGGCAGCGAGTCGCGACTCTCTCGCATGCCACGATCCAAGCACAGCCCCACGCACTATCCCGCCGGGACCCCGGCTCCACGCGGCGTCGCGCAGGCGTCGGACGGGAAGTTCTTCTCCCTGTCCCAGGAGGCGTTTAGTTCTGGTGCCGAGATGTTCGACACCGCCGAGCAGGCGGGAAGAACGGACGACCAGCACGCAGCCTTCATGAAGCTGCACCACCCGGACGCCCGAGCCCGCCGGCCCTGGATCAAGCGCGCATGAGGTCCCGACGTGCGCGTCCGGCCGCCCCTCGTACCTCCGGGGTCCCTACGGGTCGTCAGGTCCTCTCCTACCTGCGCGACGGGGGCGACAACTGGGCTCCCCGCCTTGCGGAACACTTCCTCATAGGGCCTCGGACGGCCGCGCGCATCCTCCGGAGGCTCGTGGAGGAGGGGATGCTGCGGGAGGACCCGCCGGTCGAGCCCGGATACCTCCCGCGCTACTACCTCACCCAGACCGGGTCGATGTACCTCTCCATCGTGGACGACTCACGCCTCGACTAGCCGGGTACCACGCAGCATGCTCCAGAGCACCCTCATCATCACGCTGCGCCACGCCCACCCCCTGGACAAGACGGACGCCCGCGCGATCGCCGACGCGCTCAACGAGGACGAGTTCATCACCCTCACCGCGGGCGACACCGTCGCGGGAGTCCACGGGGGTCGCGTGTCCGTCCAGACGCTCAACACCGAGGTCGAGGACGAGGAGGACGACGAGGAGGAGGAGGACGACGACGTGGACTTCGACGACGAGGAGGACGAGGATGTCGACGACGAGTAACCGCGTCAGCTCCGATCCCGGCAGGGTCGCCGATCAGGTCGACATGACCCCCCTCCAGAGGATCCTCGCGACTCGTGAGCCAGGCAGCGACCTCGCTCGCGTCGCGGACTTTCGCCACCGCGTGGCGCTCCTGCGCCGCATGGACTGTCTTGGAGTCCCCTTCGAGGCCGTCCACTCGATGTGGCTGGAGGACGTGACGGACCCTCGCCTGCCCGAGTCCTTCGCGTCGATCCGTGTCCACTACTCGGCGAGCGGGTCGGGCTTCTGCCGCCACTTCCACCCGAAGGACCTGAACGCGTGGCTCGACGAGACCCCCACCCGGGAGGAGGTCGAGCGGCTGCTTCCCCTCGACCGGTCGACCCACCTCCTCAACCTCTGCGCGCGGGTGGACCCGAGCGAGGAGGAGCGGGAGGTCGTTCGGGGGTTCGCCTCCGAGAAGTCCCTCTGCTACGTCACCGACCCCTACGAGACGGTCGCGAGGAACGTCCTCGAGTACCTCCGCAGCGGCCTCGCCTGCCTCACCCAGGTGGAGTCGAACGGGCGCACGGTGTGGGTGAACGCAGGGGACGGCTGCTGCGTAGGACGGTTCAGCCAGGCGGGCGTCGACGTCCACCATGGGGCTCGCGTGCAGGTCGAGACGGGCCGCGAGTGCGTCGACTGCACCCACGAGCGGCCGACCGCCGCGGACTGGCAGCGGTTCGTCGCCTCGATGCGGAAGCTCGGGGCGGACGTGTCCCCCCACAGGCCCGCGTGGCTCGACGAGACCGCCCCGACCGCGGTGGCCCCCGCAGGTTAGCCCCATGCCGTTCACCGAGGAAGACAAGCGCGTCATCGCGTGGATGAACCGCATGCAGGACCTGCGGGTCCTGTACGTGGACGACGATCCCGCCCGCGAGCAGTGCTGCTCGACCTGCCACCAACCGCTCCTCAACCAGCGGCGGGTCAAGCGGGTCCGGGCCGGCGTGGTCACCAGGGTCTACGACGTCCTCATGCGAGCGGACCTCCTGCTCGACGACGGGACGAGGGTGGGCGGCGTGGCTCCGAGCTTCGTGGACACCAAGCACGGGATCGCCGGTGTCCACTCGTACCACTTCTTTCCCGCCTCCGGCGAGTGGCCGGAGGCGACCTCGTGACGAACTTCAGCTCCGGTTCCGTGGTGTCTGCCGACTCCTTGGCAGGAGACCCCGATGAGCAAGCCGAGCGCACTGCCCGACCCCACCACCCCGAACGGCCGAATCTTCCAGGCGGCCATGGCCCTGTTCCTGAAGGACGGCAAGGACCACACCGCGCAGGAGATCGCCGACCACCTGGGCTGGGGCGTGGACCGCGTCCGCAGGAACCTCGGCAACCAGAATGGGTTCCCGTCGGGTCTCCGGGTCGAGGAGGAGCACCGGCCCCGGTACTCGAAGTCCTACACCCACATGCAGGTCGGCACCCACAAGGTGATGGTGTACGGCCCCTCGCGCGAGGCCCTTCGCGCCACTATCCTCGACGCGGTCGCCTCGGTATCATGACCCACATGACGCACGCACCCATGACCTCCATGCGCCAGCCCCACGGCGGGGCGGCCCAAGGAGGTCACGATGTCACAGTACGAGAAGCGAGAGGACCGGATCGACCGCACCTATCGGTACGCGGCGCGAGCCCGTAAGGAGCACCTGCGCGTCGTCCACCCGGACGGGACGCTCGACTGCGAGTGCGAGCGCGCCGAGTGGTACTTCCGCAAGCGGAAGTCGCTCGGCTGCCGGTGCCGGCGCAAGAAGAAGGGCAACCCGAAGGTCGCGGGCGGGATGTGCTCGCGCGGCGACCTTCAGCCGGGCACGGTCGAGCGGATCGCCGGCCGGCGGCTCTGCCGCGCGTGGTGCGGCCTGGTGCGCCAGGTCGACCCGATCGACGTGGAGCTCTAGTCAGCTCCGATCCCCCTGGGCGCGTCTACTACTCAGCATGAGCGCCCCCTTCAACATCACCGACTGCTTCCAGTACCGCGGGTCAGGCTACCGCGCGACGTGCTTCTACCGGCGCGAGCGGGTCGAGTACAGCGCGGACGACCGGGCGATGTTCGAGCTCCTGGAGGTCACGCCGCGCGAGTTCCAGTACGTGCGGTGCGGGCGCGAGCAGGCCGAGTTCGTCTCGGGCACGGGCGTCTGCGGGTGCCTGGCGCGCGTCGAGGACGTCACCTACGAGGGGCCGATCGCCTGGACCGCCGAGCAGGTGGCGGCCGAGCAGGCGCGCGTCGCGGCCCACCACGGGCGGGCGTACGAGGACCCGCGGGTGTTCGACAAGTTCGACTAGACAGCTCCATGTTCCACGTGGAGCAATCCATCCCCCCTCGGAGGATGGATGCCCACGTTCGTAGGATCCAAGGAGAAGTTCGCGTCGGAGTATCCGGGTCGCCTGAACCCGATCGGCACGCGGGTGACGGTCCGCGTCAACCCCGCGTTCGACCGGGAGTTCATGCACCCCGAGTGGAGGCGTGACGGCCTGGGGGAGGTGGTCGACTACAGCAACTCGCACGGCCTGTGCTTCGAGGTTCGACACCTCCGCGCGGACGGCAAGCCCACGCACGCCTGGTACGCGCCGGAGGAGATCGTCGACATGATCGACGAGCTATGCCTCCCCGACCTCCGCAGGCCGGAGCCGTTCCCGACGGACCTCGACGCGGAGGTGTCCAAGCTGTGATGGTGGGGCTGCGCGTCCAGGTGCAGTGCGAGGTTCGGCCAGACCACCCGGAGTCCCTCCAGGTGCGACCCATGGGGTGGGGACGATCGTGCGCGTCGAGCCGACGCGCGCCTTCCCCTTCGAGGTCGACTTCGGGGGACGGCGCGGCTGGTACGCGCCGGGGGAGGTCGTGGGCCTGGTCGAGGAGGGAGGTCCCCCCATCCGGTACCTGGACATCTCGGTCCCGCTCGCTCCCGCGATTCGCGCCCAGGTCCCCCCCGAGGACCCGATCCCCTCGGACCTTGACCCCATCATCCGGGACCTCTGACAGCTCCGTTACTGGGGGTCGAGCCGACCCTGGCGCATGAACCCCTCCCTTGGCGTTGACCTCTACCAGCTCACCTCCTACCTCGCGCTGCGCGACTACGTGCCGGACGCGCCCCTGTGGATGAGCTTCTTCTTCCGACGGCTCCCGCGGAACCGGCGGTTCGTGGTGGCGTGCGGGTACCAGGAGATCCTGGACCACGCGGAGCGGCTCACCTTCCGCCCTCGCGACCTCCAGTTCCTGCGCGAGGTCGTTCCCGGCCGAGACGAGCGGCTCATCTGGGACCTGGAGAACATCTCCGGGTTCACGGGCGACATCGACGCCCTCCCCGAGGGGACGCTCGCGCACGCCGGCATCGCGCGGCGCACGAGCGGAGACGTTGCCCTGGTGGGAGGGTCCCCCCTCTGCGCGGCGACCCCGCTGCTCCAGGTGCGGACCTCCCTCCTCCAGTGCAAGCTGGTCGAGACGCCCTGGCTGTCGCGGCTGAACCACATGTCGATGGTCGCCTCCAAGGCGGTACGGGTGGCGATGGCCGCCCGCTTCGACGGCGTGGACCGGCCCGTCTACGAGTTCGGGCAGCGCCGGACGGACCCCGACGCGGCCGTCCGAGCCTCCTACGCGGCCTACATCGCGGGCTGTGCGGGGACGAGCAACCTCGCCGCGGCCTCCGTGTTCGGGGTCCCGGTGGCGGGCACGATGGACCACTTCGCCGTGATGGCGTGCGAGGACGGCGGGTCGCGGGACCACTCCGAGGGGGTCGCGTTCCGCCGCATGCTGGAGCAGGCAAGCGCCTCCGTGCTCCTCGTCGACACCTACGACACTGAGCGGGGGATCCGCCGCGCGGTCCAGGCGGCGCGCGACACTAGCCGCCCCCTGAAGGGGATACGCATCGACTCCAACGTCACCGAGGAGACCGTGCGTCGAGCTCGCGCGCTCCTCGACGAACTCGGGTCCTCGCAGACC
Organism: Verrucomicrobiota bacterium; assembly: GCA_029556615.1. Lineage (GTDB taxonomy): Bacteria > Verrucomicrobiota > Verrucomicrobiia > Limisphaerales > J093 > JAKQDD01. The sequence goes on along the minus strand of JAKQDD010000211.1, from coordinate 7,321 downwards.
CGGATCACCGTGTCGGACGGGCTGGACGAGCACCGCGTGCTGAAGCTCGCCGCGGCCGGTGCCGACGCCTTCGGGGTCGGCGAGAACATCACCTGCTCGCCCGACGCGGCCACGGGGATCGGCGCGGTCGGGAAGGTCGTGTCGAACAGCTTCGGCGTGCCCGTCATGAAGACCTCGTCGGGGTCGGGCAAGACGACCCTGCCGGGACCGATCCAGTGCTACCGCGGGGACGGCTACGACCTGCTTCAGCTTGAGTACGAACCCGCCCCCAGCGGTCTCACCCCTTTGCTCCAGCCGCTGTGGCGCGGAACGCGCCCCGTCGGGCCCACCTCCCGTCCTGAGGACGTGCGCCAGTACGTGCGCGAGCAGGTGGACGCGCTACCGGCCTCCATGCGCGAGCTCGGCCCGGAGTCCCATACCCCCGCTTGGCGCATCGTGCTGTCAGACGCCCTCTACGGCCTGACGTGCCGGCTGGCGGCTCAGTAGTTCCCTTCGACACGCTTTGTGGACCCCTTCATGGTGCCTGCACACATTCGAGCCTTGCCTGTCTCCTCCGAGGACCACAAGCTGGTCGTCGACCGGATCGACCGGGTCTTCTACCTCCGCTGGGACCGCTACGGGGCCGACCCACGCCTGACTCGCGCGGCGCGCTTCGCGATCGGGCGGTCGAGACTCTCGACTGGGCGCAGCGTGGACGGCTACTACACGTTCCGCACGCGGAAGATCGCCGACCAGGCCCTCATCGTCGCGAACGCAGCCGTAGAGGAGCATCGTTTGCGCTTGTTGCTCGCCTGACAGCTCCGCCCCAAAACCAGGCCGGTAGGATGGGGTATGAACCTCCAATCCTGGTACGTGCTCCTGTATGTAGCGACCATCGTAGTGGGCATCGTGGTGTGCCTTGGCTCCATTCTGTCGATGGGTGCGGACGCCGAAGCTGACGCCGACGCCGACGTCGACGTCGAAGCGGACGCTGAGCCAGAGGGTGACGCCGAGGGTGTTGAGGGGGCTGGGCCGATGTCCTGGGTGCTCTACGCGCTCGGGTCGGGCAGCGTTCCCACGGGCCTGGCGGTCGCGATAACCACCCTGATCTTCGGGACCACGGGGTTGATCGTCACCCGCCTCTTGTCGGCCTACCTGTCGTCCGGTTGGGTTGGGTTCTTGTCCCTCGTCATGGCCGTCGCTTCGATCTTCCTGCTCGGGCGACGACTATGCCTGCTGGTTGGTCGGTTCTTTCCGACGCACGAGCACCACAGCGTGACGGCCGAGTCCCTGGTGGGATCAACCGGGGAGGCGACGAGTGACGTCGGGGCTGACTCGGGGTACGTCGGGGTGTACGACGACGTGGGCAGCTACCACGTGCTCAAGGCCCGAGCACTGGAGGGGCCGATCCCCAAGGGGGAGCGCGTCATGGTCGCCGGGTACGACGCGGACACGGGAGTCCACAGCGTCATTCGGGAGCCTCAGTAGTCACATCCGGGCCTTGGCCCGTCACAAGGAGAACCTATGTTGCTCGTACTTCTCGCCCTTCTTGGGGCACTCCTCCTGCTGGGGCCGGTCGTCGTCCCTGCGATCGCGGGGATTCATCTAGCCAGCGCGGCGACCATCATCCTCATGCTGCTCGGACTGGTGCTGCTCGTCGTGAGCACCGTCATCGGGGTCATCTCCAAGCTGTACGTGCGCACGAGCTCCTCCTCGGCGCTCGTACGGACCGGCATGGGAGGTATGCGGGTCGTCAAGGACGGGGGCACCTTGTTCATTCCCGTGATCCACAACGCGACCCGCGTGACCCTCCAGACGGTGCGACTCGCGGTGGAGCGCAAGGATTCCGACGCCCTCATCACCCACGACAAGCTGCGGGCCGACATCCACGCGGAGTTCTTCGTTCGCGTCCAGCCGGACGACAGGTCGATCGTCAACGCATCCCGCAGCTTCGGGGACAAGATGGATACCGAATCCATCAAGCGGGTCGTCGAGGACAAGCTCGTCTCGGCGCTCCGCCAGGTCGCCGCCACCAAGACGCTGGAGGAGCTCAACACCAAGCGCGACGAGTTCATGCAGGAGGTACGCAGCGTGCTCACCGGGGACCTGGAGGCCAACGGCCTGACGCTGGAGACCGCGACGATCTCGCGGCTCGACCAGACCAACCCCAAGGCGCTGCGGGATGACAACATCTTCGATGCCCAGGGCAAGCGGGCCATCGCCGAGATCACCCAGCGACAGCTCACCGAGCGTAACGCCATCGAGCGACAGGGCGAGCAGGCGCGCACCGAGCAGGACGTGGCGACCCGACAGAAGGTCCTGATCCTTGAGCAGCAGCGCACCGAGGCGGAGCTCGCGCAGAAGACGGACATCGCGGCCGTGACGGCCAAGCAGAACCAGCGTGCCCAGGAGCAGGCTCTCCTGGCGAACCAGGCCATCGAGCTCGCCAGGGTCGATCAGGCCCAGACCCTCAAGCTCGCCCAGGTTCGACAGGAGCAGGCGGTCCAGCTTGCTCAGGTCGACCAGGCCCAGGCGCTCGCCGAGGCCCAGGTCCGGCAGGAGCAGGCGGTCAGGCTGGCCCAGGTGGGTCAGGCTCAGGCCGTCAAGCTCGCTGAGGTTGAGCAGCAGCGGACCGTCCGGCTGGCCGACGTGCAGCAGAACCAGGCGGTCGACATCGCCGACCGGCAGCGCGCCACGCAGGTCGCGGACGCCGAGAAGAACAAGGCGGTAGCAGAGGCCAAGCGTGCAGAGGCGGAAGCCGAGCGAGCTCGCGCGATCCAGCAGATCCAGACGGTCGAGGTCGAGGCCCAGGCGGACCGGTTGCGCAAGCAGAAGGTCATTGAGGCCGACGCGTTGGCCGAGCAGAAGCTCATCGAGGCCAAGCGTGGTGCCGACGCCAAGGCGTACGTGATCGAGAAGGAAGCAGCGGCGCAGCAGTCTTCCGCTGCCGCTGCCGCTGAGGCGCTCCTCAAGAAGGCTGACGCCGAGGCCAAGGCTCAGATGATGCGTGCCGAGGCCGACTCCAGGGCCCAGACCCTCCGTGCCGAGGGCTCCCGCGCCGAGGCTCTCGTCCCCGTCCAGGTGGCCCAGCAGCAGATGGAGGTCGAGCGTCAGCGCGTCACGGTGCTCAAGCAGGAGATGGAGGCTCGTACCGAGCACGGCGCGGCCCAGCAGGAGTTCGAGCTCACCAAGCTGCGGATCGAAGCTACGGCCCGCGTGCAGATCGAGACCGCGAAGGCCACCGTCAACCTCCTCGGCAAGGTGAACGCCAACGTCTACGGCACGCCCGAGGACGTGGCGAAGATGACCGGCCACTTCATGCGCGGTATGGGGCTCAGCCAGATGGTCGAGGGGGGCCTCGCGGGGGCCTCCGAGACTGTCCGCGCCACCGCGGCTCAGGCGGTCCAGCAGGTGGCCGAGGTCGCCAAGGACCTCGTGGGCAAGAAGGACGCCCCCGCCCTGCCCAGCAAGTCCGCGTAGTTACTCAGCTCCGATCGCTCGGGTCTTCTCGACCTCGTGTCATGACGACCCAAGCGACCTCCCCGACCCAAGCGACCTCCCCGACCCAAGCAACCTCTCCGGCCCCTGGCGATCCCACCCCACTGCACTCGCTGCACGTCTACCTTGGTGCCAAGGGCTACCAAGAGCGCGACATCTTTCTGACCGAGGCCGAGTACGAGCGATCAGACCGTCGCATGCGGGAGGCTGAGCGAGGACCTGAGTTCTTCGACCAGGTGACCGACCAGAAGACGGGTCAGAAGTTCGACCTGTACCGTGAGAAGTGCGGCGGTGACTGCTGGTGCGCGGTACGCGCCAAGCCGGCCAAGGCGGTCCTCGTCTGCCTGGAGCGGTTCATCAATAGCTCGACCGGTCAGGTGATCTTCACCTCCCAGGACAAGCAGACGGTGCAGGCACGTGCGCCGCAGGACGAGGACACGCGATACCTCCTCGAAGGAGAAACGGCCGTCTACGTGTACTTCCAGCGACGAGGTCGCAGCTACGAGATCCTCGGCGCACCCGTCGAGGACCCCAAGTGGGAGAACTTCTTCCCCACTCATCGCGCTAAACCGGTCATGGCCTAGGCGTTGGTGATGCTCTCCGCACAGGACAGAAAGGTCGTGAGCCGGCTCTTAGCAAGCCGGCGCGCGCAGGTGCTCCCTCACAATCTCCCCGCTGAGGCTCGGGAGGTAACCCCCGAGACCCCTGAGGGGACGGACCTCGTCGTGTACCGGTTCATCAACCGGCGCGGCAAGCCCTCCGCCCTCGTGTACCAGGGACGCGCGGCCAAGCCCCTTTACTGGTACTACTTCAACTCGGAGGAGCAGCGGGAGCGGCGCGTGCAGGACACCATCAAGTCTCGCCGTGAGGACCTCCAGCGCAAGCAGCAGGAGCTCCAGACCCGGCGCGAGTGGAAGCACTCCGCCAAGGTGGGAGACGTCCTCTACACCGTCTGGGGGTACGACCAGACGAACGCCGATTTCTTCCAGGTGGTCGAGGTGGGCGACAAGGTGATCAAGGTGCGCCCGCTCAAGCAGAAGCTCGTCGAGTCCCATGAGGGCTACGACAAGGTCAAGCCGGACATCAACCACTTCGCAGGACCCGCCGTCAAGAAGGTCCCCCAGATGAGCGGCACTGGGTACCGCGTGCGCTTCGACCATGGAGTAGGCCAGTTGTGGAGCGGGAACGCCGTCTCGCAGACGAGCCCCAACACGGGCCACTAGCCTTCAGCTCCGTCGAAGGACGGTGTGTTGACCTAGCTTCATGGCCTCACGTTCCTCCTCGACCCCTGACAAACCTTACAGTCTGTCGCCGGCCCTCACCTTCCTGCGGCATGCGCTCGACCAGACGCGCACGTCTAATCGTCGCTGCGGCTACGCGATCGACCACGCGATGCAGGCGGTCATCGTGGGGCACATCCGCATGGAGTCAGACGACCTCACGCGGGCCATGAAGTCCTATCAGCGATACGCGCGCACGGACGAGGAGAAGTCTGGCCTCTCGATCTCCTGCTGGCTTGGAGAGGGCACGTTGGAGCGCTGGTACACGCTGGCGGCCTCCAGCAAGAACGCCACGGTCCTCACGGCGCTCGAGCGCGTCCTCAACCGCAAGCGGGTGGTGGTGGAGGGCGAGATCCTCCACCTGGGGGCACGCGTGCGCCTGCCCGAGGCGGTGAGCGAGGGCAACTTGGGAGGCCACTGCGAGGTGTCGAGCTACTCGAAGGACGGTCTCCACGTGAACTTCCTCTACCGGAAGGACGGGCATTTCGACTCGGACAGCATCGAGTGCCGGACGTGTCGCCAGACGCGCCATGTCGGTTCGGAGTCCAAGCACCGGATCAAGGTCCCCGTCGCGACGCTGGTGGCGCGGGAGAAGGCGCGCATCGCGGTGATGGGTCGAACTTACGAGGTCGAAAACCCCACATCCGACCCCCCGCTGCGCGAGTACGCGGGGAAGGCTCTCGTCGACGCGTACCGGGGGCGCATCGTCGAGATCGCCGCGCTTGGTGTCGGTGAGGAGGTGCGCGTGGGGGCGGACGGGGAGCGCGAGGGGCTGGTCGTCCGGCGCATCGCGTACCGCACGCACGACGCGCTCGCTCGCGCCGCTCGGGGTGAGGCGTTCGGCACGCACCGGGGCTACCGGGGGTCAGAGCCGGACACCATCGAGGATCTTGGCCTGATGGCCAAGGACGGCCTGGTGGTCCCGCAGCCTCACGACGAGCACAGCAGCTTCGCCAGGTTCGCCATCACGGAGAAGGGACGGGAGCGGCTCGACGCGCTCAGCACCCAGCGGGAGCGCGAGGCCGCCCAGGCGAAGCGCGCCCGCGAGCGCGAGACCGAACAGGAGGCGCGTCAGCGGCTCACGGAGCTCGCAGAGCAGGCGCGCACCCTCACGGCCGCCGAGGCGAGCCGGCAGACGGGCATGCACCTCCTTGAGGCCGACCTCGACCGGGAGGTCTCCTTCCAGGACTCGCGCACCGTCGGTAACTGCCGGGAGGGGACCATGGCGTGGATCTCCCAGCACCTGCCTGGGGTGGACCCGTTCAAGGACAAGATCACCATCCGTCAGCTCGTGGCCCTCGACGCGGGCAAGAACCGCATCAACGTGAACAGCATCATCCGGTTCGTGCTGCGCCGGCACGTGAGCCAGACAGGTTAGTATCCCTCATGGCCCGCTGTCGCGCGAGCACCGGGGTCCCTCCGCCAAGGAGGACCCCATGCACAAGAACTATCGACGGAAGAACCCACCCCCCGTGCGCGCTTCGCTGCGTTGCCCCTGGGAGAACGAGACCAAGCACGGCATGAAGCAGGCCGCCTGGGTCAAGTGGCGAGCTCACGAGCGTCACGAGCTCAACCGCGCGCGGCGTGACCCGCTGGCGGCCTGCGATGCGCTTGACCAGCTCCCCCGCCGGATGCTTCGGGACATCCGCTTCTACGGCTTCTAGTCAGCTCTATATCGACGGCAATCGTCGATATAGAGGCATGCGAACTACCGCGTGCAGCTCCCCCCTCCCCTACGACCGGTCGCACGTCTTGGGGCTCACCCCACAAGCTCCAGGGGGTCGACGTCGTCGACCCCTGCGTAACCCTCTCATCGAGGCCCTGTACGAGGTCGACCTCGACCTCCTACCTAGCGTGGTGTCGTGCGCCTCCCAGCTTTCCGCCAAGGCGCGGGACGAGGTCCTCCAGGTTGTCCTGGAGGTCATCGGGTGGATGCTCGACCTCGCTGAACAGGGCGTTCACCGCGTCTTCCGACAGGAAGAGAACCTCATGATGGAGGTCCTTGACCCCTGCCTGGCATGTGGTGCGGGGGCGGAGGGCTCGCGCTTGCCTGCGAGCTATCCCCTGTTCTGCTCAGAGGGGTGCCTCCTTGAGTGGGCTGACGACCATGCCCGCAACCTCCCGCGCGTCAAGGGTCTCGACGACCTCCTCGCGAAGACGGAGCGTGAGGCTTACGCGCGGGGCGTCGAGGAGGAAGAGAAGAACACCGACGCCAAGATCGACGAGGCGGTCAATGATGCGATGGACACGGACGACAACCCGTTGCTCTACACGCTGCGACTGTACGGGTCCAACCCTCGTGTCAGCATCGAGCAAGCCGCGTGGGCACTGGAGCGGGGTCTACGAAGCGGGAAGATCGACCTGTAGTCAGCTCGAAATATCGTGCCCGCGCGTAGTATGGAGGCATGAAGCCCCTACAACGCGGCTTTGCATCAAAAACGCTGCTTGCATCAAAAATCCCCCGGTTGCATCAAAATAGGAATGGCTTCTACCTGACCAGCTTGAGGGCATCGCCCGCAAAACGCGGAGCATCCTCAACGATAGTGGACTCATCGGTGAAGTCG
>JAKQDD010000199.1 GCA_029556615.1 Verrucomicrobiota bacterium | reverse complement strand
GTCCCTCATCGCCCCGGCCGCCGCGAACCCCGCGCCGTCAAACGCCGCCCCAAACCCTACCCCCGTCTGACCTGTCACCGTCACCGCTTTCGCGAAATCCAACACCAAAACCGCTACTACATTCCCGCCAAACTACGGCCCGCACATCCAAAATACCTGGGCCTTAACTAAGCGCCATTCGGCTCTGACCCCATTGCTTCCACGACAGACTCACCTCGCGATGCCTACTGCACTTTCGGTTCGCGCACTTCCAGGGGCGGGCGCCGGTGGGTTTGGTCCTCGGGAACGAATTCGATGCGCATGCCCCAGCCTGCATAGGTGGTCAGGAGGCGTCCGAAGTCCTCGATGCACAGTTCCCGATCGTCGATTTGAATCACCGCCTGCCTGTGCTCGTCATCGTTGATGGTGCACCGCAACACCGTACCGCGCGGAGTCCACTGTTCGCTCCGGGCGTGGTATTCGATCTGGGGCGAGCCGAGCGGGACTTCCACCGCCACGTGCTTGTACTCGGCGGCGAGCTTGGCCTGGGCGCGAAGAGTCTCATTGAACAAGTCGACGATCTCCTCATCGCTCATGTCCACGATCTGCGGTCCGATGCGGAGGTGCGTCGTTGGCACGCCCGCCTCCTTGTATTCGATGATGGCCGTATCGCCGTCCCGGGTGAGCTTCACCTCGTCCAGTCTCACAATATACTGTTGCTTGCGTTTCATCGGCTTGGGCAGATACACGGCCGCCCCCTTCGAAGTCAACGTCGTTCCCCGGTCGGTGGAGCATCGCCGAGGATACACTCCCTCCGTCGGGTGGCAGGACTCCCGGCTGCGAATGTCCCCTCTTTGAGGAGCATTCCGCTAGTGTCCGGCGGTCGTCTCGACGGTCACACGATAGAACTGCGTCCCCGACGCCGTTGCATTGGTGTGTCTCAATTCCAAGAGACCGCCCGTGCCAAGCAGGCTGGCGGTGCTCCCAGCGGTCGTCCAGGCCGCATCTCCGAGGTCAGTCTTGGAAAGGAGCGTGTACAGGCGGTTGGTGACAGAATCGACTCCGATTCGACAGACGGGGCCCGGCTGAATCGAAGCGATCCGGAACCAGGATGTGCCGTCGTTTGGGTCGGTGCCGGCGATGGATTCGGCGAGGTTGGCCACGCCATCGCCATCGCTATCGATAGCGGCGTCGCCTGCATCGCTTGGTTTCAGGCGATGCCAGAGCTCCCACCAGTCGGGCATGCCGTCGAGGTCGGTGTCGTCCAGGGCAAGAGCGGCCAACGCATCGATACGGCCCCAGCCAAAGGTGGGATTGGGGGTGGCCGTGCCGGGGACATCACCGCAGGTCTGGGTGCTTGTCAGCCGCACCGCAGTCTGCTCGATGATCCGCTCGATGCCATCGACCTGGCCACGCAGTTCCGGATGAGCGGAAATCAGCAAGGCGACCAACCCGGCCACATGAGGTGCCGCCATGCTGGTACCGCTCATCTGGCGATAGCCGCCGTTGGCGTAGCTCGAGAAGATCGAGACGCCGGGGGCGGAGACGTCCGGTTTGAGGCGGTTGCTGCCGTCCACGGTGACCGGCCCGCGACTGCTGTCTTGGGCGATGGTGTCGCTGCTGCTGGTGGAGGCCACGGTCAAACTGGCGTCGTAGATCGCGATCGGATCGCGGACGGAGCCGCAGCCCGGCCCCGCATTCCCTGCGCCGGCCACGACGACAATCCCAGCCGCGCGGACGTTCTCCACGATCGTCTGCAGGATCGAAGGGTAGCTGCACCCCTCGGAGGTCGAGCAGACCCAGGAATTGTTGATGACATCCGGCGCTTTCGTCGGGTCCGGATTCGCGCCGTTGAGGTCTGTGGGGGCCAGGAACCATTGGAAACACTCGGTGTAGCTGGCAGGGGTGCCCCAGCCGTTCTCCATGTTACGGCATCCGATCCATCGCGCGCCGGGAGCCATCCCGATCTGATGGCTGACGCCGTCGTCGCCCACCATGATCCCCATGGTGTGGGTGCCGTGGCCCCAGTCATCGCAGGGCGCGGCGAGGTTGTAGCCACAGGGGTTCTCCGAGGTGTTGTTACTGGCACGGCTGTGGATGGCATCGTGCCAGTTGTAGTTGTGGTCCGCTGTGGCGCCGTCCCATCCCCGGTATTGCCGGATCAAGGCCGGGTGGTCCCAACGATAGCCGGTGTCCTGACCGGCAACCACCACCCCCTGACCCGAATACCCCAGCGACCATGCCGCCGGTGCGTTGACCAATACGAGGTTCCAGGTCGGGCTTGACGAAGCGCCCAGCGGCATCGCCGCACGGTTCCGGTCTGAGACGGGGACGGGCCCATTAGCTCGCAGGCAAGCCACTTCGTCGCGCTCCGCCAGGAGCCGCACGGTCGCCTGGTCACCGCGCACCCACAAGGCGTTGGCGATCCAAAAGGAACGGTGCTCGACTCCGTGGGCCCGGAGCGCCTCCAACAGCGGGGCCTGGGTTTCCTGCGCGGTCTCGATCAGGCGTCGAAATACAAACGCGCCCTTCTCCAGCTTGGTGCGCAGGCGCGCTGCGCCTCGCACATCAGCCTGGGCACCGAGGAACACCATGACCTCCGTCGGACCGCGGGTCGCGTCCTCGAGCACTGCCGGCTCGATCTTCCGCTCTGCGACTTGCGGGCTCACGGCGGCGTCAGCCGCCCGTAGTACGAGCGGCAAGACGAGGGCGCCGATCTCGATCAGGAGTCTTGAGGTGCTGCGCGGAGGTTGCCGCAGGGTTGCCGCAGGATCCTTGGCGGTCAGCCACGCCATTCGCGAATGAACGATCCTCATGAGTTCCTCTGTGTCGCCAGCGTGTACGCGGAGACCCGGTCTGTGTCAAACGAGATCCGGATGAGGCGGCGGTTTCGCCAGGCGGGGTGGATCGGCGGTGGTCGAGGGCAGGTGACCCCCTCCGGACCCGGTCGAGTCCTGCAGTGCTGACGGCGCCGTCTCTCGGCGTTGGGGCGGAGCCCCGCGTTGCGCGTCCGCGGGGTCCGGGTTCACTCGGGGAGTCGGAGCTGGAAGAAGCCCTGGAGGGGATGCACAATGGGGTCAGAGCCGAATGGCGCTTAGTTAAGGCCCAAGGTCTGGCCCGACGTGTCATGCTCGAAGCCGCCCGCCGCGATCGCGTGCCGCCCGATCGCTTGAGCTTTGCCGGCACCCTCGCCGCCTGTCGTTGCTGCGGTCAGGCCCTCCTGCAAACCCGCTCCGAA
>JAKQDD010000190.1 GCA_029556615.1 Verrucomicrobiota bacterium | reverse complement strand
GTCGAGCCGCGCGAGGAGGGAGTGTATCCCTGGCGATACTCGACCGACGGAGCAACGAAGCCCCAGGCCGTTTTCGGCGCAACCCCTTGGGCGGCCGTTCTTTTGCCACCAGACGGCGTTGCTCGCTTCTCACAGATCTCTGCGGATAGGCTCGTCGCTCGCGCGGCTCGACTGAGCTCGCCGAAGTCCTTGTCTGGCGGCAAAACTCCTGGCCGCGAATGTCCATCCATCTCCGGGGTCGCAGGGGGAGGGAAGAACCGGCGCGCGGACTCTAACGGCGGCGGTGGATGTCCTCGAAGGTCCGCCATTTTCTGGTCTCGAGTTCTTTTCGGATGCGCTCGCGCGTTTGTTGGTCGGCTTCGCGGCCTGCTTCGATGATCTTCAATCCGGCGCTGACCAGGGAGGGGATCAGCGTGGCCAACGAAACGGACCGGCGGGTGGTGGTGTCGGGGGATGCAGTGGCGGTTTCGGCCCACTGGACGAACTGTTGGCTGGCCTCCTGCGCCCGGAGGGCGCGTCGGTGGTAGTCATCGGTGGCGTAGCGGCCCGGGCGGAGGGCGAGGTCGATCTGGATGGCGTCGATGTAGGCATTGGCGGCCGCTTGGGCGGCGTGGTAGAGCGACTCGGCCTGATCATGAGTCGGGGTGTCGGCCTTATGGCGGCGCGCGATGCTGACGACGTACCCTTCGCAGGTCGTGCGCCAGTGTCCGAGGTCGGCGATCTCCCGGGTGAGTGCTTCGGGGGGGAGTGGTGTGCGACACGCGGGGAGCAGCAGAGCAATGGACACGAGGGCGGCGAGAAGCCCGCGAGTCAACTTGGGGCAAGAGAAACGGACAACGGTTTGCGGTGCGTTCATTACAACCTCCTTGCTGCAACAGGTACGCGATGGTCCTGAGGTTGGCAAGGGCTGAAATTGGCCCGGATCGTCGCCTAAGCCGCAAAGAACGCTTTCGCGCGGATTGGGACGGGGGGCCTCCCTCGATTCTCAGGCAAGCGCGCCCCTTCACCGCACGGCGGTTGCCCTTGGAGACGGCCGCTTCACACGGGGACTGTGGCGGTGTCGTGCGGCCGGTGCAAGTCCATGCATCTGCACTTTTGCAGATACCGGAGGGACGGGTGGGCAAGGTAGGATCCCTGCGAATTCATCATGAAAACGAAAAAGACAGTTCTCTCCTGCAAGACCCGCTGCCTGCTGGCTTTGGTCATTCCGGTATTTGCCGGGGCTATCCCGGTGATGGCGGCCACTTTCTTCACCTCGCAAGAAGCCAAGCTGGGACCGGAGATCACCGGCGATGGTGCCGGATTCGAGTACTTTGGCGAGTCGGTGGCTTTGAGCGACGACGGGACAACGGCCCTGGTGGGCGTGCCGGGAGACGGTCCCGATGGGAGCGTCTATGTCTTCGTGCGCGCTGGAAGCGGTTGGAGTCTGCAGGCCAAACTGGCCCAGACTGACGGTTCGGGGGGGGACGGCTTCGGGACTGCAGTGTCCTTGAGCGCGGATGGGGACAAGGCGCTCATCGGCGCAAACCAGGATTCGTATTTGAAGACCGGTTGTGCCTACGTGTTTGTGCGCACTGCGGGCCAATGGAGCCAGCAGGCCAAGCTCGTGGCGGCTGATGGAGTGGGATCCGACGAGTTTGGCGGCGCCGTTGCGCTCAGCGCCGACGGCACGACCGCCCTGATCGGAGCCATCGGTAGCGCAATCGGCAAGGCCTATATCTTCGTGAACACCGGGGGCGTCTGGACCCAGCAAGCCAAGTTGATGGCTGCCGATGCCGCCAAGAGCGACTCCTTCGGTCGATCGGTGTCGCTGAGCGCGGCAGGCGACGTGGCGTTAGTGGGGGCGCACGGACTCAATGGCGCTTATGTGTTCGTGCGAGACGGCGCAGTGTGGAGTCAACAGGCCAAGTTGATTGGGGAGGGTATCTCAGCGAATGACCTCTGCGGCTACTCGGTCTGCCTCAGCGACGACGGCGCGACGGCACTCGTGGGTGCAACGCAAGGTGACAGGACCGCGCAAGGCGACGAAGGGTGCGCCTACGTCTTCGGGGCTGCCGGCGGTGTTTGGCAGCAACAGGCGAAGCTCACGGCGGCGGATGGAGCCCGGTACGACGAGTTCGGCAATTCGGTCTCGTTGAGCGGGGACGCGAGCCGGGCGCTGATCGGGGCCCTACTCAGCGAGTCCGTGACCGGGTCCAGCATCGGGAGCGCCTATCTCTTCAGACGGTCTGGGGACTCGTGGAGCCAGGAAGCGAAACTCACGGCCGAGGACCGAGCGCAGGACAGCGCCACTTTCGGCAACGCCGTCGTCCTGAGCGGCGATGGTGCCACGGCGCTCGTGGGGGCCGCGATCGAGGGCACCGCTGCGGGCTCGCAAGCGGGGAGCGCCTATATCTTCGCTTTCGGCGGCGCCGGTTGGAGCCGTCAGGCCTATTTGTCCGCGGGAAACAATGGGGCGCGAGCGGAGTTCGGCACGTCGGTGTCGCTGGACGGCGCCGGTGAGACGGCGATCGTTGGCGCTTCCTCGGATAGGAACCCATTGGGAAACTGGGACGGGGGCGCATACATCTTTGAGAAGATGAGTGCGGGCTGGGCGATGGCCTGCCGGTTGAGCCAGCCGGTGGGAGTCAGCGAGGACGATTTTGGCTCGGCGGTATGTCTGAGCTCAGACGGTCAGACGGCTTTGGTCGGCGTGCCCGGGCGCGACATGGGGTGGGCGCGGGAAGTGGGCAGCGTGCACGTGTTCGCGCGCATCGGCGGCGTTTGGACGGAACAGGCGGTGCTCACGGCCAGCGATGTGGCCCAGTCTGACGGTTTTGGTGCGTCGGTCGGCCTGAGTGCGGATGGTTCGACGGCGGTCATTGGTACTCCGGGCAAGGACACACCCCGCGGCGACGGGGCGGGCTGCGTTTACGTGTTTGTGCGGAGCGGCGGAACCTGGAGTCAGCAGTCCAAGCTGACGGCCACTGACGGGGCGGCTTACGACCTGTTGGGGAGGGCCGTGACGGTGAGCAGCGATGGCAACACGGTCCTGGCCGGGGCGCCCTACGACAAGACAGGCATCAGCGAGGAGGGAAGCGCCTATGTGTTCCAGAGGACGGGGGAAACCTGGAAGCAGCAGGCCAAGCTGAGGGCGACGGACGTTCAGAGGGAGGATCATTTTGGGACCGCGGTGGCCTTGGCTGCCGATGGGAACACGGCGCTGGTCGGCTCGCCCCAACACGACACCGTCAGTCACGAGAATGTTGGCAGTGCGTATGTGTTCGCGCGGAGCGGGACAAGCTGGAGACAGCAGACTAACCTCGCCGTGGTTGCTTGGTATGACGGAGAAGGCTTGGGCAATTCGGTGGCGCTGAGCCGTGACGGCAATCTCGCCCTGATCGGGGCGCATAGGGCCGACAAGACCGCCTACGGGAACGAGGGAATGTGTTATGTCTTCATGCGGAGCGGCGGAACCTGGAGTCAGCAGGCCCAGCTGAGTCCGGCCGATGCCGGGACAAGGGACGCGTTCGGCACTGCCGTTGCCCTGAGTGACGATGGTTCCATCGCCTTGATCGGTGCGGCTTTTGATGACGGCACCATGGGCAACGAGGATGTCGGCAGCGCCTACGTGTTCCGGCTTGGCAAACCGCCGGGCTATGGACTTCTGACCGCCGAGCGGCTCGGCGATGGGAATGTCCGACTCAGGTATCTGGGGGATCCTCTTGCCAGCGTCGTTTTCGAACGGGCCTCCAGTCTCTCGCCAGTCCCGGCTTGGACCGCGCGGGGCACCATGGTTGCCGATGCCGACGGTTACGCGATCTTCACCGACGCGCCGGCCGAGGGCGCCGAGAACTTCTGGCGGACTCGGACGGGCCCATGACCGAGTTGGACGAGCGGCGGGCGAATCGCGGCGCGGCCGGGTGTACTGCGCGGTTGACCGATCGGCCGTTGTGTGAGCCTGGATTTCGTGGTAACGATGACGTCGCATGATTCCCCGGTTCCTGCGGCGGGCGATCTTTGTGGGGACGGCCTTGACGGCGGCCGCGTTGGGGCCGTCGGCGGCCGGGGGTCGATCCGAAGCAGCGATGCCGTCGTTCAGCCTGACCCGTTACACGGCGGAGCAGGGCCTGCCGCAGAACAGCATCCGGTCGCTGCTGCAGACGCGCGACGGCTATCTCTGGGTGGGCACGCTGGGCGGGTTGGCCCGGTTCGATGGCTTGCGATTCACGGTGTTTGGAATGAGCAACACCCCGGAGATGCTCCACGACGCGATCAATGCACTGGCCGAAGACCGCCAGGACGGCAGTCTGTGGATCAACACCGGCAAGGGACTGTTGCGGTATCACCGGCACCGGTTCGAGCGCTTGGACGAGGATCAGGGTTTTCCCCAGCCGTTTGGGGGGCTCTGGCCTGCGCGCCAGGGCGGATTGTGGTACTCGCCCCACCCGGGCACGCTCGTACGGCTCGAGAACCGCGTCGTCCGGACCTGGCAACTGTGCCCGCAACGGCTTCCCGGAGGCGGCGAAGAGATCATCGGGCATCGGGTCCTTCGAGTTTGGGAGGAGGAGGAAGGGAGCCTGCTGGTGTTGATGTACGCGGCTCTGTTGCGATTCACGCCGGCGACGGGCGCCGTCGACTGGCTGGGACCGCCTGGCGGGACCGACACGAGATGCCGCGACGTTGTGGTGTTGGCTGACGGGTCGGTTCTGCTGGCCGCTCGGGAAGCCCTGTGGCGTCACAACGGGAGTGCCTGGGACGCGATCGAGACCGTCGCGCCTGGGGATCCGCAGTGTCCCGCCCTGTTACATCCCTCGAAAGATGGCGGGTTCTGGATTGTGTGGAGCGACCAGGGCCCGCCGCGCCTTGCCCGTTTTCAAGCCAGCCGGTCGGAGTTTGTCGATATGGCCGGAATCCCGGATTACCCGGTTCTTTCGTTCTGTCAGGATGCCGAGGGGCACCTGTGGGTTGGAACGGAATCGGGTCTTTGCCGGTTGCGGCGCAAGGAGGTCGAGGTCACGGCGCGGGAGAACGGATTGCGCAACGATTTCGTGCGGGCCGTGACGGAGGGCCCCGACGGTACGATCTGGCTGGGCACGGCCGAGGGAGTTGCGGGATTGAAGAACGGGCAGGTGACGAACCTGCCGCCCATCGGACCGGGACCCGAGTGGGGGTGGGCCGAGGGCCTGCTGGCGGACCGTCGCGGGCGCCTGTGGTATGGAGGGCGACGGAACACGGTTGTGATCTTTGACCAAGGCCCATGGAGTTCGCCGGCGCCTCTCAACCTGGGGGAGAGCTGGGTGCGCACCCTGTACGAAGACCGAGCGGGCCGGGTCTGGGCCGGTTTCGATCAAGGTGTGCTCTGGCTGGATGAGGCGGGTTCGGTGCGGCCGCTGCCGGAGCGGCTGTCTCATCCCGATGTGCGGGTGATTCACCAGGACCGGCGGGGTGACTTGTGGTTTGGCACTTACGGAGGCGGACTGAACCGTCTGCGCGATGGCCGGATCACGTCCTACATGACCTCGCTGGGGGAGTACAACAACCAGGCCTGGTGCATTCACGAAGACGCCGACGGCGTCTTCTGGGTTGGGACCCGGAACGGGCTGAACCGGTTCGTGCCGCCGGGTGTCTCTTCACCAGGCCCTCCGGCTGGCCCTTCCGCGTTGGCAGGGGAGGGTGCCAGGGCGAGAGGCGACTTCTACACCTTCACCACCCGGCAGGGATTGGTCGAGAACAGGATCAACAACATCCAGGAGGACGATTTCGGCCATTTGTGGCTCAGCGGGCTGCAAGGCATTTACCGGGTTGCGCGGCGGGATCTCAACGACGTGGCGGCGGGGCGCCAGGCCCGGGCGCTCGTGCTCGCGTTTGGCGAAGCGGACGGCATGCTCAACAGCCAGTGCAATGGCGGTGCCAACCAGCCTGCCGGGTGCAAGGACCGGGCAGGGCGCATCTGGTTTCCAACCGTCCGTGGTGTGGCCGTGGTGGATCCGAGCACCATCCGCCGCAACGAGGTGCCGCCGACTGTGGTGATCGAGCAGGTCAGGGCAGACGAGGTGGTCGTTTACGGGGACGGTGCCCCGTCCGAGTCGGACGGAGGCGGTCCTGGCACTCGGTCGACTCTGCTCGCCGGTCTTCAGACCCGACTTCCCCCGGGCCGCGCGCGGGTGATCGAGATCCACTACACGGCGAACAGCTTCGCGGCGCCGAAACGCGTGCGTTTCAAGTACCGACTCGAAGGGCATGATGGGGACTGGCGTTTTGACGAGGACAACCGGCGTGTGGCGTTCTACACGAACCTGCGGCCGGGGCGTTACACGTTTCGTGTGGAGGCCTGTAACAACCATGGTGTCTGGAGCACTGCGCCGGCCGAGTTTGCGTTCGTGCTTGATCCGTTCTTCTGGCAGACGTGGCCATTCTTCATCGTGATCGGCACGGCGACGATCGGATTGGTCGCGTTGGTCCAGGCCTATCGATTGCGCTGGCAGCGGCGTCTGCTCCAATCGGAGCATCAGGAGGCCCTCGCCGAAGAGCGCACGCGGATTGCGCGCGACCTGCACGATGATCTGGGGACCGCATTGACGGGGGTGGCACTGGAGCTCGATGTCTTGCGCCGCGAGGCGCGCGACGGTTTGGCCCGGTCGGATGGCCTGACGGCGGCCGCCGCCCGGATCCGGGCCCTGGCGGAGCGGATGCGGCAGGTCGTGTGGGCGGTCAATCCGCGCTGCGACACGGTGTCGAGCCTGGCCAGCTTCCTCGAACAACAAGCCGGCCAGTTCCTGAAGGCGGACGGGATCCGGTGTCGGATCGAGTTCCCCGAGGCCATGCCGTCCTTGCCTCTGGATGGGGAGACGCGCCACGAGCTGGCGCTCGGGGTGCGCGAGGCGCTGGCGAATGTTGTCCGCCATGCCAAGGCCAGCGAGCTTGTCCTGGGGCTCTCGGTCGAGCCGGATGCACTCATCGTGAGGGTGGCGGACAACGGTTTGGGGTTCAACGCGACGGAACGCGCAGCGGCGGGCCAGGGGCTGGCGAACCTGCACGCGCGGCTGCAGAGAATTGGGGGGCGCTGTATCTGCCGGTCCGCGCCGGGGAGCGGGACCACGATCGAACTGCGCGTTCCCCTCCCGCGACCATGAGCATCCGTGTCGGCATTGTCGAAGACGACCGCAGCATGCGGGAGAATCTCGCCTTATTGATTGACGGGGCCCCGGGGTTCTCCTGTGTGGCGGCTTGCGCCAGCGGAGAGGAAGCGCTGCAACGAATCCCCGAGGCGGATCCTGCCGTGGTGCTGATGGACATCCACCTGCCCGGCATTTCGGGGATTGAGTGTGTCGCCCGCTTGCGCCGCGTGCTGCCGAAGACGCAGGTCATCATGCTCACGGTCGAGGAGGACAGCGAGCAGGTGTTCGAGTCGTTGAAGGCGGGTGCGACCGGCTACCTGGTGAAGCATGTTCCGCCCGAGGAGATCCTCGAGGCGATGGCGGAAGTGCATCGCGGGGGAGCGCCGATGTCGAGTCACATCGCGCGCCAGGTGGTGACCGCATTCCTCTCGCGTCCCGCGGGAGGCGGCGCCGCCGTGCAACTCACGCCGCGCGAGGAAGGCATCCTGCGTTTGCTGGCGAAGGGTTGTCGATCCAAGGAGATTGCCGACGAACTCGGGATCAGCGCCGGCACCGTCAATACGCACGTGCGGCACATCTACGAGAAGCTGCACGTCCGCTCGCGCGCGGAAGCCGTGGCCCGCTTCATGAGCGGTTGACACGACGGTGGAAGAGCATGGCGGGAGCGGCGGGGCTCGAACCCGTAACCTCTGCCGTGACAGGGCAGCGCTCTAAACCAATTGAGCTACGCCCCCGCAAAACGGACGGGAAGATAGGAGATGGGAGGGGGTCTCGTCAACGGGGATTTTGCGAATAGAACGATTCGGGCAGCAGACGCCAAGGAGGTGGGGGTGGGGAACCCCGCTGAAGAAACGTGCCGCCACCCGAATCAAATCAGCAATAGGAAGATTGCCCACGGGATGAGGAAAGTCAATACCCGAATTCAGGAGGTTGACGTTGCGCGGGTTCTTGCCTAAAGACACCGGAATCGTGTGCGGCGTGGCAGTCGGCGGGATAAGAGCGCCGTGCCGACTTTATGGATCCGGCAAGCGGCTTGTTTTTGGCGGGGGTGGTCGAGGGATTCTACGGGCGACCGTGGGCTCTGGTCGAGCGGCACCGGCTTTTCGGGTGGCTGCGGGATGCCGGACTGAACACGTATCTCTATGCGCCCAAGGATGATCTGAAGCACCGAACGTTGTGGCGGGAACTCTACACCGAGTCCGAAGCCGCCGCACTCGGCAACCTCGTCTGCGCATGCAGAACGTCAGGGATTCGCTTCATCTACGCCTTGGCGCCCGGTTTGGACGTCGAATTCGCCCGGGAGACCGACTGGATCGCCCTCGAGAGGAAGCTGGATCAGCTTCGGGGGATTGGATGCTGCGACTTTGCGTTGCTCTGGGATGACATTCCGGCGGCGTTGTCCGAGGCCGATCGCGCGAGGTTCGGCACTCCGGCGCTGGCGCAGGCGGCCATCACCAATCGGGTCTGGAATCTCCGGAAGGCCGAGGGCGAACCGGGCCGGCTGCTGTTTTGTCCCACCGTCTATTGCGGTCAGATGGCGGGTGGCGACGTTGGGTCCTGTGCTTACCTGCGGGAGATCGGCGAACGGCTCGATCCCGGGATTGAACTCCTCTGGACCGGGCCGGACATCATTGCCGGGGAGATTTCCATGGACTCGATCCACGAGCTGGGAGCGGTAGTCCGGCGGACGCCGGTGCTCTGGGACAACCTGCACGCGAACGATTACGATGCGCAGCGGCTTCACTTGGGGCCGTACTCGGGTCGGCCTCGGGAGTTGCGGGAGGCCATCGGCGGTGTGTTGCTGAATCCGAACTGCGCATTCGAGGCGAACTTTGTGGCGGTGCGGACCCTGGGGGAGTACGTGCACGGGGAGGGGCCGTATTGTCCGCGAGAAGCCTACGTGGGGGCCGTGGGCGCCTGGCTGCCGGCGTTCGGCACGAAAGGCCGCATCCGGATCGAAATGGAGGACCTGCTGCTGTTCGGAGATTGCCTCTATCTGCCGATGGAGTTGGGTCCGCAGGCGGCAGCGTACTTGAGCGATTTCCAGCATCTTCTAAGGACGCGCCCGGAGCAATGGGGTGCCGCGGCTGCGCGATTCGAGGCGGTCAGCCGCCGGATGATCGCTTTCTACGATCGGCTGACGGAGCTCGAGGACCGCGAGTTGCTCCACGCTCTGTACGCGCAGGCCTGGGAACTGAAGGAAACCGCGCTGCGGCTTTTGGGCTGGATGGCGTGGCGCCGGCAGCATCCGGAACCCGGGGCGCGGTATGGGCCTCCCGACTTTCGCCCCGAACTGCGCCGCGGGTTGTTCGTCTCGCGGATGGAGCGGATGCTACCCATGGACGATATCGAGCTGCCATGAACCCTGAAGCGTATGGTCTCCGACGCTGTCGTCCCGAGGATCGCGACGCCGCCTATCGGGTTTGTCTCGAGACCGGGGATTCGGGCCGCGACGGCACGCATTTGTATCGGGATGATCCGATGGCGCTCGGCCATTTGTACGTCGGTCCGTACCTGGAGTTCGAGCCGGAGCTGGCGTTTGTGCTCGAGGATGCCGAGGGGGTCTGCGGCTACGTCCTGGGGGCGCTCGATTCGGCGGAGTTTTATCAGCGCTTCGTGAATGAGTGGCTGCCGGACTTGCAGGCGCGGCACCCGGAACCGCGCGGAGATCGGGCGCAATGGAGCCCCACGCAGCAGTTGTATTACGAATACCACCATTATCGGGTGTGTTATCCGGAGTCGTTTCGAGTCCAGTATCCGGCCCATGCGCACATTGATCTCATGGCTCGCGCCCAGGGGCAGGGGAATGGGGTCCGAATGATGAACCACCTGATGGCGGAATTGCGGCGCCGGGGGGCTCCGGGGGTGCATCTTGGTCTGAGCCTCGTGAACGATCGCGCATACCGGTTCTATCAGAAGCTGGGGTTCATCGAGTTGCTCCGGCGGGGCGAACCCGAGCCTGACGTGATTTACATGGGCCGGGCGCTTTGAAAGCCGCTGACAGAACGAGCAGGATGCTCGGGGGCACTGAGGGGGTTTGACGTACGACCCTTGGCCGGGGGGGGGGGAGAATGTGGCTCCAGACGGAGCCAACGCTGGAGGGCCGACCGTGATTTGCCATCGTATCGTCCCCGCCGCGGATCAGGGTCAAACGGGAGGAACCGGTTGCGGGGCACCCGGAGCCGACACCCTGCGCACCCTCGACGGCCAAGATCGACCGGCAATCGCTGGCGAGGCGCACCTTGTCGGGGGAGGACGCCGGTGCATTTCCTGGGTTGCATCCTCGCGGTGAATGGGCGATGAATGGGGCATGAAACCGGCGCGCTCGCGGCGGGCTGACGGGTTCACCCTGATTGAACTGCTGGTGGTCATTGCGATCATCGCGATTCTGGCGGGCATGCTCTTGCCGGCACTGGCGCTGGCCAAGGCGAAAGGTCAGCGGATCACGTGCCTGAACAACCTGAAGCAGATCAACCTGTTCATGCAGCTTTACACGGATGAAAACCGCGACGTCTTTCCCGCGCACCGGAACCTGGGCCTGAACAACTCGGACGAGGCACCGTCCCTGACGAACTGGTGGGGGACGTCGATTGTGGGGTACAGCGAAGGCCGATCGAATCTGTTTCGTTGTCCGTCGCTCAAGGGCAAGCGGATCGACTCGGGGGTGCTGTGGCAATGGAAGTTCGACTGCCACAAGGTCGGGTACGGGATCAACTCGTGGTTTCTATCGCTGTGGCCGTATCCGGACGGGAGCATGAACGTGGGCGGTGTCAGCTACACCACGCGTCCGTGGTTCAAGCGGTCGAGCATTGTGAATCCGGTGGACTGTTTTGTGGTGGCGGATTCGATGCCGAAGACGGACGGCATGTGGAGCAGCAGCTGCTGGTGGCCGTGGTCGTACATGGGCTCGGTCCGGGCGTACAGTCAGATCCAGGGGTACGAGGGGGTGGACCCGAACCGGCATCGCGGCACGGGGGTGGCGGGCTTCAGCGACGGCCATGCGGAAGCGCGCAAGGGCACGCAGATCAATCCCTCGAAGGACCCCGCGTTCGGGGATGCGCTCGGGCTGGTGAACTCGCGCTACTGGGATCCGCTGCAGCGTGCCGGGGCGCGGTGAACGCTGGCGAAGCGCCGCCTCAGACCTAGTCGAGGACTCTATTCCTGGGGCCCGGGGATTGCCTCGCCTGCCAGTTGCCTGGCCTGTTCGGCCACATCGAAGGTCCCATAGAAAAGGGCGTTGGCGTCCATCCAGGTGTTGAGCCGCTCCTCTTCCTCCCGGGTGAGGGGAACGTGACAAGGGCCGGTTTCGAGCGTCTTCAACAAGGGACTGGCGAGAGCGCCGAAGCGGAGCGGTTCGGTGATGGGCTCGAAGTTGTTTTGGGGGCGGTTCCAGGCGGAGAACGAGACGCGGGCGACGAGCGCGTTGTAGGACCTGGTGAAGCCGCCTTCGGGCTCGCCAGTGAGCACGGGACGGCCGGGTTGACGGCCGTCATGACATCCGACGCAATGGCGATCGAGCACCGGCTGGACGAGGCGCGGGTAACTGAAGGGTTTCGAGCCCTCGGGTCCGGGTCGGATCGTCGAGGGCGGGCGTTGCAGCGCGAGCGCGGGGGTGCGGGCGGGCTCGCTTTTCATCCGATGTTCATGGCAACCGACGCAGCTTTCGCGCTCGCCGGGCTGGAGGTAGACGAGGCTGCGCATGGTTTGGACGGCGCGTCCGCGGGCATCGAGCGCCTGGAACAACATGGGGGTGCGGGCGGGGGCCTCGAAGAAGGCCGAGCCGTCTGGTTCGACGGGGACCGTGCCCAGCACCTGTTTGCCGGGGGCGGCGAAGGCGGCCCCGACGCGCGGGGAGTCGGCGTTGGGGGTGGTTTTGAGCAGGACCTGGATGATGCGCAGGTGGGTGACGGGGATCTCTTCCGGGAGGCGCGGCCAGCTTTCGGTCACGTCGCTCAAGAAGAAAGTGCCCGTCGTGGCGGTGGAATCGGCGGCGAGCGAGGTCAGCTCGGGGGGCGGCGTTCGAGGAGCGAAAGGCCGGGCCCAGAGGCTTGAAATGGCGGGATCGCGATAGATCAGCTCCTTGTTGCCCGAGGCGTCTGCGAGGTAGAGGCCGAACAGGTTGGGGATGTTGGGTCCGGGCTCGCCCCGCAGCTGGTCAAAGCCATACGAGACGACGAACAACGTCTCCGCGAGCGGCCAGGGTGACTTGTAGCAATGGCCGGGCCAGCGTCGTTCCTCCTCGCCGGCTGGCCGTTCCGTGCCGGGCTCGGCGAGTGGGTTTTGCCAGAAGTGTTTGACGGGGGCGTCGAAATCGGCAGCCGCCGGTTCGGGGCCGAAGGCCAGGGGTGATTCGGACTCCGGGAAGCGGACATCGGGGGTGAGACGGGTGATGGGGGTTGAGCCGTCGCGGGCCTGGGAGGTGTCGACGAGGACGACGGACCCTGCGCTCATGCCGTGGTGGGGGCCGGCGATGGCCATGAGCCGGTCGCTGCCGGGGATGGGGCGAGCTTCCCAGAGGCCGGTGGGGTTCCAGGTATGATTGCCGAAGACGATGCGGACATTGCTGCCATCGGGGCGGGCGGACCACAGATGCTCGTAGTGAACCGCATTGCGGTCCACGTAATCCCAGCGCGTGTAGACCACACGGCCGTCGTTCATCAGGGCGGGATCCCACTCGTGGGTCTCATGGAACGAGATGCTGTCCGGGTTGCTGCCGTCCGCCTCCATCCGAGCCAGGGTGTAGACGAAGCACGGGCCGCGTCCGCAGCGGTGAAAACCGCCGCGCCGCGTCGAGATGAACAGGATCCGGCCTGACGGCAGTTGGACGGGGGAGAAGTTGTCGGTGTCGCCGCGGGTCAGGGCGCGGGCGGTTCCCGAGGCGAGGTCGAGCTCGTACAGGTGGTATCGCAGGTGTCGAGTCCGCTCGTTGAAGTCCCAGGCTCCGGGGGCTTCTGTGACCGGGCAATAGGCGAAGAAGACTTTGGCTGCATCGTAGGAGAGCTCCGGCGTCATGAAATTGCCGGGGTGAAGTCCCGGGGGCGTGAGCTCACGGGTGCGCATGCTGACGCCGGGCTCGGGCAATTCGAACAGGCCACCTCCGGGTCGGGCGCAGTAGCCATAGACCTGGGTGAGTTGGTGGCTCATCACGGACGGGACGTGTTTGACAAAGAGGAGGGGTTGGCCGTGGAAGCGTGGGTCGCCGAGCAGGATGCGGCGACGGAGCTGATGGAGGGCGAGCCAGTGGACTTCGAGGCGGTCATCCTGGGCGGCGTCGAGGGGGACGGCGCGCAGCGTTTGCCAGGCGGCAGCATCCTCCGGTTTCAGCGTGTTCAGACGGCGGCGCTCCTCCACGAGCGTGTCGAGGCGCGGCAGGAGTCGATCGATGGCGGCGCGGTACGTGCGGGGTTCGCGGGGCGTGCCGATGCCATCCTGCATCCGCCAGTCCCAATCGACGAGGGCCTCGGCGATCGCCGGGCGCGGATCGGGCGAGGGGAGGACTGGGGCGGTCGAGTACGGGCGCCTTTGGGGGGCAAGGATAACGGGTTGGCCGCCTGCGGTGAGGCGGGTGAGGCGGGCGGCCGCAGCCTCGGAGGGGGCTTCGAGGACGAGGGTGTTGGTCTCGGTTCGACACGAGAGGGGTGTCGAACTCAAGGTCTCGGCGTGAAAACCGAGCTGGGTCGAAGAAGAGGCCTCATCGAGCAACGTGAGGCGGATCGTGTCTCCCGGGTCGAGCGAGGCGGTGATTCGCCAGGAGTCCAGCACGGTGGCATGGCCGGTGAGGAGCAACTGGCAGCCGCCTTTCGGATCCGAGTAGAACCAGACGCCTGCGGTCGAGCCCGGGGCGGGCAGGGTCGGGTGGCCGTTGAGGGTGACCGTGACGACGCGGGGGCGGGGAGCACTTGGTGTTTCAGGGGGCTGGCTGGGAGTCACGGGAGTCTCGGCTGGATTGCCGGCTGCGCAGAGGAGCGCCAGGCCGAGGGCGAGGCCGAGCGACCGACCGAGGTCGGTCAGGACGCGGCGGTCTGGGCGGAGGCGATGTCCGAACACGGGTCGAGTATAGAGGATGGCGGACGCTTGGGGAAGGCTTCGTGTCGTGCACCCCTCGTGCACCAAGAAGGGATTGCAAGCGCCCCCAACGTGGCCTCTACTTGGACCCGCAGGCGCCGGGCCTGCTCGCAGAGGCGGAAAGGACCACCGCCGCGGACGGAGGGGAGGGTGTCTCGGCTCCCGATTCTGGTTTTGCGCCGTTCGAGCGGGCGTGGTCGCTGCCGGGTTTCGACAGGTTGCAGATCTATGAAGCATCGTTCACATAGCCAGGAACGGATCCCGGGGCTGGGTCTGAGGCGCGCCTCGCTGGCCGTGCTTTGGGTGTCGCTCACCCTGGCGCCCTGGTGCTGGGGACAGCCCCACCTCGACAACCAGACCCAGTATTCAAACCAAGACCCGAACACCGAGACCCGGCGTTCCGACCACTTCCGCCTCTGCTTCGGGCACTTCAACCGCGACGTGGGGACGCCGATGACCGAGCAACTCGCGCAGGGCAACCTGCAGATGTACGAGCAGATGTGGCACCGCTGGGTTGTCGAGATGGGCCTGCACGACATCAATGAGTCGGCCACCGCGCCCGACGGCAACAAGTACCGCGCCAACTTCAACTTTCTGATGACCTGGAACGATGGGGGTGGGGGCGGCGCGTACTCGAGCATGGACGGCAACGGCTTCTTCTACGCCATGGCGAATCCGGGCTACTGCCGGTTCGATCCGCCGTCCGGCGCCACGCCGCACGAGTTCGGCCACGTCTGGGAGGGCACGTGCGCGGGCTTCAACGGCTCCGACAGTTCCGGCGCGTGGTGGGAGTGCACGGCCAACTGGATGCAGCTGCAGTTCCTCAACACCTACCCGCAGGCCGGCGCCTACATCTACAACGGCATGTATTACCCCGCGCACGGGCGCGACTACTACGACGCGTTCATGATCTGGGAAGCGGCGCGCGAGGACGCCCGCTACGGCGCGGCCTGGGTGAACAACGTCTGGACCAACGCCAACGCGAGCCAGCGCGTCAGCGAGTACATCGTGGACCGCATGATCCGCTGCGACACGTCCGGTTCCGCGGACAAGGCGGGCGCGGTGAAGGACCTCTGGGGCGACATGGCGAAGAAGCTGGTCACTTGGGATTTCGAGCGGCAACGCTGGCTCGCCACCGCGAACCGCGCCGACGATGGCAGTGACTGGAACTTCTACCAGCGCTGCCGCACGCCGATGGTCAAGGTGCCCGGCTCGAACGGCTGGTATCGTCCCGCCCGCGCCCACCTGCCGATGGAATTCGGATTCAACGTCATCCCGCTCGAGGTCGCGCCGAACACCACGGTCCTCTGCAACTTCCAGCCGCAATGCGATCCGGTCCGGCAGTCCGACTGGCGCGCCTGCCTTGTCGCGGTGAACAACGCCGGGGAAGCGAGCTATTCCACACTCTGGAGCATCGGCACCCAGGCGATCACGCTCTCTGCCGAGCAGAGCCAGTGCTATCTCGTGGTGATCGCAACGCCGAAGCCCATGAAGATTGCGGACCCGGCCTGGCGCGCCTACCTGACGGATGCCGGGCTCCAGTTTCCCTACGCCGCGTCCTTCATCGGCGCGACGCCGAAGAACGTCATCTACCCGCCACAAAGGCGCACGGGGATGACGCAGCACGCCCATGGCGGCGGCTGGAAGGCGAACACGGCGGTGGTGGACGCTGCGGCCTATCTCGGGCCGAACGCCCAAGTGCTTGGCACGGCCCAGGTCCGTGGCACCGCGCGCATCGAGGATTACGCCGTGGTCAAGGACAACGCCCGCGTCACCAACGCCATCATCTCCGGCCACGCGCTGGTCGAGGGCAACGCCAAGGTCTATGGCAACGCCAAGGTGCGCGACTGGGGCCACGTCTTTGGCTACGCGGAGGTGTTCGAGAACGCGCGGGTCATCGAGCACGCCAACTGTGGCGACGGCAGCGCCGCGACGCACACGAAGGTCTATGGGAACGCCGTCATCAAGGGGACCAGCTACGTGTACGACCCCTCGACGTTCAACGGCTGCCTGATCATGGAAGGCGATTCCGCCAACGGCAACGGCACCACGCCGGCTGCCGCCGGCGTTCATTTGGGCTGGAGCTGGGGCCAGGACGTGGCGCGGTTCAGTGCGCTTCCCCACAACGGGTACCTCTACGCTCAACACACGTTCGAGAAGGAGAACGCGGTCTTCGCGATGGACCAGCTCGGCATCAACCACGGTTTCCTGATGAACGAGTGCCGCGTCGCGAAGGACACCAACGCGCCGACGCGCGGCGGGCTGGTTCTGCCGCTGAACGGCTCCAACCAGTACGTCGAGCTGCACCCCAGCGTGAATGACTTCCGCGATTCGACCTACGCGGTCTGGATCAAATGGACCGGCGGCGCGCCCGACCAGCGGGTCTGGTCCCTGGGCGACGGCGCGAGCAAGGTGATGTATCTCACGCCGAACGACGCCGGCACCAGCGGACTGCGCTTCGTCATCAGCGACGGCACGACCACGCAGGCGCTCGAGGGTGGCGCGCTTTCGCCCGGCGTGTGGACGCACCTCGCGGTGGTCTTCTCCGGCGCGGCCTGCACGCTTTACGTCAACGGCGCCGCCGTCGCCAGCGACCCCGCGATGACACTCTTTCCGGATTCGCTGAACGCGCCGCTCATGGAGAACGCCAACTACCTGGGCCGCGGCAATGCCGGCGCGTTCTTCCAGGGTTACCTCGACGACTTCCGCGTCTCCATGAAGGCCCTGAGCGCCGCCGAGGTGGCCGCGGTTTGCTCCGCCGCCGCGCCCGCGCCCGTGACGATCCCTGCGGACACCGCGGCACCGGCGCCGAACGCCGCGACCTGGCTCGTGGCGCCGCGGGCGATCAGCGACAACGCCGTCACCATGAGCGCCACGCCCGGCACCGACGCGAGCGGGTGGGTGGAGTACTACTTCGCGTGCACCTCCGGAGGCGGCCACGACTCCGGCTGGGTGTCGTTCAACAAGTACCACGATGTCGGCGTGACTCCCGGCGTCGCGCTGACCTACACCGTGCGGATGCGCGACCGCAACGGCAACACCACCGACGCGAGCGCGCCCGCGTCCGTGACCTGCCAGATCACGCCGCTGCCCGCCGCCGCATTCAGCTACGGCCCCGTCGGCATCGCGAACGGCCGGATCAGGATGACAGCGGCGAGACCGGCACCCCTCACCGGCAAGGTCGAATACAGGTTCGATCGCACGAGCCCGAGCGCTGCCAGCAGCGGTTGGCAATCCTCGCCCAACTGGACCCACGCCGGCCTGACCGCAGGCACGACGCATGCCTACACGGTCACGATGCGGGACGGCTGGGGCCAGGTGAGCAGCGTCTCCGCAACCGCCAGCGCGGTGGCCCGGGACGACGCGCCGCCGGAGCTTCCGATGGCCATGGCCCACTGGGAGATGCTGCCTTACGCCACGATTGACAACAAGGTGTCCATGACGGCCATGGCGCCGACCGACGCCTCCGGCGTCGAATACCAGTTCGTCTGCGTCAGCGGCGGCGGCCCGAGCAGCGCCTGGCAGTCCGGCCGGACCTACCTCACGCCCGTCCTGCCGGACGGCACCTACGTCTATCACTACCGCGTCCGGGACACGTCCGCCCAGAAGAACACATCGGGCTACTCCACTGCTTACGCCGCGAAGATCACCCCAACGACCGGGTATCACACCTCGACCCTCAGCCAGGCGCTGACCCATCCGGACGATTACCTTGTGAGCTTCCCGGCCACGGTGATGAAGGTGAACGGCAAGCACTACGACGTGAAGGACCTCGCCACCGGCCTGAGCATCAAGGTCCGGCCCGGCACGTCGAACGAGGTCACCGATGCCGCGCTTGCGTTGAAGAACGTGCGGGTCCAAGGGCACCTCGACACCTTCAGCGGCGTGCGGGTGGTCACCTTCGCCACCGTGACCGCCACGGGCGATCCGCCGCTCCACAGCATCTCGGGCCGCGTCACGAACTCCGCCGGCGCCGGCATCGCGGGCGCGACGGTATACTTCGCCGACGTGCCGGGAGCCGCGAGCCACTCGATCCTCAGCGCCGTGACGGACGCCACGGGCGCCTACAGCCGCGGCGTGACGGCAGGCTCCTGGTATCTCGCTGCCGCCGCGAGCGCGTATAACACCTCCGCGGACCGCTGGCTGACCGTCAGCAACGGCAATCTGGCGCACATCGACTTCGGCCTGGTGTCCAACGCCGTGATTCGAGGCGTTGTCACGCGGCGCAGTGATGGCGCGCCGGTGGCCGGCGCCTCGGTCCATTTCTCCCGAAGTCCCGGCGCCTCGGGAAGCCCGGTTTTCACGGCCACCGCGGCCGCCGATGGCACGTATGCGCAGTCGGTGCAGGATGGAACCTGGCATGTCGCCGCGGGCGCATCGGGTTTCTACACGTCGTCGGACCTGATGCTGAGCGTGGCCGGCGTGGATTTGGGGAGCATCAACTTCTCGCTGAAGAGCAGCGCCCGGAACATCCCCCGGACCAGCGCGCTCTATTTCTCCGCGATCACCGATTCGCTGCCGGCGGCGGGCCAACCGGCGGGCCACTGGTCCAGCTACGTGCCGTCGGGGCAGAGCTTCGCGCCGATGGACAGCCCGACCGTGGCTGTGTTCAACGGCGTCACGTGGGTGCAGAACGATCGCATGACCTCGAACGACGGCTTCCGCGTGGCCGACTATTCCGCGAACCCGGCGCCGAGCATTCCCTGTCGCGGAGTCACGATGGTCGCGGCGGTCAAGCCGGTCTATTGCTCGCCTGGCGGCGAGCCTCGCGGCGAGATCGTGGACATCCTCTACGACCGGCTGGCGCTGGCGGTGAGCCATTCAGATGGCCGCGTCATGGTCGCCCGCAACGGCAACTGGGGCCTGTACGGCACGGCGATCCCGAACAACACGCCGGTGATATTGAGCCTGGTGGTTCAGACCAACGGCGCCTTCATCGGCTACATCAACGGCGTTTCGGCGCTGACCGGCGGCGCGAGCGGCAACTTCTCGACGGCGATGACGCCCACCGGCACGGAGGTTTTCAAGCGTTACGTGAACATTGGCCGCAACAACCCCGATGGCTGGAGCGCCTTCAACGGCTATATCGGCGACGTGTTCGTCTACACCAATGCGCTCTCTGACATGGACCGGCGGCAGCTCGAGGCGGATTTGACCGCGAAGTTCATTGCCTCGGACCACGCCATCACCGCCAGCGCGAGCGCGGGCGGCTCGATCAATCCGATGGGGACAGTCCTGGTCCATCCCGGCGGCACGCAGACGTTCACGATCACGGCGGCGTCCGGCTACGCGGTGGCGGACGTGATCGTGGACGGCCTTGCGCGCGGCGCGACGAGCTCTTGGACATTCACCGACGTGAGGGCCAACCACACCATTGGCGCCGTCTTGGTGCCGGTTTCCACCGATCCCCCCACGCTGGGCATCGAGGCGAGCGCACCCGGAACCGTCGTCGTTAGCTGGCCGGACAGCTATTCAGGCCAGTTGCTTTCCTCGCCGGAGATCGGTCCGGGCGCGGTGTGGACGCCGGTGGGCACGGCCCCGGTGGTTTCGGGTGGACTGAAGCGGGTCACCATCTATCCTGGCGTGGACAATGCCTTCTACGGGCTGAGCCAGTGACCCAGGGTTCTCCTCTCCTCCGCTTTCGCGGGGACCAGTCTGTAGCCGCGGGCGGGGGCCGCAGCAGGTGAAGGGGGAATTCCGTGCCGATTCGGGGCGGATCGCCGATTGGGGGGTCAGCGCGGTTGCGAGCCGCGGCGGGCGAGCATGAGTCGGGCCTCTGTGGGGAGGGGAAGCGACGGTTGCTCGAGCAGCCAGGCCAGCGCACCGTCGAGGTCTGCGAACGCGCCATCGAGTTGCGCGTCGAAGGCGGCCTCGGTGATCAAGCCGATGTCGGGGCCGGGCGCCATTCCCAGTCCGATCAGGTGGCGTCCCTTGAGGATTGGGCGCGGGGCGGAGGCGGCGAGCTGCAGTTCGTCGGCCTTGGCCTCGAGCGCGAGGAGCGCCTCGCTGGGCACCCGGGGCTTGGGGGGGCGGCCGAACTGGTCGGCGCGGATGACGAGGCAGAGGCTGCGGATGGTCTCGGGCTCGAGCCGCCGGGCGAGTCGGCGGACGGACCGGCTCGAAGGCGGCTGCAGATGCGCGAGATGATGGGTCACGAGGGGCAGGATGCGGCGTCGGAGGGCGAGAGGCGCGTGGATGCGATCGAGGAAGGAGTCGGCGAGGGGGCCGCCAGCTTCCTCGTGGCCTGGGGAGACGATGCGTTCCCGGCCGTCCTTGAGGGCGACGCGGGTGGTGGCGGGCTTGGCGAAGTCGTGGGCGAGAACGGCCAGGGTGTAGACGATTCTCGAGTCCGGGTCGGCTTCGAGCCACTCGGGTTGTTGGGCGAGGGCATCCAGGCAGTGGCCGGTGTGGGTGAAGACATCGCCTTCGGGGTGCCACTCGGGATCCTGCGGGGTGCCGATCAGAGCCTGGATCTCGGGGAAATGGCGGAGCCAGCCGGTATCGGCGAGGAACCGCAATCCTGCCGACGGGACGCGGCTATGAGCGGCCCATTTGAGCCATTCGTCGCGGACGCGCTCGATCGCCAGCTCGCCATAGGCGTCGACGATTTGGCGGCAGAGCGTCACGGTCTCGAGCGCGGGGCGGAGGTCGAAGCGGGCGATGAACTGCATCCCTCGGAGCACGCGCAGGGGGTCCTCGCTGAAGGCGGGGCTCGTATGGCGCAGCACGCGCCTTTCGAGATCGGCGGCGCCGCCGTGGAAGTCGAGGATTTGATCCTGGCGCGGGTCGTAGAGGAGGGCATTGAGGGTGAAATCGCGGCGGGCGGCGGCCTCGGCCAGGGAGATCTCGGGATTCAGTTCGACGGCGAAACCCTTGTGCCCGGGGGCGACCTTGGCGTCGCGTCGCGGGATGCTGAAGTCGACTTGCAGTCCGCGCCGGGTGCGGAATTTGAGGACGCCGAAGGCGCGGCCGACGAGTTCGGCATGGCCCCAGGGGCGCAGGGCATGAGCGAGTTGCTCGTAGGAGAGCCCGAAGACCTCGACGTCGAAGTCGTTGACCGGAAGGCCGAGCAGGGCGTCCCGGACGCAACCGCCGACGAGGTAAGCCCGCCTGAGGGCCGGCGTTCCGGCGAGGAGCTCGGTCAATTCGGCGGGGATCCAGGCGCTCATGGCCCTGGGTACCCTGAAGGGTGGTTTTGGTGCCAGGCCCAGGCGCTGGCGACGATATCGTCGAGCTTGGGGTAGCGGGGGCGCCATCCGAGGTCGCGGCGGGCTTTGTCGGCGCAGGCCACGAGCCGGGGCGGGTCACCGGGTCGGCGTGGTTTTTCTGCGCAAGGGATGGTCCGGCCGGAGAGACGGGCGCAGGCGTCGATGACTTGACGGACCGAGTAGCCTTCGCCGTTGCCGAGGTTGTAGAAGCCCTGGCGCCCCGGTTCGAGGGCCCGGATATGGGCGTCGGCGAGGTCGACGATGTGGATGTAATCGCGGATGCAGGTGCCATCCGGGGTGGGGTAATCAGTGCCGTAGATTTCGGCCTGCGGGGATTGGCCGAGGGCGACCTTGAGCACATTGGGGATGAGATGCGTTTCGGTGCGATGGTGTTCGCCGTAGCGGGCCGAGGCGCCTGCGGCGTTGAAGTACCGAAAGGCCACGAACTCGAGTCGGTAGATTCGCTGATACCACTCGAGCAGCCGCTCGAACAT
This sequence comes from Verrucomicrobiota bacterium, assembly GCA_029556615.1. Taxonomy (GTDB): domain Bacteria; phylum Verrucomicrobiota; class Verrucomicrobiia; order Limisphaerales; family J093; genus JAKQDD01. The sequence continues at coordinate 20,617 of JAKQDD010000190.1, read as the reverse complement.
CAGCTTGGATTCGCCGTAGGGGTTGATGGGGCGCTGGGGCAGATCCTCGGTCATGGGGAGCCGCTCCGGCGGGCCGTAGGTGGCGCACGTCGAGCTGAAGACGAATTTCCGGACGCCGGTCTCGACGGCGGCGTCGAGGAGGTTCTGGCCCCAGGCGACGTTGTTCCGGAAGTACTTGGCCGGGTTTTGCATCGATTCGCCCACCAGCGCATGGGCTGCAAAGTGCAGGACGGCCTCCGCGGCGGTCTCACGCAGCGTGCGGGCGAGGAGGGGTCCGTTGCTGAGGCATCCCTCGACAAAGCGAGCGCGGGGGTCGACCGCTGAGCGATGGCCCTCGCTGAGGTTATCGAGCACGGTGACCGCGTGGCCCGCTTCGAGCAGTTGTTCGACGCAGATCGAACCGATGTAGCCGGCGCCTCCGGTGACCAAGACATTCATCGGTTGCAACGTACCCTGCCCGCTGCGGCTCGAGCAAGTCCATGCTCCTCGGTCATCTCCTCGCGCTTTAGACGGGATGAACAGGATGGACACGATGGACGGGGACGATAGGGGGACAGGTTCACAGTTGCCCTTCTGGCATCCCGTTGATCCCGTTCATCCCGTCGTCCCCTACCGTGCAGGCAACGGACCATGGTCAACCCCGAGGCATGCTTCTCGTTCACGGCCTCACGGCCTGGTTTCCATCCTCGACAGACGTGCCGGCTTGCGGATACTGGAGAGGACATCCAAGAGGACTTATGACACGGCCAATGAACAACTCGAAGGCGGGCGTGGGAATGAATCGGCGCCGGTTTCTGACCCGATCGGCGGGGTGGGCGGGCGGCGCGGCGGCCTTTCCATTGCTTTTGCCCGGCGGCGTTTTTGGGGGGGAAGGGACGGTGGGCGCGAACGACCGGATTGGCGTGGCTTTCATCGGCATGGGCCGACAGGCGGGGGGGTTATTGCAGGGGTTGCTGCGGCGACCCGAGGCGCGGTTGGTTGCGGTGGCGGATGTGGATTTGAGTCGTGCCCGGGGGGCGACGGCGAAGCACGGCGGGGAGGCGTTGCAGGACTACCGGCGGTTATTGGAACGCAAGGACGTGGATGCGGTCATCACGGCAACGCCTGAGCAATGGCGGGGGCCGATCTGCATTCACTCGTGCCAGGCTGGCAAGGATGTGTACGCCGAGAAACCGTTGTCCTGGACGATACGCGAGGGGCGGCTGATCGTGCAGGCGGCGCGGAAGTACGGGCGCGTATTCCAGGTGGGGAGCCAGCAGCGGTCGATGGTTCGCAACTGGGTTGGATGCGAGTTTATTCGGAGCGGCAAGCTGGGGCGGATCACGCGGGTGGTTGCGCACAACTACCCCACGCCGTGGGAGGGGCGGTTGCCGGCCCAACCGGTTCCGAGCGATCTCGACTGGGACATGTGGTGCGGTCCTGTCGAGCCGGTGCCCTACAACCGGGACTTGTTCCTGCCGCGCGCCAATCCGGGTTGGCTCTCTTTCAGGTCGTTCTCGGGGGGTGAAATGACGGGGTGGGGGTCGCACGGGTTCGACCAGGTTCAATGGGCGCTCGGGATGGATGCGAGCGGACCGATTGAAGTCTGGGTCGAGGGCCCGCGGTTTGATCCGCCCACGTACGAGCAACCGGAACCCAAAGCCCGGGGGGACAGGCAATGCTCGGTGCCGAAGGTGTTTTTCCGTTACGAAGGCGACATTGTGATGGAGCTTGGGGACGGTCCCGAAGGCGGCGCGGTGTTCCACGGGGAGAAGGGGACAGTCCGGATCGACCGGGGCGTCTTCGAGTCGGATCCGGAGGAATACATGGAGGAAGCGCTGCGCAACCGGCCGAAGGGGATGAACGAGGATCACATGAAGGACTGGCTGACCTGCATCCGCACGCGGGGCAAGCCGGTGGCCGACGTCGAGATTGGGCATCGTTCGGCGACGGTCTGTCACTTGGGGAACATCGCGCGGTGGGCGGGCCGGCGGTTGCGGTGGGATCCGGCGCGCGAGACCTTTCCGGACGATCCGGACGCATGCCGGTACCTGGATCGTCCACGGCGCAAGGGGTACGATCTGCCGGCGACTCTATGACACCGAGGCAGTGGGAGTTGCTGCGCCGGTGCGCGCGGGGGGAAGACCCTGGGACGACCCCGGTGGCGCTGATCGTCGACAGCCCGTGGATCCCGGGATACCTGGGCTTGTCGACGCTGGACTATCTGACGGACCCCGAGGTTTGGTTGCGGTCGAACCTGGAAGTGATCCAACGGTTTCCGGAGGTGCTGTTTCTTCCCGGGTTTTGGGTCGAGTTCGGCATGACGGCGGAGCCGAGCGCGTTCGGGTGTCGGGTGAGTTTTCATTCGGATCGACCGCCCTCGGCGCATCCGTTCCGGGGCGGGCTGGGCGCGGTCGAGGGCATCGAGCCGCCGAACCCGGCGGCGGACGGGTTTCTGCCGGTTATTTTGAACTACTATCGCCGGCTCGAGCCCCGGGTGACCGAGGCGGGTCACGCGATCAAGATGGTGGCGGCGCGCGGTCCGCTGACGGTGGCGTCGCATCTGCTGGGGGTGACCGAGTTTCTGGTGGGCCTGCGGCTGAACCCGGGGGACACGCATCGGCTGTTGCGGGTGACGACGACGCTGGTGAGGACGTGGCTCGAGGCGCAGGCGGCGGCGCTTGAGGGTGTCGAGGGCATTTTGGTGTTGGATGACCTGGCCGGGTTCCTGTCGCCCAAGGACTATCTCGAGTTCGCGCATCCGTATTTGAAGGAAGTGTTCGATGCCTTTCCGGGGGCGCTTCGGGTGTTTCACAATGACACCGACAACCCGGTGTCGTATCCCTATGTGCGGGCGCTGGGGGCGGACATCTTCAACTTCACGCACTTGCGGTCGATCGACACGGTGCGGGCGATGACGGGGCCGGATCTCTGCCTGATGGGCAACGTGCCGCCGCTCGAGGTACTGGCCGAGGGGACGCCGGTCGAGGTCACGGCGCGGGGCCGGGCGTGCGTTGCGGCCCACGGGACGCGGAAGGGATTGCTGTTGTCGGCTGGCGGCGGGGTCTCGCCCGGCACTCCGGGCGACAACATCGCGGCGCTGGCTCGGAGCGTTGAAAGCGAAGCCACACCATGACGCGCATTGCCATTGTCGGAGCGGGAGCGATTTGTGACGCGCACATCGATGCCTACCGGCAGCACCCGGACCAGTGTCGGGTGGTGGCCCTGGTTGATTTGCAGCGGGAGAAGGCCGCGGCGAAAGCGGCCCGGCATGGCTTGGACGTCGCGGTCCATGCCGAGGTCGGGGAACTGATCGCGCAGGCGGATTTCGACGCGGCGTCGGTCTGTCTCCCGCCGTTCGCGCATGCGTCGGCAGCGGTCGAGTTGCTGCGGGCGGGCAAGCATGTTTTGGTCGAAAAACCGATGGCGTCGTGTCTTGAGGAATGCGACGCGATGCTGGCGGCGGCGGCGGCCTCGGGCCGGGTGTTGTCGGTGGTGGCGCAGAATCGCTTCAAGACTCCGATGCTGAAGCTGAAGCGGGTGCTCGAGTCGGGGTTGGCGGGGCGGATCCTGAGTGCGCGGGTGGATTCCTTTTGGTGGCGCGGGGATCGCTACTACGACCTCTGGTGGCGGGGCACTTGGGAGAAGGAGGGCGGGGGCTGCGTGATGAACCACGCGGTGCATCATCTGGACCTGTTCCTCTGGTTCCTGGGCCCACCGGTCGAGGTCCTGGCCGTGACCCGCAACCTCGCGCACCCGAATTCGGAGGTCGAGGACTACGCCACGGCGATCCTGCAGTATGCCGACGGGGCTGCGGGGGTTGTGACCGCGTCGCTGGTCCATCATGGCGAAGACCAGCGATTGGTGTTCCAGGGTGAACGCGCCGAGGTCGCGGTGCCCTGGCAGGTTCGCGCCTGCCGGCAGCGTGAGAACGGGTTCCCGGATTTGGACACAGAGCTCGCGGGGCAGCTCGAGCAGTTCTACCGGGGCCTGCCGGATGTGCCGCGGGAAGGTCATCCGGGGCAGATCGGCAACTTCCTGGAGGCGATCGCCGGGACGGCGGCTTTATGGGTGGATGGACGCCAGGGGCGGGCGACGGTCGAGCTGGTGAGCGCGATCTATCAATCAGCCCACGCGGGGCACTCGGTGCGACTGCCGCTCGAGGCGGGCGCGCCGTTCTACACGCGCGACGGGATCCTGCGTCATGCCCGGCGGTTTCATCAGAAGACCCGCAGCATCCAGGATTTCGGCAGCAACGAGATCTCGCTTGCGGGGAATTACGGACGTTGAGCCATGAGCGTGGTGCAGAAGAGCGACGGCATGCGGTACGCCCCCCAGGGCAAGGTGGTGCGGGTGTGCGGGCCCGGGGAATGCCGGATCGCGGCCATCGGATTGGACCACGGCCACATTTACGGGATGTGCAACGGGCTGATCGAAGCCGGCGCGGAATTGGCCTGGGTCTATGATCCGGATCCGGCGAAGGCTGCCGACTTCGTCCGGGTCTACCCGTCGGTGCGTGTGGCCCGGTGCGAGGCCGAGGTGCTCGAGGATCCGGCAGTCCGGTTGGTGGCGGGCGCGCCGGTGCCGTGCGAACGGACACCGCTGGGTCTGCGGGTGTTGGCTCACGGGAAGGACTACTTTGCGGACAAGCCGCCGATGACGACCCCGGCGCAACTCGAAGCGGCGCGGCGGCAGACGGCGGCGACGGGGCGGTTCTTCGCGGTGTATTACTCGGAGCGGTTGCACTCGGAGGCGGCGGTGTTTGCGGGCACGCTGGTCGAGGAGGGGGCGATTGGGCGGGTTGTCCAAGTGATGGGCCTGGGGCCGCATCGGTTGAACGCGGCGTCCCGGCCGGCGTGGTTTTGGGACCCTGGCAAGTACGGGGGGATTCTGGTGGATCTGGGCTGCCATCAAATCGAGCAATTCCTGTTCTACACCGGGGCGCGGTCGGCGCGGGTCCTGCAGAGCCAGGTTGCGAACCACCATTGCCCGGCGCACCCGGCCTTCGAGGATTTTGGGGAAGCGCTGCTGGCGGCGGACAACGGGTCGACGCACTACTGTCGGGTGGACTGGTTCACTCCGGACGGCCTGGGCGCGTGGGGCGACGGCCGGACGATCCTGCTGGGCACGGAGGGGTACATCGAGCTGAGAAAGTACCTGGACATCGCTCGGTCGGCGGAGAGCGACCATGTCTACTGGGTGGACCGTTGCGCGGAACATCACCGGGCCGTGCACGGCAAGGTTGGCTATCCGTTTTTTGGGCGGCTGGTGTTGGACTGTCTGGAGCGGACTCAGACCGCGATGACGCAGGAGCACACGTTCCTGGCGATCGACCTGGCGCTGCAGGCGCAGGCGGCGGCCCGGCGGATTCCTGAAGGCATCGCTTGACCGCTCCTGAGGTTTCCCCGCAGGATAGCCCGTTACCTGGAACCTGACCCACGCCATGGACACTGCCACCACCGCTGAATCGCCCGCGCCCAAGGAGAGTTTGTTCGCCAACGTGACGTTCTACCACTGGCTGGTGGTGATCATCGCGTCCTGCGGCTGGTTGTTCGACTGCATGGACCAGCGGCTTTTTACGATGGCGCGGGAATCCACGCTGAAGGAGCTGCTGGCGGGCAATGCCGATGCCATGCGCCGGATCGAGACGTATCTGGGGTTGGCGACGGCGGCGATGATGATTGGTTGGGCCACGGGCGGCATTGTATTCGGGATGCTGAGCGACAAGTGGGGGCGGGTGAAGACGATGGTGGCGACGCTGATTGTCTACTCGGGGTTCACCGGCCTGTGCGGGCTGGCTCAGAGCTGGGTCGATTTCACGATCTACCGGTTCCTGGTGGGTTTGGGGGTGGGGGGAATGTTCGGGGCGGCGACCACCCTGGTGGCGGAGAGTGTGCCGGGCCGGTTCCGCGCGTTGGCGCTCGGGTCGCTTCAGGCGCTCTCGGCCACGGGCAATCTGCTGGGCGCCTACATCAGCCTCCGGATTCCGCCCGGAGCGGAGCAGTTGGTGGGGAGTTTCAGCGGCTGGCGGGTGCTGTTCTTCGTAGGGATCCTGCCCGCGCTGCTGACGGTTCCCATCATGTTCTTCCTGAAGGAACCCGAGGCGTGGAAGCGGGCGAAAGCGGCCGCTGCCAGCGGCGAGCGTTCGAAGAGCGTGGGATCGCCGGTCGAGCTGCTGCGGCATCCGCGGTGGCGTCGGAACACGGTGGTGGGCTTGTTCCTGGGGCTGGCGGGGATGGTGGGGTTATGGGGCATAGGCTTTTTCTCGCCGGAATTGATCACCACCGCGCTCAAGGAACGCCCGCTGCGGGAGGCCGAGGTTTTGAAGCCGGCCGTGCTGGCCGAGGGTCTGCGGGGGGCCACCAACGCCGCGGCGGCGCACGTCAAGCGGCAGCTGTCGCCCGCGACCGTGGCCGAGTTGGATCGCGCCGCCGGGGCGAGCGCATTGGCGCCGGCGGCGGCTTCGATGGCGGCATTGACCGAGGATTTGAACCGGGTGATCCGCGAGACGCGGCTCTACGATGCGGCGGTCTTCGCCGGAGTGACGCTCGACAAACGGACCCAAGGACTGATCGCCAAGGTGCAATCTGTTGGTTCGCCATCTGCCGGTGTCTACGCGGCGACGCCTGCTGACGTCCGGTTTCTGAACCGGCAGCTCTTGGAGCAGACGTTTCCGGGCGCGATCGCGCCCCTGCAGAAATCGATCGACCGGGTGCGGAGCAAGGCGATGATGCTGTTTGATGTCGGGTCGTTTCTGGGGATGATGGCGTTCACGGTGGTGGCGGCATGGCTAAGCCGGCGGGCCGCCTTCCTGCTGGCTTTTGTGGCCTGTCTTGGCATCACCGGTTACGTCTTTCACTCGCTCCGGTCGGAGACGGACGCGTACTGGATGCTGCCGCTGATGGGCTTTGCGCAGCTGGCCGTATTTGCGGGGTACTCGATTTACTTTCCGGAGTTGTATCCGACGCGTTTGCGGGGCACGGGGGTGGGGTTCTGCTACAACACGGTCCGGTATGTGGCGGCGCCGTTCCCGTACATGCTTGGCTATTTGAGCACAATGCTCTCGTTCCGGACGGCGGCCATCGCGATGTCGGCGATCTACCTGCTGGGGTTGGTGGCGCTGTACTGGGCGCCGGAGACCAAGGGCCAACCGCTGCCGGAGGATTGAGCGAAGCAGGGTCGGAGTTGTCAGTCGAGGGGCACTTTGTAGAAGCACTGCCAGCTTTCGGCCCACGAGCCCAAGGTGACCTTGCGGCCCTGGAGCCACGCAACATGGCCGTCTTCGAAGAGGAAGTTGCCGCCTTCGGGCGCGCCATTGGCTTGCGGATGGTTGGGGGTGCGGAACGATTTGCCCTCATCCGTGGTGACCCACTTGAGGCGGGTGTCGTAGACGTTCGTGCAGCGGGGACCGATGCCCTGGAGGCGGTCGATAAGGACCGGCGCCCGGCTGTAGTCGCCCCCGAGCTTCTTGCGGAAGTGCCAGGCCCCGATCTTCTCGGAGTCGTAGGGCCAGCTGCCATCCACGCGCCCCGGGAGGTAGAAGTACCCGGTCAGGATCGGCTTGAGCTCGGAGGTCGAGTCGCCGAAGCGCCACGTGTCAGCCTGACGATGCCACTCGTCGGTGGGACAAAACAGCACGTGGTTCATGGCCTTCTTCTGGGTCTTGGCTTCCGGTTTTTCGGATCGGATGAGGTAATTCCGCCAGAACGAGGCCATGTTCGTGCCCATCCAGCTCAGGTGATAACCGTCGCTGTTGTTGGGGAAATAATCCTGGTTATCGGCGGCATAGAGATTGAGGGCGATGCCCCACTGTTTGCAGTTGCCGGTGCACAGGGACTTCTTGGCGCTGGCCTTGGCCTTGGCCAGCGCGGGCAAGAGGAGGCCGGCGAGGATGGCGATGATGGCGATGACCACCAGCAACTCGATGAGGGTGAAGGCGAGCGCATGCTGGCGACGTACGGGCGTGGGGGAGGATGAGGTCATGGGAGGGAGTCGACAAGATCCAGGCCCGATGCGGCGGTGGGATTTGGCCACCGGCTCGGCACACCCTCGGACTGCCTCGCCGAGGCTCGCCTGGGGTACTCTGGGTGCAACGGGATCACTATGACCGAAAACGTGCCCTTCGTAAAGAGGAGGAAGTGGACCCGGATCCTCGCCTAACGCGTGCGGCGCGAGCGTTCGCCATCGGCTTCTGGCGGGCTTTCGCTTTGAAGGCGCGTGGGGTGGCCGGCTCCGGGATGGCCCGCCCTCATCGCGGGCGGCCACAGGACGCGTCTGCGGTCAACGCTGTTTCGGGCCACTGCCGAGGTTATCGATGAAGAACTCCATCATCCGGTCCTGGTTGACGGCGGTGTGGCCCTGGTCGGGGCCGACCTGGACATCAAAGCTCTTGCCGGCCCGCTGGAGGGCGCGGATGAGCTGGAGCGCGTTGGCCGGGTGCACGTTGTCATCGGCGGTGCCGTAGAAGATCAGGAGCCGGCCTGTGAGGTTGGTGGCGTAGGTCAGGGTGCTGCCGGCGTCGTAGGCGGCTTTGGCGTCGGGGAGAAGCCCGAGATAGCGCTCGGTGTAGATGGTGTCGTAGTTACGGAAATCAGTGACGGCGGAGTTGGCACAGGCGGCATGGAAGAGGTCCGGATATCGGAGGAGGCAGAGGGTCGAGGCGGTTCCGCCGTACGAGGTGCCGAAGATGCCGACGCGGCGGGGGTCGATGAGGCGTCGCTGGGCGAGGGTCCGGACGGCGGCGGCCTGGTCGTCGATCTCGACGATGCCGAGGCGGCCGTAGATGGCGTCCAGCGCGCATTTGCCGCGGCCGGCGGCGCTTCGGGAGTCGAAGCTGGCGACGAGGAAGCCCAATTCGGTGAGCGGGTTGGGGAGGGTGAAGGTCTCGTGGGCGCCGCCGGTGGCGGGTCCCGCGTACACGCTGACCAGGAGGGGATAGGGTTTGCCCCGGCGGTAGTTCGACGGGAAGTGGAGCAGTCCGTACAGGTCGGTTTGCTGGTCTGCGGCCTTGAAAGTGAGCAATTCGACGGGGCGGAGTTTGAGTTTCGAGTATTGGGCGAGATCGCTGCGTGCGAGTTCGGCGAGGCAACGGCCTTCGCTGTCCATGAGGCGGGTGACGGGGGGTGTGTTGTGGGTTTGGGCGACATCGATGAAATGGCGGCCATCGGGGGAGACATCGACACTGTGGTGGAGGGTGGGATCGGTGAGACGCCGCGGGTCGCGGCCGTCGAGGCGGACGCGGTGCAACTGGAGTTTGAGGGGATTGTCGCCGCTGCGCGCGGTGTAATGGAGCCAGCCGTTGGATTCGTCCACGCGGACGATGTCGGCGACTTCGAACGAGTGGGCGGTGAGGGTGGCGTGGAGTGCGCCGGTGAGGTCGTAGAGGTAGTAGTTGTTCCAGCCGGTCCGTTCGCTGGACCAGATGAAACGCTGGCCGTCGGCGAGGAAGCGGAGCGTGGGCAGGTTTTCGACCCAGCTCGGGAGCCATTCTTCGCGGATGACGACGCGGCAACGGCCGGATTGGGGGTCGGCGGCGCAGAGTTCGAGTCGGTTCTGACGCCGGTTGGTGCGATGGAAGATCAGCGTCGAGCTGTCACTGGCCCACGAGACCCGGTAGATGTAGTGGCCGGTCACGGTGTCGTCGAACGGTTGGCCGTCGCGGACATCGACGATCACGGTCTGGCGGTTGGCGATGTCATAGATCCAGAGGTCGACGACAGGGTTGGGGGCGCCGACCTTCATGTAGGGTTCCGTCAGGAGCCGGTTCTGGATCGCGGTCTCGTCGAGGGTCAGGTAGTAGTCGCGGATCTTGCTTTCATCGAACCGATAGAAGGCGAGTCTCCGGCTATCGGGCGACCACCAGAGGGCGGTATTCTGGAAGAGCTCCTCGCCGTAGACCCAGTTGGCGGTGCCGTACTTCACCCGGGTAGCGTCGCTGCCGTCGGTCGTGATCGCCACGGCGTTCGTGCCATCGGGTCCCTCGAGCCAGACGTTGCGGTCCCGGTGAAAGGCTTTCAGCTTGCCGTCCGGGGAGACTGCGGACGTGTACTGCCGGCCGCGGTCGGGATGTTCGGGAGGGGTGGCGCGGCGGGGAGGCTTCGGTTCGGCGGGAGCTGAGGCCGACGTTTGTGGCGGGGGCAACAACGCCGACCGCCGATCGAGGATGTCGTATTGGTAGCGTTTGCCGTCCTTCGAGTACTCGAAAGCGTTGCCGTCCTCGGTCCAGGTGACGGACAGCGACCCGAGTTTAACCGATTTGGGGATTTCCTTTTTCAGTTTTTGATACCGCTCATACCCGGGCATGGTCTTGAGGCGTTGCTGGGCGCGGGCGGTGATGGGAATGGCCACGACGCATAGCAGGACCAGCAGGGCATGAAGCCGCATCGGGAGGGTGAGGGGACCCTCCGGGGCGCGGTGAAGGGGGGTCATGGGGTTGGCGGCTTGGGTTTGCGGGGCAGTTTCTCGTCCATCATCGCGGTCTGGTAAACGAACGTGGCCATGACGACCGCGGCCTGTTCGAGGTCCTTCACGGGTGCGCGGGGCCGGACGTCCATGGTCGTGTGGTAGGAGCGGAAGTACTCGACGGGGTCCTGGATGAACTGGAACCCGGGCAGGCCGATGGCATCGAAGGAGAGATGGTCGGTGCCGTGGGTGTTCGAGACGGTGACGGTTTCGGCACCGAGCTCGCGGAGCGGGCCGAGCCACTGTCGGAAGACGGGGCGCAGCGCCTCGTTGCCCTGGAGGTAGATGCCGCGGATCCGTCCCGCCCCATTGTCCAAGTTGAAATACGCGGAGAACCGGTTGTACTCGCGCTGCCGGACCAGCTTGCGGTTGTCCGCAGCCCGCGAGTCGGAACGCTGCCGTCCGCCGTCCCTGGGGGAACGGAGGACGCCGTCGTCGTTCCGGTTGGTGTAGTAGCCGAAATGGCGGGTGACATAGGCTCTCGAGCCGTGCAGGCCCTGTTCTTCGCCGGTCCAGATGCCGATGCGGATGGTGCGGCGCGGGGGAAGCTCGAGGGATCGGATGAGGCGGACTGCCTCCATGCAGACGGCGACGCCGGCGGCATTGTCCGTGGCGCCGGTTCCCCCGGGCGCCGAGTCGATGTGCGCGCCGAGCATCACGATCTCCCGGTGCCGGTCGGTGCCGGGGATCTCGGCGATCGTGTTGTAGCACATCAGGTCCTGGTCGTGAAACTGGGTCTGGACTTCGAGGGCGACCTTCGGCTTTTCCCCGTTCCGGATCATCGAGACGAGGCGGTTGTAGTGCTCGGCAGCGAGGACGATTTGGGGCGGACCGGCGGGTGCGTTGGTGGCCCAGGGCGAACCGCCGCCGAAGGACGGGCGTTCGGGCTCGGCACCCTGGGGGTAAACGGGCGTGGCGGAGCCGACCATGAGCGCTCCGAATTCATCGGAGGTGCTGATGCTCACGGTCGCCGCCGCGCCTTCGTGGACGGCAAACCGGAGCTTGTCCATCGACGAGAAGCCGAAGCTGGGCCGGCGTCGTGGCGGGGCGGGGGCGTTGGTCGAGGGGGGGCGGACATCGCCGCGGTTTCCGGCCTGGGGCCGCGCCGCGGGGGCGTTGGTGGGGGAAGGCCGCCGGAAATCCCCTGGAGGCGGCCGGCGCGGGGCCCGTCGGGCTGCGGGTTCCGCGTTCGCCATGCGGAGCAACTCCGCGTCGGTCAGTCTGACGGGGGAGGGCTCGAATCGGAACGCGATATCGCGCGGGGCGCTGACGAGGACGACGCAGCCCTTGAGTTTTCCCTTGTAGGCCTCGAGGTCGGCCTCGCTCCTGGCGTCGAGGTAGACGAGATCCCCGACGATCGGCCATTCAGACCCGTGCGACCACGCCTTGGGCCATGCGATGAGCGGGATGCACTGCGGGTCGATCACTTGCGCCGAAAACCGCTTCACCGACCAGCCGCGTCCGAAGGGTCCCCAGGGTTCGAGATGCGCGTTCGTCAGTCCCCAGGAAGCGAGCTTGTCGCGAGTCCATTCATTGGCGCGCCGCGCCCCGGGGGAGGCCGTCAACCGCGGGCCGACGACGTCGGTGAGGTAGGTGAAGATCTCGTTGATTTGCGATCGGTTGGTTCCTTCATCGCGGAGTTTGGCCAGGCACTCGGCCAGGGAAGGGGGAGCCGGTTTCTCGACGGCATTGGTCTCCGCGGCAGGCGGGGGATCGTCCGCGCACACCGGAAGGAAGAGACACGGCACAGCCGTCAAGCAGGTCAGGAGAACCTCCGAGAGGCGAGAGAGACTGCGGCGATGGAATGTTGCGAGTCGGGAGACAGAGGCGGGTGTCATGGTGGGATTCGGGGGGGTGGTCCCTGCACGCCGTGGGTTCACGGAGCGGGCTCGGCAGACAGTCAGGACCATCACGGGCCCGGAGCATACGGGTTCGAGGCCGGCGGAGACAAGCCGCGAGTCGGCCGCAGTCCAGCGTCCGCCGCATGCCGCGAAAAGGGGGGGGATGGCTGCGAAGAGGCTCAAGACGCGCAAGATCGCAGGTGTAAGTCAATGGGGTCGCATTGTCCTTGTCCGTGTGACCCCTTACGGAAGTCTCAGACACGAAGCTGCGACCCGTGCCTTGCAAAGGGTGGGCCCGGAGCGGGAGCGTGAGGCGGTTCATGGCGTACGGCGGCTGTACCGGATCACGCGCACGTCGTAAGGCGGCACGTCGACGACACAGGATCGGCCATCAGCCGTGCGATAGGATCTTGGCGCCCGGCCGGTCAGCAATTCGCGGCACTCGCGAAAGTCACGCGGAACCTCGCGCAGCAGCACGGTTCCGCGCCATGGTTGGCCGTCATGGTTGGCAATGACCACCGTGCGGTGGTCGGCGTCGCGCGTGCTGAGCCAATCCACCGGAAGGCCGTCGACGAGGACGGGTTGCAGGGGCCGGATCACCTCGTCGGCCAGGCGCAAGCTCAGTCTCGCCCACGCGGAATCGCCGCTGCCGAACCACGGGAGCAGACTCGCGTAGATCTGCCCTCGTCCGAACGAACGCCGGACTACCAAGGGGTCGCCGCCCGGAGTGCGGGCCAGGACCTCGGCCCCCTGGGTCCCGCTCACGGGAAGATAGCGAAACGGCTCGTTCACCGGCGCCTCGGTTCCCCAATGCCATGCGCGTCCGACGCGCAATTCCGGTTCGATCGCCACGCCGCACCAGTCGTGGTCGGATGGGCCCAGCACGCCGGCGGGCGCGAGGAGTGTGCCGCCCGATTGGATGTAGGCCTGCAAGATCCGTCGTAGCGATGCATCCAGCGCGATGGGGCCGAGCAGGATCAGGATGGGATAGTGCTGAAGCACATCGACAGGCGCCGTGGCGGTCAAGACATCGATGATGTTGCCCCATCGGGAATCTCCCAGCGGCCGCCATGGGGAAGGATCGGTCTGCCGGGCGACGAGGGTTTGCCGGGCTTCATTGCGTGTCGGGAAGCGCCCGAACGGGATTGGCGGGGGCGCGGTGAATACGTTCTCCGGGAGAGGGGCATACTGCGGCGTGATGGCCGACAGGGCAAAGGGGCTGGCAGGCGGGTCGTTTGTGGCGTAGGCGCCAAAGGGAAACGGGTCCATGGCGAACGTGGCCCCTGGGAAGGCGGCCTTGAAGAAGCCATCCAGACTTGCGTCACCCGGCCGGTAAGGAATACGCGCGTAATTCCAGGCCTCGTTGCCAGTCCGCCAGTAGGGCGGTGTGATCCAGCCGTGGTCTTTGGGGATCATCACCGCCACAGGAACGTCCGGGGTGCCCCGGGGTACGCGTTGGGTGAACCGCCCGAACTCATCCAGCATCTGGCCCAGCAAGGTGGGACCGGGATTCGGGAGTTGGACAAGCAGGTCGCCGCCTTCCACGGCGAGGATCCCGGCACCCGAGAAATAGCCGAGGTAGAAGTTGCGTTTGTGGAACGACGCGGGCAGATCGTGGACGCACCCGTGGATGACCCCCCACCAGAGCGAGAAGTCCACGCCCCACTGGCAACCGTATTGCCGGGCCGCCCCCCGTCCAAAGGCGACGGCCGTCTGGAGATCCTCGATATCATCGTTGGCGCGCTCGACCAGGACGGCATCGAGGCCCAAGGCGGCCAGCGGATGCGCGCCCGAAGCGTAACCACATCGCCCCCAGCGTTCGATACCCGGTTGTTGGCGGACCTCCTGCATGGCGGTCTCGAGGTAACTGTCGAAGAGGGCATAGGCAGCCTCATGAGTGTGAGGTTGTGCACTGAGAAGCTCCTTCGAGAAGGCGACGCCCATCGAATCATCCTCTGTAAACGCCTCCCAGGCGAAGTCGCTGCCCATGAGCGTCCGGTAGCGTGTCATGACGGTCGGGACATCGGGTACGGCCAGTTTCCATTCATCGCTCCATTGCCGGCGGCGCGACTCCGGGTGCGCCATGACGGTGACGACAGCCCGCAGGCTGCGCCGCTTGAGTTCCCGCAGCATGTCGTCCGGGACTTCCGGGCGCGACGCGACCCCCCAGCACCAGCCGCCGCGCTGCAGCCAGTCGAGGATGGGAACGTTATGGGGGCGGAGTTGAAACTCACAGGTCAACCGGACCGGGGCAGGCGTGGCCGCGGGGGGGGGGTGGATGCGGACGTCCGAGGCTGCCGTCGGCAGGAGCCATAGAAGGAAGACGAGTTCTGCGATCAGGGCATGCTCCCGGCGGCGGACCCGGGACTCTCGGAGCTTCGTCATGAAGGGGAACCTATCATGAACCGACCGGGAGCGTCCTATCGTCTAAACAGCCGACAAGACCATCCCCGGGAGTGCTGCCGAGGACGTCCAACCGGCTTGGAGAAGCCCGGCTGCAGACCGGAAGGGGCCGCCCGCGGCGGCGGAGCGGATTTCGTGGTGGGGGCTGTGGAAGCCGTTGGGTGCTTCGATGGGGGGTGGCTCACCGCGGGACCATGGTCGCAAACTTGCCGACAGCCTCGGCCCGTGAGTGGACCTGCAGTTTCTCGTAGATGCGGCGGATGTGGGTTGCCACCGTGCTGGGGCTGATGCCGAGTTGCGTGACGATCTCCTTGTTCTGACGGCCCAGGGACAAGAGGTGCAGAATCTCGCGTTCGCGGTCGGACAGGCGATCGGCGTCGCCGACCTTGGCGCGTGTTTGCTGGAAGAACTGGACGACTTGGCGGGCGACGGTGCTGCTCATCGGAGAGCCGCCGGCCTTGACCTCCTGCAACGCTGCCAGGAGGGTGGGGCGGTTCGTCCGCTTGAGCAGGTAGCCGGTGGCTCCGGCGGCCAGCGCGTCGAAGACATGGTCGGCGTCCCCATAGACGGTGAGCATGACGAACTGGATTTCGGGGATCTGGGGTTTCAGGCGGCGGACGCACTCGATGCCATTGCGGCCGGGCAATTTGATATCCATCAGGATGATGTCTGGGCGTTGCTGGAGGAGGCGCGGTTCGGCCTCCTCGGCGCTGCCGTAGTGGTTCCGACAGGAGAAGCCAGGCGCCTGGTCAATCCAGTCGGCCCACAGGCTGCGCGAGACGTCGTCATCATCCACGATGGCCACTGGGGTTGGCATGGTCTGGAAGTGTGTCAGTTCCGGGTGGTACGGGGAATCGTCTGTTCAGACGACAGCATGTCCGGGGCAGCGACCAGGGGCCGTGCGGCGGACTGGACACGGACGCTGAACCGGACCCGCGTGCCGTGGCCGGGTGCGCCGTGGATCTCACAGTTGCCGCCGACGTCCTCGAGGCGTTTCTTCATGCTCCAGAGGCCGTTGCCATCCGTGGCGGCGGCAAAACCGCGTCCGTTATCCTCGAGTTCCAGCGTGAACCCCTCTGCGGTCAGTTGCAGGAAGAGGCGGACCTCGGTGGCCGCGGCATGCTTCATCACGTTATGCAGGGCTTCCTTGGTGGCGAGAAACAGGTTATGGCGGACCTCGACGGTCAGCGGCCACGCGGGCAACGCAACGGGCAGATCCAGCCGCATCCGCACGCCGGCGGCTTCGAGGTGTTCTTCGGCGTAGTTGGTGAGGTAATTGACGAGGCTGTTCAAGGTGTCATGGCGCGGATTGACCGCCCACACGATCTCGTCGAGGGCACACGTCACGTCATGCGCTGTCGTTTGAATCCGCCGGAGATCGGAAGCCGCGGGCGCTTCGTTCGTGAGCTTGCCCAGGGCTGACTCACTGAGCAAGCTGATGCGCGTCAGGTGGGCGCCGAGGTCATCATGGATATCCTGGGCGATGCGTATGCGCTCACGTTCGACCGCCCGCTGACGTTCGAGGACCTCGAGTTTGCGCCGATGGCGGCGGCGGACGACAGCAGCCACCGCCAGGGCGACGAGGGCGGCCCCGCCCGCGCTGCTGCCAGCACGGAACCACCACGTTTGCCAGTAATGGGGGAGCTGTCGGATCGACAACGCGGCGCCGACCTCGTTCCAGACGCCGTCGTTGTTGCAGGCCACGACCCGGAAGGTGTAACTGCCGGGGGGCAGGTAGCTGTAGTAAGCCGTCCGCGCGTTGCCGACGTCATTCCATTGGTCCTCGATGCCTTCGAGCCGGTGCCGGAAGCGCATCCGATGCGGCGCGGCGTAACTCAAACCGGCGTAGTGGATCTCGAGGCGGTGTCGGCCGGGCGGGATGGGGATTGTCCGGGAAGGCTGGTGCGGTGCGGGCGTGGGCGGGGGAGTGCGGCTGGCGGCGTTGGATGCCTCGGGGAGGGACAGGGCATGGCCGTCCACGGACAAGCTCTCGATGACAACCGGTGGTGCCAGCCGGTTCGTGTGGAGAGCCTCCGGGTCGACCATGGCGAGGCCTGTGCCGGTGGCAAACCAAAGGCGACCGTCCGGGGTGCGGCAGGCGTTGGGCTGATTGGGCCCTTCAAACTCCAGGCTCGTCAGGCCGTCCGTCAAATCCAATTGGAGGCAATCCAGCGGACCCGACTGTCCGTCGGCACACTGGTTGAGCTGTGCCTGGTTGACCCGAACCAATCCGCGAGACGTTGCCAGCCAGAGATGGCCCGTCTGGTCGTCCGTGATGCTCACCACGGTCTCTCCCGGCAACCCCTGTCTGGTCGTCACCGCTGCAAACTGTCCGTTGCGAAGGCGCCAAAGGCCTCCACCCTTGGTGCCGATCCAGAGTGCTTGGTCTGGATCGACCCAGAGGCAGGTGAGGTACTCGCTGGCCAGGCCTTGCTGGGGGCCGTAGTGGGTGATCCGATCATCCAGCAGACGCCAGAGGCCGTTGCCGGCGGTGGCAAACCAGACTGCACCGGAGGCGTCCTCCGCGATCTGGCGGACGCGCTCTTCGATGATGGCGGGGTCCAGATCAATGATCTGCCACGCGTCGCGGTGCAGGAGCGAATCGTCGGGCTGCAATCGAGTGTGATCCTCACCTGTCCGCCGGGCACCCTCGTACATCGGATGGGAGGCGGACGGGGCGAAGGATCCGGGGCGGGTTACCGACGGGCTGGCCCGCAACCGTCCGACCCCGCGTTCTGCGCCTGCCCACAGGCCGCCGGCGGCATCTCCATGGAGGGCATAGATGATCCAAGCCTGCTCCGGCCATCCGGGCGCGGGGATGAAGCGCTCGCCATCGCGCACCAGCACTCCGTTCCAGGCGGAACCGACCCAGAGGCGGCCGTGGAGGTCTTCGTGGATCGACCAGGCATCCCGCCGGGCGATGCCATGGCGATCGTCATAGGTGCGCCAGTTCCGCCCGTCGTAGGCGTAAACACCGGCGCCTTCGGTTCCCACCCACAAGCCCCCGGTCTGATTGGTGGTGACGCACAGGACTGGATGGTGTTGCCAGCGGTCGGGCGGCGTCACCATTTGGACCCGTTTCCGGCGCAGCATATTGAGTCCTCCTCCGCCGGTGCCGACCCAGACATTGCCTTCGCGGTCTTCCCACAGGGAGGAGACCGTGTTATGTGACAAGCCGTGGTCGACGTTCACTTGGTGTTGCTGCCCGGTGCGTGTGGCGACATAGACTCCCTTGGTGTAGGTGCCCAACCAGAGATCGCCTCCGCTGGTTTCCAGCAGTGCCGTCAAGCCCGGGTCCTGCCAGGGAAGGGCTCCCCGGTCTTCGGCCCATTGCCCCTGGTGCCAGCGCCGCAGGCCCGAGTCGGCCACCCAGACGCCGCCGGTTCGGCTGGCACATGCGACCAGCGATGTCCGGCCGGCGATGCAGCGCGCCGGTTCCTCGATCGCCGTGCCATTCGGGGTGAGCGGCAGGACCTGGAAGTCGCGATGCATCCAGAGTTGCCCGCCGGTGTCGACGTGCAGGTGGTTGACGAGTCGCTCGGTCTGCGGGGCGACCAGTGTTGCCACACCGTCTTCCTGGAACCGCGCCAGCCAGCCTCCCCGGTTCATCACCCACACGGCGCCCGCACGGTCCTCGGCGAAGCTGTCCACTTCGAGATTCGGCCACCTTGGCGGCAACGGTCGCGGGGAGAACCGGCCGTGCCGGTAGGTGGTCAACTGCCCGTTGTGATGTCCCAGCCACAACGTTCCGCGGCTGTCTTCGAACAAGGCGCGGATCGCGCAATCGCGCAACTCGGGGGTCTTGACCGTGTCGAAGACGCGGAAGTTAACGCCATCGAAACGGGCGAGGCCGTTGAACGTGCCGATCCAGAGATGCCCCTCCTGGGTCTGGCACACAGACCGGATGCGATTCTCCGGCAACCCGTCTTCCATCCGCCAGGTGCGGATGACGTACGGGCACTCTGCGCCAGCGGTTGTCGACGCGGCATGCACTGCCACCAGACCGTGCATCGAGATCGCCGCCAGACCCGCCGACATCGTGATGCGCCAATTGCGAGTCGAGGACGCCATGAGCACGAGCCTAGGTCTGGCGAGGCGCGCCTCAGACCCAGTGGAGTCCTCAGACTCATGAAGACCCTGCGGTGCCTGCCCACCCTCTCTTCCGCGCCTCGGTAATGTAGAGTCCTCGAAGGCAGGGGGGGGCGGGTTTGGAACGTCAGGGACCAAACTTGACCTGTTGACTACCTGTTTCACAAGTCGAGGACTCTAGAACCGGTGCGATTCAATTCCGATGGAAAAACAACAAGAAGGGGCGGCTCTTTGGGCCGCCCCTCTCGCCAGACGACTACTCACTCCTGATCCGGATTTGCAGATCAGGATGCGGGCTTCAGCCGGTCGCGCAGGACGCTCACGGGCATTGCAGTCCTTGCGACCGCCAGAACCTGATCGGGGGCGCCGGGGGGGCGAACGAGGGCGTCGCTGGCGATGCGCCCCCAGCGGGCTCCCACGGGCCGTTAATGTCCAGCGCTCTCTGGCGGGTTCCATACCATCTGATCTCCCACTGGCCGCTGGGCGGGTACTTTGTCCAGCAGATGTTGGGCGCCGCCTTGGTGGTGGTCCAGCGAATCTCCGACCATTCGACATCCCACGCGCCCATGTTCGGCCAGGCCTTGGACATGGCGTTCTCGGGCCAACCACAGTTGAGGAACCAGTCTGGCGACTGGCTTCCGATGTCGCACACGGTCCATGGCACGCCGTCCAAAGCGGTCGTCACCCGCACTCGATCTGGCAGGTACTGCATGGTCCAGCTCAGCACGCAGTCCACGCCGTTGCTGATCGCCCGGCAGTAGTCCGCATCCGTCGCCGGATCATCCATGTTCCAACTGTTGTAGAGATACGTCATCCCTGCCGGCGCGGCCTCGAGGCTTTCGGTCGAGTTCATCTCCCATTTGTTCCATTCCGCGTGACCGCCCGGCTTCCAGTCGGAGCGGCTCGCCCTGTGATCTGCAGCCATGATATGCAGAATGCCCGCCATGCCGTTGGCCCACGGCACATTGAACGTAAACAGCCGCAGGCGCTGTTGCAGGTCCCCGCTGTTGGCCAGGCTGTTGATGCGGAACGTGACCGAGCCCGAGATCATCTCGTCGTCGGCCAGCCCGCTGGCGCAGGGCCAGTCGAATTGTTTGCCACTCCACGCGCCCAGCGCCCCCGGGTTGGCCGCATGCAAACGGCCCGTCTGCCAGCTACCCTCATAAGTTGGTGGCGGGTTGCCGTTGCTATCCACGGTGTACACCGTCGGGTAACCGCCGCTTGTGCCCGTCCACCAGTAGTTCTTGATGTCCGAGGTCGCCGCGGTCGTTTCCCATTTGATCTCCGAGAATTCCACATCCCACGCGCCCATGTTGGGCCACGCCTTGGCGAGCGCGTTCTCCGGCCATCCCCCGTTAAGGAACCAGTCTGGATACTGCATCCCGATAGCCGTCAGCGTCCAAGAGACCCCGTCCAGCCACGTCTGCACGTTGACCACATTGTTGACGGCGTCATACTGCGCGCTCCAGCTCAGGACATGGTCCACGCCGTTATCAATCAAACGGCAGTAGTCCGGGTCCGTGGCCGGGTTTTTCATGTTGAAACTGTTGTACAGGTAGGTCTTGCCTGCCGGCGCGGGGGCGACTGCGACGCTCGAGTTCATTTCCCATTTGTTCCACTCTCCGTGCCCACCCGGGCGCCAGTTGCCGGGACCGTTGTCCACCTTGCTGTCCGATGCGTAAATGAGCAGCGTGGCAGGCAATCCGTTGGCATACGCCGTGTTGAATACAAACAACCGCAGGCGCTCCCCCAAGCCCCCACTGTTGCTCACGCTGTTGATGCGGAAGGTGAGGGAGCCGGAGATCTTCTCATGATCCGCCAGAAAGCTGTCCGCTGGCCAGTCG
>JAKQDD010000177.1 GCA_029556615.1 Verrucomicrobiota bacterium | reverse complement strand
GGTCGAGGAACTGAAGGCGATCACGGAAGCGTGCACGTCCGACGACTTCATTCGGCCCGTGATCGTGACGGGGATTTGCACGGCGATGCGCCGGGGCGATTCCTGCCTGCTGAAATGGGACGACGTGGACCTGAAGGCGGGGTTCATCACGGTCAAGACGTCCAAGACCGGCGAGACGGTGGACATCCCCGTGTTCCCGATGCTGCGGGAGGAACTGGAACGGGCTCGGGCGGCGACGGGCGGCAAGGGGTACTGCTTCCCGGCGGCGGCCCAGATGTTCCGCAACAACCCCGACGGGATCACCTGGCGGGTGAAGCAGGTCCTGGCGAAGGCGTTCGAGACCGCCCCGGAATCGAGCGCTTTGCCGGTCGAGACCGCCGAGACGATCCGGGCCAAGGGCTTGGCCTACATCGACGGCCTGGGCGCCACCTCGAAGGCGGAGAAGCTGCGGGCGGTGTTCAGGGCGTACATGGACGGCCAGACGTTCGACGAAGTGACGGCGGCGACGGGCTGCAGCCGGGCATCGGTGTCCGCCTATTGCATAAGATCTGAGTTGCGGTTTCATTGCATCCACAGGTTCTTGGGACTCGCGAGGCGTATCTGCTTGACCTTCACAAGACCCGATGCGATGGAGTCCGTGAGAATCAGCTAAGGGGCAGGAGAATGCATGAGAGCCCTTCGTGGGACTCGGGTGGAGCCATCCGGAGCGTGGGGGCGGAGGCTTCTGAGACTGCTTGCGGTCGGGGCGCTGATCCTGGGCCTTGGCAGCGTTCTGGCTCAGCGCGCCCCGGACTGCGGTTTGCGGGCGTTGGAGTCGGTGGCCCAGGCGTTGGGCCGTCCGAGCGGGAGCACCGTGTCCTGGGGGGAGATCGTCCCGCCCGAGGGGGGTTTCTCCCTGGCGGAACTCGAGCGGTTGGCGGCGGAGGCGGGCATGGATCTTGTGCCGGTGCACGCGGTGGCCGGAGGAGAAGCGCCGCCCAGTCCCTGCATTGTCCGTGGAAGGCAGGGGCATTACCTTGCGGTGGCGGGATCCCGGCCTGGAGCGCTGTGGGTGATCGACCCTCGCCGGGGGGAGGGCCAGTGGCAGAGCGCGGCGGCGCTCCTGGCGCGGGGCAGCGGGCACGCTCTGGTTCTCCGCGGGCAGGTGCCGGAGGGATGGCGGGTGCTGAGCGCTGAGGAGGCGGAGGGGCTGCGTGGCGGCCTCGAAGAGGACCCCGAGCGGACGATCCTGGACGATGATCGGGACCAGGATTGCCCAACGGACGAGGAAGCGGCCTGGTTTGCGGAGGATTCGTCCTCGCCCGCCAGCGCGGACCCGGAGGCTTGCCCGCCGCCGGAGCGCTGTCCGCCGGGCCTTGGGGATGGTGACTGCGGGGAGAGGGGCGGGATGCCGGTGTGGCGGGTGTCGGAGCCTGCGATCAATCTGTGGGTCAAGGATGTGCCCCTGTACTATCCGATGTCCAACGGACGGGTCTTTCCGCTGGTGCTGCGCTATCGCCAGCGCAACGGGGTCGAGAACACGAATATCTTCGGGGTGGGGCGCTCGTGGGAATGCTCGTGGTTGGCGTATATCGAGGGGGGAGCTGATGGCCTGTTGCGGTACCGGGTGCCTGGGGGAGGGCGGCGGCAATGGAAGACGGAGGACGTGGGCTCGATGCGCGAGCACGTCAAGTTGGGGGCCGACGGGGTCGGTTACACCCTCGACTTCCGGACACGGTGCTTCATGCGACTGGAGGAAGTGCATGCGCCCCAGGGGTCGAGCACGACCAACTACCTGCTCAGCGCCCAAGTGGATCCGTACGGACGGATCGTGCGCTTTGTCTACGAGACCACCAACGGGATCAAGCGGTTGAGCGCGGTGGTGGATTTCGATGGTCGGACCAACCATCTGGGGTACAGCGCGAGCCAGCCGCGACTGGTCTCCTCGATCACCGATCCGTACGGACGGAGCGCCTACCTCGAGTACACCAACGGCAACCTCTGTCAGATCACCGATGTCCAGGGCTTGACCAACCGCTTCGAGTATGACGCGAGCGGGCTGCTCACCGCGATGATCACTCCCTACGGGACGACGCGGTTCTACGCGCTGACCAACGATCAAGACACCAACACGCCCATTGCGCGGGGGTTGCTGGTCCAGTTGCCCGATGGGAGCCGCAACCTCTTCGCGTATCGCGAGCGGACGGCGTCGATGCCGACGAACTACGCGCTGCCCCAGACCATGGGGGGCGAGAGCTTCGGCTTCCCGGAGACGGAGTTCCTGCACCACCGCAACAGCTTCTTCTGGGACGCGCGGCAGATGGAAGTGGTCACGAACCACTGGACGAACCTGGTGCTGCAGGCCAGCGCGGGGGCAGCCGACTTCCTCAACGCCCGGCTCCGGCACTGGCAATGGCGGTATGATGAGGGCTACACGCTGACACGCAAGCTGCTGGTCGAGCGGGCGCCCAGTCCGGACGGGACGAGCCTGGGGCATGTGGTTTGGCACGGCTACCCCGCCGACGGGGGTCTGTGGCCGAGGGTGCGGGCGGAGCGTTTGGAGGATGGGCCGTCAAGGTACATTCAGTGGCAGCGGAACGAGTGGGGGCTGCCGACCAGCCTCACCAGCAGCTACGGCGAGGGCACCAACCTCGCCGAACGGATAGTGAACTTGTCTTATGACTCGAACACTGAGCGTCAACTCATCGACATCACCCATCCCGACCGCGACGGCCTGGGGCCGGTCGCCCGCCAGTATGAGTACAACGCGCGCGGCCAATTGACGAACGTCACGGTGTATGTGGACTCGAGGGGGGAATGGACCGAGGAGACGCGCTACACGTACGCCGCCGAGACCAACGCGGCCGGCGGGGTGAACCTGAACCTGACGAGCGTCGCGTTTCCCAGCGGGGTGCTCATGACCAATGCCCTGGAAGCGGGCAGCTTCCAGGTCACCAACCGCGCTTGGTACGCCGGTTCCATCGGCGGCAGCCCTCTGGCCAGCAGCCGGTTCACGTGGCAAGACGGGAAAGTCCACCAGTCGACCGACCCCCGCGGGCTCACCCTCACCCACGGCTGGGACGCGCTGGGCCGGCTCACCGGGCTCGTCTACCCCGACGGTTCGACGGTGTCCAACCGCTACGACAAGCTCGACGGCCAGCCCTTCACCAATAGCAGCGGCGGGCTCTTGCTCCTGGATCGGACTGGGAGCAAGGACCGGATGGGGCGATGGACCTGGTTTGTTTACGATTCGATGCGGCGGGTGGAGACAATCACCAACGCGCTGGGGGGCGAGACGAGTCTGGCATGGTGCTCCTGCGGCGGGCCCGAGTCAGTCACCGACCCCTTGGGCAACACGACTTCCTTCGAGTACGACCGGGCCGGTCGGCGCACGCTCGTCCGCTACCCGGGGGAGAGCCGGGTGCTGCACGTCGAGTGGAGCCGGAGCGGCGAACCGACCAACCTGTGGGACAGCCTGGGCTGGGCGGGGATCGGCTACAACCACCAGGGGCTCCCCGCCCGAGTCCACAGTGCCTTTGGCGATCTGTTCCAGGCCCAGTACGACATCCACGATCGGACCACGAACTTCATTTCGGCCAGCGGCCGCCGGATGGCCGTCAACTACGATTCCCTGGGCCGGGTCCTCGAGCGCGAGGCGGTGACGACCAACGCCGCCAGCGTTGAGTCCTTCGGCTACACGGCGAACATCGCCGGGCCGGTGGCCTACACGAACCAAGTGGGGACGGGGATCGTCCTTCTGGCGTACGACGCGATGGGGCGGCTGACCAACCGGGTGGTCTTGGGGCTTGTCACCAACCGGTTCGCGTACAACGCCGCCGGCGACTTGACGAATCTGGTCGATGGCCTGGAGCACGGGACACGCTGGGAGTACGATGCCGAGGGGCGGGCGCTGCGGAAACTGCTGCCGGATAACACGCTGGCCTGGACCAACGGCCACACCGCCAACGGGTGGGTGAGCGCGCACTGGACCCCGGCCAAGGGCTTGACCCAGTACGGCTACGACGGGCTCGGGCAGTTGACGAACGTCAACTACCCATCGAGCCCCGATCTTGATTTCGAGTACGATGCCGCAGGCCGGCTCACCCACTGGGTGGACGGACTGGGGACGCACCGGTTGAGGTGGACCGCCTGGGGCGCTCTGGCCAGCGAGGACGGTCCCTGGGCGCAGGACACGCTCAGCTACGGGTACAACGGCTCGGCGCTGCGGGAGTCCTCGAGTCTCGCCCAACCCAACGCCTCGCCCTGGGCGCAGAGCCACGGGTACGACTCGCTCTGGCGGTTGACGAACCTGGTCTCGGCGGCGGGCAGCTTCGGGTACAGCTACCGGGGCGCCAGCCGGCAGGTCGCCGGACTCGGGTTGCCCACGGGCGGGGTCGTAACCAACGCCTACGATGACCTGGGGCGGCTTCTCTCAACGAGGCTCGAGGACGCGACGGGGGCAGTGCTCAATGCGCACGGCTACCAATACGACGCGGCGGATCAACGAACCCACCAGACGCTCACCGCGGGCAACCGGTGGGAGTATGACTACGACGGGCTCGGGCAATTGAGGGCGGCAGTGGGCCGGGAGACGAACGGCACCACGCGGGTGCATGAGCAACTTGCCTACGGCTACGATCCTGCCGGGAACCTGACGAACCGGGCCAACAACGCCTTGGTCCAGAACTTCACGATCACCAACAGCCTGAACGAGCTTAGCGGCGTTGGCCGGAGCGGGACACTGACGGTGGCGGGGCGGGTGGACTATTCCGGGAGCGTGACGGTCACGGTTCGAGCCAACAGCGAGGGGAGCGGCACGGCGGCGACGGTGTACGGAGACAAGGCGTTTGCGCGAGCGGGTGTCACCCTGGTGGACGGGACCAACACGTTCACAGCGATGGCGAGCGAGGGCTCGGGCCGGGGCGACACGAATACCGTGGCCGCGTGGCTGCCGGAGACGGTGAGCTTCACGTATGACGCCAACGGCAATCTGACCGGGGATGGGCGGCGGAGCTTCGAGTACGACGACGAGAACCAGCTCACGGCCGTGGAGGTGGCAGGAGTGTGGCGGAGCGAGTTTCAATACGACGGGTTTGGGCGGCGGCGGGTGCGGCTCGAGAAGGCGTGGCGGAATGGAGGATGGGTGACGAGCGCCGAGGTGCGGTATGTGTATGATGGGATGCTCGCCGTCCAGGAGCGGGACGGGGCGAATCTCCCGAAGGTCACGTACACGCGGGGGCTGGATCTTTCGGGCAGCCGGCAGGGGGCCGGGGGGATCGGGGGGCTGCTGGCCCGGACGGAGAACACGCTGTTGTTGGTGCCCGGATTGACGGGGGCGCATGCGTATTACCACGCGGACGGCGGGGGGAACATCACGGCGCTCATCGACGGCGGCAACCGGGTGCGGGCACGGTACGGTCACGATCCCTTCGGGAATCTGCTGGGAATCTCCGGTCCGCTGGCGGAGGCGAACGTGTACAGATTCTCCAGCAAGGAAGCGCATGCCGCCTCTGGACTCTGCTATTACGGCTTCCGCTTCTACGACCCCAGCCTCCAAAGGTGGATCAACCGCGATCCCATCGGCGAGGCGGGCGGGCTCAACTTGTTCGGTTTCGTGGGAAACTCGCCGCTCGGGGCTGTGGATTCCTTCGGCTTGGCCGATGGAGTGAGGTGGGCTGACTTGCGCGATGAAGATGAGGAGTGCTCGGCACTCTACCACCAGGACAGCTTTCGCGGACGCTTCGACGACCTCACCGGGGCGATCAAGTCCGCCGCCTACGCTGCCGGGGAGTCGACTCTCCCCGGTGCGGCTTGGGTTGCCTGCACCGGCACCGGCCTGAATGATCAGAAGAGGAGCGCTGTTGACCGCGGGTTGGCGGCTGGCGGCATCTTAGCTGGGCCGGCGTGCAAGGCCGCGCCCAAGGCAGGAAAGGGGCTGCTCTGCTGGCTGAAGAGCGTCCTCGGCCTCGGCGATGAAGTCGTTGATGCCGCAACGAGCGCAGACGACCTCGCAAAGCTCGGCCGTTCAGGCAAGCAAGCAAGACTCCGAGAGCTTGCGGCTGACCCGAATGTGCCATCTGCTGACCGCGGGTGGATACGCCAAGAGATAAACTCGATTGAGCGAGGTCAACGAACGAAGATCCGAGTTCCGTCAGGAAAACACCTCGCGCACCGGCGTGGCTTTGAAGCCAAGGAGGGTTATGGATATGAACACAGCGATCTGCAGGACATCGAGCTACACAGACTGCAACACAAACACGAAGGCTACTAATGAGTTGGAACCTAAACGAGCAGGAGATCCAGGCGGTCTTGTCGTTGGAAGCCTCGAAGCGATACGAGCACTGGATCAAGAAAGTCGCCGACCAGGAAGAAGTCTGGGGTCTCTGGCAGGAAGGCGGCTGGGCGTTGGCCGGCGACGAGGCGGGACGTGGACTTGTTCCCGTCTGGCCTCATCCGAGATACGCCGCATTGTGTGCAGATGGAGTGTGGGCGGGCTATAGACCCAAGGCGATCGCTCTTGATGCTTGGCTCGACCGCTGGATACGGGGCATGGAGCGCGATCACCGACTCGTTGCGGTATTTCCAACACCGAACGACAAAGGAGTCCCAATCGAGCCCAGGCGGCTTGAACGGGATTTGCGCAACGAACTCGCGAATTACGAGTAGGTCGCCTGTCCCGCACAACGCGTATCAGGTCATCATCGAGCCGTGACGCCATGAGCACACGAACCGCTTTGTCTCCACGGCTCTACTTCTCTTACAGCCAGTTCATGGTTTACGACGCGAGCGTCAAGCTTCCGGGTTGCGCCTGGACCGATGGGCATACGGCACAGGGCTTTGCCCGGCGCGAGTCAACGGTGAACTTCAACACTCTGCTTGAGTTTGGACATGCAAATGTTGCTGTGAGCCGAAGCGCCTACGAACCCTGGTGCGAATACGAGCGTGTCATTGCTGTGCCTTTCTTCGTCGCGTCCGGAAAGGTCCTGGTCGAAGGGCCGGAAGAAACAGACGTCCAAAGAAGCCTCAGCCTGCCGCCCGGAAATTACCGGCTTGTCGCGGCGCAACAGGTGACTGGCGAAGACGAAGAAGCGATTGACATATTCTTCGAGGCGCTCGCAAGACTGCTGGAACGTAGCACTGTTCTCGTTGCCGACGACGCGCTGAACCCGCCAACACCATTGCTCGAAACGGCCGGGGTTGCTGGCGAAGAATGAAATCCCGCCCGGTGTCCCGTCGGTGTCGCGCCGGTGTCCCGGCCGAAAGGTGTTCAGGGGAATCAGCCACCAGCCTTCTCTTCGCGATCGCGGGGCCACGTTGGGACAGGTCGGCGCCTGCTGCACAGCCTTGCACCCCGAGTTTACAGTCCAGCATTGTTCCAAGCGGTTCCGGCCATTCGGTGAAGGATTGCTGCAGTGCCCTGTCAGCGCCACCCGGACCGGTGCTTGAGACGGAGTCGAACGGCGCGCTCGCACCCCATGTCCCGACCCGCCTTCTCGGACTCGGTCCACCTGAGCCGCAGGATCTCATCGCGCTCATCGAGGAAGTCCCTCCAGAACTGGTTCTCGGCCAACGCTTCCGGCGGCTCAGGCGGGCTGCCTTCGGCCTGGGGATTGTTCCGTCGCAGTTCGTAGTCGGCGAGCGCCGGAACCGCGATTTCCAAGAACTTGGCGATCTCGATGCTCGAGTCCGCCTCGCCAGGCACGGGTTCGGGATCGATGATCAGCTTGCCACCGCTGTCCACGTCTGCCTTCGCCAGCACGGCCAGGTAGCGGCTGCGCGGCATGCCCAGGGACACGGATCGAGTGTCGGTTCGGGCGAACAAGCCTCTGGTCAGGAGGATATTGGCCACCCCGTGGATGCCGTGATGCCAAGATCGACATGCGGCGGCCGGAATGGCTTCGCTCCCGCCCCCTCCCCACCCACCCTGATTTGAATTCGAACGTTCCGGCCTGCCATCGCCGGAGC
>JAKQDD010000174.1 GCA_029556615.1 Verrucomicrobiota bacterium | reverse complement strand
TCTACGTGGACGTGTTCTTCGCACCACTGCCACGGAGGGCGGCGGTCAGCGGGCTTGCATGCCGAACAGAAGCCTTCGATCAGCGGATGGCGCGAGGTTCCCACGCTAAAGACGGCAACGTTGTCCTTTAGCCGCTGGCGCCCGCGGGCAGTAGTCTACCCCTGGCCGGGCGGTTCCGGCAGCGCTCGCACCGGTTCTCGGCCGTTCTCGCGGCGATTCTCGAAGCCAAGCGATGACGCAAAACGGCCCCCGGTTTCCCGAGGGCCTGCGTGGCGGATTCGCGTCGTCGCCTACTTCGCCGCCATGAGGTCGAAGGCCCGGCGGAAGAAACGGGCACGACCGGTGATCCGGCGGACGATCTTGACCGCCTGCGCCTCGGCGAGCTTGAAGGTCGCCTGCAACTCACGGGCGATCTCGTCCTTGTCCCGCC
Organism: Verrucomicrobiota bacterium; assembly: GCA_029556615.1. Lineage (GTDB taxonomy): Bacteria > Verrucomicrobiota > Verrucomicrobiia > Limisphaerales > J093 > JAKQDD01. Next base: position 16,840 of record JAKQDD010000174.1, on the reverse strand, counting down.
CGCTCAGGAACAGGAACGTCACCAACCCGCTCTTGCTCTCCTTCAGCTCGGCCACCGTGGTCGGCATCCGGTCGACCGGCTCGGTGTCCGCGTCCGCCTTGGCCTCGACCTTCGGCTCAGCCTTCGGGGTCGGGTCCTTCTTGGCCTTGGGGGTCTTCGCCTTCCCGTTCTGCGTCGGGGTCGAGGTCGGGGTGGTCTTGGAGGTCTGCTCTTTCTTGGCTTCGGTGTTGGTCTTCATGCTGTTCTCCGATCTTTGTTTTGTTGTTGTTCCGCTCCGATCGTGAGCCTCGCTACGGTGAGGCCCCGGAGCTTGTCCAAGGAAATCCATGGGAATCCAAAGAAGGGTGCGAGCCGCTCATGCCAGGTATCCCAACTCGCGCAAGGATGCGTAAGGTTGGGGTCGGTCGGGCTCCGATCGGCCCACCACCACATGGTCAAGAATTTCGATCTTGAGCAGTTGCCCCGCCCGCATCAGGTCCCGCGTGACCCGAATGTCGGCTTCGCTGGGCGTGGGATCGCCGCTCGGATGGTTGTGCCCAATGACCAGTGCGGCGGCTGCCGCTCCGTGCAGAATGGCCGTGCGAAAGACCTCACGTGCTGACACTAGGATGGTGTCCATGGTCCCGATCGACACAAGGTGGAAGCCGGTGGCCCGGCGTCGGGTGTTGAGATGGATCGCACAGAGGCATTCGGCGTCTGGGGCGTACCAGCTTGCCGTGGCGATGTTCGCCATCCAGTAGTCGTAGATGCGGGCCGGGTTGTCGCAGCAGGGGATGGCCAGGGGCAGTTCCCGGAGCCGGATCACACGGAACTCGTGGTTGTCCTTCATGGCGTTCACAGGGGGATGAAGCCTTGGTTGTGCTCGCGGATCGCCTGGTCGTAGGCGGCCTCGATCACCGACTGAAGCGTGTCGCAGTAGACATCCCGCAGGCAGGCCAGGACCATCGACTCAGGTTTGCGGTCGCGATGCGCTTCGACCAGCCAGACGCTGTACGTGTCGTCGGGCTCGTAGGCGACGATCAGGGTCCACGAGCATCCCCGCCGCCCGTTGACCCGGCATTGGAGGCCGACCTCGTAGTCCACGAAGCCCAGGCCGCCCTCGGACACCAGCCGGGAAGGACGGCTGGACCGGTACTCGCCGAGGGGCTCGGCGCACTTGAAACTGATGTCGTGAGCGCCGACGTAGGTGAAGGCGCCGCGTAATCCCAGGCCGCCCGCTTGCGCGATGATCGCCTGGACCGTTTCGGGAAGGGACTCGGTCTTCATCGGCGAGCGTATAGGCGGCGCGCCGACGGAAGGTCCAGTGGCGATCATTCGGCCGAGACGCTCAGGACTGGTCGGCCCGCTGCCAGGCGCCCAGGCGCTCGTCGAGGGTGTGCAACTGTTTCAAGATGTCGTCCTCCTCTTCCTTCAGCCGCGCCTCGATCACGGGGACGGGCTGTCCTTCGAGCGAAGGCGCCGTGCGGTGGATCCGCGTCACCACCTTGCGGATGGCCGCGCCCAGTTCAGCGCCCAGGTGCGTCACTTCCTCGACCGGGATGAGTTCGCGTTTGAGGTTGCGGAGTTCGACCTTCAGCTTGGCGTTCTGCAGGATGATGTGCTGGGCGCGCTCCTGGTCGTAGTTGACCAGCGACCGCTCGGGCGACTCGAACATCCACCGCAACAGCCCGCCCAGGTAGACGCGGCTCCCCCGGAAAGCAGAGCAGCCCTGGCGCTTGGCGTGCTTGATGGTCGAGAGTGGGATGCCCGTGGCGGCGGCGCACGCGCCGATGCTGTCGTAGGCATCGAGCATGACGCGGGACTGCTCCCGCTCGCGGTAGTAGCGCAGGAGGCCCTGGATGGTCGGGACAAGCTGATACTGGCCGTTGACCGGTTTGGGGAACCAGCCCTCGGCGGCGAGCTCGCGCAAGCGGCGTTCGGTCAGGCCCGAGAGCCGGACGAGCTGGGCGGGGGCGATCGTGCCGGTGTCAGACATGGCAGTGTCCTTGGGAACTGGCGGCGGTGAAGGGGCGACGGTTCGCGCATTGGCGCGTAGACGCGTTTATGCGAGTTTGCGGGTGGTTATGAACTTGGACCTGGAGAAGATCGAGCCGCCGAAGCGGAGCGGGAATGAGCAATTCCATGCCGGCGGCGAGGCGCAGGACTTTAGCGTCTTGGACTTCTGGCGATGGAGCGCGTCGGACCTGCTGGAGAATACCGCCCGGGGGGTACTGGCGGAGTACTTGGTGGCGCGGGCGCTGGGGATTTCGACCGAGGGCGTCCGTGAGGAATGGGGGTCGTTCGACCTCGCCAGCGACGGGGGGCTCAAGATCGAAGTGAAATCGGCCGCGTACCTGCAGAGCTGGGGGCAGAAGAAGCTGTCGGTGATCGCGTTCCGGGTGCCCCGGCACCAGGGCTGGAACGCCCAGCGCGGGGAATACAACCCGGAGGTGAAGCGCCACGCGGACGTGTACGTGTTCGCCCTGCTGGCGCATCGGGATAAGCGGACCGTGGACCCCTTGGATGTGGAGCAGTGGCGGTTTTACGTGCTTCCCGCCGGAGTCCTGAACCGAAGGGAGCGCAGCCAGCACTCGATCACGCTGCGGTCGTTGGAGGCTGTTGCCGGTCCGGGCGTTGGCTTTCATGGCCTCAGGGAATCGGTCGAGCGGATCGCCCGCGAACACGGACTTCCGCCGCTTCAACGACCCAGCCCTTGAACTCGCCGACCTGGAAGAAGGACCGGGCGGAATCGGGCAGCGTCGCCGGATCGAGCGGGCGCTGGTAACCGGCGAGGGAGAGTTCCTTACGCAGGATGTCATCGGGCTTCGCGCCCACGGCGAGCTTCTGCTGGAGGGTGAGCCGACTGAACGCGGTGCCGACGTAGCCCGGCGGCATCTGGATCTTGTCGACGATGATGAGCGCGCCGCCGGGCTTTGTGAGGCCCTGGAGCCGACGCAGGAACGCGGTCCGGGTATCGACCGGCAGGAACATCAGCACCAGGAACAAGACCGCGAAGTCGAAGGGCTCGTAATCGAACGTCACCGCGTCGGCCACGACCAACTCGGGCGGACCCTGGTAGCGGTCGGCCATCTCGCGGGACTCCTCGATGGCGACAAAGTGCGCCGCGCGCTGGTCGAGCGTTTCCTTGAGCGCCAGGCCGATGTTCCCCGTCGACGCGCCGATGTCGTAGACGACCCCGCCCCGGGGGATGTAGTGCCGCCCGAAGTGGGCGACGGCGTTGGTGGCCAGATCGTACCAGGGCAACTCGGTGCGCACGTGCTGGTCGAAGTGTCGCGCGACCGCACGGCTGCGGAAGGTCCAGTGCCTGGGGATTTCAAGTGAGGATTTCATCGCGGATGGTGCGTGCGATCTGGAACGACATTACGGGCGGGACCGCCCGCCCGAGCCGTTCCCACTGCTGCGAGTAGGTGCCGGTCAGAATGAAGTCGTCGGGGAACGCGCAGATGCGCTTCAACTCGGCGATGGTCAGCTTCCGTTTCTCGGTCGGATGCGTGACGGAGGCAATGCCCGGATGCCCGTGGGCCGCGCAGATCGTGGGACAGGGCTGGTCGGGATGCGGGCGCACCAGGTTGAAGTATTTGTCCGACGCCTGGCCGGGCTTGAGCTTGTCCCATTCCCGGCTGATGGCGAAGCGGCTCATGTCGACCTCGAACTGGTTTGGCTTGGTTCCCAGGATCGTGGGGCAAGGCTGGTCAAGGTCGTACTCCCGCCCCTTCTCATCGAAGGCCGCGCCCGTCCCGCCTTTCAATCGCGCCTGGACGAGCATCGACTGCGTCTGTGTCGCCAGCACGGCGGGGGCCGGGCCGTCGGTCAGGTCCTTGCCCTCGGCCCACCCGTTCCCCTGCGGTCCCTGGATGACCTTCGCCTCGACCAGTTCGAGGCCCTGGTGGCTGGTGGCTGGGTTATAGGACCGTCCGGCGCTGACGGTGGGGCTGGGCGCATCGGCCGCCTTCCACGCCGGCCCGTACTTGCCGCGCACGATCCAGGGGAGCGCCTCGCGCAGGCTGTAGCGGTAGGGCAATGGCTTCGGGAAGACCGGCTCCAGGCCCTGGTCCTGGCGCACGCCGATGAAGATGGTCCGCTGCCGGGCCTGCGGTACCCCGAGCCACTGGGCGTCGAGGACCTTGCACCCGACCCGGTAGCCGCACGCCTTCAGCTTGGCCAGGATCTCGAGGAAGTAGCCTTTGGCCACGCCCTTCACCAAGCCACTGACGTTCTCGGCGACGAACACGCGCGGGCGCAGGCCGTTGACCAGGCGGATGTACTCGAAGAAGAGGTCGTCGACCCGCTGGACGGTGTCACTGTAGGGCTTCGCTTTGCCCCAGTGCTTCTCGCGCTTACCAGCGGTACTGAAGGAAGCGCAGGGCGGCGACCCCTCTACGGCATCGATCTCGCCCACCTTGAGCCCGGTCGCTTCGAGGATCTCCTCCGGCTGGACTTTCCGAATGTCGCGTGTGTCGAGCGGAGTCGTCGGATGGTTCGCCCGATAGGTGTCGGCCGCGGCGGGGATGAACTCGTTCGCCCACACGACGCGATAGCCCGCCATCCGATAGCCCAGGCACGATCCGCCGCAGCCGCTAAAGGTCGAGACGATCCGCAGGCCGTTGTCGGGCACGGCGGCGATCTCGGCCATGCTGGGCACGCGGTAGGGTGGCTTCTCAGTCTTCACGGCAGAGGGCGAGGACGGCTCGGGCCACGACGGACGCGCCGCACCAGCGCTGCTCGTAGCGGTGTTGGATTTCGACCTCGCGGTCGTGGTCTCTGGCTGGCGCACCAGCCCTGACCTTGAACGCCTGTGCCTGGTGGGAGAGGCAGACGCGGCACGCAAGCAGTCCGGCCAGGGCATCGTCGATTCCGTCGATGGCCCGACGCAGGGTCGCGAGTTCGGCATTGGGTGTGGACGCGCTCACGACGGCTTGCCGCTCCAGGCGTACTTGCAGCGGGGACAGACGAAGTCCGTGGGCAGGTTCTCGTCGACGGCCTTGAAGTCCTCGGGCGGCGTCGGCTCGGGCGGATCGGCCAAGAGACCCGCGAGGGCGTCAGCGTCGAAGCCCGCCAGGTCGAGGTCGAAGTCGGCCGCCTTGAGTTCGCCCAGGAGTTCCTTCAACGCTCCCGCGTCCGCTTCGGCGAGTTCCGCCAGCCGGTTGTCGGCGACCAGATGCGCCCACTCGTCGGCGTCGGTGGCGAAGTCCTGGAAGTCCACGGGCACCTGCGTCAGCCCGAGGACCTTCGCCGCCTCGTATCGCCCGTGGCCCGAGACGATGAAGCCCGAGCGTCGCGACACCACGATGGGCGAGCGCCACCCCTGGTGCGCGATCACCTTGGCCAGGAGCGCGACCTGCGCCTGCGGATGCTGGTTCGGGTTTCGGGGGTTCGGGACCAGCTTTTCGAGCGGGACCAGCTCGTCGAAGGCGCAGTTTACCTGGGGTTTCGAGGCATCTGGCGGAACTCCTGCGCGTTTTTTTGTTTTTCGGTCGTTCATACGCATTGTCGGGGCTGGCGCGATACCTGCTGGCCACCGGGGGCGGCGAAAAGATTCCTTCCCCGCAGGGCCAGCGCTGTTCTTTGGGCGGTCTCGATCATTCTTTGCCGGTTCTAGTGCGTTTTGTCGTCGGGACAGGGGCGACACCGCCATCGGGTTGCTGCGGCGTGCTCTCGCGCCGCGAGGCACCCGTCGCCTTGCCCCGATTCGTGTCGGCCTTCTGCCCTTCACCCGAAGCGGGAACGTTACGCTTCAACTTGTTTCTGGCCTTCGCACCTCGCCGGACGGGCGTACCGTGACGCAGCCAATTCCAGGCGTGGCGCTGACCCCGGTTGCGCCACCGCAGCAGGCGGCTGTAGTAACCGGTGTAGTTGGCCAGCGCGGCGATCCGCACCCCACAGCGGCGGGCGAGCCGACGGACGGACGGGTTGCCCTCGAAGTAGCCGGGGCTCAAGACCCAAGCCAACGCGATCAAGCGCAGGCCGAGGGACTCGGGCTGAATGCGGCGACTGGACATCGGCAGCAGCATCTGAAGCAGGCGGATGACGGTCTGGGACATCCGCTGGTCATTCTCGCCGCTGGTCGCGTCCTCATTCAGCCGCTGGTAGAGCAGCTGCCAGTCGAAGCCCTGGTCGGGGGCGTCGAGCGGGTCGCGGTTCTCCGCCATGAACTTCTCATCGAACTCTTCCTTCACGTCGGGTTCTCCTGGGTTTGGGGCTGGAAGTCGACGGCGGTGAGGATGCGGACGCGGGGCTGCCAGATCAGGAGCTTACCGCCCCGCAGGGCCTTAACCTTGCGCCAAGCCCAGAGCTCGAGCACGGTGCCCGGCGTCGAAAGCCAGTCGAGGCATTCCTGCGGTCGCTCTTCCGTCAGCTTACGGAAGTGGCCGGCGAAGTCCTGGCCGGTGGACTGGACGCCGATGACGCCGCGCTGGGGGTCGAGGGCGAGCACGTCGATGATGCCGAAAAGGTCCTGCCGGATACCGTGAGGTCCGCCGTAGGGGTTCCACTTCTCGACGATGGCGCAGACCAGGCCCTGTTCGCGCAACGCTCGAAGCGTCCTCTGAGTTGGGGAAAGGCCCTTCATTCTCGGAATGACCAGAAACCCCCGCCCCCCCTTATAGGGGGCGGGGTTTCCGGTCGATTGGAAACTGGTTGTTGAGTGTGGCGTTTCACGTGAGTTGCAAGTGGCTTTGGCTTAACAAGTTGCCTATGACCGGAAACCGGTTTCAGGTGGTTTCTGGTGATTCTCCATGCCAGTTGTGGCTGGACGGGTGTTCCGAGGCGTAGGTACGCCCCTTTTCGGTGAGCGCGTAACGCTTCCGGTTGCCCTCCTGGGTGAAGCGAACCCACCCCTTGCGGATGGCGAGGCCGATCAAGTCTTGGACGGTGCTGGGGGCGCATTCCAGGACGGCGCTTCCCCGGTCCTTGTAGGTGCCTTGGCTTCGTCCCTCATCGGCGGCGATACAGTGGAGCACCTCGGCGGGGTTAATCTTCCGAGGACGCCCGCCCTTGTTTTCCGCCATCAATTCCTCGATCTCCGCCGGGTCGGCCTTCCGCCAGCAGATGACGCCGACATCCCGGTGATGGGCGATGAACTGGGTGACGGTCGGCTGCTTGTCGTCATCCTCCCACCGCAGCCGCTTCCCCCGCTTGGGCGCCCGCAGCTCGAAGACGGTGTCCGAACCGATTGACCGGAGGGCCAGGGCCGCCCGCGCCGGGTTGATCCACTCGGCGGACCCTGCGCCCAGGTAGGCGTAGTCCCCGGCCTCCCAGTGGTCCTTTTCCTTTCCCCGCAGCGGCTTGTTGGTGTGATGCGCCAGGACCATCCCGACCTGATGCCGGTGCAGGAGCGGGTTCAGCAGCTCGCGCATGAACCGGCTGACATCCTTCTGGCTGTTGCTGTCCCCGCCCAGGTAGGCGAAGGCGGGGTCCACCATCACCAGGTCGAAGGGGCCGTGCTCGGTCAGGAGCGCGTCCAGGGTCAGGGCGAACTTGTCACTGCTCCGGTCGTTGACCGTGCAGACCAGAATCCGGCTCGATGCCTGGGCCTTCTCGGCGGCGGTCAGTTCGCAGCCGGCCAGGACGCCGTCGCGCATCTCGGCCAAGTCCCCCTCGTCATTTTCAGCTTGGATGAGGAGGATGCGCATCCCGCGCTCGCGGTAGGCCGTCCCCGGTGTGATCCCGAACAGGGGCTTGCCCAGGGCGAAGTGGATGGCCATTTGCATCAGCAGGGAGGACTTGCCGACGCCCGTCGGCCCAAGCAGCAGGCAGACGCCGCCGCGGTAGAGGAATCGGTGCATGATGAGTTCGCTGGGGTCATTGGTTGCTGGGGGTGTTCGCAGGTCATCGAGGAGTCGCACCACGGGCAGGGCCTCGATCTTGACCGCCTCCTTCTCGACGTTCTCCGCGTCGGGGGCGGCGAGGAACCCGTTCAGGAAGACGTGAAGCGGCGAGCCGTCAGGCATGGGCGGCCTCCGGGTTGGAGTAGAGGATGCGCTGGCGGATTGCGGGAACGCCCTCGATGACGCGCAGGCCGCCGGGCATCCGTAGCCAGCCGCAGATATCCCATCGGGTGGGATCGGCGCCCAGGAGGCAGGCGACGCAGAAGAACCGTACCTGGTCACGGGCGTTGTAGCGGTCCACGCGGAACCAGCCGTGCAGGCTCTTGCCGCCGGAATCGACCACCAGGACCAGCGGAACGAACGTTCCCAACTGCGTGATCAGCCGGGCTTGCTGCGCCTTGATCAGGTTCGGGTCGTCGAACTCGGCGACCAGGTGCCGACGCAGGCCGGTGTTGTTCTGGCAACGGGGCGAAGGTTTGCCCCGGTAGTTCAGGGCGGTGCGCTCCCGCATGGGGTTGATCACGATGAACTGGAGCCAGTCGGCGTCGGCGAGGGTTTCCTCGAGGGGCCGGACCATCGCCCGTTCGGTGTTCCGGCCGGTACAGATCAGCTCGCCAGGGCGGAACAGGCGCGGGAGGACATCGCTCGCGGCCAGGCCGGTGTCGTGCTCGACATCAAAGGCGGCGGGAAGGTCGGTGATGACCTTGGCGATGAGCGCCGGGTTGGGGTCGGGCCAATCGACCGGATGGCGGCCGAAATTGACCTGAGCCAGGGGCCGGCCCGCGTAGGCGAACTCGACCGCCGCTTCGATCTCGGCGTCCGGCACGGGGCGATGGACCACGAAGTCATCGCAGCACCGGCGCAGGAAAGCGAAGCACTTGTCGGCGCTCAGTAGATGGCGCAGGCCGCTGGCGACTTGGGCGAGCCACCGATGCGTGCCGCCGGGGCCAGGCATGGCGCGGAGGCGTTCGGCGGTCTTTTGGGAGAAGGGATAGAGGAAGGCCATAGGGGATCACTTCGAGTAGAACGGCATCAGCTTGCCCTCGACTTTGAGCGGAAGGTGAAGCGCCCAGGGCACGGGCGTCTCGAGAGTGGTGATGATCCGGGCGAGGTCGGCCTCGGCGGTCGCTTCGGAGAGTTCGAACACGAGTTCGTCGTGGACGCTCAGGACGGGGACGAAGCCCGCTTGGACGCACCGCAGCCAGGCGGAAGCGAGAACGTCGCGGGCGGTGGCCTGGGTCCAGTTCTCGGCGATCAGCCCCCCGTACACCTTGACCCGCTCGCCGGCCACCGTGGCGGTGATGTCCCGATCCGAGACATGCACATCCCGATAGAGGATAAAACGCTTCAGGGCCGGGGCGTGCTGCGTGCAGGGGAGCGGGAGCGCGTAGTGGCGGCCGTCGCGAGCTTCGCAGGCGTCTTCGAGCCGCTGCCAGAGCTGGCAGATGAGGGGGTTCGAGTTGCGGAAGTCCTCGACCACCGACTTCGAGGCGTCCTCGGTGAGTTCGAGACCGGCCATGACTCGGGCCACGTCGATGAACTTGCGCCACCCGCAGCCGAAGCCCAGGCCCAGGACACGGGCCTTGGCGAGTTGGCGGAGGTTCGACCCGGTCCGCTCGCACCACGCCTTGAGCGACTCGGGCTCGGCGTAGCCCATCGTGCGCCGGGCGTGGATTTCGTAGGCATCGGCCTCAGGGTTATCGCGGAACAGGGCGAGGGCTTCGGTGTCGCCGGCCAGGTAGAGCAGCACCCGGCTCTCGATCTGACTGTAATCCGCGACGGCCAGGACGTGACCGGGCGGGGCGACGATGGCGCGGCGCAAGTCCACGCCCTCGGCGGTCTTGCGGTTCAGGTTCTGGAGGTTCAGACCGCCGCCGCCCGACCACCGGCCGGTGCTCGCGCCGAAGTACCGCAGCTCATACGCCATCCGCCCGTTGGTCATCCGGCGGGCTTCCATCGACTCGAGCACCTTCGCCGTCCGGTTGGCCGAGCGCATCCGCTGCATGTGCCGGACCCACGTCGCCGCGTCCGAGTCGATGTGCTTTTCGAGCCAGCGAGCGAAGCCGGGATCAGCGCTCGACGTGGACGGGGGCGCGGGCACGCCAATCCGTTCGCACGCCGCCTCGAACTGTTTGACCGACCCGGCGGGCTTCCAGGGCAGGGCGTCGGCGAGTGAGACGGTCAGCGCTTCGAGTTCGAGCCGGCGGGCCCGGACATAGTTCCAGTCCACCGCCAGGCCGTGACGGCCCATTTCGGAGGTGAGCTCGAAGAGGCGGCGCTCAGGCGGTGGCCAGTGGCGTTCCAGGTGATTCCATAGGGCCAGGGTCGCCGACGCGTCTCGGGCGGCGTAGCGGCTGATCTCGCCGGCAAGGAGACAGTCCTCGCTCGGGTGCCGGCCCCGGGCTCGGTCGCGCGGGGCTTTGTCCAGGGTCTGGTCGAACACCGCCTTGACCGCGCCGGCGAGGTCGCGGGGTAACTGATGGAAAGCGCACAGGGCGGCGGAACAGTGCCACTCCCGCGGTCCAATCTCGGGGCACCAGGCCAACTCCTGGAGCCGGTCGAACACGGCGCGGTCGAAGTCGCGGTTGTGGCTGACCCAGGCGCGGCCGGCGATGGTGGCCCAGGGGAACTTGATGGGGGCGCAGACGCAGGCTCGCTGGCCGTCGCTGACGGCGACCAGGTAGGCGTCGAAGCGCGGGTCGTGGCAGTAGGCCCAGAGGCCGAGTTCGGCGACGGAGTAGGTGGCGGTGTAGAACGTCTCGAAATCGACGCCGACCACACCCCCGATCGACCCCGACGCCCATTCCTCGGGCGTGATGATATTCGCTTCGGGGATCATGCCGCCGCCTGCTGTCGGGGGTCGTAGTCTTTCTGGTAACGCCAGAGCGCGGCGATCATCTTGAACGCTTCCCAGTCCCGCTTGGGGTCCGGGTGCTTGACGACAGCCATGCGGCCCGGCTCGGTGGTCGAGATGAAGACGTTGGCCGCCAGCACGCGGCCGATGTTCTCCTCGCCCCAGTAGGTGGCGGCGTAGGCGGCCAACTGCATCGCTTGGTTGTCGTAGGAAAGGACCTCTTCGCCCGGCTTGGTCTTGCGGGTCTTGTAGTCGAGGATCCCGACCCCGTTGCGGCCGAAGCGAAAGAGAACGTCAGCGGTGCCGGCAAACCCTTCGGCACGGTTGACGAGCTTAACCTCGCGCTCGACGATCTGGATGCCGACCTCCTGCCGCCAGGCCATAACGGGCTCCACGTAGGGGCGCATGTCATCGGCGTAGGGCTCGCCGGCCATGGCCAGTTCGAGCGCGCCGTGGATCATCGTGCCGAGGTCGGCGGCCTCCTCGACCTGCTCGAAGGCGACATCCCGAACCCGGGTGCACCAGTAGTCCACGGATTCATTCGGCGTCTTGGGCGTGCGCAGGGACGCCAGGGCAACCTGGTCCAGTTTCCACTTCTCGAGGCCCGGCTTGGCCAGGATGCCCAGAATCGAGGTGACGCTCGGGTAGAGGCCGAGCCGCCGGGCGTCGCCGATCGTTGTTGCCCGTTCGCCGCGGCCGTCAGCCGTCGGCAGCTTGTGAACGGGAGTCCCGTCGGACCGGTACCAGTGGCCCGACGGGACCTTTGACTTGGTGAGAATGGCCATACTCAGAACGGGACTTCGTCGTCCTCCGCCGGCGTGACGCTGGGGGCTGCCGGTGGCTGCACTGGGGGCGGCGGCGATGCGGGCGCAGGCACGGGCTGCGGCCGAGGCAGCGTTGCCGCGGCTGCCGGCTGGGTCACCGGTTGAACCGCAGGCGCCGGCCCCGCGGCCTGGACGAACCCCACAGGGACCGGGGACAGCGAGGCGATAGCCGCGAACACGCCGCTGCCGTCACGCCGCCGAACGTGCTCGACTGTCAACAAGACCTTGGCGCCCTTCAGGCTCATGTAGTCCCAGCCGTAGCTGGGAGCCTTGCCGAGGATGGACTTGAGGAACCCGAAGAGGGCCGACTTCTCGTTGCCACTGATCTTCATCCGCCGCGAGGCCACGCGGTGGGGATTGCCGGCCGCGTCGCGGAAGCCGAAGAGAAACGTGGTGAGATCGACCTTCTCGGTCTCGGTCGATTGGTACTTCTGCCGCACGACGTCGAATTCGTCATGGATGTCGGCGATCGTGGCGATGAACGTCCCGGCGGGGGCCAGGGCGTCGCCGATCTTCTCCGCGAAGGGGTTCGTGTGATTGGTGGGTTGTTGCAGGATTGCCATAGGGCTGTGTTCCTTTCTTGTTGAGGTTTGGAGTTCTCAGTCACGGTTGCCGCGTTCGAGGGCGGCAAAGAGAATCAGGTTGGCGAAGGTGGTGCCGATGACGGCCAGGGTGGCGACCATCCTGGGGCTGGGATCGCCCGCGGCCACGGCCAGCCAGGCGATACCGCCCAGGAGGGCGACGTACGTGGCCATGGCCCAAAGTCCGAGGGCGAGGTTGCGGAGTGAGTTCGGCCAGTGGATGGGGTCTTTCTGCTGCGTTTGCGTCTCGTTCATAGTGCGTCTGCGTGGTTGTTCTCGGCCGGGTGGTGTGGGTGTCGGCGTCGGTCAGGCCGGTCAAGGCCGTCGCCGAAAGAGTTACGGCGTGGTGCCTTTGGCCGTCCGGCGAGTTGCGCGGAGTGCCGACACCCGGCTCTTGAACAGTTCGCTTTCGAGGTAGGCTACGACTTCGTGCAACCGGAACCGCCGTCGGCCGCCGAGGTCATGGCCGGGGACCTGCCAACGCCAGAGCGTGCTGGGGTCAAGACCCAACCGCTTCGCGACTTCCTTGAGGGTCAGGTACGGTTCGAGCGGCGGGAGTGAAGGGGTTGCGTCCGCCGGAGGAACTTCCCCGCGCAGGACGCGGAGGGCTTCCTTCTTCCGGTCGGGTGGGGCCAACAGCGCCGCCTGGACGATGTCTTCGAGGGCGATCACGGCTGGTCCTCCCCGAATCGAAAACCGAACTCACGCCAGAGGTCGGCGATGGCGTTCTCATCCCCCTCGCTTGCGGCGGCCAGCAGTTGCTGGAAGCGCGGGTCGTCCTTCGGACGCTCCTTTTCCTGGTTCCGGTGTTTGACTCGTTTGCTCATGTTGGTGAGGGCTGGTTTCCACTTGCTCTCACCAACAGCCCCGGTTTCCGGAAAACGGGACAAAAAAGGGGAAACCGTCAACGGTATCCCCTGCGGATCAACGAGATGGAAGATTTCGGGTGTTTCCGGCGATCTTCCGGCTACCCATCCGGCAGATGCTCCTCGACCATCTCGATGAGTTCGCGGACCATCGGCTGGAAGTTCCTTGGGTTCAGCGCTTCAAGCCCGTCGAGTATCCGGCGGAGGATGTCATCTTGGTCGGTCCCGGCCTGCGCCTGGTGGCCCAGGAACATCTCATTGAATCCCTCGATCGACGTGCGTCCGAGGCCTTTCCGCCGAACCGTAATAAGGTCATAGAGGGTGCGGTGAAGACCGCCCTTTTCGGCGTACCTCTTCAGACGGTCATCGAATGTCGAACCGCTGAGGCCGAGGTCACGCGCCACGCCGTTGACCGAGCCCTTGCCGAGTACCATAAGAATCCACAGAAAGAACTCCGGTTCGACGCGCCGGGTAACTTGTACCAAGGCATCTGCCAGATGCCGCTTCAGCACGGCGTTCTCGGCCTCCAGGTCGCGAACGTGGTTGCCAATTCGCTCGACCCCGCGCTCGACTCGGTCGAATCTGTCATCGAAGTGGCGGCGAAGTGCCTGTTGGCTTGGGTCGGCGAGGCGTCGGCGGTCGATCCGATTCGCGAACTCGGCGAACAACGGTTCCGCCGACGGTTTAGCCACGGGCCTTCCGTTTGACCCCAAGTCGATGATGTCCCGGAGCGCAATGTGCATGCACATTTGTCGTCGCAGGCATGATTCAACATCACCCGAACAGTGGATCCCCGTCGGCGTCAACAACACGAACGGGTCAGGGTGGGCATTGAACAGGCGGTCAACCTCGCGCATCATTCGCGCGCTGTCGCCAGGGAACATCAGATAGACCCCCAACCCCGAAGGCCCGAATCTCCCGATCCGCTCCGCCCGAGCGCCGGCAACTGCCCGGTTCATGCACCCGTCGAGGTTCAAGCACGCGGCAATTCCCCGACACAGAGCCGCCGTGTCCACCTCGAAGACAATCAAGTCCTCACGCTTCAGCGGTATCGGCGCGCAACCCTCATCAGGGCCGGGCACGGCCAGCCAGCAGCCGGGTGACAGTTCCTCGATCCGGTGCGGGCACTCGCAGCCCAGGACATTCGTGCAAGGGTAAGTTGACGCCAGGCGATTTGCGGGCCGCAACAGGGGCCACGCTCTCTCGGCGTCAGGGCCGAGTTCACCCCGCCATTCAACCGTTACCGCGCCGCCCGCCAGGCGCTCAAGCGCTGGCCAAAACCCCTTGCGGTTCTTGCTCATCGGCGCTCCGCTTCAGAATGAACCCTCGCGCATCAAGCCACCGCTCCATCAGGGCGGTGTCTCCATCCCGAACGACGCTCAGCCTGTTGCTCCCGAGAATCTTGATTGTCCGTCGCTTCTTCGAGTCGCTGAACCGCACCAGGAAGCTGGCGCGAACCAGGCTTTCGGCGTCCGGCAGCAACACGCGCTCAGTCTCTATCGCGGTGAACAGGTCCGACGCATGGTGCGTCGAACGAAGCCACTCGTTCCCGGACGCAGCCAGTATCTGAACTTCGGTCAACAGGATGTCCTCAATGCCTGTAACGTCAGCGCAAGCAAGGCAGGCCCGGCCGTCTCTCACCAGAGGGGCCAGCGTGAACTTCGCCCCGCCCGGGAAGAAATCCTTGTCGTAGAAGATGTGTTTCCCGAAGAGCGTCCGCAGCACCTCGACCTCGCGCGGGTTGCAGCCGTGGACCCGCAATTCGCCTCGCTTCCGGTTGTAGACGAGCACGTCGTACTCGCCGGGCCGGAAGATCAGCGTATCGGCCCCGCTCGCTGATACCACCTCCTGGCGCTTGCTCGCGAGCCCGTGCCGCACGAGGAACCAGTATTCCCCTGGCCGCCGATACATCCACACCTTGGCATGCCGCCCGCGTTTCGCGTGAAAGAACCAGTCCGCCAATTCGGCTTCAAGATCGGTCATCGCCTCGGCGGTCGGCCCGTCGAATGACGGGTCCGGCTTCCGGTCGGTCACAAAATGGATGAAGCCCCGCGGGCGGTCCAGTTGGTGCATTTGGTGCAACTCTTCCAGCACCGCAGGCGCTTGCAGCCACACCTGCACCGCCACGTCAACCGGATCGGGGTCTTCCCCCACCTCTACCGGCAGACCAACACGCCGCGCGCCATCGAGCAGATCAAGCATTGCGTTCTCGGTGGACATCTCATGGATGAGCGATGCCGAGTGCATGAGATCGCGAGGCATCTCCCCGTCGGGTTCCATGAAGATCCACGCCAGCCGGTCATAGTCGATTGGGCTGCTCGCTCCGTCCAGCGGCAGCGCCAGCCCGCGCCCGGCCAAATATCCCCGCGCCGGCTCAAGCCACTTTCGCAGGTTCTCCGGGTTCATCCGTTTGAAGGTCCCCGGATGCGTGAACAAACTCACGTTCGCCATCTCATGCTCCTTTCTGCTGGCGCTTCACTCGCGGCGAGGTTCCTCCCCTCGCCACGATCGTGAACAGCGCTGTTGTTACTCGCGCAATGTCAGTCATTGCACCTGCCAGCATATCAGATGGGGCGGGACAACGGCAGTCCCGCCCTTGATCGTACCCGGAAAAACTTATTCACAGGGTTGCTCGCAGAAACGCACCGCGCCAGCAGCCTCCTTGCGCCCCTCATCAGGAGTACATCCCCGCCACCGCCGCCGCCGTCTTGGCGACCCTCTCCCGGAGCGCCGCCGGGCCGATCACCCGTGCATGAACGCCCCAGTTCAACACCCAGCGCTCGATTTCCTCCAGACTGTTCAGCCGCATGGTCAGTCGCGACCCGCCGCTGGCCGTCTCGACCAGCACCTGGCTGGAATGCCACTGTCGCCCTCGCACCAGGTCCGTGCCCCAGGCGTCGAATTCGATGACCACCTCGTGCTGTTCCTCCCCCTTCATCACCGTGAAGCTGCCGGCCAAGTACTTGTCCGGGTCGAACGTCTTCGGCTTCGCGAAGCGCTCGCTCGTCGCCGCGGGCCTCGCCAACCGCGTCAGCACAAAGGTCCGCATCGCCCCCCGGTCCAGATCGTGGGCGAACAGATACCAGTGGTTGTCAATACACGCGAGGTGGTACGGATGCACGTGCCGGCGCTCCCAGATCGCGGCCCCAAGCTTGCGGTAGTCAAACTCCAAGACTCGCCGTTCCCGGAGCGCCCGCGTGATCACCCGGAAGTTCTGCAAGTCCGCGTCCTCCGGCGCGAAGGGACGGAATGAAAGGGCCAACCCGAGATTCTCCAGCGAATACCGCTCCCGCCCGTCCAGTTGCCCGGTCAGCTTGCGGAATGCCATCCGCAGCGGCTTCTGAAACGGCGTCCCGTGGTACTGAGCGATGGCCTTGTCGGCGACCAGCAGAGCGAACATCTCGGCCTCGGTCATGGCCGCCACCGGGAACCGGTCCACCTTGCGGGTGTAGAAGTAGCCGTAACGCTCCTCATCATACGCGATTGGCAGGCCGTACCGCCCGCGCATGAACTCGATGTCCCGCTTCACCGTCCGGTCTGTGACCTCCAAGTCCATTCCCATTGTGACCGCATTGGGGAACTTGCCGCTACTGATCCAGTCGTGAATCCGCCGCATCCGGTCGGAGGGCGGCCTGGTGTACCTCTCGCGGAGAACGGTTTGTCTCATAAAGCACTGATTCGCAGTCAAATGCAGCGCGGCTGTTTCTACACCCGCGGGACAGCGCTTGTCACTCCCCTTGTGGTAGAATCTGCAACTCAGACACTGGGGGGAGGGCGAGCGTGAGCGCGGGGCGGGCGGTGGGACGGTGGGGGGTGCCTTGGGGGTAGGAGCGCGAGGACGCGGTGGCGGACCGGGTCAAAGGGGGACGCGTTGTCGCGAGAGAGCGGG
>JAKQDD010000147.1 GCA_029556615.1 Verrucomicrobiota bacterium | reverse complement strand
ACGCGGTTTGACGGCGACTATCGGCATCGCGTCGAACAAGCTGTTGGCCAAGATCGCCAGCGACTTCGAGAAGCCGGATGGGCTGACGGTGGTTTCCGAACGGGACAAAGTCCAGTTCCTCCGTCCGCTGCCGGCGCGCGTTCTAGCGACTTCACGACCCTGACACGCCGACTGACCGTCGAGGAACCGATCACGGAAGCCAAGGACATCTGCCGGCTCGGCTGTTTTCTTCTTGGGCGCAAGAAATTGGTATCGCGTCCCCTGCGACTTCTCGGGCTTGGCATCAGCAACCTGCGCGAGCCAACGGCGCAACAGTTGATCTTGTTTTCTTGATAACGTCATAACGAGCGGGGCGACCATCGCGCGCCTGTCGGCGCGCCTTGGGTTGGGGGACCGCCCTGACCTACGCGGATGCCAGCACCTGGCGGAATGCACGCCCCCGGTCGACTGGGTGAGTGATCCTGCCGGCCGGACTCCGCCGATCTCTGCGTTCAAACCGACCCCATTCGCGTTAGGGAGGGGAGGACAACGTCAATGCGCTGATGCCGGAGTTCAGGAAACGCTGATGGCTGACCACGCTGACGGTGTTCTGGTGCCCCCAGCCCCCGGTCATGGCTAAAGGCGCCGATCACGGCCCGTGATGATCAACTTTGCCAAAGCGCTGCGCGCCTTTTCATACGCTGCGGGGCTTTTGTCCCACTCGAAGAACGAGCTGGCCAACGGCGCCACGATCCCATGCGCCTCGGCAGCCCGTCCTTCGCGCTCGACGAGGGCCAGGTAATCGTAATCCTCGATTGCATCGCGCAGCGCTTTCAGTCGAATCGTTGGCACAACGCCTTCGCAACCCACGGCCCGCCCAGGGTACACCAGCGATCCCTCCCCGTAAAACACGACCCCCTTCCCGCCCTGCTGTGGCGCTCCGCTCCCTGTGTAGTAGGGAGCCTCCACCCAAGGATCGTCCACCGGTCCCCAGTAGGACAGCCCGCCCCAATAGAGCAGTCCCCGCATGCGATAGCGCCAGGCGATCCAGGTCGGCACACGGTAGTGAAGCAACGGGTAGTCGATATGCCACCAGGGCGTCGGCTTGCCCTGACACAAGGCCGTGTAGGTCCAGATCGTTTCGCCCAGGGCCTGGCGCCGCGCGGCACTCTCCTGCTCGTGCAGAGAGAAGAGCGGGCACCAGATGTCCACGGCTCCGTAGAGATCGCCCCAGACGCTGTCAGCCCCTCCCTGGCCCGGAGCGGTCCAGGTCTGCTCGACCACCAGCACTTTCACCACGGACCTGGCCTCTCGGACCGCGCGTCCCCAAGTTCGCACGTACCGGTAGTCTTCCAACGTGTTCGGTTCGTCCCGCAGGTACGTGTAGAAAACCAAGTGCGCCTGGTTCAATTCGCGGGCGGCGAGGTCGAACGCGGCCAGCCAGGCGCGCAGGCGGTCGCGTTCGGCCTCCGGGTCCTTGACGACTCGAGAGGGGTGGGGAATCTGCACCGCGTTGACGTGGTAACGCTCGATGAATTGGCGCAACGCCGCCACTTGCTCCGGCGGTATCCGAAACGAACCGTCGGACTGCGCCACGGGACTGACCATTTCCCCCGGCGGCACCGCGTTCAGTCGATGATCGGAGAGAACCTGGGCGCATTCGGTCTCGACTGCCGCCCAGTCGGTCGGTTCGGCCTCCCGTCCGGCCTTGGCGCGCTCGCGGTAATAGGCTTTCAGGCGTCCCGCGGGCGAGCCGAACTCGGTCTCCAGCGCCGGAACACTCGGCAGCGCGAAGTCCCAGACGGTGAGGTGGACGGCGATCTGCGCGACCTGTTCCGGCCCGGCCATCAACTGGCAGGTGCCACGATATTCACCCGCCACGGCGTTTGTGGATGCAAAGACGTCCACCCAGAAGCCGTGCGTCTCCCGGGCGGGAAGCTCGAAAGGAATCGCCTTGAGCCGTGATTCGCGCAGCGTCTCGCCCGCCACCGGTTGGTCGAATGGGATCAGCGGGTCGGGATAACCGTCCGGTTTGAAATCCGCGTTGCGATGGGTGCCCGTATCGAGGAAGAGCTGATGCTGCCGGTAGAGGACAAACCGGATGGCCTCGGATGGCCGGTGGTCGGCTCCCTTCATAGCACTCGCCTCCAGGCGGAGACCAGAGACAGGCACATCCGCCCGCACCAGAACCTGGAAACTGCCCCATTCGTTGCGGGCGACCGAGAGCCTGGCCTCGCGCACCTCGCCCGGCGACTCGCTACGGAGCACGTGTCGAGTTTCGATCACCACCCAACATCGAGGCAGAGCCGCAAGGGGCTGGGCGCAAAAGGGGATTGAGAGCAGGAACGCGAGGGGGCCAAACCATGGCCGATATGCAGAGAAGAGTCTCATGGATTTGCCATCCTGTCTGTTTGTGAGTTCAGGATGGGAGCGTACCTCCAAACCCGGTCTCATCGCCAGCAAGCAGTTGTCCTCCAAATCCTCGCCCAATCTCACCATGAAGCCCCGCTCAGGTTGAAAGCCCCTTGATGAGGTGATGGACCGCGGCCGAGCCCTCGACGGGAGAGCCGCGCAGCGGGCCAGAGACTGTTTCTCGCTTTCTGCGGTCTGAGGGTCCAATCTGCGTTATGGCATCGACATCCTGTTTGGTGAGGGCGCCAATACTGTTTGCGCTCTGCGCGGTGGCGGGACCAGGAGCACGATCCGCCACTTTGGTGACGCCCTGGGCTGCGCCGCCGGGCGAGACGCTCTGCGCGGACTACGTGCTGCGTGTCAACGATCAGCCCGTGCCGGTGTATTCCTGCCGGGTGTCGGCGGTGCCGTTCAACCAGGTGTGGCCGGGATATCAGCGCCCTCTGGACCAGACCGAACTCGCCGGGTTCGCCCACTGGGGGATGTCCGGCCCGGTCACGGTCCGAATCAAGACACAGCGGTCGTTTACCAACGTCGTCGTCAGGCCCCGCTCACGCGCGATTCGCCCCGCCGTGAGCGCCCAAACGATCACGTTCTCGCTCACGAAACCCGGTCCGGTGACCGTCGAACTGGACGGACCACACCAGGCGCTGCACTTGTTCGCCGATCCGCCGGAAGCTGATGCACCGAAGAGCGACACAGCCAGGGTCCGGTACTTCGGACCGGGCGTTCATCGTCCGGGCAAGATCAAGCTTCAGAGTGGCGAGACGCTCTATGTCGCCGGTGGCGCGGTGGTTTACACCGCGGTCGAAGCGCGCGGGGTCTCGGGGGTGCGCATTCTGGGTCGGGGCATCATCGACACAAGCGAGTACGAGCGGGACAAGGGTGGCGGCTGTATCCGACTGACGGATTGCTCGGATGTGAGAATCGAAGGTGTCATTCTGCGAGATCCGGACGTCTGGTGTTTAAGCGCGTTCGGATGCCGGGAGGTCGAGATTGCCAACGTCAAGCTGGTGGGCCTGTGGCGCTACAACGCCGACGGCATCGACATCTGCAACAGCCAGAACGTCGTGATCCGCGACTGCTTTGTCCGGGCTTTTGACGACGCCATCGTGCTCAAGGGACTCAACTGGGGGCAGGGCGGCTTCCACGAGCGGCCGGTGCGCAACGTGCGCGTTCACGGCAGCGTGATCTGGTGCGACTGGGGTCGCGCACTCGAAATCGGGGCCGAGACCTCGGCGCCCGAGCTCGCCGAGGTTCGGTTCCAGGACTGCGACATCATCCGCACGACGCATATTGCGATGGACATCCAGTGCGGTGACCGGGCGCTGGTTCACGATATTCGATATGAGAATATCCGGGTCGAGATCGACGACGTCTGCCCGGTTCCGCGGATGCAAGGCAGCCGGGAGGAGCGGTACCGGGAAGACCCGGCTGCTGCGTACGTGCCGAATCTGTTCGTGATTGTGATCGGCAAGAATTCCTACTCGAAAGACTCCGAGCGCGGGAATGTCCGCGATGTGGTGTACTCGAACGTGTCTGTCTCGAGCAAACGCGTTGCCCGCTCGTTCTTCAACGGTCTGGATGGGGAGCACACGGTTGAGAACATCCTGATCGACAACCTGCGGTTCAACGGCGAGCCTGTGGCCAGCGCCGCCGCCGGGAACCTGTCGGTTGGGCGGCACGTGAGCAACGTGCAGTTTCGCCAAGCTGACAAGTGATGGTATTCCTCAGCCAAAGGACGGGGGCAGAAGTCAAGCTGATCGGTGCGTTGGCCTGAGCCGAGCCCGTGGTAAGCGCGGTGAAGCCCAACATCAATCGGCCACCGCCCCCCCGGGCTTGGCACGCCCGTCTCGCGGGAGCCACGGCAACCACTTTCCTTCGGTGCAAACAAACCAGGCCGAAATCGTCGATTAATCGCTCAGCACCAGCCAGTTGCAATGTCTTCGGGTATCCAGCCTGATTGGGCGCCGATTACTGGTAGACTTCCAACTCCGCCACCGCCATTTGCGCGCCTTTCTGGTCCGCCCCGTCCGGTTTCAGTGCGCTCACGCGAATGAATTGCGCCGGCACCGATTTGGTCATTTCGCACGCGTATGGCTTGCCCTCGAGGTTGTCGGCAGAAGCAACGGTCAGCCAGGTCTTGCCGTCCGTCGAGAGGCCGATCTGCAACTTCGTCGCGTAACCGTCCGGGGCGAAAGTCACCTTGACGCGGTGCACCGGGTGCGGCTGGAGCAGGTCAACTTCGTACGTCCACGGCCACTCGTTGGCGGCCAGCGCGGTCGTGTTCATCCGGCCATCCACGCCGAGTTTGGCGAGATGTTCATCCCCACCGCCGCCGTTGACGGGCAGTTCATGAGAACCGTCCAGGCTGAGCAGGCGCGCGGGCTTCCGAAAAGCCAGGTTGCCCGGCGGAACCGGCGGCTGGGTTTTGTACGCCGCCAGGCCCGGGCGCAGCGCCTTCAGCACTTCGAGCTGCGAACGGTCGAGGCCGCCGTCGCGGTAGAGCAACACATCAATGGACACCACCCCGCCGGCCCGATTCACTTCGGCGATGTATTCGGTCAAATCGGCTTTCGAGTACCGCACACCCGGTTGGCCCCAACCGGCGCCCAGGTAGTTGCCCAGCCGGTCATGGCCGAGATACGACAGGATGTGCCATTGCTCGCCACCGGTCCAGCGGGCCACCGGTTGGTCGAGAAACCGGCTCTGTTCCCCGCACGTGTAGTCTTCGTGCCGCGAGTAGGGCCGCACCCGGTCCTGCACGCCGGGGTTGAAGGCGATGATGCGGTTCGCGTTTCCCGCCTTGAGCGCGCGGGCCAGGATGCCCAACTTCTCGTCATCGTAGCCGATGAAAGCGTAGCTGCCGTCCACCCACCAGCCGGCCACCTTTTCGCGATAACGCTCGCCGTACTCCTGCACGACGGAAGCCCACTTCTCCACGTAGCTGGTCGGGACCGGGTCCTTCCAGCCCAACGCGGCAGCGGCTTTGGCGTCGGTGCGCGGGCCGTCGCCGGTCCAGTAGAGCATGAGCGGGATGTTCCTGGCCTGGAGCGCCTGGTAGAGGTCCTCGACCAGGTCGCGCGTAGCACAGGCCTCGCCGGGCCGGTAGCCGGTCAGACCATCGAACGTGGCATTGGGCGCGATCAGGAAACGCGTCCGCTGATGCATGGTGAAGATGACGTAGCCCGCTCCGGCCTCCCCCATGGCGTCGGCGAAGCGGCGGGCGTCGAACTCGCGCACGCATTCGTCCCAGGACGTCTCCCGACCCAGGCTATGGACCTGTTGCGGGTCGTTCTGCAGGTCTTCGAGGTAATGAACAAAGACGCCATAGCCAGCGCGCTGGAACCAGTCGGTGCTGGGGTTGTTGGTTGCGGCTTGGGAGACGAGACAGGAGACGAACCAAGGCAGCAAGGTGAGCCAGGGGCGCATCTGGCCGGGCCAAGCGAATCGTGCCGATTTCATTCCTGAAGTCTGCGGGTTCAGTGCCGTCTCGTCACCGCAAAATCGCCTTTTCTCGCCAGCATGGAACATCTAGAACAAACACTATGCCATTACTCAGAATCCAAACCAACGCGATGGCTGACGATCAGAAGCGACAGTCGCTGATGAAACGCGCGTCGCAGCAGATCGCAGCGGCGCTTGGCAAGCCTGAACAGTACATGATGGTCACCTTGGAAGGGGGTGTCCCCATGACGTTCGCAGGCAGCAGCGAGCCGACAGCCTTCGTGGAATTGAGAGGGATCGGCTTGCCCACGCCGAAGGCCCGGGAGTTGTCTCGGCTCATCTGCGAATTGACCGAGTCCGAACTGGGCGTCGCCCGGCGGAGGATCTACATCAATTTCGCCGATGTGCCCGCTCACCTCTGGGGCTGGAACGGAGAAACGTTCTGACGAGTGCAATATGGCTGTGAACACGCGCTTCTTTCTTCTCATGACCCTGCTGACTCCGGTGCAGGGATTGGCGTTGGCGGGCGAGGCGGTGCCGTCGGTCCGCGTCATGATGCCCGGCGAGTCCGGTGCCATCGCCAGGCGGACGGTCGAGATTCTCAGACGGCAGATTGGCCAACGATGCGGGGCCAAAGTGGTCACCAGTGGCGAAGCCGCATGGTCGGTGGCGCTCGGCATCGAAGCCGGCATCGGGACGGAAGGTTATCGGATCTTGGACGGCCCCGGGGGGTTAGTGAGGATCGTGGGTAACGACGACAGAGGCCTGCTCTACGGCGTCGGCAAATTCCTGCGAAGCTCCCGCTATGATCGCGGTGGGTTCACTCCCGGCGCCTGGCGGGGCACCTCCGTGCCGCGCTGTCCGATGCGCGGTATCTACCTCGCGACCCACTTCAATAATTACTACGAGGCCGCTTCGCCCGAGGAACTCGAACGTTACGTCGAAGACCTGTCCTTGTGGGGTTTCAACCTGTTGATGCTCGCTTATCCTCACTGGCAGTATGCCGGCTACAATGATGCGGCGGCTCGGAAGATGACTGAGCATCTGCGCCGGATCATGCGGGTGGCCAAGCAGGTGGGGATGAGCGTGAGCGTTGGAGACGCCCTCAACGGCGGCTTTACCTCGACGCCCCAGGAGATGCGCTGCACCCCCGTGCCGGATCCGCTGGGCCGGCACGGCAACTTTGGCGTGAACCTCTGCCCCAGCAAGCCGGCGGCGAGGGCGGAATTGCTGAAGAACTGGGAACAGTTGCTGGACCAGTTCGCTGACCCCGGCTTGGCTTGGATCACCTACTGGCCGTACGACGAAGGCGGGTGTGGCTGTCCGGACTGCTGGCCGTGGGGTGCACGGGGGTACCTGAGTCTGTCGCGCGCGGTGTCGGCATTGGTGCACCAAAAAAGCCCGCACCTCAAAGTCATTCTCTCGACGTGGACCTTTGACACGCCCCCCGCCGGCGAGTGGGAAGCGCTGAACGCGGCCCTGGCGGAGGACAAAGGTTGGGCGGATTGCATTCAAGCCGACGCGCACGAGGACTTCCCGCGATTCCCGTTGGAGCGGGGCGTGCCCGGCGGTCTGCCGCTGATCAGCTTTCCGGAGATCAGTATGTGGGGCCAGAATCCCTGGGGCGGTTACGGGGCCAACCCCCTGCCCGGTCGCCTCCAACGACTCTGGGACCAAACCCAGCGCAAACTCGCGGGGGGAACCCCCTACTCGGAGGGCATCTACGAAGACATCAACAAGGCAATCTGCAGCCAGTTCTACTGGGACCCGGAACGCCCGGCGATCGAGACGGTCCGGGAATATGCGGCCTTCGAGTATTCACCCGCTGTCGCCGATGAGGTGGTGAAGGTCGTGGAGACATTCGAGAAGAACCATCGGCGAGAGCAAATCGGTCCGAGCGCGCAAGAGGCGTTCGAGCGCGTCAAGGGCATCGAGGCCAAGTTGGCGCCCCAGGCTCGGGAGGCGTGGCGATGGCGGATTGTCTATCTCCGTGCGCTGATCGACTGTGAACTGCTCCGGACGCAGGGGAAACTCGAAGGCGAGCCGCTGCAGGCGGCTTTTCGCGAGTTGACGGCGATCTACCACGCCGAGCACGCTCACTCGATGCCCATACGCCCGCCGCACATGGGCGGTGCCGGCTCGAAGTGAGCGTTTGACCCGCTGAACCCGTGGGGGGCAACTGCCGCAAGATTCGGAGCTTAGGGTCTGTGCAAAAATTAATTCCGGTTTTGCTGGCGGGGATTGGGCTCGCTGGCGAGGCGCGAGGAGGGAGCATACCCGAAGCGGTCTGTGACCGACGAGCAATCCCGCAACCGCGCATACGCGTCAACCTAAGCACGGGTCAACGCCGCGAGCAGTTCGTAGAAGTTCTTCCGGTCGGGACGCTTTTCATAGAAGACGTGAGCGTTGAGTTGGTGGGCGAGCCATTGTTGCGGCGGGAGTCGCAGGATCGCCGCCGCGACCAGACAGGAGCACTCGGCGATAATGCGCGCCAGGCGCAGGAGGCTGACATGCCGTCCATCGGCAGGGAGTAGTTCGAGCCGATTGCAGACCTGGCCCACCAACACACAGAACAGGAGCTTGATCATCAACGAGAGGCGGAGCAGGTCGGCTGTGCGACAGTTCAGTTCGCGTAGGCCGAGGTGAGATCTGGAACGCGGGGCTGTTGGAGGGGACAATCGACGAGGCCACCTTCAGACTCGATGTCAGCGCACCGGCGGATGCCGGGCTGAACCGGTGCCGCGTGGTCCTTGGCGCCGGACCTTTCCTTGCCTTCGGATTCAGCCAACCGGTCGCGATCGAGTCTGACACAGGATGGGGGTCCGGCGATGAGATTGCGATCAAGGCCGTGCCCGTCCTATCGTCGCCCCCGGCCACTCGTCCGAATCGAGGTGCCGCTTTGGCATCGCATGACCCGCCCTTCCCCTATCGGCTCAGACAGGTCTGGATTCGCGCGGCCAATCTCTCCTCCTTGAGCATCCACGCCCTGGAATCGAGCGCCCCTTCGCCTCGGCTGAGGATACGCACTTCCCCTGGAGGAGGATTGGGGATTTCGTGGCTCGAACTCCCCATGGTGTTTCAATTGGAGGGCTCTACGAACCTAGGGGCGACCCCCGCCTGGCAACCGGTCGTACCCGAGTCGAGCCTTGTCATCGAGGGACGACGGATCCTTCGCGTATATGCCGCCGATCGAGTGAAGTTCTTCCGAGTGATTCATCACACTCCTTGATTCACAGTGCCTTGAACCGCTGCAGCAGGAAGCCGGGACGGGCCTTGTGATGCTCGCGCTCCCGGAAGTAGCTCTGCGGCCATTTCTTGCCGCGTTGACCATTCTTCCACAAGGCGACGCTAATTGCCGTCCCACAGGGTGTGAACTGAGGGCAAACCCGCAAAAGTCAGATGGGCTCTCTGACGCCGTGGATTGCATACTGCCATTGCACCGTCACGCCCCTCGAGTCCGAAGCCCGAAGGCGTCCGATCTAGGGCCACGCGTGCCGCCGATCCCGGCCAAGCCCTGCCATGGTCCGGTTGCCTTCACCAAGAATAGTCGCTCGCCAAGCGCAATTCCGAACAGATGCTTTCGCAGGGGCAGGAGCGACATCCGGGTTTTGTCACCCTGTTCTGTCACCTGACGGGAGTTGTTCGGGGGCTTTGGGCCCGCGTCGGTCCACCGCATGGGGTTCGCAAGTTACTAAAAGGCAACAGGTTGTCTTTTGAAGTCCGGGTGGGTGTGAGATGAGGCGAAGTGGCCGCATTGAACTAAGAGCCCTTTGCTGCACCCCGGCCAGAACCACCTTGGCCGTGTGAGGCCACGTTCCGGTTGACCGACTGGTCCCTGACCTGGGGATTGGGGAATTGAGGTACAGCTCGGTGAACGCTGCGGCGAAGCCCTGCCACGGCTTGAAGACAAGCGCCAAGGAACCGCCGCTGTGCCCGATTGCCCGCACGACGAATCGAAACCGCCACCGCATCCACTCCCCTGACGTCCGGGAACGCGTATTCCGCCAAGTGCTGGCGTCCGCGTAGGCCAAACCGGTACCCCAACCCAAAATGCGTCGGCAGGCGGCGATGGTCGCCCCGGTCGTAATGACGTTCTTCCTACAAAAACACCAACTGTTGTGCCGTCGGCTCGCGCAGGTTGCTGACGCTCAGGCCGAGCAACCGCAGCGGACGCGATACGAGCCGCTGCCGCCCCAAGAGGAAACACGCAAGCCGGTAGATGTCCTTGGGTTCGCTGACGGGTTCCTCGACCGTGAGTCGGCGCGTCAGAGTCGTGAAGTCGCCGTACCGCACCTTGACCTGGATCGTGTGTGCCGCAAGACGCCGCCGTTTGAGCGTCCCGGCGATCTCCGCCGCCTGCCCCCGCAGGCAGACTCGCAACACCGCCCGGTCGTCCGTGTCGCGGAGAAAGGTCTCCTCGGCGCCGATGCTCTTGACCTCGTCGCCCAACTCCAGCGGGCGGTCGTCCTCGCCCACTGCGAACTGCCTCAGCTTCGGACCGAACGACCCGACCAGTGCCCGCAGGTCCCCGCCGTAATCTTGCAGATCGCCGACGGTGCGGATGCCGACTCCTTGCAGGACCTGCTCCGTGACGCGGCCCACGCCGTGCAGCACGCGCGCCGGCAGCGGACGGAGGAACTGGACTTTGTCCCGTTCGGAAACCACCGTCAGCCCATCCGGCTTCTCGAAGTCGCTGGCGATCTTGGCCAACAGCTTGTTCGACGCGATGCCGATAGTCGCCGTCAAACCGCGT
>JAKQDD010000138.1 GCA_029556615.1 Verrucomicrobiota bacterium | reverse complement strand
GTCCCCGCCAAGCCAGCACTCCCGCCCCCCCAATCGGTGATCCGCCCCGAATCCGTGCGGAACTTCCCCTCGCCGATTCAGGGCGGAGCACAGATGCCGTCCCCGCCAAGCCGGCTGCTTCGCCCCCCAATCGGTGATCCGCCCCGAATCCGTGCGGTACTTCCCCTCGCCGATTGAGGACGGAGCACAGATGCCGTCCCCGCCAAGCCGGCTGCTTCGCCCCGCCAATCGGTGATCCGTCCCGAATCCGTGCGGTCATTCCGGACCGCTCACACGCACCGCTCGCCATTCACCCACCAACCGGCCTCGAACGGCCCCAGCCGAACGTGGCCCGCGCCCGCGTCATCAACCCCGACCGTGTCGCCGGAGAGGTTGTGATGGCAGATTGCGGCCTGTGCCCCGTCCGGTGACGTGCGCACGACGGTGAACAGCCGCGGGTCGCCAATCACCACCTCCTGGCGGCCACGAGGATCAAAAGCCGCCGAGGCAACCCGGGCGCGCAGCAACGCCCGGAAGCGGCCGAAAACCCGCGCCCGCAGCGAGTCCGGCTCCGCCAGTTCCCGTTCGAGAAGATCCCGTTGGAATTTCTGCCGGTTGATGCGCCGGGGGATCCCGCTCGACTCGGCGGCCACGCGATCGTTGCGCGAACCTACCAGGGAATGGAAGTAGACGCCCGGCACGCCCCGCAACGCCAGCATCGCCGCCTGCGAAACCATGAAGCGGTCCACCTGGATTCCCAGCGGCTCTCGCGATGCCGGGTCGTTCACCGCATCGAACCACGTGATGTTCAGTTCGTAGGGACTCCGCGTGCCGTCCGGATTCTGCTTCCACGAAACCAGACCGCCATGCCGGATCGTCTGCTCAACCAGCGCCCCGACCTCCGGCTCGCTGAGAATGCCCCGGCCCGGGTTCAGCCCGATGCCGTCGTGCGAGGCCAGGAAATTCAGGAACGCCACTCGATCCGACGGAATCTCCAATGACCTGGCCCAACGGGTCAGCGTTGCCGCGCTGCCCGTCGCCAGACTGTGCAGCACGAGCGGCGGCAGCGCGAAGTTGTACACCAGGTGCGCCTCGTTCGACCCGTCGCCGAAGTACGCGATGTTGTCCGCATGCGGCACGTTGGTCTCGGTGACCAGCAGCACCCAGGGCGCCACCGCGTCGAGCACCACCCGCAGCAACCGGACGAACCGATGCGTCTGCGGCAGGTGAACGCACGGCGTGCCGATGGTCTTCCAGAGGAACGCGATGGCATCCAGCCGGATATACCGCGCCCCGTGCGCCACGTAGAACAGCAGCGCGTCGAGCACCCGCAGCAGCACCTCCGGATTGCCGTAGTTCAAGTCCGCCTGATCGGCGCTGAACGTCGTCCAGAGCTTCCGAGGACCGGCCGCCGTCGGGAACTCGGTCAGTAGCGGCAATGCCCGAGGACGAACCACCGCCGACAGATCCGGTTCACCCGTCACCTCGATGAAGAAATCACGATACGCAGCCTCGCCGGCAAGATAGCCCTCAAACCACGCTCCCTGGACCGAGGCATGGTTGAAGACGGCATCGAACATCAAGTCGAAGTCCCCGCTCAGCAGCGCAAGGTCCTCCCACGTGCCGTAGCGCGGTTCCACCGTCAGGTAGTCCTTGACGGAAAAACCGTCGTCCGAAGACCACGGATAGAACGGCAGCAGATGGATGCCGCTGACAAGGCCCTTCAGATGGCGGGTGCCGAAGGCCGACAGGGTCCTCAGCGGCGGTTCACCAGCCTCCTGCACCTGGTCCGGATAGCTGATCAACAAGGCGTCCCGCTCGCTCAACAGCAGCCGGTCCCGTCGCGCCGACGCCGCAGCCAAGCGCGGTGCCCACTCCCCTAGAAGACCCCGCACGCGATCCCCCACCCGCACCGCCGTCTCCGCCCCGTACATCGCCTCCAGACACTCGATCATCGGTCACTCCGTCTCTGAAGTCTCACCCACGCAACGCGCCAGATCCAACACGCTGCCGGCCAAGGCCAGCACGTCCCCAACCTCGATGACCTCGTCCGGCATCGGCACCGCCTTGAACTGCTTCATGACGCGGGAACCGTCCGGGCCGGTCACCATGCTCTTGATCGCCACCAGGTTCACCCGGAAACGCTGACGCAGGTTCAGTTCCCTCAGCGTCCGGCCGATCATGGCCTTGGGCGCCTCGATCTCGACCAAGCTGAAGCCGTCGGCGAGCTCGAAGTAACTCCGGATGTCCGAGATCGTAAGCCGACGGACCATCGTCCGGGCGGCCTCTTCCTCGGGAATGAACACTTCGTTGGCCCCCACGGCGTCCAGGACTCGCCGGTGGTCTTCCGTCAGGGCGCGGGCGACAATGCGCTTGATCCCCAGCGTCCGCGCATGGACAACCACCAGCACTTGCGCCTCGAAGTTCTGCCCGATGGTCGCCACGAGCACATCCACCTTGTCCACTTGCTGCGCCACCAGGGCATCCCGGTGGGTCGCATCCATCCGGATCGCCAGCGCCACCTCGTCCTTGACGAGGTTCAGGCGGTCCATGTTCCGGTCGATCGCAATCACGTCCGCTCCGGCCCGCGCCAGGCCAATGGCGGCAGCGCGTCCAAAGTCTCCCAGCCCGATAACGGCACATTTCATGAGCTTTTAGGCCACCAGCAGGTCTTCTTCCGGGTATTGATAACGCGCCGACCGCTCCAACTGGACCACCGACAAGACCAGCGAGAGCGGCCCAACCCGTCCTATGAACATGAGCAGGCAAAGGACCACTTGGCTGCCCTGGCTCAGTTGGGCGGTGATGCCGGTGGACAACCCGGTCGTGCTCAGAGCCGACACCACCTCGAACACCTGCGACTCCAGCGGCACCTGCGGATCGAACAGCGTCATCCCGAAGACGCCCAATCCCGCCAGCACCATGAACAGCCCCGCCACCGCCAGCGCCGTCAGCAGCACCTTCGGCGGCAGCGCACGCCCAAACGCTTCGACCCGCTCCCGGCCGGTCACCAGCGACCGCAACGCCAGAATCAGGATCGCCAGCGTGATCACCTTGATCCCGCCGCCCGCGGAAACAGGACACGCCCCCACCGCCATCAGCGCCGTCAGAAGCAACAGCGTCGCCGGGTGCAAATCCCCCACCGGCACCGTGCTGAACCCCGACGACCGGGGGCTCACCGAGTGAAAGGCCGAGATCCAAAACTGGGTCGAAAGCGGCTTGTCCGCGAGTATGTGACGCGCCTCGAGCACCCAGAATGCCACCAGACCCGCCACCAGCAGAATCCCGGTCATCAACACGGAAAGTCGTGTCTGCACCGGAATTCGGTAAACCGGCGTCTGCCGGTTGTACCGGCGCACCCACGGGATGTCGCGGATCAGCGGCAGCCGCGACACGCGCAGCCCGAGCAGATCCATCGCTACCAGAAATCCCAACCCCCCCAGCACAATCAATACCATGAACGTCAGCATCGCCCCCGGATGCGACTGAAACGCCGCGAGACTGTCCGCCGAAAAGGAAAAGCCCGCGTTGCAGTAGGCGGACACCGAATGAAAGACGCTCCACCCCAGCTTGCTCATGAGCTCCTGCTCCGGCGGCAGACAGCTGTACAAACAAACGGCGCCCGCCGTCTCGACCACCGCCGTAAAACCAATGATCGCCCAAAGTTGCCGCCCCAGAACCGCCGGAGTCCGCGCCCCCACGACCTGGCGAAACACCAGCATATCCGACACCGGCAGCGATTCCGCAGAGGTCACCGCCAGAAACGCCACGAAGGTCATGATCCCCATGCCCCCCACTTGAAAGAGCACCAGCAGGATCCCCTGCCCAAACGCCGTGAACTCCGTCCCCGTGTCCCGCACGGTCAGCCCCGTCACACAGCTCGCGCTCGTCGCCGTAAACACCGCGTCCAGAACGCCGATCGGCTTCTCCGGAATCGCGCTGACGCGCGGCATCAGCAGCAAGAGCGTGCCCGCCACAATCAACAGCGCGAAGGAGCCCGCCAGCATCCACTCGGGCCGCATCCCCCTCACCAGCAGCCGTTGCTGCAACCGCAGCAATTGTACCAGCACATTCCCCAGCAGAAACAGCCGCAACAAGTTCAGCCCCAACCCCCATGCGTCCTCCGACAAGAGCCCCCGGACCTCGGTCGGGAGCTTCCCGGCGCCGGCAGCCAGGGAAACCACCCACGCCGTGGCCAGAAGAAGGAACAACCCCAGCACGCCGAACTCGAACTGGCGCCGGCGAAGCACACTCCATCGGTCCGGTCCCCGCGCCAGCATCAAAACCCGGTCCGCCACATAGCCCCCAGCGAGCAGCAGCTCCGCCACGTGAATCCACCGCTCCCAAGCGGAGCTCACCCCGAACCCATGTTCCGCCACGAGAACCGCGGTCGACAGCAGGCCCAGCAACAGCAATGCAGGCCGACGAAGACCCGTGGGGCGCAGGTTCGATTTGTTGGATGAATAGCTGGCTCCAATCACCATGGTGCACCGCAGCTCCCCTCGCGGGGTGTCTCTCCCAGCCCGGCCGGCCCCGGAACAGCCCGCAAACCCAGCCGCGCCCTCCCCGAAGGAGATCCGTCTCCCCCAGTTCTGAAAGCATGGTCGCACTGCCGCCCCAGTTCAAGGGTGATCGAAGGCGGGGTCACCCTCGTCAGCCGCGGGCAAGGCGCAGCCTGGGAGCAGGCCTGATCCTGGATTACGGTCCCCGCCGTCTGCTGACGGCATAGACCGGCAACCCCACCAGGAGGACGCCCAGCGCTCCCAACGCCACCCAAGGCTTGTACGCCACCGCGCTCCAGGCCAGATACCCGCACGTCACGCAGAACACCAGCGGCGTCACCGGATATCCCCAGACCCGATACGGCCGCTCCACGCCCGGATCCCGCCGCCGCAGCACGATCACCGCCGCCGTGCTCGCCAGGTAAAACAAATACACCGGCGCCGCCGTGTACAACAGCGCGTCCACAAATGACCCCAGGACCAACACCAACCCCCCCGCCAGCAGCCCCTGCAAGACTAACGCTCGCACCGGCGTCCCCGTCCGCGAATGCCACCGGCCCAGCGGCTTGAACACCCAGTGGTCCCGACCCACCGCATACGAAATGCGGGCGCCCGCAAATACCAGCCCGTTCACCGCGCCCAGCGCTGAAAGACATACCAGCCCGCTGATCAGCGCAGCCGCCTCCCGCGGAAACACGGTCCGAACCGTGTCGGTCGCGACCGCCGTGCTCGTCTTCAAACCCTCAAACCCCAGCGCCCTCAGAAACGCGGCGTTCACCACCAGGTAGATCACCGTCACCACCGTTGTTCCCAATACCAGCGAACGCACGATGTTCCGCCGCGGATTCGAGACCTCCGCGGCCACATAGGCCATCTCGTTCCAACCCCCAAAGGTGAACAGCACCAGGATGAGCGCCAGGCTCGGCGGCAGCGACCCCGCCGGGGCCGAGACCGGATCCGACGCCGGCGCCAGCAGCGCCACCGCCGCAATGCCCCCCAAACCCAGCACCTTGACCACAGTCAGCACGTTCTGCGTCCATTTCCCCTGCCGAACCCCAACCACGTTGACCAGCGTCAGCACCGCAACAGCCAGGCCGGCGTAGGCCTGCCGCACCATGGCCGATGAACCGTCCGGGAAAGGGTCGTACAGCGCCCGCGCGTACGTGGCGAACGCGAACGCCATCACCGCAATGTCCCCGGGCCTGACAATCACCAGCTGGATCCAGCCAAACAGGAAGCCGGCCCAACGGCCATACGCCCGGGTCAGATACGCATAGTCGCCCCCCGCCTGCGGATAGGCGCTCGCCAGCTCCGCATAGCCCAGCGCCCCGCACAACGAAAGAAGTCCCCCCAGCAACCATAGGCCCAGAAACCCCAGAACCCCGCCGCTCCCCTTCGCCACGTCGGGCGCCACCTGGTAGATGCCCGCCCCGACAATGATCCCCACGATCAGGCAGACCGAGTCGAACAAGGTCAGCACCCGCTGGGGAACATCCCTCATGGCCTTAGCCCGCAAATCTCACGAAAGAACCGGGGCGCGGATGCGATCAGGCCGGCCTCGCGGAACCGCAGCCTCCTGGAAACCCCACCGCTTCACCGCTTCTTGATCGTCAGCGAAAGCCCCGACCGGCCGAGGCTGGGAAATACGCTCTCGAGCACGGGGTTCGTCGTGATCGCCTCGATGAACCTCGGATCCGCCCGACCGGGATCAATGTTGTGGGCCACCACCAGGCCGCCCGGCCGCAACAACGGCAGCAGCTTCTTTAAATAGTCCGCATACCCCTCCTTGTCCGCGTCCAGAAAGATCAGGTCGATGGGGTCCTTCAGCTTCGTGACTTCCTCATGAGCGTCCCCCTCGATCACGGTGACCAGGGTGCTCACACCCGCGCGTTCGAAGTTCCTCCGGGCCAACGCCGCGTTCTGCGCGTCGATCTCGTACGTCGTCAGCCGGCCGCCGGTCGTGCGCAGCGCCAGACAGAACCAGATGCCGGAATAGCCGTGAAACGTCCCCAGCTCGACCACGTGCTTGGCGCCCATCCCCTCGGCGAGGATCCTCAGCAGCCGGCCATCCTCCTGGGGCACGCCGATGCCGCGGCCCTGCTCTTGAACGACCGCCTCAAGCGCATCGAGAATCCGCTTCTCGGCCTCGTCTTTGGGCATTGGATTCGCCGTGAACGCCGGAGCCGCAGCGCGCCGCGGAGGCCGATCCCCAGCCGGCTGCGCGATCGCGATCATGGCCCCGCCGGCCAAGGCCAACAAGGATACAAGAACTCGTGATGTCTTCATGGCATGCTGCTCTTCAACCTCTGCTTCCAGCCGCCACTCTGCGGCACACCCCTCAGCGGCGTCCATCAGAAAGCGAGAGCGCCCCCACCGCCAGGCCAAGGTTCCGCCAATCCAGGGTTCTGACCCCAGTGGTCGCGCCCTGCTGCTTCGGTTGTCGTCATCGTCCCGTCGGGGACCTTTCACCCCGATAGGGCTGGCACCTGGCCAGGCACACGAGCCCGCCCGCCAGCGGGCGGGGTCCCCCCGGAGCCGACACCGCACGCGCCGTTCAAGGCCAGAACCCACCACGAGCCGATGGCGCGCGTTCCAGCCCCAGGCGTTAGACGAGGCTCCGGGGCCCGCATCCGCAGTTGCGCCCGAAGCCCCGTTCGGTAGGATCGCGGGCGATGTCGAGTTTCCCACAGACCCTTGACTCCTGATCTGTCCCCTCGATGAACACCTCTGTTGGAAGCCTGGACTGGACAATCATCGCTCTCTACCTGCTGGCGGTGGTCGCCCTGGGGGTCGCGGCGGGTGTCCTGCGCCGTCAGGGGGAACGCGGTGGCGAAGGCGGCCATTACTTCCTCGCCGGCAACACGCTCACCTGGCCCGTCATTGGCCTGGCCATGTTCGCCGCCAACATCTCGACCGTCCACCTGGTGAGCCTGGCCGAGGCGGCCTACAAGTTCGGACTCGTTTTCGGCAACTTCGAGTGGATGGCGGGGTTCACCCTGATCCTGCTCTCGCTGTTCTTCGCGCCGCTCTACTTGCGCTCCCGCGTCGCCACGCTCCCCGACTTCCTGGAACGCCGATTCAATCGCCCCTGCCGCGACGTGCTGTCGGTGGTGTCGCTGTTCTCGGCCATCGTCATTCACATGGGCGTCGCGCTCTACACCGCGGCATGGGTCCTGCGGGGCATCATGGGACTTCCTCCCGGCGCGACCCTGCTGGGCGTGGACGCCCTGATGCTGTTCATCGTCGTGCTCGGGCTGCTCACCGGCGTCTACACGATGGTCGGGGGGCTCCTCGCCGTCGTGTGGACGGAAAGCGCCCAGACCATCCTGCTCCTCGTCGGCGCGATCGTCATCACCGTCGTCGGTTACCTGAAGGTCGGCGGATGGACCGCGCTCGTGCATACCCTGGCGTCGAATCCCCATCCGCTCGCTGAGGTCGCGGGCAGCAACGTGACCTGGGGCACCAGCAACTTCCTCAACATGGCGCGCACCGCCGGCGATCCGTCGGGTCTCCCCTGGTACTCCGTGTTGCTCGGCTACCCGGTGCTCGGGATCTGGTATTGGTGTTGCGACCAGACCATTGTCCAGCGGGTGCTCGCCGCCAGGGACGAGAAACAGGCGCGCCTGGGCCCGCTCTTCTGCGCCTTTCTGAAGATCTGGCCGGTCTTCTTTTTCGTGCTGCCCGGCGTGATCGGCGTCGCACTGGTTCAACAGAACGCCTTCGGCGGCGCCGCACCGCAGACGGCCGCGGACACTTACACGTTTCTCATCACCCATCTGCTGCCGGTCGGGCTCAAGGGACTGGTCACCGCAGCGATGCTCGCCGCGGCCATGCAGACCTGCTCCGCCGCGCTCAACTCGACCGCCACGCTCGTCGCCTACGACTTGTTCAAACGCCACCGCCCCAACCTCCAGGATCACCAACTGGTCGGCATCGGCAGGATCACCACCGTGGTCGGCACTCTCCTGGCCATCGGCGCCTCGCCGCTCTTCGGCCACTACACCACCCTGTTCGAGGGCATCAACAAGTTGATCTCCTACATCGCCCCGCCCATCACCGCCGTCTTCCTCATGGGCGTGTTCTGGAAGGGCGCTTCCGGCCGATCCGCCTTCCTCACGCTGGTGGCCGGCATGGCCTTGGGTGCCGTGGCCTTCGTAGTCGATTGGTTCGCCCTTTACAAGGGGGACTTCATGCTCATCGCCTTCCTCCTGCTGGCGGCGTGCGTTCTCATCCTCGTCGTGACCAGCCTGCTCTTCCCGGAACCGCTCAAGGACGAGGCCCGGGCGCTCGTCTGGGAGACCTGGTGGGAACCCCTCCGCGTGAAGTGCGGCTCCGGCTTGTCAGATTACCGCGTCGTGGCCGCCGGGATCCTGCTCCTCTTCGTCGCGCTCTACATCCTCTTCCGCTGAACCCTTGAACCCCATCGTCTCATGAAAGCACTCTTCGCCCTGACCACCGCCGCACTGCTCGCCGGCTGCGCCTCGACCTCGACCGCACCCCAGCGCCACGCCTGGATCACCGGCCTCAAACCCGAGAAGGCCGACACCTACCGCACGCTCCACGCCAACCCCTGGCCCGGCGTGAATCGCATGCTCAAGCAATGCCACATCCGCAACTTCTCGATCCACGAACGCGAGATCGACGGAAAGCTCTACCTCTTTGCCTACCTCGAGTACACGGGCAAGGACTTCGACGCCGACATGCGGAAGATGGCGGCGGATCCTGAGACTCAGCGGTGGTGGAAAGAGACCGATCCCTGCCAGTCGCCACTCCCCGATGCCGCGGCCAAAGGAGCCATTTGGGCGGACATGAACGAGGTCTATTATCTTCCCTGAACCCCAGCAAACCCACGATTCCCACCCGGCGCATGAACCTCCCACTGATCCCCCTGCTCGCAGCAGGGTGCGTCGCCGCCGCCGCCTGCGGCGCCGCCCAACGCCAGATCCCGGCACCCGAACCGAGCCCGCATCGCCTCTGGCCCTCGACGCCGCCGCCGCACTGCCCCTTCCCCCCATCGGAAACCCTCGCCGGCGTCGCCTTCACCGGCCGACACGCTGAATACACCGGCGCCGACACCTGGTACCCTTCCTGGGCGTCGGACGGCAACCTCTACTCGCCGTGGACCGACGGCACGGTCAACGGTCTCGGATCGACTTCCGGCGGGGAGAACGCCGCCACCGGCCACGCCACGATTCTCGGCGAGGATCCCCTGCATCTCGTGGTCACAAACCAAGGCGTCTTCAAGTCCAGCCCTCGACCCTACGAAGGCCGATACCCCTGCGGATCCCTCGTCCACGACGGCGTTTGGTACTACGGCACCTACTGCCTGCACCCGAGCGGCGGCGTGCGGCGCGATGATGGCATCCTCTATAACTGGCCCTGGCTCGGCCCCTTCGTCGGCTTCCGATGGTCCACCGACCTCGGCAACACCTGGACCCAAACCCCCTGCACGCCCGAGAAACCGCTCTTCAGCGAACACGCCCTGAAGGGCGAACCCGTCACAATCGGCGCGCCGCATTTCGTCGACTTCGGCCGCAACCTCGAACACTCCCCCGACGGCAAGGCTTATCTCGTCGCCCAGGGGGCCCGCGACGGCACGAACCGCCGTTTCGCCTACAACAGCTGGATCACCGCTGATCACGCCGCCCTGATCCGCGTCCAGCCCGGCATCAAAACCATGAATGACGCCGCCGCCTACGAGTTCTTCGCCGGCCACGATCAGGCCGGCACGCCGCTCTGGACCCGCGACCTGGCCCAACTGAAGCCGGTCGCGGAATGGCGCGATCACATGGGCTGCGTCACCATGACCTACGTGCCTCCGCTCAGGAAGTTCTTGCTGTGCGTCACCGACGGCGGCAACACCGTCTCCCGCTACTCGACCTACCTCCTCGAAGCCGACCGCGTCACTGGCCCCTGGAAACTCGTGACCTTCATGAAGGACTTCGGCGAGCAGGCTTACTTCGTCAACTTGCCGTCCAAGTTCATCAGCAGCGACGGACGCAGCCTCTGGCTGTGCTACGCCGCCAATTTCAGCTCCGGCTGGGGCGGGACCACCTTCCGCTCACGCCCGCCCGGCAGCCGGTACGCCATGTGCCTGCAGGAAATCCGGTTGCTCACCCCGTCCGAGGTCCGCAAGGCCGCCATCCAACCCAATAACATCGCCCGCGATGCCCTCGTAACGGTCAGCTCGACCCACCCGGACTACTCGCCCGCCGGGGCCACCGACGGCGTCGTGGGCGGGTACCCCGGACAGATCCGGCAGGAGTGGGCCAGCCACGCCGAACAAGAGACCGCCCTTCTGCGCCTCACATGGAACGTTCCGCAAACGATCGATCGCGTCTGGCTGTTCGACCGGCCCAACACGCTCGATCAGATCACCTCCGGCATGCTCGTCTTCGGCGACGGCTCGACTCTCGCCACGGGCCCGCTGCCCGATGACGCCCGCCAGGGACTCGAAGTCGCTTTTCCACCCAAGACCGTTGCCTGGTTGATGCTCGTCGTCACCGGCGTCAAACCCGGCAGCCCCAACATCGGCCTGTCCGAAATCCAGGTCTTCGCAGCACCTTAGAGTCCTCGACCTGTGGAAATTGGGGTCAACAGGTCAGGTTTGGTCCCTGCGGTTCCAGGCCTCCTTTCCTTCCGTCGAGGACTCTATGTCGGCGAGGCGCAGAGCAAAGGGTTAGGAAGGGCAGGGACGATTCATGGGAACGCGGACTTCGTTGGGTCTGAGGCGCGCCGCGCCAGTGTGGTGTCCCTCAAAGAGGTGGATAGTCGTTGCGCCCAAACCGCCACGAATGGCACGACAGAGTGCCAGGTTCAGAATCCGACCCCTCGAAGGTCCGGCTTCCTCCTACGCCACCACCGTGCAGGCGTCCCGATCGTCAATCATCCGCCGCAGCTTCGATAGCGCTTCGTTCTGCAACTGCCGGATCCGCTCCCGCGTCAGCCCGAACTTCTCGCCAATCTCCTCGAGCGTCTTCTCCCCGCCCCCATCAAGACCGAACCGGCAGCTTAGAATCCGGCGCTGCCGCGGCTCGAGCCGGTCCAACAAGTCGTTCAGCATCGCCAGCAGCGTCTTTTCCTCGAGTGCTTCATAGGGCGTCCGCGCCCCCTCGTCCGCCACGACTTCCGCCAGCACATTGCTGTCGTCGTCCCCCATCGGCGCATCCAGCGAGGCCGGCCGCAGCGCCGCCACCCGGATTTCGTCCAGCTTCGTGGCCCGCACTCCGAGCGCCTCCGCCAGCTCCTCCGGCGACGGCTCACGCCCCAGCGTCTCCCGCATCTCAGCCGCCACCCGATATGCCTTGCTCAGCTTGTCCAGCGCGTGAATCGGCAGCCGGATCGTCTTCGATTGATTCGCAATCGCCCGCCGGATCGCTTGCTTGATCCACCAGGCGGCGTAGGTGGAGAGTTTGCCCCCCTTGGCAGGGTCGAACCGCTCGACTGCTTTCATCAGACCGATGTTCCCTTCGTTGATCATGTCCAGCAGCGGCAATCCCATCCCCTCGTACTCCCGCGCAATCTTCACCACCAAGCGCAAGTTCGCCCGGATCATGTGCTCCCGCGCCGCGTCGTCGCCCCGCTGAATCCTCGCTGCCAGCTCGTTCTCCTGGTCTATGGTCAGCAGCGGGACTTCTGCCATCTCCCGCAGATACCGCTGCAGAATGCTCTCCCCGGACGTGTCGGGATGCGGATCCGTCGCCAGCGGCGCCAGCGTCGCCACCGGGGCGGCAACCGCCGCCATCGACCCGCTCCTGACGCTGACCGCCCTTGCCGATCCTCGCCCACCGGTCCTCGACACCCGACCATCGACCTTGTTCGCTTGGCTTTTCATCATCAGATCCAGTTCATATGGGTATTAACGATTTGACTATCCAAGAAACCGGTGGAATCGTCAATCAAAAAAGTAATGTTTTTCTGTAGAAATACGAATGATAAAACGCACTGATGTATCTCGTTTGGGTTCAGTGACATCCGTTATTGGTTAAGCCTCCAGCCGGTCAATCACGGCCGTGCCTGCGTCGCCGAAGCCGCCCTGAGCAGGAACAAGTGGACTCGCCTGCGGCGAGCATGAGTTCAGAAACGCCGACCGCTGCATGCAGTCTACGCGCCGGTTCCACCCTCCCCCGGCGACAGCGGAACGGGGGGCAAGGGAGACAACCTGTTATGAACTGTGATCTGACCCGGGGCTACCGCTTCCGCGGCAAGGCCCGCGTCCCGGCGTAAACAGCCTGCTTGCCCAGCACCTGCTCGATTCGCAACAGTTGATTGTACTTGGCCGTGCGATCCGTCCGGCTCAGTGACCCCGTCTTGATCTGCCCGCAGTTCGTGGCCACCGCAATGTCGGCAATGGTCGCGTCCTCCGTCTCGCCCGAGCGATGGCTGAGAACCGCATTGTAGCCGTTGAACTGCGCCAGTTGAACCGCGTCCAGGGTCTCGGTGAGCGACCCGATCTGATTCACCTTCACCAGGATCGCGTTCGCCGTCCCGGTGTCGATCCCCCGCTGCAGGAACTTGACGTTGGTCACGAACAGATCGTCCCCAACCAGCTGCACCTGGCCGCCCAGCGCCTGGGTCAGCTTCTTCCAGCCGTCCCAGTCGTTCTCCGCACAGCCGTCTTCGATGCTCACAATCGGGTAGTCCCGACAAAGCTGCACATACTGCCCGATCAGCTCTTCGCTCGTGACCGTCTGTTTGGTGCTCTTCTTGAACGTGTACTTGCCGCCGCCGTCGTGGAACTCCGAGCTCGCCACGTCCAGCGCGAAGAAGATCTGCTTGCGCGGCTCGTACCCGGCCAGGACCGTTGCCTCCTGAATCACCTTCAAAGCGTGCTCGGCGCTCTCGAGCTTGGGTGCAAAGCCGCCCTCGTCGCCCACCGCGGTGCTCAGGCCGGCGGCCTTCAGCACCTTCTTCAGGCTGTGGAAAACCTCCGTGATCGCCCGCAGCCCCTCGCTGAAGGTCTCGAAGCCGTGCGGCATGATCATGAACTCCTGGAAGTCAATCGGAGCATCCGAATGCGCGCCGCCGTTGATCACGTTCGCCATCGGCACCGGCAGCACCTTCGCGTTGGCCCCGCCCAGATACCGGAACAGCGGTAGCCCCGTCTGCTGGGCCGCCGCCTTCGCTGTCGCCAGCGACACCGCCAGCACCGCGTTCGCCCCCAGCGCCGACTTCGCCTCGGACGGATCCAGCGTCTTCATCAGGCCGTCGATGCCCGGTTGATCCAGCGCGTCCGCCCCGCGCAGCGCCGGCAGAATCAGGCTCGTCACGTTCCGGACCGCCTTCGTCACCCCTTTCCCCAAGTACCGCTTCTTGTCGTCGTCCCGCAGCTCGAGCGCCTCATGCGTCCCCGTGCTCGCCCCGCTCGGAACCGCAGCCCGACCCCAGGCGCCGCTCGCCAGAATGACGTCCACTTCCACCGTCGGGTTGCCACGCGAATCCAGAATCTCCCGGGCCTTGATGTCGGCAATTGTACTCATGTTCAGGTGTTCCAATGTCAAAAGGAGCCGACATGATAGGTCACAATGCCCTTGCGTCAAGAGGGAGAACAAGACCGCGTTCAGCAGCGCACCACGTGAGCGTGGCCCGCATGCCCTCCCCGCGCCCCGACCAACCAGAACGTCCGCTGCGGGCCAAAACCCTTCATCTCGACCATCCCCCGCTCCTCGCAGGCGAATTCCCCATTCAGGCGAAGCCGCGTTTGATCGCTGATCTGAATCCGACCGGCCTCGCAGCTCGATTCCATCCGGCTGGCCAGGTTCACCGTCGGCCCCCAGATGTCATAGCGATAGACCCGCTCGCCAATGATGCCCGCCACAACCGGGCCGCTGTGCAAACCCACCCGAAGCTGCAGCGGATGGCGATCCAGGGTCCGATGCCCGGTCATCGCAGCCTGCAGCGCCAGCGCCAGCGCCGCCGCCGCCGCCGCATGGTCCGCACGCACCCGCGGCAGCCCCGCCACCGCCAGATAGCTGTCCCCTTGCGATCCAATCTTCTGCACCCCATGGCGCAGGGCCAGCCGATCGAACTCGCTGAACACCCGGTTCAGCAACTCAACGATCGCCGTCGGCGCCATCGACCGCGACCGCTCCGAGAACCCCACCATGTCCGCAAACAGCACGGTCACATCCTCGAAACACTCCGCAAACCTCCGATGACCCTGCTCCAGCCGCACCACAATCTCCGAGGGCAATACTTCATCGAGAATCCCCGCCAACCGTCGGCGGCCCTCCCGCACCTCCTCGCACCGGCAACCCGCCCCGGCCCCAGCCCCGGACACGGCCTGCCCCCGCGCCGCCCGACGCCGATTCAACATCGCCGCCGCGCGCCGTATCCATTGGATCCAAATCACTCGCACGACTGCCCCCAGGCTCCCGGGGTTCTAACCGCACTATGCACCCTTCATTCATTAGTTGTCAAACTGTTATCTATTAATTATTGAAAGGCGGCCGCGTTCGCTCCGGTCAAGGCGCCGTGCCCGTGACGTGGAAATTGTCGAACACCCGCCGGTACGTCGTGCTGTTGCGCCCGTTCAGCCACATCGCCACACGCCCTTGGCTGAACCTCGTATCCTCCTCGCTCCCTTCCGCAATCAGCACCGGCGATTCGCCAAGCTGCAGGAATCGGAGTTTCAACTCGTCCCCAACGACGCTGAACTGCAGCCGGTAGCGGGCATCATGCGAAATGCTGAACGGCGCCGAGACCGGAATGTCAGCCCCGCTCCCCTTGAACACAAAGAGCTGCCCCGTCCCAAGCGCCGGGTTCATCCGGACCGTGCCCAGATAGAAGTTGCTGACGTAGCCCGGTCCTCCCTGGACCCGCCCGATCAAGCCCGAGGCCGAGACGTCGTCGCTGGCCCATTCGAGAATGTCCACCGACGCCGTGAAATCGCGCAGGACCGGCCCGCCCCCCGTCGGGAGGACGGCGGCCTGACCCAACACCGGAGGCATCAACGTCTCGATCCGCAGCACCCCGTCCGCCTGGGTCATCCGGAACACGTCCGTATCCCCCGCATCCAGAAACCAGAGCTGCCAGGGGTTCCTTGTGGCGCATGGTTCCTCGAGCGCATCGAAACTGTCGGCGAACTGGCTGCCGGGGACGAGCTTGAAATAGCGCTCGGCCCCGAGGGTGGGCGCGGCCATGCACAGCTCGCCAAACCGCTTGAACACCGGTTCCGGCCACGGCGCCCACGGACCGTCGATCCTGTCCGCGCCGGCCACGATCTGCTCGTCGGCCGTGTCTGCGGACCAACGGAGCATCGACGCGCTTTGCGTCGCCAGCACCGGGGCGTCGTATTCGAGCACCTCGGGATTGTCGAACACGGCTTCGCCCTTTCCCTGGGGCGGAATGCCAACCTCGGGATCGAGCCACCCCGCGTTATCATGCCAGACCGAGATGTTGAGCCAGCCGGTCAGACCCGCGAAGCTCCGACCCGGAACATCAAACCCCGCCGCCATCGGGTCCATTGCCGCCGTGTCCCAGTGGGACCCGGAAACCAGCACCGCTCCCGCCCGGTCGTTGTCCAGGATCTTCCAGTCCACGAGCACGCTCGAGTCCGGCCCTCCGGTCATCGACAGGACCAGCTTCACATTCGTGACGTCGACCATCGGCCCGTTGACGAGGTAGAAGAGCTGCAGAGGGTCCTTCTCGCGTTTGAGCAGCCCGATCGTATCCACGTCGACGTTCAAGACATACTTGTCGGGATTGCCGACGTTGAACCCCAGCCGCGCCACCGCGCCATCGCCGGTCGTGCCAATCAGATCCACTTGCAACCGCAGCGTGCGCCCCTCCCGCAAGGTCCACTGGCGCACGGAGTTCAACCCGGCGAAGCCATGCTCGCCATCCGGCGTGACCGCCAGCCGGACCACACCGTCGGCCACCACGTGCTCGCATGGCCCGAAGTAGCAGCCCTTGGTCCAGCGGGCGGGATCGGGAACATGCGTTTGTCCG
The DNA here is from genome assembly GCA_029556615.1 of Verrucomicrobiota bacterium. Taxonomy (GTDB): domain Bacteria; phylum Verrucomicrobiota; class Verrucomicrobiia; order Limisphaerales; family J093; genus JAKQDD01. The sequence goes on along the minus strand of JAKQDD010000138.1, from coordinate 64,965 downwards.
GGATCGCTGAAGTCGTCCAGGACGTCGGCCATCAGCACCAGGGGAACCACTGCGAGCGCGGCCAGCCCCAGGCCGACGGGCCCGATCCAACGGCGGTGTCTTCGCGTCAGTCGCGGTTCAGCGGCAAGCCCCGACAATAACGGTCTCTCGTGCATAGCTTCCTCCTGCATCAGTTCGTTGTTGGACAACCCAATCCGTGATCCCGACCGCTGCCGGCGTCGAGGTTCCATCGCCGGCAGCCCGGCATCGCACCCGCCGGCCCTATCCGGTTCAACGTGCGGTTTCCGCCGTTCTTTCAACACGCAAGTCATCACGGAAGACTGGCTTGCTTTCATCCCGCCGGGCCGACTACAGTCCCTTTAAGAGACGCTTTTTTCGCGCCCAGCGCGCCGGTGGGGAACATGGCCGCGTCAGCACCAGACCCGCAACCCGCCCGCGACACCCCGAGGTCGTTCGAGGCGGATTCCCCGCAAGCCCCGCCGGCCGCAGGCCCGCCGCGCGAGCCCCCCCAAGGACTGGCCCCGCCCATCCCGGATCACGAACTGCTCCGCTGCATCGGTCGGGGAGCGTACGGCACAGTCTGGCTGGCCCGCAACGTCATGGGAACGCTCCGGGCCGTCAAAATCGTGCATCGGGAGAACTTCTCCCAGGACCGCCCCTTCGCTCGCGAGTACGAGGGGCTTCTCAAGTACGAGCCGATCTCCCGATCCCACCCCAACCTGATGCAGATCCTGCACGTCGGGCGACGCGACGATTGTTTCTACTACGTCACCGAGCTGGCCGATGATGCGGGATTGACCCCGGGATCGGTGCGGCGAACCGAGGATCCACCCGCTGAACCGCTGGGGAACGAAGGGCCTGCGGCGCACCAGACCGAACGCGCCGCGGCCGCCTATGTGCCGCGCACCCTGCAGGAAGAGCTCGATCGCCGCGGTCGTATCCTGGTGCGCGAGTGCGTCCCGTTAGCCACGGCCCTTGCCGCGGCCCTCCAATACCTCCACGCACACGGCCTCGTCCACCGCGACGTCAAACCGTCGAATGTCATCTTCGTCCACGGCGTCCCCAAGCTCGCCGATATCGGCCTCGTGTCCGCCGCGGGCAACACCGGCTCGATCGTCGGCACCGAGGGGTACCTTCCCCCCGAAGGGCCCGGCAGTCCGCAGGCCGACCTCTACGCCCTCGGCAAGCTGCTGTACGAAATCAGCACCGGCCTGAGCCGGACCGAGTACCCGCGACTGCCCCACAACCTCCGCCAACTGCCCGATGCCGCCGCACTCCTCGAGTTCAACGAAGTGCTGCTCCGCGCCTGCGCCAGGGAAACCCACCGGCGCTACGCGCGGGCGGATGAACTGCTGGCAGACCTCGCCCTCCTCGAGCGGGGAGCGTCCGTGAGACGCCTCCGCCGCTTGGAACGGCACCTCGCCCTCCTCAAACGCATCGGCATCGCCGCGCTCGCGATCGGCCTGCTGGTCTCGATGGCGCTCTGGCAGTCGTGGCGGGCTCACCGAGTCGCCCGCCATCAACTCGCCCAGCTCCACGTCAACGAAGGGACTCAGCGCATGATCCGCGGCGACGAGGCCGCCGCCCTGCCGTGGCTGGTCGGAGCGCTCCAGCTCGATGACGGCCATCCCACCCATCAACAGGCACATCACACCCGCATCGCCCGCGTGCTCGAACACTGCCCCCTGCCCAGTGCCCGATTCTCCGCGCCAGCCACAAGGGTGATGGCCGCCGACCAGAGTCTCGACAGCCGTTGGATCGCCACCGCCCACGAGGACGGCGGCGTCCGCTTGTGGGAAACCGCCTCGGGCGCCTGCCTTCGAACCCTGCCGCATGAGTTCCCAGTCCTGCGATGCGAGTTCACGCCGTCCGGCGACCAACTGCTCACCATCACGGCGGGACAGCAGGCCATCCTCTGGGACCTCACCCACCCCGACCGCAGCCCCCTCCGCCTCGATCAAGCGGTCGGGTTCGCCTCGGACGGTTACTCCGTGGGACTCAATCAAACGCTGGGACGCGCCTACCTCGCCAAGGGCGCCCGCCGCTTCGCCCGGGTTCAGGAGCTCACCCCTCTCTCCGAGCACTTCACCAACCTGACCCTCGGACTCAAACTGGCCGGTCAGGGCGACATCCTGACGATTCAATACGCCGTGCGCCAACGCGGACCGGAAGGCCGCATCTTCTGCCAAGGCGAGCTCCGCGACACGCCGGCAACCGACCCGTTCGATTTCGGCCACGACCATCCCCCCGGTCCCACGTGGGGTCGGGCGTTCCTGATGTTGGAGAACGCCTCCGTGGCCGATGTGCCAAACGCCCGCGGCCGCCTCGTCTGGGATAACCTCAAGATGCGGCGCTATCCCTCGAACGAAAACCCCACGGCCTGGAGGCTGATCGACGATTTCTCAGATCCGACTCTGGACCGGTGGATCAGCGCGGCCCCCAAGGACTCGTCCAACCGCTACGAGGTGCAGGACGGGCGCCTTGTGATGTCCTCCGACAATCTGCCCAGAACTCATTATGGCTGGTCCGGCGCGCTCCGCCTCGAATGGCTCGACATCGACGCCGCCCACACCACCGAAATCGAGGTCGACCTCCTCTCCGCAGATGCGCCCCACCCCCAGGCCGCCCTCACCCTCGCCCGCCCCGTCCTCCATCGCATGACCGTCCCCGATCGTCCCTTCCTGCTCGCCGGCCGCTCTCTCGTCCTGACCTGGTGGGATCGAACGGTCCGGCGCTGGGACCTCGAACAGCAGCGGTTCGTCGCCATGGAAGGCCATGGCCCCGCGATACACGCCCTGCAAACCGGGAGCTTCGCCGATCCCTTCAGCGTCAGTCCGGATGGCAAGCACCTCGCCTATGCCCAAAACGAGGAAGGCTCGATCTGGGACCTCGATAGCGGCCGGAAGCGATTCCTGAAAGCGCTGGCCCCCATCCGGACCACCGGCGCCCAGTTCAGCCCGGATAACCGCTTCCTCGTGGTGACTCACGCCCAGGGCCTCACCTTGATCCGCACCACTGACGGACAACAGGCGGCAACGCTCGGATCGGGATCCTCCTCTCGCCTGCCTTGCTGCAGCGCCCGCGGCAGTCGCGTGGCCGCGGTCGCTGACACCGGATCGGTCCTGGCCTGGGACTTGGGCGATCTCGAGGATCCGCCCGCGGTCTTCCCCCACGCGTTCTCCATCAATCGCCTCACGTTCAGCCCCGACGGTCGATACCTGGCTGCCAGCTCGGCTGACGGATTCGTGCGAATCTGGGACGTGCTCCGGCGCGAGCCCTTTGGCCCCCCCCTGCCCGGCTGGCTGGTCCGGTTCAGTCCCGACGGAACCGACCTGCTCCTCCTCGGCTCCACAGACGCCTGGCTCTGGAACCTCAGCCGCGTGCGCATGACCCCCCAGCTCGTGCCTCCCCTCTGCGGCGATCACACCTCCGCCACCGCCTCAGACGGAACGCTCACCGCCGAAATCGCCGGCCGTGAAATCCTGATCCGGACCCGCCAGACCCGCTACGCGCTCGCCGGTCAGAATTCGCTGCCCTGGCGACGGCTCGCCTTCAGCCTGGACGGACGCCACCTGATCGCCGAAAACTCCGACCTCCACATCTGGACTTGGGACCTGCCAACCCGGACCCTTATCGAGCCGCCCACCCCAGCCCGCTACGATCCAACCCTCAGCCACCCCGCCCCGCTCCCGGCCACCGTCGACCCATTGGACCAGGAATCCCTGGCGGACATGGCCGCCTTCCTGGGCGGACAACGGCCCGATGGCGAGGGCGGCATGCTGTCGGTGGATGAACCGGAGCGCGGGCGTCTCCTCGACCGGTTGCGCCGGAACCACGTCCTGCCCACCTCCCCGGATGCCGCAACCCGCCAACGCTGGCATCGCGACCAGGCCGAGGCCGCGGAACACGCCATGGATTGGGAGGCCGCCGTATTTCATTGGGAAAGACCCGCCCCCCTCAGCCCCCACAACCGGCACGCCCACCGCCTCGCCTATGCGCAACACGCAGCCAGCCTCGTCAGCCAGGCCATTCGTGAAGGACGCTCCCGCTGGTCCGTCATTCTCCCACGGCAACCCTGGGCCTCAGCGGACATGCTGGATCTCGGGACCTCCTATAACCTCCCTCTGGGAGAACCGCTCGCCGGGGAAACCCCCGGCGCGTCGTTCCGCGCCTTGAGCAGCGGGGTTCAACTCCTGGGCGGCGTTCCCTTCGATGCGCGGGGCGCCATCCGGCTGGGACGAGCCAACCCGGTTCTGATCCCCGTGGGTCGGGCCTGTCGTCGAATTCACTTCCTGCACGCGTCCGGCCAAAGGGTCGGCCGCCAGGGACTCCGCGAGCCCGTGGCACGCTTCGAGGTGACGTATGACACAGGGGAAAAGGCGGTGGTCAACCCGATGAATCCCGATGACGTGCCCCCCTATGATGACGCTCGTTTCTTCGAGTCGGTGGGGATGGCATGGGCGGGAACCGCCCCCGGCCTTCGCAGCGCCCTGGCGTGGACCGCGGCGTCTCCCAACCCGGCCTTCCCCAGGCCGTTGCTCTATCTGACCCGCACCACCTGGGACCTGCCGGCAGAACACCAGCACCGGACGGTCCGCAGCCTTGCCTTGCAGGCTAGCTCCAACGCAGCCACGCTGCTCGTCTTCGCCATCACCGCCGAGGGAGCACCATGAAAGAACGCCGCGCGTCGCCCGTTGAACCGGTCAAAGGCCCACCCGCGATGGATCCGGATCGGCAACAGGCCCTGGCCACCCGCGCCAGTCTGCTGGAACGACTGAAAGACCTGGAAGACCAGGTCAGCTGGCAGGAGTTCTACACCACTTACCGCAAGTTGATCTTCAGCTTCGCCCTCAGGCACGATCTGACACCCACCGAAGCCGAAGAGGTCGTCCAGGAAACCGTCATCACCGTCGCCCGCAACCTGCCGAACTTCCAATACGACCCCCGCCGCTGCTCCTTCAAGACCTGGCTCTTCAACCTGACCCTGTGGCGCGTCCGCGACCAGATCCGCAAACGACACCCCCAGGAAACCTCGATCGATCGCCAACCCCGCGACACCGACCCGACCGCAGCGATCGAGCGGATCCCGGCCGCGGAGGGGGAACAGGTCAGCGCCCTCTGGGACGAGGAATGGCAACAAGACCTGCTCGCGCGCGCCATGGAACGGCTGAAAGCGCGCGTTGACGAAAAGCACTATCAGATCTTTGACCTCTACGCGATCCAGGCCTGGCCCGCCCGCGAAGTCGCCCGCAGCTTCGGCGTCAGCGCCGCCCGCGTCCACTTGATCAAACATCGCCTGAGCCGATTGCTCGCCGCTGAACTGCGCCAATTGCAGCAGGAGTAATTCGCCGCCCCCGCCCGGATTTCGATTGAATTCCTCCTCTCCCCGGGGCTACTCTCCCCGCGGGTTACGGCATGGTCACTCCTCATTTCTCGTGGTGGCCGCTGGTAGCGCTCCTCCTTGCCGCCTGGAGCGCTGGCCCTGCCTTTGCTCAAGCCCCAGCCAACGACCCCATCTCGATCGCGCTCGAACCCCGCGACGTCGAGGGCTCCCTGATGAACTGGGGCCTCAACATCCAGCCGGAATCCGACCCCTTCACAGGCGAGCCCGACGCGGGCAAGGACACGGTCCTGCGCCAGTCGCTGACCTTGGCCAGTTCCGAGAACAAGCCCCTGCCGCTCCTCTGGAATGTCACCCGGGGCACGCTCCACTTCGATCTCAACCGCAACCGCGATCTCGAGGACGATCCCCAGGGCCGCTACACCAACAGCACCCGGGGTTATTACCAGGAGTACAAGGACGTCCTCATCCCGTGGTCGGACGCCAGCGGCGTCCGCACCCAGAGGGTCAACCTGCACATCGCCAACACTGGAGGCGGCGTCCATGGCTACATCGCCCAGCGCACGTACTGGCAGGGCAAACTCACCCTCGAAGGCAAGGATTACCAGGTCGGAATCGTCGAGAACCTGCTGGGAGGCAGCTCGATTCACAGCTTCCTCCTCCGCCCCTGGGAGGCCCGGGACAAACCCTTCGACCTGATAGGTCAGACGCACGATGCCTTTGACTTCGCCCAGCACCTGTTCTTCGCCGGCCGGGCATTCGACCTCGCCGCCCGGACCGAGGCGGGCCCGACAGGATCGCGCTACCGGCTCGACCTGCAGCCGCAGACGCCCGCCCTCGGCGATCTCCGGCTCACCGGCACCCATGTCCGTCGGCTCATCCTCCGCGGTCAACACCACACCGCAGTGCTGGACAACCCGCCCGCCTCGGTGCGTCTGCCCGTGGACACCTACGCCCGGGTCCAGGCCCAACTCGAAGCCGGATCGCTCGCGGCAATCCGATCCGAAGCCTCCGCGCCAGCCCTCGCCGTCACCGACTCGAAGCCCGCGTCGCTCACCGTCGGCGGCCCCCTCACCAACCATGTCACAATCCGCCGCCGCGGAGGCGTGCTCGTCCTCAATTACCAACTCCTGGGTGCCGACGGCGCCCCGTACCGCCTGGACACCACGGACCGCGAACCGCCCCAGTTCACAATCCGGCAGGACAACCGGGAACTTGCCAGCGGCAGGTTCCAGTATGGCTGAGGGGGCACCTGCTCGTACTCATGGCGAGTACCTCCCGGCGTCGGTGGCAAGTTGCAGGTGACAGCAGTCGCTGACCTCGGCGCGCTCGGCCCCAAGGAAGGTCCGCCAGTGGATTACGACTGGGCGCCGACCTTCCCGGCCATCCTGCCCTGGATCGGCATTCTCCTGTTGCTCCTCCTCCCGGCCAACCGATCCCTACGGGCGTGGTGGATCCTGGTGCCGTTGCTCGTGATTGGCGCCCTTCGCTGGACCGTATCCGCCTTCTTCGGGAGCATCCCCTCGGAGGCCGTTGACATGATGGGCGGGGCGTTTGTGGGGCTCGCATTCGGCCTTTCGGCGCTCTGGCTCGCCTCCCCGTACCTGTCGAAGCCCTCGCGCTGGGTCGTGTTCTTCCTGATGCTGCTCGTCCTCGAAGCCGCGTCCGTGCTCGCCTACCTCGGCGCGCTCGATTTCAGCGAAGCCGGCCTCGAGGTGCTCAGCGTGCTCGGGTTCCTGGCCGTCATGGCCCTGATCGCCGCCATGGCCCTGAGTCTGACCGCCCGAGTCTGCCGCAGGCGCCCGTCGGCCGTCCTGTTCTCGATCGTGGTGTATTTCTGGCTGGCTGTTCTCTGGGCGATCCCAGCCCTCGCGGTCTGGATGATCTCGGGACTGTCCGGAGGCTTCGGCCCCGAGTTGTACCAGATGGTCATCGCCGCACTGGTCATGGCGCTTGCCACGTTCGCGGTGGTCTGGCCGTTCGTGCTCCTGGCATTCCTCTCGACCTGGTACCGCGACCGGCTCTTCCGCTTCTTCCGCCTCGGCGACCCGGCCCCGCCCGCCCCACCCCCGGCAACACCCCCGCACTGCAACCCGTAAAGAACCGTGCTCCGCAGTCTCTGCGCAAGACATGGCAACTCCGGCGGCCGGCTCGATGCGCGGGCTTGCTTTGTCTTCCAGAGAGCACAGCGATGAGATGCTGTCGCCGCCCGCAGCCTGCGGTGAGGGAGGCCCAGTAACTGTTCGCTGCCCCCCTTCACCCGCCACGGTCATCGCCCGCGGCTTCAGAGTCAGCACCCGCGGCTGCAGACTCGTCCCCGCGAAGCCGGCTCCACCCCACCCCAATCGGCGATCCGCCCCGAATCGGCGCGGAACTTCCCCTCGCCGATTCAAGAACTGCGAAAAGCGCTCGCCCTCAGCCCGGCTTTCTGGCTTGATCAGCGCGACATCATGAGTACCTCACTGGGAATGCTCCGTGGAATCGTTCCTCCTGTGCTCAGTCCCCTGCGCGACCGCGACGCCTTGGACGAGGCCGGCCTCGAGCGCCTTCTCGAGCACATTCTCGGTGGGGGGGTGCAAGGCTTGTTCATCCTGGGCACCACCGGCGAGGGCCCAAGTCTGAGCTACCGCGTTCGACGCGACCTCATCAGCCAAACCTGCCGGCACGTCGCCCGTCGGTGTCCCGTCCTGGTCGGCATCACCGACACCGCCTTTGCCGAGTCCGTCGGCATCGCGCGCCACGCTGCCGACGCCGGGGCCGACGCCCTGGTGCTGGCGCCGCCCTACTACATGCCGGAGGGCCAACCCGAGCTCCGCGAATACCTGCAGCATCTCCTCCCTGAGCTCCCCCTCCCGTTGTTTCTCTACAACATGCCGCCCCTGACCAAGGTGTCCTACGAGCTGGACACCGTTCGCTGGGCGCTCGACCAACCGGGCATTTGCGGCCTCAAGGACAGCTCCGGCAGCATGATCTACTTCGCCCAAGTGCTGGGATTGCGCGGCTCGCGCCCCGATTGGCCGGTGTTCGTCGGCCCGGAGGAACTGCTGGCGCCCTCCGTCCTGATGGGCGGGGATGGCGGCGTGGCTGGCGGTGCGAACCTGTTCCCGCGCTTGTACGTCGCGCTTTATCAGGCCGCCGCCGCCGGCGATGTCGCCCGCGCCCGGGATCTCCAGCAGCGCGTGCAGCAGGTCGTGGACCGCCTCTACCGCGTGGGACGCCACCCGTCCACCATCATCAAGGGAATCAAGTGCGCCGCCGCGTGCCTCGGCCTTTGCAGCGATTTCATGGCGGAACCCTTCCACAAATTCCGGGCCCCGGAGCACCTCCGCATCGAACAGGCCATGGCCGACCTCGCCCCCGTCGTCGCCGTATAAGGGTCTGTGCTAATGTAGAGTCCTCGAAGGCGGGGGGCTGGGGTTGGAACGGCAGGGGCCAAACTTGACCTGTTGACCGCATATCCCAGGAGTCGAGGGGCTAGCGAGGCGTGCCTCAAGGGGCGAACACTTTGCACGTGCGTCATTCGCCCGCCCCGCGTAGGTTACAGCGCGCGTTATGGCTGTGATTCAACCGTTCGCTGCGTGGCGGCCGCGTGCCGATCTTGCCGCTCGCATCTCGGAGTTGCCCTACGATGTCCTGTCGTCGGAGGAAGCCCGTGCCGCCGCGCGGGACAACCCGCACAGCTTCTTCCACGTCAGCAAGGCCGAGATCGACCTCCCCGACGGCACCGACCCGCACGCCCCCGAGGTCTATGCCCTCGCCAAAGACAACTACGACGCCTTCCGCACCCAGGGCATTCTCGTCCGCCAGACAACCCCCGTTTTCTACCTGTATCGCCAGATCATGGGGGCTCACGCCCAAACTGGAATCGTCGCCCTCGCCAGTTGCCGCGAGTACCTCGACGGCACCATCCGCCGTCACGAGTTGACCCGCCCGGACAAGGAGGACGACCGCACCCGCCACATCGAGACGCTCTCGGCCCAAACCGGTCCCGCCTTCCTCATCTATCGCGCCCAGCCATCCCTGCGCCAGTGGATCCGCACCGCCTGCCAGCAGACACCAGATTCCGATTTCGGCGCTCCGGATGGCGTCCGGCATACCACGTGGACCGTCGCCGAGCCCGCCGCCATCGCTGCGCTCTCCGATGCCGTGAGGACAATCCCACGGCTCTACATCGCTGATGGCCACCACCGAACCGCCGCCGCCGCCCGGGTCTTCCAAGCCCGCGCCGGAGCCGGTTCGAGCGCCTGGTTCCTTGCCGTCCTCTTCGCCCACGACGAGCTCCAAATCCTCCCGTACCACCGGGTGCTCGAAGACCTCGGACCCCATACCCCCGATACCCTGCGGGATCAGCTCGCTCCCATCTTCGAGTTCCTCACGGCGCCCACGCCCCAGCCTCAGGCGCGCCGCGAAATCAATCTCTACTGCAACGGCCGCTGGTCCCGGCTCCGGTTCCGCTCCCACCTCACCCAACCGGCTTCACCCGCCGACCAACTCGATGTCGCCTTGCTCCAACACCACGTCCTCGGACCGGTGTTCGGCATCCACGACCCCCGAACCAGCAAGCGACTCCGCTTCGTGGGCGGCGTCCGGGACACCGCGGAACTCGAACGGCTCGTCAACGCCCGCGGCACCGGTTGCGCTTTCGCCCTCGCGCCCACCCGCATCGAGGATCTCCTCGCAATCGCAGACGCCGGCGGCATCATGCCCCCGAAATCCACTTGGTTCGAGCCCAAGCTGCGCGATGCCCTCTTTTCCCATGACTTGAACGATTAGCCTTACGCCGCCATGCCCAAGCAAACCTGGTTCGTCGCCATCGCCCTATCCGCCTGCGTCGCCTTCGCACTCCTCGGCCTCTCCGCCTGGCACCGCGGACTCGAACTCGGCCAGACCCGCCTCGAACTCAAACAGCTGCAGACACGCGTCCAGGAGGAACAAACGAAACTCGCCCACGCCCAGTCTGCCCTCACAAACGCCATGGCGCAGGTGCACGCCCTCCGAACCCAAAGCGAAGAAACCCTCCGCAGCCAGGCCTCCATGGAAGATGCCATGCGCAAAGCCATCGCCTCAAAGGATGTCACCATCTCCGAGCTCCAGGGCAAACTCACCGTCACCATCCTCGACCGGATCCTCTTCGACTCCGGTGAAGCCGCCCTCAAGCCCGAAGGAGAAACTGTCCTCCGGCAAATCGCGGGCATCCTCAGCGAATTCCCCAATCGCCAGATCCATGTGGTCGGACACACCGATAATGTCCCCATCCGCGCCTCCGCCCTCTCCCGCTACGCCAGCAATTGGGAACTCTCCATGGCCCGCGCCACCGCTGCTGTCCGATTCCTCACCGAAAAAGCCGGGGTCGACCCCCGACGACTCGGAGCCCTCGGCTATGGGGAGTATCGCCCCATCGCCGATAACACAACCCCCGAGGGCCGGGCCCACAACCGGCGCATCGCCATCGTCGTCCTTTCCGACGAACTCGCTGGCGTCGACCTCGCTCCACCCCCCGCAGTCACCCCGTCCGCAAGCCCCACAACCCCAACCTCGACCTCGACCAACTCACCCCCAACCACCAACGCTCCTCCCCCGACCGCCGACGACGAACCGTCGACCAACCCTCCCCAGGAACCCATTCCCCCCGCCCCGTGAAGCCGCCCCTGCTCGCTCTCGTGGCATGCTGCCTTTGCGCGATACACGCCGCCGACTCCCCGCCCGGCCGCCAGATCCCGCTCACTGACGCACGCCTCTTCCTTCCCCAAGGCGCCCAACCCGACGCTTCCGGATCATTCGACCTGACGCTCCACCTCCACGGCGCCCCTGCCGTCGTCGAAACCAACTTCCTCACCGCCCGCTGCCCCGGCGTCCTCGCCAATGTAACCCTCCAGGGACTCAGCGCCGCCTATGAGGAACGCTTCAAGGATTCCAACGTCTTCTGGCGCATCCTCCGGGAAACCGCGACCACTCTCCAAGACCCCACCGCGCCTCCCCCCCGCGTGCGCCATGTCCTGGTCTCCTCGTTCAGCGCTGGCTTCGGCGGCGTCCGCCAGTTGCTCGAGAACCCCGACATCTTCGCCCGGATCGACGCCGTCATCATGGCTGACTCGATCTACGCCGGCTTCGCCGGCAACCCCGTCGAGCGCAAAGTCAACCCCGATCATATGCGCGGCTTTCTCCAGTTCGCCCGCGCAGCAGCCGACGGACGCAAGCGCTTCCTTGTCTCCCATACCCAGCTTCATACCCCCACCTACGCCAGCACCCGCGAAACCGCCGATTACCTCATCGCCCAACTCGGCGGCACCCGTGAGGCCATGACGGAATCCTGGCCCGGCAACCTCAGACTGCTCAGCCGATTCCAGAAAGGCCAATGCCTCATCCTCGGCTTCGACGGAGATACCGGCCAACACCACATGGAGCATCTCCGACAAATCCGGTTGTTCTACCAGAGACAATCTGACACACTCCACTGATCCTCGACCGGTTGCCATACAGCGATGGTGCATTCCGGGGCCATGCTGATGTCCTCGAGAATTCGATCCGAGATCACCGAGGTTCGCCATTAGTAGTGCTCTCTCAGCCGTTGTACCACAGTATCTTGTGGTTTTGACTTTACAGTGGGCCGGTTTCGGCGATAGTAGGGCTCTGTAATGCACCTCAAGAGTCTTACGGCCTTGGGTTTCAAGTCCTTCGCGGATAAGACAACCCTGACTTTCCAGCCGGGAATCACCGCCATCGTGGGGCCAAACGGTTGCGGGAAATCCAACATCGCCGACGCCATCCGCTGGGTCCTTGGGGAGCAGTCGGCCAAGGCTCTGCGCGGAGGCGAAATGGCCGATGTCATCTTCACCGGATCCGACGGCAGACATTCGATGTCCTTCGCCGAGGTCTCCCTCACCCTGGACGGGGTGGCTGAAGACCACTTGCGGGCGGCAGGGGTCGATCTCGCCTTCGAGGAGGTCACGATCACCCGCCGCGTGTTCCGCGATGGCGGCAGCGAGTACTTCATCAACAAAACCCCTTGCCGGCTCAAGGACATCCAGCAGTTGTTCGCCGGGACGGGGGTGGGTCGGACGAGCTACAGCATCATGGCCCAGGGCAACATCACCCAGATCCTCTCCAGCCGGCCCGAGGATCGACGCATGGTGTTCGAGGAGGCCGCCGGTATCACCCGGTTCAAAGCCCAAAAAAAGGAGGCCCTCCGCAAACTCGAAATCACCGAACAAAACCTCCTCCGCATCGAGGACCTCATCCGCGAAGTCAAACGCCAGATCATCTCCCTCCAACGCCAGGCGGGCAAGGCGCGGCGCTTCAAGCAGTGCCAAACCGAACTCCAATACCTCGAAACACAACTCTGCCGCCATCAGTTCGACCTCCTCGAACAGGAAATCGCCGCGCGCCAGTCCCGCGTCGAACACCTGCGCGCCGAGATGGAGGCATCCACCGCCGAAGTCGTCCACGGCGAGGACGCCGTCGCCCAACTGCGGCAACGGTTGACCGATCTCGATCTCGAGATCAGCGCCGCCCGACAGCGCGATCTTCAACTCCAAAACGAATCGGAACGCCACGAGCACCGGATCCAGCACAACGAACAGCGGCTCGCCGAACTCGCCGAGGAAGAACAGCGCGCCCACCGCGAGAAGGGCGAGGCCGACCAGCAGCGGACCCTCGCTGAACAGGAGCTCGCGGCGTTGAGCGAACAGCTCGAGGCATCGGCCGCCCACCTCGCCACCCTCAAGCGCGATCTCGATCAACGGCGCCGGTCCCTCGCCCAACTCGAGTCCGAACTCGCCGCCGCCCAGGAAACCGCTCGCCGCTGCCAATCCCAGTTGCTTGGCTCCGCCCAGCAGCTCTCCCGCACCCGAAACGAAATCAATGCCCTCGACCTCCAAAAACAAGGCAACGCCGTCCGGCTCGAGAAGCTCTCGACCGAAAAAGTCCAGCTCGAGGAGGAACGCGCCCGGCTCGAGACGCGGCTGACGGAGTTCGCCCGGGAGTCCGAGCTCGAGCAACAAAGCCTCGCCAACCGCCGCCTCGGGGTCGAGGAGTGCCAGCAACGCCTTCGCGCCCTGCATCAGGACCTCGATGCCGTCGGCCAGGAACTGGACGCGCTCCAGCGTCGCCAGGCCGCACTGCGATCGCGCTTGACCGTCCTCGAGCAACTCGAAGCCAGCCACGAAGGCTACGGCGCCGGTGCCGTCGCCGCTCTCAGGAATACTCAGCACGTCCTCGGCACCCTCGCCGATCGCATCCGCGTCCCGGCAGAGCATGTCCCCGCCATCGAGGCCATCCTCGGACTGCACCTCCAGTTGGTCCTGACGGAAGCGCCCGACTCCGCACGCGCCATCCTCGAGGATCTCGCCGCCCGCCATACGGGACGGGCCAGCATCGCCTCCCTCGCCCTCCGCCGGGAGGCCGCAGCACCCGCCGAGCCTCCCGTGAGCCCCGAGATCGAAGAACGCCTTCGAGGCTTGGGCTGCCTGCCGGCGCTCACCGTCCTCCATGCCGAGGAGTCGGTGGCCGCCTTGATCGGCGGCCTCCTCGGGCCGACACGACTCGCGCCCAACCTCGCCGCCGCCACCGAAGGCTGGCGCCTTTCTGCCGGCGCCCTGGACTTCGTCACCCCCAAGGGCGAGATCCTGAGCCGACACGGCGTCTTCACCGGCGGCAGCACGAATGGCAACGGACCCGCCCCATCGTCCATCCTCGCGCGCAAGAACGAGATCGCAGAACTCCAGTCCACGCTGACCGGCCTCCAGGAGCAGGTCCAAGCCCAGAGCGTCCATAAGGGCGCCCTGCAAAGCGAGCAGACCGCCCTCCAGGCCCGCCTGCAGCAGGAGCAAAGCGACCTGCGATCCCAGGAGGTGGCCGTCGCAACCCGCCAGGGGGAGTTCAACGCGCTCCAAAGCGCCCTCAAATCCCTCCATCAGAAGATCGACACCGTCGTCTACGAAGTCCAGTGCCTCGCCGCCCAGGAACAGGAAGGGCTCGAACGCCGTACGGCCCTCGCCGCCGAACTCAGCCGGCAGGAAACCGAGGAGCAAACCCTCCAGCGACGCCTCGCCGACCAAACCGCCGCCCTCGAGTCCGCCCGCCAACAACGCGACCAGCTCAACGGCGCCGTCACGGAGTCCAAGGTAGCTGCGGCCTCCGAGGAGCAGCGAAACGCCGCCCTCCTCCAACGTCGGCAACCCCTCGAGGACCGCATCCGCGAGCTCCGCCAGCGGGCTGACCAGCGCGCTCACGATTGCAGCACCTTGCAGCAGCGACAGGAGCAGGCCCGAGCCGAAATGGTCGAGTCCCGCCTCCGCAATCAGCAGCTCCGCATCGAGCGCGACCAGCTCGACACCCAGGTCGCAGCACTCTCCGATCGGCGCCAGACCGAAGCCGCCGAAATCGCCACCCGCGACGAAGCTCTGCGCGCACGCCGGCGCCAGCTCACCGCGCTCCAGGAACAACGCGCCGCCCTCGATGTCGAACTCGCCCAGCATCAGATGATGCGGCAGAACCTCCTCGACCGCATCCAACAGAAGTACCAGATCCGGCTCGAGGACGTCCGGAGCGAGTGCATCACCATCACTCTGGCTGCCGAGGGCCCGCCCAAGATCAGCCGGCTGACCCCGGAGGAAATGGCCACCGCCGGCGTGGCCACCGACTGGACGGCCGTGGCCGGCCAGGTCGCCGCCCTCCAGCAGAAGATCGACGAGATGGGACCGGTCAACCTCGTGGCCATCGAGGAATACGAGGAGACCGAACAGCGGCATGCCTTCCTCACCACACAGCACGACGACCTCGTCAAGGCCCGCGCCCACCTCATCGAGGTCATCAACAAGGTCAACACCCAGACCCGCGAGATGTTCACGGAGACCTTCCGGCTCATCCGCGAGAACTTCCGTGCGCTCTTCGTCGAGATCTTCCGGGGCGGCAAGGCCGACCTGCAGCTCATCGACGAAGGAGACGTCCTCGAGAGCGGCATCGAAATCGTCGCCCGCCCCCCTGGCAAACAGCTGCAGAGCATCTCGCTCCTCTCCGGCGGGGAACAGACCATGACGGCCGTCGCCCTCCTGTTCGCCATCTACCAGGTCCGGCCAAGCCCCTTCTGCGTCCTCGATGAGCTGGATGCGCCCCTGGATGAGTCGAACATCAGCTGCTTCGTCACCATGCTCCAGCGATTCCTCGCGCACTCCCAGTTCGTCATCATCACCCACAGCAAGAGCACCATCGCCATGGCCGATGTCCTCTACGGCATCACCATGCAGGAACGCGGCGTCAGCAAGATCGTCAGCGTCAAGTTCCGCAATGCCGACGAAGCCGCCCCGGCCGCATCCTCCGAGAACACCACGCCCGCACCCGACTCCAAGACCTTGGAGGAGAAACCGGAGGAACGACTCGAGCTGGCCCCCGCACCCTAGAGTCCTCGACTCCTGGGATATGGGGTCAACAGGTCAAGTTTGGTCCGGTCAGCTTCCAGGCCTACCCAACTTCCGTCGAGGACTCTACATTGGGGAGGCGCGGAAGAGAGGGTCCGAAAAGGGAGGAAAGCTCCATGGGATCGCAGACTTGGCTGGGTCTGAGGCGCGCCTCGCTAGCGCGCTGTCCTGCAATTCACACCGGCAGCCCCGCAGCCCGCGCTGCAGCCCGCGAAGCTTCATAGCTCTCGTGGACCACCGCCTGCCAGCCCCGCGCACGCGCCGCCGCGACGTTCTCCGGCCTGTCGTCCAAATAGAACAACTCGCTTCCCCGGCACCCCGTCATACCCTCCGTCACCTCGTACAGTCGCGGCCCCGGCTTGAGCGCCTGATGCTCGTACGACAACACGTAGCCGTCAAAGCCGGCGAAGAACGGAAACCGCCGCCGGATGTGCCGGATCGCCAGCTCATTCGTGTTTGAGAGAATGTAGGTGCGCCATCCGCCCTTCCTCAACCCGGCCTGCAGCGCCACCATCGGCGGAATCTCGCTGAAGATGTCGGCAAACGCCTCGTCGAACGAATCCATCGACCCGTCATAGCCCGTCAACACCCGGGCGCGCTCGAAAAACTCCGCCGTGGTCAATTGCCCGCTCTCGTACTCGCCCAGCACCGACCCCTCCGTGAGGTAACCCTGCAATTGATCGAGTGACAACCGCATCCGCGGCAGCAGCCGCCGGACCGCAATCCCGTAGTCGAAGTCCAGCAATACCTTGCCCAGATCAAACACAACCACACGCGGCTCCGGGCCGGAACGCACGTCCTCGCAAGCATCATTCATCGGTGAAATGAACTGTTTCTCCCCACACCGTGTGCCCCGGCAAAACCCACGGCCGCCTCATTCCCGAAAGGGATGGCGTCCCTCGATGGCCCGGCTGAGTGTGAGTTCGTCGGCAAAATCGAGACTGGTCCCTGCGGGCAAGCCGTGCGCCAGCCGCGTCACGACCGCTCCCCGCCCCGCCAAGCGAGCCGCGAGGTAATGGCTCGTTGCATCCCCCTCCACGTCGGTGGGCAGCGCCAGAATCACCTCCCGCACCGATTCCGATCCCACCCGCCCCTCGAGCGCCGCGATGTTGAGGTCCTCGGGCCCAATGCCGTCCATCGGTGATAACCGCCCCCCCAGAACGTGATAACGGCCCCGAAACCCCCCTGCCTTCTCGACCAACAGCACGTCCACCGGACGCTCGACCACGCATAACACGCCGCCGTCTCGCCCCGCGTCGGCACAGAACAGACAGGGTTGGCACTCCGTCAAGGCGCCACAGCGCTCGCACCCGCGCACCCGCTCCCGGGCGGTCACCAGCGCCTGCGCCAGGTCCCGCACGCGCTGCAGGTCCGCCTGGACCAAGTGCAACGCAAGCCGCTCAGCCGTTCGCGGCCCTACGCCAGGCAGCGTCCCCAGCGCGGCCATTAACTCCGCCAAAGGTCCCGGCAACAACGCCATGACTCGCCCGCCGTTGACCGCAGCCCCGTCAGCCCAACCCCGGGAAGTTCATTCCTCCCGTGAGCTTGGCCATCTCCGCCGAAGCCGTCTCCCGGGCCTGCGTCAGGGCCGTATTGACGGCCGACAACACCAGGTCCTCCAACAGAGCCGTCTCCGCCGGGTTCACCGCCTGGGGATCGATCCGAAGGGACGCCACCGAACCGTCGCAGCGGGCCACCACCTTGACTGCCCCGCCCCCGCTGCTGGCTTCCACCGTCCGCAATGCCAACTGCTGCTGCGTCTCCTCCATCTGTCGCTGGATTCGCGACGCCTGCTTCATCAATTTGCCAATGCTCGACATGTCACCTTTCTCTCAAACCCGCCGCGGCGGTGCTCAGCCCCGGACCTCCGCCTGCTGCGCCCGAAAAACCTCAACCGCTTCGCGAATCGCCGGATCGTTCTTGAAGTCCGACAACGACGCCTCGGGCGACCCCGGTCTCGCCGGCGCCGGAGCATCGCCCTTCGCCGCCACCGGCTCCGCCGGAATCGCCATGGCTCTCCCAGGCCGCTCCGTCACGACAAAGCCCACCTGCGCCCCCGTGACACCCAACTCCTCGAGCTTCGTCCGCAAAAAGGCCTGCGTCCGCGAGTTGTCCAACGTCCCCATCGATTCCGCTGCGCCCGGGTCGAAACCAATGACCAGGCGATTGCCATCGAGCGAGACCGGAAAGCCGGGCCGGAGCGCCTGCTGGATCAAGGGCCTCGCCCGGCCCACCGCCTCGAGCAACCGCGCCCAAAGCGATGCCAGGGGATCGGGCGCGGTCTCCTTCGCCGCAACCGCACCCGCCGCCGCCCCTTCCGACATGCCGGCCACTGGCGTGTCCTCCGGAGCAGCGTCCGACCGAGCCAAACCACGCGGGGCAACCGTGGGTCCCGGTGCGGGAGACACTCCGGTCGCTGACGCAACGGCAGGCTGTCCAGCGGACCCGGCGTCGTCCGCATCCCGCAGTTGCCCGAGGGTCTCGATCAGGGTCTGAAGGTTCACCGCCGCCCGCGCCTCGATGGCCCGCAGCACCGTCACCTCGAGCAGGATCTTCTTCGAAATCGCATGCCCCAATCGACCCTCGGCCTCGGTCAGGACCTCCAGGATCCGGGTGAGCGACTCGACCTCGACTCGCGAGGCCTCGGCCTCGAGCGCGCCCGCCTCGGCCTCGGTAACCTCGAGCAACTGTCGGTCGCCCCCCGATACGCGGAAGACCAGCAGATTCCGAAAGTGATGCAGCAAGTCCGTCGTCAGCCGCCCCAGGTCCTTACCGGCCTGAGCCAGCCCATCGAGTTCCCGCAGCGCCACCAGGGCTTCGCCGGACAGAATCGCGTTGGCCAGCGCCGCCACCCGCGTCCCCGCCGCCAGGCCGAACATCGACAACACATCCTCCTCGACAATTTTCGTCCCGCAGAAACTGATCAGTTGGTCGAGTGCCGACTCCGCATCGCGCATGCCGCCGTCCGCGCCCCGCGCGATCGCCTGCAACGCCGCACCATCCACCGTGATCTGCTCG
Source organism: Verrucomicrobiota bacterium (assembly GCA_029556615.1). Taxonomy (GTDB): domain Bacteria; phylum Verrucomicrobiota; class Verrucomicrobiia; order Limisphaerales; family J093; genus JAKQDD01. Next base: position 46,191 of record JAKQDD010000138.1, on the reverse strand, counting down.
CGCTCCGCAATCATGCCCAGATGCTTCACGATCAGCGGGGCGGGGATCCGCCGGAAGTCAAATCGCTGACACCGGGAGAGGATCGTCGGGAGCACCTTCTCGGGGTCGGTCGTCGCAAACAGGAACTTCACATGCTCCGGCGGTTCCTCGAGCGTCTTCAACAGCGCGTTGAATGCCGCTGTCGTCAGCATGTGGACTTCGTCGATGATGTAGATCTTGTACCGCGAGGAAGCCGGCGCGTAGCGCACGGTCTGCCGCAAGTCCCGGACTTGCTCGACACCGTTGTTGCTCGCTCCGTCAATTTCGATCACATCAATCGCCCGGCTCTCGGCGATCTCAACGCACTTGGGATCCTCAGCCGGAGGATCCACCCGCGGCCCCCCCGTGCAGTTCAGGCACATCGCGAAGATCCTCGCCACGGTTGTCTTGCCTGTGCCCCTCGGCCCGCAAAACAAATACGCGTGCGCTATCCGCCCCTGCTGAATCGCATTCGATAGGGTCCGCGTGACGTGGTCCTGCCCCACCACGTCCTCGAACCGCTGAGGCCGATACTTCCGCGCTATGACCTGATAGCTCATCCGAATGCCCCGCTGGAAAAGGAAATGCCAGGGTGACCACGGCAGACGCAGAGCAAACTACCGTTGCTGCCTTCCGGCCCTGGCGGGGTTCGTAAGTCCGCATTCCATGGGCCCTGGCAAAAATCGCAAATCGATTTAGCCCCGCACTCCCCGCCGCAGCAAGCAGAAAGTCCTGCGCCAGGCTCGAGGGACCAGGCGGCGGCTCAAGCCCGGGAGGTTGAGACCCGACCGGCGCTTGCCCACGGGTTTGGGGGCAGGCCCTCACGAGCCTGCCCCCTTCGCCCCGGAAGCATCCTCCGGGCGCTGTCCGCACCACGGCGAATCCTACGGGCTCATCTCATCCGACTTCGCCTTCTTGGACGCTGCCTTGCGCGTGGCCGGTTTGTCGGTCACGAGCTCCGGCTTGGCCCCGAGGCGGACTGTCAGCGCAATCGCGGTGCCGTCCGGCTGCTTCTCGACCAGACCGCCCACGTCCTCGCCTACCACCGCATCCTCGAGCTTCGCGGCCTTCCCCTGGCGCGTAAACGCCGTCTGCGGCCGCGTCTGGAACGTGCGGTCCTTCTCCGCCCCGGCAAGCGTGAAGGTCCTGGCCTTCAAGTCCACCGCCTTCAGCTTGCCACGAACCGGATAGCGCGTGGCTTTGACCTCGCCCGAGGACGTACCAGCCTGCCGCGCGGACTGGCTCTGGACGTTCTCCCGGCGCTCCGGATCCCCCGGAACGCCTGGATCCCCCCCGCCTACCGCAACTCCAAGAGCCCACGCCGCCACCAGACTGGCGAGCAGGGTGTTCAGGTGACTCGTCTTCATCCGTACCTCCTTGTTGTGTGTCGCCGGGGAAGCGAGGCGACGGAACCAGCCCCCCGCAGGTATTCCCATTCGCACCCGGGAAGACTGAGGCGCCGCGAACCCACAGGGTCCAAAGCACCCAGGACTTTTGTCCCGCCCTTGTGTGAAACCCCGCCTCCTCCTTGACGACACGCCCACGATACACGAACCCGGCCCCGTTGCAAGCCCCCGCGATATCATCCTGGGGCCGCCACTCCGCCTTAACTCGGCCGTTGACACCCTCCCCTCCTTTGTTAGCGTTGCTCCCTTTCGCACGGGTTCACCGGGCGATACCGAGACAACGACCACGAACGAGCTATGGCAACAGCAGCGAAGACCCCGAAGTACGTTTATCAGTTTGGCAATAAGAAAGCCGATGGCGACGGCTCCATGAAGCCGCTCCTGGGCGGCAAAGGCGCCAACCTCGCCGAGATGTCCCGCATCGGATTACCGGTGCCCCCCGGCTTCACCATCACCACCGAAGTCTGCACGTATTACTACGCCAACCGACGGTCCTATCCCAAAGTCCTCGAGGCCCAGGTCAAGGCCGGCGTCGCCCAGATCGAGAAGATCATGGGCACCCGGTTCGGCGACAAGACCGCCATGCCCCTGCTCGTTTCCGTCCGCTCCGGCGCCCGCGACTCGATGCCCGGCATGATGGACACCATCCTGAACCTCGGACTCAATGACGAAACCGTCCTCGCCCTCGTCGCCGCCACCGGCAATGAGCGGTTTGCGTGGGACTGCTACCGCCGCTTCGTCCAAATGTACGGCGACGTCGTCATGGGCGTCCAAAAGCGCCCCGGCGAGGACCATGAACCCTTCGAAACCGTCATCCACGAGCTCAAACACGAGCGCCATCACGCCGATATCGAGGACACCAAGCTCAGCGTCGACGACCTCAAGGAACTCGTCGAACGCTTCAAGACCCTCATCCGCGAGCGCGCCGGCCAGGACTTCCCCCAGGACCCGTGGAAACAGCTCTGGGGCGCCGTCGGCGCTGTCTTCGGTTCCTGGATGAATGACCGCGCCATCGTCTATCGCCGCAAGTACAACATCCCCTCCGAATGGGGAACCGCGGTGAACGTTCAGGCCATGGTCTACGGCAACACCGGACCGACCTCCGGTTCCGGCGTCGCCTTCACCCGCAACCCCGCCAACGGCAAGAAGGAGTTCTACGGCGAGTTCCTGATCAACGCCCAGGGCGAAGATGTCGTCGCCGGCGTCCGCACCCCCGAACCCGTCGCCGCCCTGCGCCAGGAAATGCCCGCCGCCTACGCCGAGCTCGACAACATCCGGGCCACCCTCGAACGGCACTTCAAGGATGTCCAGGACTTCGAGTTCACCATCCAGGACGGCAAGGTCTTCATGCTCCAGACCCGCAATGGCAAACGCACCGCCATGGCCGCCCTCAAGTTCTCCATGGACATGTGCAAGGAGAAACTCATCACCTGGGAAACTGCCATCCTCCGCAATCCGGCCGATCAACTCGACCAACTGCTCGCCCCGGTCTTCGACGCCAGCGAGAAAGGCAAAGCCACTCCAATCGCCACCGGCCTCCCCGCCGGCCCCGGCGCGGCCTGCGGCAAGATCTACCTCAACGCCGAACGCGCGGTCATCGCCGCCGATAAGGGCGAAAAGGTCCTACTCGTCCGCATCGAAACCTCGCCCGAAGACCTCCGAGGCATGATCGCCGCCGAAGGCATCCTCACCGCCCGGGGCGGAGTCAGCTCCCACGCCGCCCTCGTCGCCCGCCAAATGGGCAAGGTCTGCGTCTGCGGCGCCAGCGCCCTCCAGGTCGATTACGACGCCAAGACCATCACCGTCGGTAGCCTCGTCCTGAAGGAAGGCGACTTCCTTTCGATCGATGGCACCGCCGGCGCCGTCTACGCCGGCGAACTCAAGACCGCTCCCTCGGAGATCATCGCCGGCACGCTGCACGGCGATCAAGCCGCCCGCAAGACGGAGAAGTTCAAGAGCTTCCAGCAGCTCATGAAGTGGTGCTCCCAGGCCAGCCGCCTCCAGGTCCGCACCAACGCCGATACCCCGGACCAGGCCGCCAATGCCGTCGCCTTCGGCGCCACCGGCATCGGCCTCTGCCGCACCGAACACATGTTCTTCGAAGGCGACCGCATCGACGCCATGCGCGAAATGATCCTCGCCGAGACGACCGAAGCCCGCGAAGCCGCCCTCGCCAAGCTCCTGCCATATCAACGCGACGATTTCCTCGGCATCTTCAAGGCCCTCAAAGGCCTGCCCGCCACCATCCGGTTCCTCGATCCGCCCCTCCATGAGTTCCTGCCGCATGCGGCCGATCAACAGGCCGATCTCGCCCGCAAACTCCGAATCCCCGTCGAACGCATCGAGCAGCGCGTCCATGAACTGCACGAGTTCAATCCCATGCTCGGTTTCCGCGGCTGCCGCCTCGGGATCAAGTACCCGGAGATCACCCGAATGCAGGCCCGCGCGGTCTTCGAAGCCGCCGCTCTCTGCATCAAGGCTCGCATCCCGTGCAAGCCCGAGATCATGATCCCGCTCGTCGGCTTCAGGAAGGAACTCGACCTCCAGGTCGCCCTCGTCCACGAAACCGCCCGCCAAGTCCAGGCCGAGCGCAAGGTCAAACTCACCTACAGCGTCGGCACCATGATCGAAATCCCGCGCGGCGCGCTCACCGCCAACGAGATCGCCGAGACGGCCGAGTTCTTCAGCTTCGGGACCAACGACCTCACGCAGACCTGCCTCGGGATGAGCCGCGATGACTCCGGCAGTTTTCTCCAGCCGTATCAGGAGGCCGAGATCGTCAAGAAAAACCCCTTCGCCTCGATCGACCAGACCGGCGTCGGCCAGCTCATGCAGATCGCCATCGAACGGGGCCGCGCCACCCGCCCGAAGATCAAGCTCGGCATCTGCGGCGAGCACGGTGGCGACCCCGATTCGGTCAAGTTCTGTCACACCCTCGGCCTCACCTATGTGAGCTGCTCCCCGTTCCGCGTCCCGGTCGCCCGGCTCGCCGCCGCCCAGGCCGCTATCAACCAGAAAAGGGCCGCCGCTGCCGCCAAGCCCGGTCGTAAAGCCAGGAAGTAGCCGCAGCCGACCTCCCCTGCAACGGGCCCGCGGCCTCCGGCCTCGGGCCTTGCCTGTTCAGCGCCCTCTCCCGCCTTCGCGCGGAAGAGGGCGTTGGCTTCCAAGCGCTGGCAGCACCAGCCGGAATGCCGCGCCCCCACCCGGCCGGTTCTCCGCCGTAATCCGGCCCCCGTGCAGCTCCGCAATCGTCCGGCACAGACAAAGCCCCATCCCCAACCCCTTGGCCTTGGTCGTGAACAGCGGATCGAAAACCCGGTCCCTGTGCTCCGGCGCAATCCCTGACCCCTGGTCCAAGACCGCCAGTTCGATCCCGGAATCTGTCCCGCGGACGACCACCTCGACCACGCGGTCCTTGTCCGGCAACCCCTCCACCGAATCGAAGGCGTTGCTCAGCAGATTCAATAACACCTGTTGGATCTGCACCTGATCCACAATCACCGGCGGCAGCCCCGGCGGTAACGCGGTCCTCAGCCTGATCCGCCGCGTCGCCGTCTCCTGCCGGACCATCCTCAGCACCGAGCTCACCAGCGCCCCCAAACACGTCTCCTCCGGCTTCGACACCTCGGGACGCACCAGCGACCTCACCCGATGCAGTGTCTCCTGCAACCGCCCACAGTCGGCAACCAAGTCGTCCAAAGCCGCCCGCAACACGGGATCACCCCCGGCCACGGCCATGCCCCGAGCCCGAAGCACCTCCAGATTGCCCACCATCGCGCTCACCGGTTGGCCCAGCTGATGCGCAATATGCGCGCTCACCTCCCCCAGCGACGCCAAACGCCCCATCTTCATCAGGGTCTCGCGCTGCGCCGCTGCCTGCATCTCCGCACTCCTCTGGGCCGTGACATCCACAAACCACCAAATGAAATGCCCTCCCCCACCGTTCCCGGACTTCACCGGCTTGATCCGCACGAAGACCCATGTGCCGTTCTCCCCGTGCCACGGAACCCGCAACTCCCCCTGGTACCCCCTCCCTGTCACCAACGCCGCCACGACCTCCACAAAGGACGACTCCTTCCGCCACTCAGCACTCAAAGCCTCCAACGCACATCGCCCAACCACCTGGTCGCACCGCAGACCGCTCAGGGCCGCAAAGGAACGACTCGCAAACACCACCGGCCAGGGTTCCTCGGCGGAAGTCGTGATCAGGATCCCATCCGAGGTCTCCTCCAACGCCGCCGTCCGAACCACCAGCGACTCGCTCAATTGCTGCACGCTCGAAACATCCCGCACAATCGCAAGGCGCGCCGGACGTCCGCCGTGCTGAAAGGGACTGACATGCACTTCCGCAGTGTACTCGGTGCCATCCTTGCGCCGATGCCTCCCCAGGAACATCACCGCCTTCTCCCCGTGCGCCTCCAACGTCGCGAGAATCTCCCCCTGGCTCAGTCCAACCTCCACCTTCGAGAAGTCTAAGGCCAGCAGCTCATCAAGCGTGTATCCCAGCATCCGGCAGATCGTCTCGTTCGCCTCCAGAAACCGACCCTGCCAACAGACCACAATCCCGTGCGGCGCCTCGTTGAACATCGCCCGAAACCGCTCCTCGCTCGCCCTCAACGCCGCCTCCGCCTCCCGCCTCTGCTGAAGATGACCCAGAATCGCGTTCCTCCAACGCACCGTCTGGGCCTCCAGCAACCGGGCACATAAAGCCGCCGCCGACCGCGAAGTCCTCCCCCGGCAACGACGCACCACACACGCCAGGACCTCCACCGCAACCCCCTCCCCATCTCGAAAGACACGCACCTCGACGTGGAATTGCCGGTACCTCCCATCCCCATGAAGCCAGCGGTAGTCCCACCCCGCTTCACCCTCCTCCCGCAGGCGGCTCTCCAGTTCCGGCAACCGTACCCTGTCCTCCGGATGCAACCGCGACACCCAAAAACCAGGCTCCGAAAACCGCTCGACACCAAAGCCGGCGAACTCCAGAAGATCCCCCTCCAACCCCAAAATCCGATGAGGCTCCTCTAACGCACAACTCAACACCACCGCACGCCTCGAGCCCCCCAAACGCGGCACGCCCCCACGTCGTTCCCTGGCGCCATCGCCGCCTGACTCACGTCGCTCTTTTGCACTCACGTGCTTCGGCTTTCCCCGATTCCGAGTCTGCCGTAACAACCGCCGCGCAAGCTGTTTATAACTGTCCCCCGACTGCATGGCAATCACTATCCCCTAGCGAGGCGCTGCCTCAGACCCGGTCGAGTCCTCAGGCTCATGAAGACCCTGCTGTGCCTGCCTATCCTCTCTTCCGCGCCTCGCTAATGTAGAGTCCTCGACGGAAGGAAAGGAGGCCTGGAACCGCAGGGGCCAAACTTGACCTGTTGACCACACATTCCACAAGTCGAGGACTCTAGTGGCTTCTCGCTACTTATGAATACGGGGCCACCCCCCCACTCTTGCAGCCGTTGCACCAGTTTTTATATATACTAATGTATAATATCCACGAACATGTTCATTCGCTTTTCGCATCAAACGCCGCCAAGTCGCGCCGCGCCCGGTCAAGCCGCGCATCCCGGTGATGCTCATAGCAGGCCACCCGTCGCTCAAGGAAGAAGCGCCGCCACGGGACGTGGGGCTCGAACGACTCGATGGCCGCCAGTAGAGTCGACGGATCCAGTGTGTCCAAGGCCACATTGAACCGACATGCCAGCCGGGCCTGGTCCCAAAGCCGCACCGCAAACGGCTTGCTCAAGGCGGCTTCCAGCCTCCGCGCCAACTCCGGCTGCCGAGCCTCACGACTGAGGGTCTGCGCCATTTCCATCGCCCGGTACATCACCAGGGGCTCCGGCCATGGGTCCTGCCGATAGCGCTCGAACGCCGTGACCAGGGACCGCACAGCTTCGTCCAAACGCCCCTGCCGCCAGGCCAGACGCCCCGCAATCACCTCCGCTTCCACCGGTTGCCAGACCCGGAGCCTCTCGATCGCCTCCGTCGCCCCGGCATCCCCTGCCTCCGCCAGACCCTCCGCCAACAGCCCAAGTTCAAGCAAATCCGCAGGCTCCTGCGTTTGCCCCCGCCAGGCTTCCAACGCCCCCGCCAAATCGCTCCCCCCATAGCGCTGCTTGGCCAGCGCCCGCTGCCGAAGACCGGCGTCCGCATCGGCCGCCAAAGACGGCGCCAAACCCTCGTTCGCCCACATGCTGAACCGCCGGTCGACCACCGCGCCCCAGTCCACCGCACCGCCGGAGAATGAGACGCGTGCGTCGGCGGCCGCATCGCCTTGCACAAGCCATTGCCGCACGTCGAAGGGCAGCCCCGTCCCCGCCGTCCGCGCAAATCGAAACTCGAGAATCGTCCGATCGTCGGTGTTTCGCTCCACACCCGGCACCGCGGCCATCGCCCGCGCCACGCTCGCGGGACTCAACCGGCGCGCGAGCATGCCTTCCAGATCCGTCACCCGCCAAACCCTCGCCGCCACTGTGCGAAACGGCTCCTGTTGCAGCCGCTCCCGCAAGGCCGCCGCATCCCATGTCAACGGCCGCCCCGCCGCCACAAACAGCAAATCCCCCGCCTGGGTGCTCCAGGTCTCGACCACCGGAAACACATCGGCGAGCGTCACACACGCCGTTTGAACGGTCGGCAAATCGACCTCGTACGCCTGCATCCACTGCAGGAACAGCCCGTCCTCGGTCAGGCGCTCCGCCGCAGCGCGGTAGAACTCCGTCGTGAAGAGACTCGCCACGCCCGCCCGATAGGGATTTGACGGCTCCGAGAAGATGACATCATAACGATCTGTCGAAACACCCAGAAACTCGCGGCCATCGCCCAGATGCACGCGCACCTTGGGATTCCCCAGAACGTCGGCATTCACCCACTCGCACGCCGACGCCACCCGGAGCACCGCCGGTTCGAGTTCGACCGCGTCGACCCGCTCGATCGATGGCACCCTGCCCAGCCAACCGGCCGTGCACCCGGTCCCCAAACCAATCACCAGCGCCCGCTCCGGTCTCGGATGCAGCCACGCCCCCACCAATCCCCCCAGAATCACCGTCCCCGCATCGCTCCGGGCACTCCCATCGCTCTTGCCGTTGATCAGAAAGGACAATCCCTTGTCTGCGATCAGCGCGACGTGGCTCTCGACTCCTTCCGCCTCCCATTGCACCATCCGACGCCAGAGCTGGATCTGGTCCCGCAACGGATTCGGCCCAAGCTCCCGCACCGCATCTGCCCTCCCCGCGCCAATCCCGCTGTCGCGCCATACCGCGCCCGGCCCGTCAAAGCACAACAAGACAATAGCCGCCAGTGCCAGCCCAACCCCAATCCAACGCCGCGTCCTCGTCCCAGCCCGCTCTATCCCTGCTTCGCGCCCCGCCAATCCCCATGCTCCGACGCTCGCCGCCGCCAGCAGAAGACCAACCGCTCGCCAAGTGCCCGGGGCCGTCAGCAGCGGCATCAGGCCAAAACCGCCGGCCAACGACCCGGCAATCGCCCCCAGCGTATTCCACGCATACGCCAAACCAACGTCAGAGCCCATGCGCCGGTCCGCCTCCCCCAGCAAGGCGATCATCAGCGGGAACTGAAACCCGGCGACGAGCGACGCCGGCAAAACCACCAGTGCAGCCACCCCGCTCCACCCCAACACCCGCGGGCCAAATCCCATCTCGCCCAACCCTCGCAGGTCCAGCGCCAACAACGCCACCCGATCCCCCAGGGCAAACGGCACCAGCAACGCCACCGCCTCCAGCCCGAACGTCGCCGCCAAACCGGCCATCGATACCCAACCCTCCGGATGCCACACCCGATACAACATCCCCCCAAGCCCAACTCCCAACAGCGCCACCGCCAGGATCAGGCCAAACGTGAATACGGATCCCCCAAGCACCGGGCTTAACATCCGGTACCACACCAGTTCCATCAGCAGAAACGCGAATCCACTAACCCCCGCAGCCCCCAAAACGAATCGGCGCCGGCCTGCCCAACCCGCCAGCGCCGCCTCCTCGGCCACACGCGCTGGCGCGTCCGGGATCGAAGCCGCCGCCGCCTGTGCCCGTCGCCCCCGGGTCATCCAAAAGGCCGCCAGCGCAATCATCCCGTTCACGACACACGCCAACCACAGCGACCCGCGATTGCCCAGGTGCTCGAGTAGAATCAGGGTCGCCAGCAACACGCCCGCCACTGCCCCCAACGTGTTGCTGCCATACAAAAGCGCCAACGTCGTCCGATCCCGGTCCGTCGATCCTGTCGCCGCCCGCGCCGCCGCCGGAAGCGTCCCCCCCATCGCCACCGTCGGCACCGCCAACACCAAACCCGCCAACGCCAACCGCACAACCGCCGCCCCCCACGTCCCCAGCACCGCATTGCCCCCGCTCCGCAGGTAGCCCTCTCGAATCCACCCCACGAGAAACGGGCTCAGCGCCGCCGACACCGCAATCAGGAACTCCAATCCCGCATAGAACCGCAGCGGTTCGGCGCAGCGATCCGCCCTCCGGCCCAGAACCCAGCCTCCTATCCCCAAGCCAGCCATGAACACCGCCAGCACCGCCGCCGACGCCGCCGTCGATGCCCCAAAGACCAGCCGGAATTCCCGCAGCCAGACCGTCTGATAGATCAGGGCACAACACCCCGATCCCAGCAACAGTGCAGCGACGCCCAAGCGACCCGGGGATCTCATGGTCCACAAGGCGACACCCAGCCGCCCGCTACCGGCCACCCCTGGTCATCCCATCTCGATGATGCCGCCATAAGCCAACCCTATGCCTAAGGGTCTGTGCGTTGGCACGGACCCCTAGTGGTCCAACTCGCAATTGCGAATTGGACCACTAAATCCCCTCAGCGCCAAGGTCAACCTCCACATCCCGCACGTTCCACCAGGACCCCGCCGACGCCCATTCCGCCCCGGGAGAGACCCCCACGCCAGCCACCCCCCCCAGCGAAAAGTTGTTATTCGCGCTTGCGCTAACCATAGGATCAGGCATGTTCCCCCCCGTCCGGTAGTTGGCTCATGGCGCCCAAGACATGGTGGATCCTCAGTTGAACCTGGTTCAGTGATGATTTGAAACCCGATGGTCGGGAACAGTTTGGAGAACGCAGGAGTCGGTCCGGTACTTGGTACATCACGTGAACACAAAACTATTCGTGGGAAACCTCTCCTTCAATACGACGGAAAGCGATCTGAACGACGCTTTCGCGCCCTACGGCGTCGTCGTAGAGGCGACCCTCATGCTCGACCGCGCCACCGGAAGGCCCCGCGGCTTCGGGTTTGTCACCATGAGCACTCCGGAGGAAGCCCAAAAGGCCATTGAAGCCATGAATGGCGCTTCGCTGGACGGCCGGAATCTCACGGTCAACTTGGCCCGCCCCAAGGAAGATCGCCCTCCGGGCGGCGGCGGCGGTGGCGGCCGCGGTCCTCGCCGCGAATTCCGCGGTGACCGCCGGGGTCGTTACTAAGCCTACCGGTGCTCTGCCGCCGGTCGACCCGGCGGCAACCACGCAGAGACCCGAGCCCCCGACCGTTCCTCCCCGGAATATAATCGAGGCCGGGAACTGTTTTCAAAAAGAACACCCGCCGCTCCCGGCTCACGGGAGCGGCGGTTGCGTTTTCAGGGTTTGGTGCACCGGAATATCGATCCGCCGTCCCCGCGAGGCCTGTCGCACCAAGCCCGAGCTGTATTCCTCAAGCCAGCGTCACCTCGAGCGTCGCCCCCTCTGGAATCGTCACCATCTCCCCCAACGCCACCAGGACCCGAGATCCCGTGGCGCTCATCGACGCCGCCACCGGCGCCCCGTTCAGTCGCACCCGCGCCTCTCGAGGCTCTGAACCTTCCGCCACCGCGAACGCCAGGGTCCTGAGGCGCAACCGGCCATACCGGATCCTCAGGGTCTCGACTTGCCCCGACGCCGTCCGCACCTGCTCGAACTGGCCCCAGCCTTCCGCCGCAGTAAACGGTGCCTTGAATCGCTCGGGCGAGAGCCGCGGCGCAAACCCGAGATGCCCCTTCGGCCCGTGATGCTCGTAGCCGCACGCCGCCAGAAACGTCCCGTGACTCGACATCGCCCGAGTATAGTGATCCGAGCACTCGACCTCGTTGTACGGGTTCCGCCGGGCCGCATGGTGACGGTCGTGGATCACCCGCGTGATCACCAGCGCCCGGTCAACCATCCCCTCAGCCATCATGTGCGCCGCCAACTGGTGCTCCTGACCCGTCCAGACTTCATTGAAGTAGAACCCAAAGCCCCCCTGCCCGGCCGCCCTCTCGACACCCCCCCGCGGAAACGTGGTCATCACCACCCCGCCCTCCCCCGCCATCGCATACCACCGCCCCCCTTTGATCCGTGAGCCGTCCCGAAACGGCCCGACGTCCGGCGTGAAGTTGTACTTCCACACCGCATCGAGCGCCGATCGCGTCTCCGCCGCCCCCACCACCCGCGGCAACCCCACCTGCAACGCCCACGCCTGTCCCATCAACTGGTCGATGTGACATCCGTCGTTCGTGTTCGTCGCGTTCGGATGCGCCGGGTCCGGCTTGTGAATAAAGTACTCGCCATTGTACAGCTCCCGGACCAGAGCCCGCGCCCCCCGCTCCGCAATCCTCCCGCACCGCTCCGCAAACACCCGGTCCCCCATCTCCTCCGCCATCGCCTCGCCCGCCCGCAGCGCCGCCAGATAGAACGAGCTGATCCACGCCATCGGCCCAAACCAGGCCGCGTCCAGCGTGTTGTATTGTTCGCCCTCAAGCAGCCCGTCCTCGCCCCCGTCCAGCGTGATGAGATACTCGATCGACCGGCGAACCCGCGGCCAGATCGACCGCAGCATCCCGTCGTCCGGGCTCATCTGATGCTCCCGCCAGACACGCAATATCACCCCGCACTGCCCGTCGTGCGCCACGTGCCGGGCGCACTCCCCGCGATAGTCCGTCGCCCCATCCTCGTGCCAGGACGTCCCAAAATCTGTCCGCACCCGCAAGTCCCGCTCGAGTTCCGGAAAAATCCGCGCCACCGATTGCGCGTAATTCCACACGTGCTGACACGTGCCCTGGCAACAGTAAACACCCTCGAAGGCGTAGAACCGGCCATTGTCGAATTGAAAGCAGGTGCTCGTCGCCAGCGTGCAGATCGGCGCAAACGTCCGATCCAGAAACCAGTACGGCAGCGTCGAATCGTACCAGGTCCGGTTCCACAGCCGCGTCCCTCCCGCCAACCGCTCGAACTGACCCGTCACATGCCTCGCCACCTCCGCCGCGGACCCAAACCGCTTGGCATACGACCGCTTCAGCGTCTTCACATCCTGCAGCGGCCCGAGTGCCCCCCGCATCATCCCGGGAAAATACCAGGCCACCACAAACACCACGTCACCCTCCGCGCCCGGAGCCAGCGACAAGCGCCGCCCCACCGCCCCGATCGGCCTCTCGCCCAGCCGCCTGACGGCGTCCTCGACCGGCCCCTCAGGCGGTCTCCCGTAGAAGATCTCCTCCCGCGTGCCAACATGGCTCCGGCCAAACGCCGCCGCATCCCCCCCCATCACTGCCAACCCCATCGAACCGTAGTCCTCCCGCTCCTCGAGCGGTACCCGACTCGACGGAGGCGCATCCGTGAATACGATCTGATCCACGTTGATGTGGCCCCAGCCCTCCGTCGCCTCGTCCACTATCTGAAGCCGCGCCCGCTTCCCCTCGAACTCGCTCACGTCCCATTCCTGCCAGTCAAGCCGCTCCTCGTTGCGCCCGGTCGCCGTCCGCACCACCTGTCCATGGACCAGCAGGTTCATGCACGTCCGCCCCGCATGGGCGCCCCCGCCCATCAGAAACGCAATGAACCGCCGCTCGATCGTGAACCATGGCGAGATCAACTGCCCCCTCGTGCCGTCCCCCTCGAGAAACGTGTTGACCAGCCGCTTCCCCGCAAACCCGGTCACCGGGTTCTGCGACGCCAGCGTTCCCGGCGCCGGCTCTGCGCCAAAAGCGTCCCCCGTCTTCTCCCACGCGCCGTACCCGTTCTCGAAGGTCTCGTAGACAATCTCCGACCGCGGGGCCGGCACCTGATCGCTTGGAGGCCGCTCCGCCGTGCATTGCACGAAGGTCATCCCCGACTCGCGAATCACGCGGTTGCGGTGCCTCGCCAGAGGCGAGGGACCCATGCCCCGGCACACGGCGTTCTCGAACCAGCCCGCCACCACCACCTCGACCGGCGCCGCACTCGTGTTCTTCACCGTGAACCGCATCACCGTCGCCGGCAATGACGAGTCCGCCATGCTCAGCGGAAGGAACGGCGAGAACGCCTCGAGCGAAACGCTCACCGGAAACGCAGGGTCCGCATATTCCACATGCGCCATCGGGTACTCCCCGCGAAACCGAATGTGCTCGGCGGCAAACCCCCGGCGGTCAAGCGTCCGCACCGGGCTGCCCACGCCCGAGGTCACACGGATCCCGAAGCCCTGCTCGATCGGTGAGTACGGGCTCGGCGGCCGCGCATAGTTCGGACCGCTCGTATCCCTGAAGTTCGACGGCTGCGGCAGGTTGAACAGATCCCAATGCCATAGCCGCCCGTCGCCTCCCAGATAGAGCTGCCCCGTGCATAGACCGCCAATCGGCATCCCAATCTTGTCAAGCTCCGCCCCCCTGTACACCGTCGGCTCCCCGCGAGCCGCAAGCGATTTCACCCAGGCCGGATCCAGCTTCTTGTCCACCGGAATCAACGATTGGAAATCCTCCGCACTGAACGGCCCGGCTACCGCGGGCCAGGTGGCTGCCGTCACCCCGGCCGCCGCCAGGCTCGTCCGCCTCAGAAACTCACGCCGGCTGACACCGGATTGGCAATCGCAGGAATTCGGACCGCACGGGACGGGATCTGGAGAGGCGCTCATGCGGGAAGTCAGCCAGACTTCCCCGGCGGACTCAAACCGGAAGTGAGAAATCGGCGAGGAATGATCCCCGCGCAGATTCGGGGCGGATCAGCGGTCGCCAAAGCTGATCCCCAGCGAGCGCGCCGTGAGCACCCACTCGCCGTCGGCAGGCACCTGACGCAACCGCCCGATGGCTTCGGTGATCTTCACCCCCACCATATCGGGCGGACGGAACGCCACCATGCACCCGAATCGCTCCTCGGCCACCAACTGCACCGCCCGCGTCCCAAACCGGGTGCAAATCAACCGGTCAAACGTCGTCGGCGCCCCTCCCCGCTGCAAATGGCCGAGCACACACACGCGAGTCTCCTGACCCGTCCGCCGCTGGATCTCGGCGGCCACCCGGGCGCCCATCCCGCCCAAGCGCGCCTCGCGGTTGGACTCATCCCCGCCGACCGTTGCGTAGTCGCCGCCCCGCTCCCGCGCCCCCTCCGCCACCACCACCAGCGTGAACCGCCGACCGTCCGCCGACCGCTCCGCGATCTTCGTGCAGATGCTCTCGTACTCGAATGGAATCTCCGGGATCAGGATCACATCGCCCCCCCCGGCAATCCCGGCGGCCACCGCAATCCACCCTGCATACCGACCCATCACTTCGAGCACCATGACCCGGCTGTGGCTCTCCGCTGTGGTCCGCAGCCGATCGAGCGCGTCGGTCGCGCACGCCACCGCCGAGTCGAAGCCGAACGTCGTCGCCGTCGCTTCCAGGTCGTTGTCAATCGTCTTCGGCACGCCGACAATCGGCACTCCGGTCTCGTACAACTGCTGGGCGATCGTCAACGACCCGTCGCCCCCCACCACCACCAGGGCCCTCAACCCCAGCGCCTCGATGTTCGCCTTCGCCTCCTCGAGGATGTCCGAGGGCACCCGCTGAACCTCCCCGTGTCCCGTCTTGGCTGTGAATCGCCCCTTGTTCGAGGTCCCCAGAATCGTGCCCCCCACGAACAGCAGACCGTCCATCTCGTGGTAGTCCAACGGTCGACTCCGCACCGGCGTCAGCAAGCCGTCGAACCCGCCCAGGATTCCCACCGTTTCCCAGCCGCGTTTCGCAGACGTCTTCACCACGGCCCGGATCACCGCGTTCAGCCCCGGACAATCGCCGCCGCCCGTTAGGATGCCAATGCGCGTGTTCATTCAGCCCAAGGCTATCCACTGGTTTTCTCGCGCCTGACGACCGGCCGCCAAGGCCCCGCGCGCCACGTACTCCTTGTAATCCTCCCCCACGGTCTGCACGCGCGGTTTCTCATAGCCGTCCTCGACCAGCAGCCGCTGCAGCTCGGCGTCGATGTTCCGAATCCGGCTCCCGCCCCCCGTGAGGATGATGTTCCGCATCACCTCGGCCACACTGTCCGTGGACGCCTGGCCGATCATCGCTTTCACACAGTCAAAGACCTTCATCAGCAGCGCCTGGCACGCATCCCCGATCGCTTCCCCCAGATCCAGCCGTCGCAGCTTGCCCCCCACCACCGCGTCCACCGTGACCGGGGATTCCATCGGTCCCACGTAGGAATGGGCCTCCTTGACCTCGCGAATCCGCACCTGCGAGAGATGCACGTCCGGATACACCCGCCGGATCGCGTCGCTCAGAAGCTCATCCACCTTGTCCCCGGCAAACGGCACGCTCACCTGGTCGTCTGCGGTCGGATGATACCCCTGCACCAGGCAGACGTCCGTCGTCCCAGCCCCGATGTCCACAAACATCGAGTTCCTCACCGGGTCGACATACGCCGGATCGCCGAGCCGCCCTTCGTCCCGGTACCCCAGCGCGGCCAGGAATGGCTCCGGCACCAGAATCACCTTCGGGAAAAACCCGTTCAACATCTGGCAGACGTTCTCCCGCGCCGCCCGATCCGCCGACGCCGGCACGCCCACCACCGCCCGCAGTTCCGCACCCATCGGCACATCCAGCAACTGCCGCAAGTGCCGGGCAAAATCGTGCGCAGCCGCCAGGTCCGCCACCACCCCGTTCGCCAGCGGCGACAGCATCCGCAGGTACAGCCGGTGCTTCATCGCCGCTTCCCCAAACAAGACCTGCGCATTCCCCGGCAGCACGTTCTCGACGATCCCCTCCTTCGCATACCCCACCACCGTCGGCACTATCTCCGAAAAGACCACCTCGCGGCTCCCCGCCGGCGAAAGCTTCAAACAGCTCGTGTTCGTCCCCAAATCCAGACCCACCAAGAACACATCCCCCTTGGCAGGATGCGAGGCCTCAGACATCGCTGCCGCGGGGGCAATCGCCCGGCGCTGAAGCTCCTTCGCGGTCTCGGCGGTCAACGGCGGAACATACGTCGTTCGCATGGCTACAGTCCCTGTCTCCGCACCATCCCGGTGCGCCCCGGCCCCACATCAGGGCCGCATCATTGATGTCCGCAAGTCTGCGCCCCGACGCCCGGAATGCAAGCGGTTTGGCAAGACCCCAAATTGACGGTCACTACTCGATGCGCATGCGAAAGAAGTGACTGACATCCTCCTCGATCGGTTCGGCCCACTCCAGAGCCCCCCCGGTCCCGGCTTGACCCGGCCCGACCGGCTCCCAACCCGAGAAGTCCGCTGCGCGTTCCAAGTGATACTGGAACCCGGGCTGACTGTCCGTCTCGAGGCGCGCCGTGCTCCCCTCAATCCGTATCCTGAGCCTCGCATCGACCGGGGCCATCCGGTCCGAGACCAGACGCGTGCCATGGCCTCCCACGGCGACAAACCGCCGGTCGCCAAACGCAACACCCCGCAGCACGGCCGTCGTTCCCGAATCCGCCGAGGCCCACTCCAGACCGTCCGCCGAGGTGAGCAGCGTCCCCTGGTCCCCAACGGCAACCCACTGCCCAGCGCATGCCGCGACGTCGTGCAGGTAGTTCCGTTGGATCGGCACCTGAAAACTCCATTGGCCGCCATCGACCGACGACGTGATTTGTCCGTCGGATCCCACCGCCACAAACCGCCCTTCGAGATGGCGAACCCGCCGGAGGCTCCCGAACCGCCAATCCGGGTTCTTGTTCCACGACGCACCGCCATCGCCGGAAACCAGCACCGTCCCGTTGTCGCCAACCACCACGAACGTTCCATTGGCGTACGCGACGCCCTGCAGCGGTGACTCGGAAACCCCCGTGACCGCCGTCCATGTCTTGGCATCGCTCGAGCTGAGAATCACACCCCCGGCCAGGGGGTCGCCGCCGACCGCCATGAAGCCCTCCGGACCAGCGCAAACGCCGAAAAGCGGCACATACACCCCCGTGGCGCCCGCGGTCCACGTCACTCCGTCAGCCGACCAGTAAGCCTTCCCCAGCCGATGAACCGTCACGAATAGGCCATGGCCCCAGATCGCGTCCTCGGCAGCAAAGAAATCCCCAAGATGCTGGGGCACCCACACATCCCCGGTCTCCGAGGTCGTCACCAGTGCCCCGGAGTTGTTGACACCGCACGCCACGTAGGAACCGGAGCCGTAACAAATGCCGTTGAAAACATCCGACGCGGCACTCGGGTTCGAGGTCCAGGTCAGCTGCGCTTTCGGAGCTGACGTGACGCAACAACCGAGGAGCGCTGCGAGAATCGTCACGCCGAGGCGGCGGTGACCGCTTTGATTCCAAGGGGTTTGCATACGGTCTCCATACTCTCAACGCCCTAGGCACACAATCTCAAACGAACTCGCCATGCCCGTTCGATTCGCCTCCTGACCAACCGCTTGGATCCGCGTCGCCGTCGAAGCAACACGCAAACGCAGGCTTGGGTTGCAGCCAACCCGCGCTCTGTCTATGCTTCATGAAAGCACGCATCATGAAGACCATTACGCTCGGGCGCAGCCCGCTGATATCGAGCCGGATCGCGTACGGGGCCTGGCGACTCGCCGGCACCTGGGACCCTTCTCAAGTCACCCCCGAACGGGAAGCCCGCAGCCGCGAGGCCGTTCTCGCTGCCGTCGAGGCCGGTTTCACCCTCTTCGATCACGCGGACATCTACTGCGATGGCCTGGCCGAGACGCTCTTCGGCCGTGTCCTGAGCGAGATCCCTGACCTGCGTCCCCGAATCCTCATCGCCTCGAAGTGCGGCATCCGCAAACCCGGCGACTCAACCCCCTCGAGCCCTTACCGCTACGATTTCTCCGCCAGCCACATTCTCGAGTCGTGCGAGAAATCGCTCCAGCGGCTGGGAACCGATCATCTTGATCTCTATCAACTCCACCGGCCCGACGTGCTGTGCGACCCCGCCGAGGTCGCCGACGCCTTTGCCCGCTTGAAGGAATCCGGCAAGGCCCTCCATTTCGGCGTCAGCAACTTCCGGCCAAGCCAGGTCGCCATGCTCCAACAGGCCTGCCCCATGCCGCTCCTCGTCAACCAGGTCGAGATCCACCTCGATCACCTGGCCCCCTTCAACGACGGGACCCTCGACCAATGCCTCGAGCGTGGCATGACGCCGCTCGCCTGGAGCCCCCTCGGCGGCGGGCGACTCGCCAACCAGAGCGTCGGCGACCTCCGCGACCCCGATCACGCGCGCAAGCTCAAACTCCACGAAGTCCTCGGCGCCGTCGGACGCGATCGCGGCCTCAATCATGCCCAGGTCGCCCTCGCCTGGCTCCTCAGGCATCCGGCCGGCATCGTCCCCATCATCGGCACCCTCACCCCCACCCGGATCCAGGAGGCCGCCGCCACCGCCGACGTCGAGCTCACGCGGGAGGAATGGTACCATATCTACGAAGCCGCCCTCGGCCATCGGATGGCGTGATCCCTCTGCAGTGCAGTGGCACAGCCCATGCCCGACTCACCCCAGCCGTTTCGGGCCTTCGTCGCCTTGGACCTCAGCGAACCGCTGCGCAAGACCATCCGCCGGCTCCAGCAGGATGCCCGGGCCTGCGTTGACCACCCGGCGCTTCGTTGGGTCCACCCGGATCTCCTCCACCTCACCCTCCTCTTCTATGCCACCGTGCCCGTCCCCCTTCTGCCCCAACTCGAGTCCGCCCTCGAGTCCGCTTGCCAGGGAACCGGCACCCTGGCGTTGCGCCTCGCCGGCACCGGTGCATTCCCTGACCTGAGATCTCCCCGCGTCCTTTGGGTCGGCATCACCGGCGACGTCGGGCGACTCCACACCCTCCAGCAGCGGGTGACCCGAGCCTCCGCCCCCTTCGCCGCACCCATCGACGATCGCCCCTTCCACCCCCATCTCACCATCGGCCGGATTCGCAGCCCGCTGGATACCCCATCGCTCCGGAATCTGCGCAACGCCCTCGAGGCGGCAACGCCCGGCGAGTCCGGAGTCTGGACGCTCGAGGCCGCACACCTGATCCGGAGCGAACTCACCCCGCACGGCCCCAAGTACACTCCGCTCCGCCGATTTCCCCTGGCATGAGCCGAACCCGCCTCCCCAACCCGGCCTCACCCCCCGACCCCCGAGGCAAACCCGAGGAAACAACCCCGGTCCGGCATCTCTATGTCCACGTCCCGTTCTGCCTCCACAAGTGCGAATACTGCGCCTTCTACTCGACCCCAGCACCCCCGGAGCTGTACCAGCGCTACACGCGGGCTCTCGTCCGCGAGCTGGAATGGGTGGCCCCCGACCTCGCCCCGGAGACAATCTACTTCGGCGGCGGCACCCCGACGCTGCTCGATATCAGGGAATGGGAGCTCGTCCTGAACGCCATGCAACGCCTCGGATTGAAAGGCGCCAGCGAGTGGACCGTCGAAGCCAACCCCGCCACTATCACCCCCGAAAAAGCCAGCCTGCTCCGCGCCGCCGGCGTCAACCGAATCTCCCTGGGCGCCCAATCGCTCGACGACACCCTCCTCCGCCGGTTGGGCCGCCTGCATGACCGGCAACAGGTCTTCCACACCTATGACCTGATCCGTCACGCCGGCTTCCGGAATGTCAATCTCGACCTCATGTTCGCGATCCCCGGCCAGTCCCTCGACACTTGGCGCCGCACCCTCCGCGAAGCCCTCGCCCTCGAAAGCGAACACCTGTCCAGCTACGAGGTCATCTACGAGGAAGACACCCCCCTCTACCAGCAACTCCAGGCCAGCGAGTTCGAGGTCGACGAAGACCTCGCCTGCGACATGTTCGATGCGCTCGCAGCATCGGCCGCCCAGGCCGGCCTCGCCCAATACGAGATCGCCAACTTCGCCCGACACCGCTCCCCCACCCCCGCACCCGTCCCCGACTGCGCCTGCCGCCATAACGTCAATACCTGGCGCGGCGGCTCCTTCCACGGACTCGGCCCCAGCGCCACCAGCTGCGTCCGCGGCGTCCGTGCCCGCAATTGGCCAAGCGTCGAACGCTACTGCGCCGACATCGAGCGCGGTCTCCGCCCCATCGAGTCCACCGAAACCCTCCCCCCCCTCAGCCGGGCCGGCGAAATCGCCGCGTTCGGCCTCCGCATGAACGTCGGCTGGCGCTTCGCCGAGTTCACCCGCATCACCGGCTTCGACCTCCGCATCGATTGGGCCCAGGATATGGACCGCCTCGAAGCCGAAGGACTCGGCCGCCGCCACCGCGGGGGTTTCCAACTGACCGACCGTGGCCTGAGATTCGCCGACCTGGCCGCCGAACGGTTTCTTCGTCCGTGAGCCTTCGGGATCGCCCCGGTCTAATGGCCAGACATGGCCAGCCACGCAGGAAGAAAATCCCGACGGCCACGCACTGCGAATCCCGCAACGGCCGCGGGGCGGGCCACCCCGGAGCCGACACACCGCACGCGCCGTCAAGGCGAAACCCACCAGGAGCCGATGGCGAACGTTCGCGCCACACGCTCAGGGCCCCGGAATGCCCTTGGCCCCATCCGCCCAATGCGCTAGAGTTCTCGACTTGTGAAACACGTGGTCAACAGGTCAAGCTCGGTCCCTGCTGCTCCAGGCCTTCCCTGTTTCCGTCGAGGACGCTACATTAGCTCGACTGAGCTCGCCGAAGTCCTTGTCTGGCGGCAAAACTCCTGGCCGCGAATGTCCACCCATTTGAGGAACACCATGAGGAACACCACACGAGCATGAGTCGATTCGGCAATCTCGAGTTCAACGGACAGCACGCCGCGGAAACACGGCAGTCCGAAACGCTCTCGGATGAGGCCCGTTGCCTCCGGGAGGCAGACGTGTTGTTCCGACGCGGCGACTTCGAGCAGGCACTCCGCCAGTTCGCAAGGGCCATGGAGTGCAATCCCTCCAACCCCGCGTGCTGGGTCGGCCAGGTCCGCATGCTCGTCGAACTGGACGAGGTCGAGGAGGCCAATCAATGGGCCGATAAAGCCCTGGATCGATTCCCCCGCGACCCGGAGGTCCTCGCCGCCAAAGCCGTGGCTCTCGCCCGCCGAGGGGATAGCCGCGCGGCCCTCGCGTTCTCAGACGCCGCCATCGAAGAGCACAACCAAAACCCCTACGTCTGGCTCTCCCGCGGCGATGTCCTCCTCGCCCGCGCCGAAAAGCGGGCCGAATACTGCTTTGCCAAGGCCCTCGGGGCCGCCGCCGGCGACTGGCTCTGGGCCTGGCTCGCCGCTCGCGTCCATTACGTCCATCATAAGTTCTCCCTCGCCCTCAAACTCGCCACCCAGGCCCTCGCGCTCGACAGCTCCCAAGCCGTGGTCTGGTACCAGATCGGGCGCTGCCAGCTCGCACTCGGACTCGAGGCAGCCGCCGACGAGTCCTTCCGCCAGGGCCGGGAGCTCGATCCCCAGTGCCCTGAAGCCGACCGCGTCCGCCATCACGATCTCCCCGGCTCGACGTGGCGCCGCTGGCACGAACGCTGGAAAACCTGGTTCCGATCGTGAGCCTCCCTGACCTCGAACAACTGCTTCGTTCCGCCACCGATCGCGGCGCTTCCGACCTCCACCTCATCGGCGGCGCACCGCCCGCCCTGAGGATCAACGGCGAGATCATCGTCGAGGAAGGTGAACCCCTCACCCCCGAGACCCTCACCCAATGGGCCGAAAGCCTCCTGAACGCCGACCAGCAGCGCGTCTTTCACGCGGAGTGGGAGCTCTGCCTCTCCCTGAACTATCCCGAGATCGGCCGCGTCCGAGTCACCCTCTACCGGCGCGACGGACACCCCGAGTTCAGCTTCCGCTTCAGCGGCGAGTACATCGGGTCCCGCGAGGATCTTGGCCTTCCCCCCAAACTGGACGAGCTCGCCCGACGCCCCAACGGCCTCCTCCTGATCACCGGCCCCACCGGCTCCGGCAAGACCACCACCCTCAATTACCTCGTCGACCTCATTAACACCGAACGTCGATGCAAGATCGTCACCATCGAGGACCCGATCGAATACGTCCACAGCAACAAGCGCGCCGTGGTCGTCCAACAGGAGGTGCTCTCGGACACCCACTCGTTCAACCGCGCCCTCATCCACGTCCTGCGCCAGGATCCTGACGTCATCGTGATCGGTGAAATCCGCGACCATGAAGCGGTCGCCACCGCCCTGACCGCCGCGGAAACCGGCCACCTCGTCATCGCCACCCTCCACTCCCCCAGCGTCGTCCACGCCCTCGAACGGATCATCGGCGTCTTCGAAGGTGCCGCCCAACGCCAGACCATCCTGCAGCTGGCAAGCTGCCTCCAGGGAATCATCGCCCAGGAGCTCGTCCCCAGCGTCGACCGCGCCCGCCGCACCCTCGCTCACGAGCTTCTCGTCGCCAATAGCGCCGTCCGCAATGTCATCCGCGAAAACCAGCTGCACATGCTCGAGACGATCATCCAGACCGGAGGCAAGGACGGCATGATCCTCCTTGACTCCTGCCTGCACGACCTCTACTGCCGCTGCCTCGTCAGCTACGACGTCGCGCTGACCCGGGCACGGCACCCCGAGCGCATCGCCAAACGAACCGGCTAGCGAGGCGCGCCTCAGACCAATGAAACATGCAGTCCCAAGGAACCGTGGGGGGCAGCGGGGCTCCCAGCCTCCGCGCCTCGCTCATCTAGAGTCCTCGACGGAGGAACGGGAGGCCTGGAACAGCAGAGACCCAAACTTGACCTTTTGACTGCGAGTTCCACAATCCGAGGACTCTAGAACCCCGGTCGCCCCCCCCATGAATGGCTCCTGGGGATCGCTCAAGGCACTGGCCGGCGCGCTCGGCATGGTCGCGCTCGTCATCTGGCTCCTCGTCTTCTGGTGGCGCCGGAGCGACGACCGCCCCGCCTTGCTCGTTCGCTGGCTGATTACCCTCGCCGGCCTCCTCGTCCTCGTCCTCGTCATCGGCCCGCTCGTCAGTCGCTTCGATTACGTCGCTGCCTTCATCGGCATCCCCGCCGCCGCGGTCGTCGGCCTCGTGTTCGCCACCGTCTGGGCCCCCGAAATCACCGAGTCCGTCGGCCGCAAGTTCGCCCAGCTCTACGACGGCGGCAACGTCCCCGCCGATCCGGAACCCTTCTTCTCGATCGCCGAAGCGCGCCGCAAGGCCGGCCGAATCGAGGAAGCCGTCGCCGAATTGCGCAAACAGCTCGTGATCTTCCCCACGCACTTCCGCGGACTGATGCTCCTGGCCGAAATCCAGGCCGACGACCTCCATGACGTCGAGGCCGCCGCCGCCACCATCGAGCAGTTGCTCCAACAGCCCAGCCACAGCCCGAAAAACCTCGCCTTCGCCCTCACCCGACTCGCCGATTGGCAGCTCAAACACCGCCGCGACCCCGCCGCCGCCCGCGCCAGCCTCGAACGCATCATCGCCGCATTCCCCGATTCGCCCGAGGCCCATCACGCCAGCCAGCGGATCGCCCATCTGCCCACCCCCGAGTTCCTGGCCAGCCAAACCACCCGCGCTCCCATCAAACTCACCCACCACGAGGAACGCCTCGGCCTCCGCCCGGATTTCCAGGGCCTCAAACCCCCAGCACCCGATCTCACCGCCCGTTCCGCCGAACTGGTCCGCCAGCTGGAACAATTCCCCCTCGACAATGAAGCCCGCGAGGAACTCGCCCTGCTTTACGCCACCGGCTTCCATCGCCTTGACCTGGCCACCGAACAGCTCGAACAGCTCATCGCCCAGCCCCACGCGCCGCAACAACGAATCGTCTATTGGCTCAATCTCCTGGCTGACCTCCAAGCCCGCGAAACCGGTGATCTCGCCCTCGCCCGCCAAACCCTCCAACGCGTCGTCGACCGCTTCCCCAATAGCCCCGCCGCCGACGCCGCAAAACGCCGCATCCCCCTCCTCGCCCCCGAAGCCGCGACAAACAAAACGGGCCAAGCCCTGCCGCTTGGCCCGTACAAAGCCCGCTCCCCGCAATCGCCCCCGCCCGAATCCGAGGGCAACCCCGGATCACGGTCCAACTGAACTCACCTGGAGCTGAAGCGCGATCTGCTTGTCGATCTCGCTCGCCAAATCGATGTTCCCGCCGCCGCTCTTCTTCCGCGCCTGAACCCAAACCCGGCTGATGTTCGAGTCGATTTCCTCGACCTTCACCCAGACCGTGTTGTTGTCCACCTTGCCTTGAAGCGTGTTGGCAATCGTGTTCTCCCCCGTCAGCGTCCCCTGAAATGCCAGCACGTTCTTCGCAGCCTCGAATATCACCGGCACGGGACGCTCATACCGACTCTCCAGGCGATCCTTGGAAAACGGCTTCCCCACCCGCGACCGCCCCTCAACAGTGTGATAGCAGCCAACGCACAGTGCCAAAAGGCAGAATACAAGCCCCCCGGTTGCGACGTATCGTTTCATGAAGTGCCATGCAACCATAACCGCATGGACCGTCAAGCCTGAAGAAACACCCCCCTGACCAGGGGCCCACGACGGAATTCTTCATTGCGGGGGGTCGGCCGGAGCGGACATGCTGTCGGTGCTCAGCGTTGGGGTGGAGGAACCACGGAGAAGCGGCGGGTGTTTCGGGATGCATGGCGTATGAGACGATTGCTCATGTTGTTTGGAGCGGCGTGTGCGGTTGCGCCGCCGCGGTTCCTGGCGTTGGCCTTGGCGTTGACCGGAAGCTCGGTCTGGGCGGTCGGACCGGCCGAGGCCGTGGGAACGCGACGACCGGCAGCGACGCCTCTGGCCGGCCTGCGCTACACCAATGCCTTCTTCCCCGGGACAACCTATCGGGCGGCGGTGCCGACCCCGGAAGCCGTGCTCGGGTTCGGCCTTGGAGACCGGGCGGCTTCGGTCGGGGAGATCGAACGGTGTCTGAAAGCCTGGACCCAGGCGAGTCCCGACCGGACCCGCTGGGTCGAGTATGCGCGCAGCCACGAGGGACGCCCGCTCTCCTACGTGGTGGTGACTGCTCCAACGAACGCGAACCGGCTGGATCGAATTCAGGAGGGGTTGGCCCGGCTGGGAGATCCGCGGCGGACGACCGACGACGAAGCGGCGGCGCTGATCCGCTCGCTGCCGGCGGTGGCCTGGCTCGGATACACCGTGCACGGGGACGAAACCGAAGGGTCGGACGCGGCGCTGGCGTTGTTGTATCACCTGATTGCCGCGGAGGACGCCGCGACAGCGCGGCTGCTCGAGGCGCTGGTGGTGGTGGTGGACCCGGTGATGAACCCGGACGGGCGGGACCGGTTCGTGAAGATGATCGCGGAGAACCGGGGGGTGGCGCCGAACGTCGACGATCAATCGCTGGTGCACGACGGGTATTGGCCGTACGGCCGGGGGAACCACTACCTGTACGACCTGAACCGGGACTATCTCTGGGCGGCCCATCCGGAGACGCGCGGTCGGTTGCACGAGATTGGCCGCTGGCTGCCGCAGTTGGTGGTGGATGCGCACGGGATGGGCTCGCAGGCGACACACCTGTTCTCGCCGCCGCGGGAGCCGATCAATCCCTACCTGCCGGAAGGCCGACGGCGGTGGGCCGAGGTGTTTGCTGCCGACCAGGCCCGGGCGTTCGACCGGCACGGGTTGCTCTACTACAACGGGGAATGGAACGAGGAATGGTATCCGGGCTACACCGACGCGTGGGCGTCGTTCCGGGGCGCCGTGGGGATTCTCTACGAACAGGCGAGGGTGGCGGAGGACGGCGTGCGGCGGCCCGAGGGCCGGATCCTGACGTATCGGGAATCCATGCGACACCACGTGATCGGGTCGATGGCGAACCTGCTGACGCTCCAGGCGCACGCGAGCGACCTGATGGAGCATCTGTACGCAACCCGGAAATCGGCGTGCGCGACGAACGGCGTGTTTGCGGGCCGGACCTACGCGATTTGGCCGACGGCCAACCGGTCGCGAGTCGAGGCGTTCGTGGACTTGCTGCAGGTCCAGGGCATCGAGGTGTACACGGCGAGCTCGGAGTTCACCGCGGCGGAGGGGACGGGTCCGCTCGGGACGAAGGCGTCGGGGCTGACCGTGCCGGCGGGGGCGGTGCTGGTGCCGGCTCGGCAACCGCTGGGGCATTTGATCGCCACCATGTTGGATCCCGACGTGCGGTTCTCGGGGCCAATGCTCGCCGAGGAACGGCGGGAGCTCCTGCAGAAGGGACGGTCGCGCGTCTACGACACCACCGCGTGGAATCTGGCGCAGATGTACGGCCTCGAGCTGTGGGTGTTGGGGATGGAGCCGGCGGCCGGTGTCGAACCGTGGCCTGCGGCTGCCGCCGCGCCGATGGGATCTGAGTCCGGGGCGGCGGGTGTGGATGCCGCGGAGGATCAATCGGCGGTCGCGTACGTGGTGGACGGCGCGTCGGACGCTTCGGTGGCTGTGGCGGCGCGGCTCATGGAACAGGGCGTGCGGGTGCGGGTGGCGGAGAAGCCGTTTGTGTTCGGGAACCGCGCGTACGCGCGTGGCTCGGTGGCGATCACCGCGCTCGACAATCGGACATCACAAGGCGACTGGCGTGCGAGCCTGCACGCCACCGCGCGGGACCAGGGGCTCCAGGCCGTCCCCATCCTCAGCGGATTCGGGCCCGGGGACCTGCCGGATCTCGGCGGCCGGCACTTCCAATTGCTGGAGCCGCCGCGGATTGGGTTGTTCAGCCGCGGGCATTACAGCGCGAACGACTACGGGGCGATCTGGTACACGCTGGACCACCGATTAGGCATCCGGCACTCGCACCTGGAAGAGGCCGGCGGGAACGACTTGAGCCGCTACAACGTGTTGATCGTGCCCGATCGCTGGGGACGATCGGCGCCGGAGACATCCGTGGCGCCCTTGAAGGAGTGGGTGCGGGCGGGCGGCACGCTGGTGGTGATCGGCAATTCAACGGCGTCGGTGACATCCGAGAAAGCCGAGCTCAGCAAGGTCCGGCCGTTGCCCGACGTGCTCGGGCGTTTGGCCGACTACGAACTGGCGGTCCTGCGCGAGTGGTTGGGACGCCAATCGGCGACGCCGCCGGAGGAGGCGGTCTGGGCGCGCACGGTGCGGCCGGGCCTGACCTATCCGTGGCAGATCGCTGAGGGCGCGTTTCCGGACGAGAAAGAGCTGAAGAAGCGCGACGCGTGGCAGACGCTGTTCATGCCGCAAGGCGCGTTGTTGGCGTCGAGGGCGGACACGAACCACTGGTTGACGCTCGGGTGCGGCGAATGGCTGCCGGTGCTGGTGGGGCGTCAACCGGTGCTCATGGCGGGGGAAGGCGTCGAAGCCCCGATCCGATACGGCGTCTGGCGGGCCGCAACGCCGTCCGCCCAAGGGGCTGCAGGCGCGGCGGAGCGCCCGGCCGACCGCCCCGCGGAATCGGGCAAGTCAGAGAAGAAGGAACCGCCGCGGGTCGGGTGGTGTGCGCTGCCCGAGGGCGTCGAGCTTCATCTGCGGTTGAGCGGCTTGCTATGGCCGGAGGCGGCCCATCGCCTGGCCAACGCCGCGTACGTGACGCGGGAGAGCCTCGGGCGCGGCCAGGTGATCTTGTTTGCGACGCCGCCGACGTTCCGGAGCGCGGCGCGGGGGACGGAGCGGGTGTTCCTGAACGCGGTGGTCTACGGGCCCGGGTTCGGGGCGGCGCCAGCCGTGCGGCCGTGAAGAGTGGTGAGGGGTAGGGAGTCGGCGGGCGGGTGCAGCATGGCATGATTACTAAGGCCCGTCCCCTCCAACCACTATAGAGCCCGCCCGCGGGCGGGCGGGCCACCCCGGAGCCGACACCGCACGCGCCGTTCAAGGCCAAAACCCACCAGGAGCCGATGGCGCACGTTCGAGCCACAGGCGTTAGGCGAGGATCCGGGCCGACCGTCTTGCCTTGCGTTGGCCAGGCTTTGGTGCGACAAGTTCTACAACCCGCCAGGGTCGGCAGCCAGGCTCAGGCATCGGAATCGCCGGCGGGAGGGACAGGCGCGGCAGCCCCATGAATCCGACGGACACCAAGGGAGAGCATACCATGCCGGACTACACCCATCGCATCACCCTCAGCAACCAACGCGCCCTGGTAACCGGCGCCTCCCGCGGTCTGGGTGCCGAGATCGCCATCGTATTCGCGGATGCGGGGGCCGATCTTGTGATTACAGGCCGCGACGACGCCGGCCTGGATGCCACCCGGGAGGCCGTGAAGAAGAAGGGGCGCCGCTGTCTGAGCGTTCAGGCGGACCTCCGGACTGTCGAGGGGCCTCGTGTCGCCGGACTGAAAGCGCTGGAGTCTCTCGGTACTGTGGACATTCTGGTCAATAACGCGGGAGTCGTGCACGTCGACAGTCTGCTGGGCACTTCACTCGAGCACTGGGAGGAGACTCTGAACGTCAACCTGCGGGCTCCGTGGCTGCTCGCACAGACCGTGGTCCCGAAGATGATCGAACAACGTCGAGGCAAGGTCATCAACATCTCGTCTCTGGCGGGCGTGCTGGCTCCTGAGGGACATGGCGCTTACTCGGCGTCCAAGGGCGGGCTGAACCTGCTCACTCAGGCCATGGCGGCCGAGTGGGCACGATTCAACATCCAGGCGAACGCGGTGGCGCCGACCGTGATTCTGACCGCCATGGGCCGGCAGGTCTGGGGAGAACCAGCCAAGGGCGATCCCATGAAGGCGCGCATTCCGGCTCGGCGATTTGGCGAGCCCGCCGAGGTTGCCGACCTCGTGCTCTTCCTGGCGTCCTCCGCGAGCGACTTCATTTGCGGGCAAGTGCTCCGTCTGGATGGCGGCCTCTCCTCCGTGTGAGAGGGACAGGCTTTTTACGGCATTCGATGATACTGCAAGAGTGACGAACCTGGCGCATTGGTGATCCAGACGCGGATCGGCTGGGCAAGCTGCTGACCGGTCCCTTTGTGGACTTCACCGGTGTCAACGACGAGAAGCTCGTAGTCCACCGTGGGGGACAGGCCTCGTAAGTTGATGTCGGCAAACGGCTGGGCACTATGGGTGCGACGGAAGAGCAACGCACACCCCGCATCGAGGTCTTCCCGGTGGAACTGCACGGCGCTCCAGACGTTCTCGCCGGTGGAATACTCGAGCAATGGATAGAAGTCGCCCTCAAACAGGTGCCGCAGCGCCTTGAAAGCGGCGATCTGATCGCTCGCCAATGCGGCGTTGAAGTTCGTCCTCGTAGGATCCCACGCCAACATCAAGGCGCTGCCCATCGCGCTCCGGAAGGCATAAGGATCTTCCTGGAGCTCCTGCAACGGACTGAGAATGCACCCGCTGGGCAGAAACAAGTTTGCGCCATGGAGATGGCATTGGCTGGGAGTGCTGCCGAATCGCGCGTCGCTTTTGAGGAAAAGATCGTAGCGCCTCATGCTTTCGAGATCGATGCGCCGGCCCCCGCTGGCACAGCCTTCGAAGACTGCGGACGGGAAGAGCGCCCGCAGTTCGTCCAGGGTTTCATAAAGGCCTTCGACATGGCGTATCTCATTCATGCCTTGGCGTTCTGGCGCGTCGGCTCGCTGCCAGAAACCGAGCGGTTCGAGATTGAAATCCTGTTTCACATAGCCGAGCGGAACGCTGGCCACGTAGTTGCTGATCATGCTGACGACCCAGCGTCGCACCTCTGGCAGACCCAGGTCGAGCAGACTGTCGTCCCTGCCCATGCGCAAGAGCCATTCAGGATGCTGCACTTCGAGGTCGGTGGCGTGGTGGACGCGTTCCGGCTCGAACCATAGCCCGAATCGGATGCCAGCGTTCTCGGCCACTTGACCCGCGGCCGAGAAGCCGTTGGGGAAGAGATCTGCACGTGGGACCCATGTGCCGGCGCTGAAGTACCAGTACGGCGGCAGATTGGTGTTGCCGCTCCATGGAGCATCGAGGACGAGTTGTTCGACTCCAAGCGGGGCGTATGCGTTCATAATCCCGATCAAGCGCGTTTCGCGAACCGCCGCCCCGCCCACCTTGCCGCGATCCGCAGCGGCCGTGTTGAATTGGACTTGCGGGGGCGGTCGTCCGCCGTCGTGTTGGGGAAGAACATGGCGGGCGAGATAGCGCCGAAGCAGGTTCTGTCCCCGCTGGGGTTCCCCCTGATACGCCAGAGCCAGGATGCGTGGAGATCGGATGCGTTCGCCGGGGCGCAGGCGCAGCCGGGTGGTTTCCTGGCCTGCGCGCAGGCGGACGTGGTTGACGCCGATTCGCTCGATCGTCGCCTTCCACTGGCCGGACCAGCCAACGCCGAACACGAGGCCGCGTCCGTTGGACTCGAGGTTCCAGAAGGGCAGATGACGGCCACTTGATCTCCCTCCCGCGGCGCCAAGGGCCACGATGGGTACCAGGGAAAGATCGTATTCGAACGGCCTGAAGGCCTCGAGTGCCTGCAGCCCTCCTGCCGCTCCGTGCACGATGACGTTGAAACCGTTCGGCGCTTCACACACTAGATCCAGGGCTTGGATGTCTTCCAACAACCGCGAATCATCTGTGCCGGTGTTGCGGAAGAACAACACCCATTCGACCGCATCAAATCCAGGTTGGCGTGCAGCTTCGCAGGTGATTTCAAGACCGTCGGCGCCGAGCCATTGCTGCGTGATGACAATACTGCCGTGGTCGTTGGTATGCAGAGTCCGGGAAGGAAAGGCACCAGCCAGCCAACCCTGGAAACTGCAACCGTCGAGCTGGAGGTCAAAAGGCGAAAAGCCCGCTGCGTCAGAGGCCAGCGCCTTCAGGGTG
The DNA here is from genome assembly GCA_029556615.1 of Verrucomicrobiota bacterium. GTDB lineage: Bacteria > Verrucomicrobiota > Verrucomicrobiia > Limisphaerales > J093 > JAKQDD01. The sequence continues at coordinate 14,971 of JAKQDD010000138.1, read as the reverse complement.
CCGTCCATGGGCATGGCCGGACGCTGGCGCGACGTGCCGCCAAGCCGGTAATACCTTGCGGCCTCATGACCGGGCTCACGCCACACTCGTTCCGTGCCTTCCAAGGGACAAAGGACGCCTGGGATTTCGGTCCACGGTCCGAAGGTAGTCGGCGCAACGTGGAGAGCCAGAAGATCCTGCGGCACGCTGGCGGGCCACGTGACGCGGATGCCGGACGCGTATCGCCTGTCCATCACGACGCACAAAGGGGGCAGGTAGGTGATCCGTGCTGATAGCCGGGTCGAATCGTAGGCGCAGTCCCTCCCAGGATGGACGATGAAGTTGATGCGGTCTCCCTCCCTGACCTTCACCCAGGAGACCTTGCGGCAGGTGGTGTCACCTCCGTTGTCGATCGTGCCCGAGGCGAGGGTGTCTTCGCTGCTGTTCCGCTCGACGTACCAACAGACGCCGTCGCCCCCGGCGTTGTCGTGATCTGCGAAGCGGAAGTCCACCTGCACCCAACCCTCCATGGGCGCCCGCCAGGCGGTCAACACGATCTGATCTGTACCCGGGTGAATCAGGCTCGAGTGGGGATACAGCCCGGTATTCCACAGGGTCGCCACGGCGCTTTCCCTGTTCACGAGCACCGTCGGTATGGTCCCTGAGACTCTCCACCCCACGCAGCCCTCGAGGTTTGTCACCCCAACGGGCAGCAATTCGTAATCACCGTCGCGAACGAGGTTGTTCGGGATCCCGTTGCTCTGAAAGCGACAAGACCACAGGCTGTTCGGCGTGTTGTCGCCCGGTCGGAAGTCACGCTCGAAGTCGTAGTTCGTGACATACGTGACGTTTGCCATCAGCCGCGCCAGGTCGCTGCGGTGTTGTCCGTCCCCCGTCACGATGAAGTGAATGCAGTCCCCAGCGATCACGTTGACGCACGGAACAGACTGCCAGCCCGTGTCGCCTCCGCTGGCAAGACTGCCATCCGCCAGCGTGCCGGATGCCGTCCCCTGATCGACATACCAGAGCAAGCCATGGCTAGCGGAGCGGGTCGTCAGGTTGGAAAAGCGGTACTCGACCTGCACCATCCCGTTGGAAGGTGCCAGCCAGCTCACGGCTACCAGCTGCGCCGGGCTTGCTTCCAGGACGCTCTGCTGCGGAGGAATCTGTCCGTCACTGGTGATGGACGGCACGTCCGACAGGTTCATGGCCACGATGGGCAAGCCCGGATCCAGCGGGTTGCCGGCATGGCTCCAGCCCACTGCCCCCGGGAAGCCTGCGGCATTCGTGGTGCGATCCGGCAACAGTCGATAATCGCCGTTCCGGACCAGTCTCCCATCCGCGTCGGCATCGCCATAGCGATAAGACCAGGCGCTGTCGCAAGTGTTGATGGTCGTCGGGAAGTCCCGCTCGAAATCAAATGTCGGAAGGTACGTGATTTCCGCCCACAACCGGGTTGAGTCACAGGCGACGTCGTTCACCGACGCTCCTTTGGGGTCGACGATGAAGTGGAGCCGGTCACCGGCTGCCACCGGAACGTTGGCCAGGCCACGGAATCCGCTGGTGCCGCCGGACTCGAGGCAACCCCCTGCCAGGCATCCCTCCGCGCCCCCCTTGTCGACAAACCAGCAGACACCGTTGCCTGCTGTGGGGTCAGCATCGCTGAACTCAAACGACACGTTGACGCAACCGTCTCTGGGCGCCAGCCAGCTGACGACGGCAATCTGCGCCACGTCGGGGTGCAGCACAACCTGACCCGGCTTGGCGGTGAAAACGGCACCAGGCCTTTGACTGAACGTGTAGTTGTAACTCGTGACGGTGGCATCGGTGACATTGCGGGTCACCGAGGGCAATTCCGGGAGCCCAGGGTTCCATCCATTGTCGGTATCCTCCATCCAGCCCCGCATTCCGACCAACCAGGCGGAATTGACCGAGCGCTCCGCCAGAAGTTCATAGTGTCCGTCTCGGACCAGGTTGTTGGGTGTGGCATCCCGTTGACACCGGTACGACCACGTGGAGCTTTGGCGGTTCTCCACCAGGGAGAAGTCGTCCTCGAGGTTGAAGGTCCTGGCGGCCGGCCCCGAGTCCGCGACAAGGGAGAGGGCAAACGCAGGTCCCCAGAGCAGTTGAAGAGCGACGCTGATGGTGGCACCGCGTTTGGATTGCCCGCTCACAGGATGTCTGGGGGATTGAGCGACGAGGTCAGCGTCGGACACGGAAAAACCTCGACGGGGCGGCATAGCCCGTTGAGTAGGGCGACACGGCATGGGTGACCGTGTTCCACACGCCGGAAGCGGTGTCAGCTTGCTCGAGCGTGCCACCGGGCCAGGTCAGGAGCACGCCATCGGCCTTGCGGATGACCGAAAGCGTGAGCGGCAGAGCTGCAGCCAGGAAGTGCTCCCGGATCCGGAGCGGCGGGAGCGCATGACGGTAGACGGCGACCTCGTCCACGTCCCCCTCGAAGAAGTAGTTGGGGGCGCCTTCGGTGGCGCCTGCGCCGATGCGCAGCGGCTGGCGGATGTTCTGCGGGATGCTCGTGGGGGCTGACCCGACGCATTCGCCGTCCACGAAGAAAGACTTCGTCGTGCCATCGAACGTGCCGGCCAGATGCACCCAGCGCCCCAAGACCACGGGCGGTCCCGCGATGATGTGCCAGGCCGCGGCCCCGGAACTCTTGCCGTTGCCGCTCCAGAAGGCCCACAGATTGTCGGCGCCCGCGTAGAAGACGTAGCCGCTGCTCATGGGCGCGCCATCCCGGGAGGTGAGCGGCGAACGGAACGTATTGGCCCCGCCGGTGACGCGTGCCCAGCATTCGATGGTGAAGCATGGGGGATTCAACTCCGGGTCGAACGGCACTTCAACGCACGCACCGGGCAGACTGCCGAAGTGGATGGCACGGTCCGGGTCGTTCGCGAACGCGCCGGTCACGCCGAACGTCACGCTACCCGACGCCGTGCCGTCGTGGCCTGCCGAGGCATCAACCGTCCTCGAGCCGTACCCTTCACCGAGCCGCCACCATGCCGCCGGGGAGTCTGCCAGGACGGCGGCAGCCGCGGCCCCCGGCGTGAGCACGGTGAGCGTGGCGGAAGCGCTGTTCGTGTTGCCGAGCCCATTGCTCACCGTCGCGGCGTAAGCACCGGCGGACGCGTAATCGAGGTTGTCGAGCTCCAGCGCAACATTCGTGGCCGAAGGGATGGGCGTGCCGTTGAAGCGCCACTGGAAGTCGAGCGGAGCCATGCCCACCGCAGTGACCTCGAAGCGGGCGTTGCCACCGACGTAGCGGGCCACGGATGCGGGTTGACGAGTCACAAACGGCGGTTCCGGCACATCGGCTGCGGGCCAGGCGTCGAACACGAGCACCTCGAAGGGCTGCAGCATGAGGTCGATCGGTCGTCCCGCCCGCATCGGGCCGAGAGTGGGGCGCTGGTCCCCATAGGCCGCGGACAGCGTGTAGTGCACGGGAGCGTCGATTGGCAGTTCGAAGGCGGTGCCGATGTCGAGAGAGATCGAGTTGGTTTGGTCCGAGGGATTGCGCAGGACGAGCAGGCCGTGTTGGGGAGTCCAGGCGGCCCAGCCGTAGACATTCGTCTGATTCGGATCGCCGCCCACCCAATGCGTGTCGACCAGCACGCCGGCATTCGTGCGGGCCCAGGTCGCGGCCTCGGCCAGTTGATTCCACTGGTTGGAGTTCAGGATGGATGGCGTGAGGTAAAGCTCCTGCAGGTTAAGGCCCGAACCGAAGAACGTCCGCGCCTGATGGCGCAAATCGGCCTCGGCTTGCGCAATGAGGGCGCCGTCGCCGAGGTCCGCGTGGATGAAGCCGTGCAGCATCAGGGAGTTCAACGGATAGAGCGGCGCGGCCTGGACAACGTTGAGCCACGTCGCAGCGTCCCGGTAAGTGATCCACTGCTCGCGGCGGTCGCCCGGACCCTGGAACCTCGTATCCCAGCCGCCGCGCCAGGTGCTGTCGACGTGGTTCAACCAGAACGGCGACGGCCAGGTGCCCACCGTCACGTTGATGAAGAGGCCGGGCGAATACTCCCGCAGGACTTTGGCCGAGCGCAGGAGCGCCATGAAGTGCGGCGTGATGCCCTCGCCGGCATTGTCCCATTTGAAGTAGTTCATCGCGTGGTTCAGGAGGAACGTCGCGCACCGGTTGGTCCACCACTTGTAGTAGGCAGGGATCGAGAGATCGAGTTGGGTTGTAATCAAGCCCTCGTCGATGGCAGCCTGAATCCGCTGCGCCTGCCATCGGTAACCGCCCAGCGGCGAGATCCAGATGCCGAGATGCGTTCCGTTGGCGACCACCGTGTCCCGCAGGAGGTCGAACGTATGCGGGAACTTGTTGGTGTCAACGGCCCAAAAGCCGAGGTAGGGACTGTCCCAGCCGTCGTCCATGACGTACGAGGCCAGACCGACGCCGCGGCGCTGGCGCATCTCCAGTTCGCAGATCCTGATGGAATTCAGCATCACGGCCTCGTTGACGTTCTGGAACGTCTGCAGCCATGAGTTGTAGTGGAGCAGCGGTTGGTAGGGCATGGCTCGTTCCCGCTCGAGGTAGTAAAGAAAACCACGCCGCCTCTGACCGGAGGGGAACACCCCGGCCACTGCCGAAAAATCGTAGTCGACGCCGGCGCCCAGCGGCAACGTTGCCGACAGGCCGAAGCGGACACGGTTCACTGCCAGTGTCGGCTCGGCAAAAGGCGTCTCGCCGCCAAAGAACACCTGGGCGGCCACGACCGGGCTGCCGGTCACCGTCCCGACTTGAGAGGGCATCGCACCGGTGGCCCAATCGAGCAGTTCGAGCGTGTCAATGTGATCGCCGGCGTTCGCGCTGTGAAGGGTGAGGCATTGGCGGATGTAACTGGCCCCGTCGCGCAACACAACCCGCCAGTCCACTTGGATGCCGCTGGCAGGATCCTGGAACGAGGCGGCAACCTCCTGGCCGGGGAACCGATCCCCCAGGCGCGAACTCCCGGGATCCGGTGGACTGACGCGCACCTGCAGGCCGCTCAGGAGCGCACAGGCTGACGCGGCGACTGTCCCAGCCGAATTGCGTCCCAACCGGAACACCTCGGAGTTGTCTTGCACCCATGTCTGGCCAGTGAACTTGTTGACAAACACCGCCGGATGCACCACTCCGTTCGTTACCATCCAACTCGCGGCGAGCACGGTGTTTTCAAGCGTGAAGAGACCGTTCGAGCTGCTGGCCTGCGCAGCGCCAGGGGCCGGCCCTGGAAACTCCAGCGCCGCCACAGGACTCGATGTGAGGGTGGCGCCCAGGAGCAGTGCTAGAATCCGACGGAAGATACGAACAGCGCGGCGCACGGAGTGCGCCATCGGTTCTTCAATACACTCGCACACAGCAACCCGGCTTAGGCGTGCGCCTCTTGACGGTCACGGTCGTGAGGTTCAGGAGCGTCGCTGGGGGCGCCGGGTGAACCACAAGGCGCCCAGACCCAGGCTCAGGAATGCGTAGACCTGAGGTTCCGGGATGAGGTTCCAGGCGCGTAATCCGTTGTTCGTATCCAACGCAATGAGCTTCCCGCCGCCAAAACCCACCGCCCCGGCGCCGTTGAGGTTCTGGATCCCTGGGTCGATGAACGGTTTGACGTCAAGCAAGATGGGGGACGAGGGATCAATGACGTAGAACAACACGACGTTCTGCGGGACGCTTTGGGGATTGGGAGCGGAGTTGAAGTTGATGGCCGCTAGGAGGTCCTCTCCTTGTAGTTCCGTGGCGATGGCGGCATAACCGGAGGCACCGATGGGGTCCCATAGGGTTGCGGCCGAAGTCAGCACCGCGGACGAGGACGCCAGGTCGAAAGTCCCGTGGTAGAGCGTGGTGCCACCGGTGTTCTTCACGTAGAAGGTGTCGTCATTGCCGAAGGCGACCCCACCACGGCTATCCCCCGGAGCGAAGCCCTGGCCCGAGAGGCTCATGACCGTCGGCGAGAAGCTCGTTCCGTTGTCGGACGTCGTGAAGATGGCAATACGCTCCCCCACGCCCGAGCCGCCCTGGCCGAGGAGGATTTGAGTCTGGTTGCCGCTGCCGCGGATCTCGATGTTGTCGCCCCAGCGGGTGCCGGAGACCACTTCGCCGGAGTAAACCAGGGTTGGCTCGGTGTTCCAGGCCTCCTTCGCCCACCGGTAGATCTTGAAGGGGTTCGCGCCGCTGGTGCTGGAGACCAGATTGGCGGCATAGATGGCGCCATCCTCCGCGATGGCGATCTGGCTGAGGCTGTACGTGCCCCCAGAGATCCCGGTGGTCTTGAGGGAGCCCCGGTCGACACCGGTATCGCAGTCGAGGATATTCACGCTGAGGCCGCCGGTGCGGTTGACGAGGGCGATATTCCCGGTCGTGGGATTGTAGGCGACGCTGCGCTGGTTGTTGTCGCCGGGGTAATTGGGCAGATACGGGCGGGAGCCCGGGTCCAGTTGCCAAAGGGGTTGCAGTTGCACTTGTGCCGTAACGGGGATCGGGAGGAGGGCTGCGGCGGCGAGCCCTAGAAGTTGGAGCGTCTTCATAAGCGGGATCTGCCTGTTGGGACTTGATGAGCATGCCCCGATCCAGGAAAGAACTCAAGGCAAAACGGCATGCGGTTTTGATGCCCTCCTCGGGCAACAGTTACTTTTGGCGCGGGGGGATCGCCCCCCGACAGGCAGAACGGCCTGTGAAGGGTGGCGCTATGGTTTTCTGAGCCGGTAGTATTGAACCGTCTCGGAGGCATCCAGGGTCACCGTGAGTTGGTCCCCCACGGGCGTCGGCTGCTCCGGGACAGGCTCCCACGGCTGGCCGATCATGGGGGTGGACTCGAGCTGGAACCCGACGGCCGCGACCGGCCAGGACAACGTCACCTGATCGCCCTGGATCCGGGCGATGCTCAACAGGGGCGCGAACGAGGCCTGGCATTTGCCGGAGCGTTGGCTGTCGTAGAGGGCGAACACCTCGGCGGCGGTGAGGGCGCGGTTGTAGAGCGAGGGCTCGTCCACGAGACCGGTGATCCACTCGCCGCAACAGACGCTGCCGCCGATCCAGAGCCCGGACGAACTGCCGGTGTAGTTGACCGCGGCGTCTTCGGTTTTCATGGCCTCGCCGTTGACGTAGATGGTGGCGTTGGTGCCGTCGTAGGTACCGACCAGATGCGTCCACGTGCCGGCGACGGCTCGTACGCCGGAGCTGACGATCTTGACGCAACTGCCATAGCCCACGTTGAGCCCCCAAACGCCCTCGTTCATGACGAGGCTCCAGTCGCGACAATCGGCGTGGCAGCCGAAGATCGCCCGTCTTCCGCTGGGGAGGCTGGACAGATTGACCCAGGCCTCGAGGCTCCAGCGCGTGCCGGGGGCGACGCGTCCGAGGTCAACTCGTGTGCTGTTGCCGCTGAAGGAGAAAGCCATGCCGACCTTGCCGGGAGCGAAGGAGACGCCGTTGACCAGTTGGCCGTTGACGGACCCGGCAAGGTCCTCGGCATTGCCTTCGGCGGGCCACCAGCCGGCCAACCCTTCGGGCGGGGGCAGGCAAGGGTTGACTTGGACCGCACCGGTCACGAAGGCGGCGTTGTTCGCGGGGCTCGTGTCGCGATCGAACACGGATGCGGCGGCGGCGTTGGTGAATGGACCCACCTGATTCCAGACGCCGGTGACGGTCACGGTGAAATGGGAACCCGCCTCGAGCAGCCCGAGGTCGCACCGGACGACCCCGGAGGTCTGGATCAGGGTGCCGGCCGAGTGAGCAACCGAGAGCAGGGTGAACCCGGCCGGGAACCAGTTGCTGACGACAACCCCTCGGGCGTCGGTCAGGCCGCGGTTGAGGGCCGTGATCGTCCAGGACGCGCCGTGATCGTTGACCAGGGATCCGACGACGGGGCTGAGCGTGAGCGCGACGTCGGTATTCTGCTGCGGCAGCGGGTCGATGGTGAGGTCTTCGAGGATCGGGGCGGGGTCGCCGACCGGACAGGTCAGGGCGACCTCGACCTGGAGGTAGCGTCCGGGCGGCGTGTGGGTCAGGGCCACGCCGTTGGCGGCGTACTCCCATGCCGACCAGAGATCGCATTGGTTCGCGCTCCGAACGCGGACGCGGACGCCGTCGCCGGAGGGGTCGACGGCGTTCCAGGAGACGACGCCCCAATGGGTGAGCTCGACGATGGCGTCGTGCGTGACGGTCCAAGTGCCGAATCGGGCGGTCGTGTTGCGGGCGATGACGCCCGTCATGTCACTGTAGCCGTAGTGCACGCTGCCGCCGATCCGCTTGGTGAGGTCGACGGTGTCCGTCTTGGGGTTGATCCGCCGGATGTACTCGTCGCCGTTGTTGGCGACCCAGACCTGGCCGTCGGCGTCGACCGAGACGCCCGTGGGGACGGAGCCTGTGGGGATTGTCGCCTTGTAGGCGCCGTCATTCGAGTAGCGGGTGACGGTGCCCGGTCCCGAGTTGGCGGTCCAGACGTCGCCATCGTCGGTCACGGCCACGCCGCGCGTCTGGTAGGGGGCGGCCACGGTCCAGTCGCGGTCGAATGTGACCACGTTGAGCCGGGTCAGAACCGAGCTGTCGTAGCCGGCGACGAACAGGTGGTCATCGTGGTCGATGCCCAGGCCGTAGGTGCGATGGCCGAGGTTGATGTTCGTGCTCCAGCCGGTCGAGGGGTCGAGGCACAAGACGTTATTGACGGACATGGTCTCGTGGTATCCGGAGGACCAGAGCTTGCCGTGAGAGTCGATGAGCGCCCCGTACGGATGATGGGGCACGGGGGTGGAGACGTCGTTCGTGGCCTGGATGACACCCGTCAGGCCGTTGATATAGTAGTACTTCATGGTGCCCCACGTGCCGCACCAGAGATTGCCGTCGTAGTCGATGGCCATGCCCCGGGGCCCGGGGTTCCAGTAATCGTTGGCGTATCCACCGGTGTAAGCGCCGGGGGCGAAGGTGCCCTCCTTGCCCGGGATGAGGACGACCTCGAAGAGCACGCATTCATCCTGGCCCCACGGCAAGAGCTCGGTACCGGTGATGCTGCCGTCGTGGTCCAGGTCCCGGGACGTGTCGGCGAGACCGTTTCCGTTGCGGTCAACAAACTCCCCTTCCTCGATCAACCCCAGCTTCACCGCCGTGGCGCACTGGCGGTTGGCGACCCAGCAGTTGCCGTACTGATCGATGGTCGTCCTCGAGGGATTCCCGGTGACACCCGACGGGCAGACGCGGTAGCGGGCGAGTTCGTTGCCGGTGCGGGTGTCGACTTTCGAGACGGTGCCGTCGGTGGAGTTGGGCACCCAGATGAACGGCCGGGTCACCGAACGCGTTGACAGGGTGAGGGCATTGCTGCCAAAGGCGGTCCCGATGAGTTCGCCTTGGTCAAAGTCGTCGTCGGTGGTGTAGACCGCGCGTTGGGGTGTCTGGGTCAAGACGGGGGTCGAGGTTGACGCGGTCACAGCATCCGTCCGGTCGCGATTGGCCGTCGAGCGGGCGGTGATGGTGAGCGTGGTGGCGCCGCCATAAAGCGCCGTGGATCCGGGAACGACGTGCACCCGGCCCTCCCAGGTGGCGCCCGGGCTCAGGGTCACGTAGGCGCCGGCGGCAGTGATTTCAGACGTGATATCCTCTTCGCCAGTGAGGCCGTCGTAGTACCGGGCCGCCCATGGGGCTGACGTCGGCGTGGCGGTCAGGAGGAACGTGTTGGTCAGGTTGCCCGCGTTCCGCAGCCGGAAGGCGTAGATGGCATCGCTGCACGGGTTCAGTTGGATGCGTTTCGCCTGGCCGGACCCGGTCGGGCTGTAGATGCCTTCGCCCACGTAGAGCACGTCGGTGAACCGTCGGATCATGAGGTCGGGCTGGTAGTTCACGTCGTTGACGGCTTCGGCGAGCACGGCGTCGCGCACGCCAGGGGTATAGCCCTCGGTGGTGACGGTGATGGTCGTGTTCTTGCGGGCGGCGCCGAGGACACGGTCCCCGGGCTGGAGATCGACTCGCAGGACGGCGGCCTGGCCCGGGGCGAGGGGGCTGCTGGTGTACCCGCCCGCGCTGGTGATCGCCGTCGTGATGTTGTCGGTGTTGAGCCAATAACCGATCGTCCAGCCGGTCCCGGTGCCCTCGACTGCGCGCAGGACGGGCGCGGAATCCGCCGCGCCGTCATTCTGAACCCGGATGGCAAAGGAGGCCGGGGTCGCCAGGTTGGCGGTTTGGTCCATGGCCTGTGCGCCGTTGGGGACGCTCTGATAGACATCGTCGAGCGCGTAGGCGGCATCGGGTTCGGCGGTGCGCTTGATGGCCAGATCCAGCTGGGCGGGTCCGAAGGCCGCGGCTGCGCCCCGGTAGTCCCGGTACCCCACCCGGGTCACAACGCCAGCCGCGTTGTTCTGGGCGGAACTCGCCATGCCGACGAACACGCGGTTGGCCAGAGTGAAGGCGAACTGTGAGAAAGGCACCCAGTCGGTTCCGTTGGTGGAGGCCCAGGCGGTGAAGGTGGTGTTGGTGCGCGTCAGACGCACCCAGGCGTTGGGCAACGGCACCCCGATCCCTGGAAAACCGTAGGAATTGGCGCCCGGCCAGCCTCCCACCCCGGCGTTCTCGGTGGCGCGATAGTGGGTCTCGTATCGGTTCGCGCCGGTGACGGGGAACAGGGTGACGTTGACCATGGGACTGCCCGAGCGCAGGCTTTCGCGGGCCATCAGACCCGCGCGGGAGTAGGTGTTGGCCCCCTGGTAGGTTTCGAGTCGCACCGCGACATCAAAGTCCCCGGTGAGGCTCTCGTAAACGAAATGGCCGCGATCGGCGGTGCTCCAGAAATCGCCGCCGCCGGCGGTCATGTCGAACTGCCCCCCGGCGCAGGTGAACGTGGATCCGGCCATGACGGGGTCGCCCGGACCGCCGAGGTCGGTCTCCTCGAGGGGTAGCACGGCGACGGGGATGTTGGCGGGTCCGGACAGGGCATTGCCGGCGTAGTCCTTGAGATTGCGAACTTCAAGAGTGTCGTCGAAGAAGCTGAAGGCGTCGATTCCCAGGGAAACGCTGCGGCCGTCTGGACGCAAGGTCACGCTCGTGACGTGGCCCCCGGAGCCGAGCCGGTAGTTGGCGGGGTTGGCGACCGTTGTCGGGTCCATCAACTCCGTGAAGCAGAGTCCGATGTTGGTGTTGGCGGAGAGCGCCGCGGCGGAGACGACCTGGGGCGGCGCGGTGTCGGCGGTGACGGTGACCGCGGCGGCCTGGCTGGTGACGCTCACGCCGGGCACGGTCACCAGACACTGGTACCGGGCGCCGGTGTCGGATCGCAAGAGCCGGGGCGTGGTGTAGGTCTCGGCGTTGGCGCCCGGGATGTCCGTCCCGTTGCGCTGCCACTGGTAGAACACGAGCGACGACGGCGTGGTGGCCTTGACGGTGAAGGAGGCCGACAGCGACTCGGCGACGACGACATTGGTGGGGTCGCTGACGGCAAGCGTCATGCCGGCAGGGTTGGCGGCGGTGGCCAGGTAGGCGCCGGGGATGGGCGGATCTCCGGTGACAGGGGCCGCTTGGCCGGGCATCTGCCAGGCCACATTGAAGAGGTCGCCACCGTAGATCTCCTTGTGGAGCACCTCGAGAAAGTACCGCTGTCCCGCGATGAGCCAGACCGGGGCGGACTTTTGACTGGCGCTGGCGTTGTAAACGCGCCACCCGGTAGCGGTTGAGGTGTAGGCCAGCGCCACGGCTCGATCGGACGCGTCGTCGGGGCTGAGCGAGAACAGCGTCTGGTCATCGCCGGCGGCGTAGAATGTGTAGTAGCCCGTGGTGGGGGGGAGAAGCCAACCGGTGACGCGCTGCCCATAGTAATCCGCGATGCTGCCCCGTTCGAGCGAGGGCAGGATCGACGAGCTCGCGTAACCGTCCGGGAACACCATGCTGTTGGTCAGATCACTGACGGCGCTGCCGTTAAGATTGGGGTAATAATCGCTAGTGACGAAGCCGCGGGTCAGGACCCAGGCGGTGAAGGCGGTGGTCGTGGTCAGCGCGTTGCGCGCTGCCGAGGCATCCGTGACGCCGGTGATCGTGAGCGCGTAGGTGCGGCCGCCAGCCTGGGGGGTGGTGGTGAGCACCACGTTGGTGCCGTCGGTCAGCAGGACGGCGTCGATGACGCCCAGGCCGCCGTCGAACGCGTAATGGGCCGCGGACTCCGCAGCGGTGCGTTCGAGGGGTTCGGAGAAGGCCAGACGCACCTTGTCGAGGGTCGCTGCACCCCCGACGCTGACCAGGGTCGGCGGGGCGAGGTCCGGGACGACCGTCAGCCGGGCCGACCGGCTGGTGACGCTGCTGAACGTGTTGCTCACAATCACCGAATAGAGCGCGGCGTGGTCGGCGACGGGGACCGCCGTGAGCGTGTAGTTGGTGGCGTTGGCTCCCGGGATCGCGTTGCCGTTGCGGCGCCACTGGTAGCTGTAGCTCGGAGTGCCGCTGGGGGTGACGCCAAAAGTGGCCGGCTGGCCTTCGTTGACGGTCACGTCCGCGGGTTGAGCGAGAATGCCGGCCGGTGCGGACGCGGTGATGGACGACAGGAAGCCGCCGGGGATCGGCGTGTCGCCGTCAGCGGGGCCTGGCATGCCGCGCATCCGCCACGCAACGGCCAGGCAATCGTTGCCCGTGGACTCGGCCATGAGGGCTTCAAGATAGTAGCGCCGGCCGGCTTCGAGGCGGATGTAGTCGGAGCGCTGGCTGGCGAGGGCGTTCCACTGGCGTGAGCCCGTGGAATCCGGCACGCTGGCGATGGCAACCTTGTTGCCCGGGGCGGCGTCGGGGCTCAAATAGAGTACCCCCTGGTTGTCGGACGCCAGGAAGAAACGGTAGTCGCCGGTCACCGGAGGCCAGAGATAGCCGATGATGCGGTTGCCGTAGTAATCGGCCTGGTTGACGGGCGCCTCGAGACTGGCCGGCCAATCGCCGTACGTGGGGTTGTCCGGGAACCGGGCATCGTTCGTCAGGCTGTTGAGCCAGTTGCCCTGGATACCAGTGAAAACGTGCCGCGTGATGAGGCCCTGGGCTTTGAGGATGGGCACCGGGAGGTTGGCGGGCACGGTGTGGGGTGGGAGAACCAGGTCCTGCACGTTCTTGACCGTCAGCGTGTGCTGCACGGCATCGGATAGCGCGCCCGTGGTCAGAACAACCGTGTACGGGTCGGCTCCCAACTCGGCGTTGGCCACCGACACGGACGGGCTGATCGTGTAGTTGGCCTTGTTCGTCGCCGTCGCGGGGGAAACGGCGGCGGAGAAGACGACCTGGACCCGGTTGGGGTTCCCCCACGTGCGGGCTGATAGCGGCGCTATGGGGACGGGTTCCCCGGCGCTCTGGAGTCCAACGTGCCGGGCATATACCTCGGGGAAAGCCTCCTCGAGCAGCGTCGCTGGCGTTCCCTCGGCCCGTCCCAAGGGCCCAATCCCCGCCAGAAAAGCCAGCAGAGCTAGCGCGAGCCCGGGGCGACCGAGGTGCCGGCAGCAGCTCGGTGTTCCGTTTCCGCGGCCTCGGTGGGTGCAGGCCACGTCATGGGGGCGGGCCTGCGGAGGTGTTCCAAATCGAGAATGATCCGTGAATGCTTTCATGAAAGACCTTCGTATGGCGGGAACGAACCGCTCACCGGCGCCGTTGTAGCGTAATCACAAGTCCGAGTAAGACACAGGTCGCGCCGGAAGTCAAAAAAGTCGCCGAGCAGCGGTCAGGCGGCGTCAAGGCGCTCGCGAAAGTAATCGATGGTGCGGCTCAGGCCTTCGTCCAGGGGGACGGTGGGCTCCCAGCCAAGCCAGTCGCGGGCACGGGCGATGTCCGGCTGACGCTGTCGGGGATCATCCTGCGGCAGGGGTTTGAACTCGAGTTCGGCTCCGGGGTTGATCCGCTGTTGGATCGCCTGGGCGAGCTCGAGGATGGTGTATTCCCTGGGGTTACCGATGTTGACCGGCTCGGTGTGGTTGCTGGCCATCAAGCGGAGGAGCCCTTCGATGAGGTCGGAGACGTAGCAGAAGCTGCGGGTTTGGGAGCCATCGCCGTAGATCGTGAGCGCTTGGCCCCGGAGCGCCTGAACGATGAAGTTGCTGACGACCCGTCCGTCGTTGGGAAGCATCCGCGGGCCGTACGTGTTGAAGATGCGCACGACGCGGACATCGAGTCCGTGGGCCCGATGGTAGTCATAGGTCAGCGTTTCCGCCATGCGCTTGCCTTCGTCGTAGCAGGAGCGGATCCCGGTGCAGTTGACGTTGCCGCGATAGTCCTCCGTCTGGGGGTGGACCTCGGGATCGCCGTAAACCTCGGAGGTCGAGGCGAGGAGGAAGCGGGCGCGGACGCGTTTGGCGAGTCCCAGCATGTTGAGGGTCCCGAGCACGTTGGTCTTCACGGTCTTGATCGAGTTGAACTGGTAGTGGACGGGCGAGGCGGGACACGCGAGGTGATAGACCTGGTCGACCTCGAGGCGAATCGGCTCCGTGATGTCGTGCCGGATCAGTTCGAGGCGGGGATGGCCCAGCCAATGGCTGAGATTGCGCTTCGTGCCGGTGTAGTAATTATCGAGGCAAAGCACGTCGTGGTCCAGTTCCATCAACCGGTCCACGAGGTGGGATCCGAGAAAGCCGGCGCCGCCAGTGACGAGAATTCGCATGCGAAGGATGGTGGTGGGCGGCAAGGGTTGGGGTCAACCCCGAACGGCACCCCGGAGCCGACACCGCCCGCGCCATTCAAGGCGCTTGGTCCAGCCCAGGAGGTTCAGCCGCAAGGGACGCTTGCGCGCGGATTTGGGACGGCAGTGCAGGATCCCCCCTCGCCCGCCCGAAAGCGGTGCCGCTTGGAGCGCGGCACCGCACTCCACGACGCTCTCGCGCGGGACGAAGGGCGGTTGGCGCGAACGCCAGTTTTTGATCGGGTCGGGTGCCGGGGATTGCGCCCCGGCACCCTCCCACACCACCGGACGTGCGGTTTTCCGCATCCGGCGGTTGAACGGTGCGACCTTGCTACATGGCGGTCGCAAGCTCTGAGGGCATCACAAAACCCCAG
>JAKQDD010000137.1 GCA_029556615.1 Verrucomicrobiota bacterium | reverse complement strand
CAAAACTTGACCTCAATTCGGACAGTAGATTAGAACTTCGACTCAGGCGTCGCTCCGCTCCGGAAACTGTCCGAATCGAGCCCGAAAAGGCTGTCCGAATATTTTCCGAAACGCGTGTCCGATTTCGCCGAAATGCGCAGCTGTTGCGCGCGCGGTCGGACCGGCGACTGGATTTCGCCGATCGAACCCGGTTTGAGGAGCTGATCGGGCGGGGTTTGCGGGGCAAACTGGATGCCGAAAGCCTGGTGACGGGAGTGCTGTACGTTGAGCTTCAGATTGTGCCCAATGCGCCTCCGCCCGTGTACCACCAAGTGGTCGAGGAGTATCCCGAGATTCCCACGATGCCCACGTCGATTCAGCAGCTCGTGGCGAATCTGGCCAACCTCGACATCGAGGGGATCTCGGACAAGTTGAACTCGCTGCTGAGCCGGATCGAGACCGTGGTCAGCGAACTGGACGTCCGGCAATGGAACCAGGGCGTGACGAATCTGGTCGCTTCCATGAACCGCGTGGTGGATTCTCCCGACTGGACCAACTCCCTGGCCGCACTGCGCTTGACGCTCGAAGCCACGCGCGAACTGGTCAGCAAGGTCGAGGGCCGCGTCGACCCGGTTGCCGACAGCCTGACCCAGACGCTGGCGACGGCGCAACAGACGCTCCTCGCCATGCGCCGGGGGGTCGAGCAGCTGAGCGGATGGGCGGCACCGGATTCACCCTTGCAGGAGAATCTCGCCGTTGCCCTCAGCGAACTCAGCAGCGCGGCCCGGGCCGTGGGCGAGCTCGCGGAATTCCTGCAGCACCATCCGAATGCCCTCATCAGCGGCAAGCGGATCATCCAGCCCCAACCATGAAGACGCGCCACACCCTCGTCGGGTTCCTGGGAGTCAGCGCCGCGTGCGCACTCCTCGCCGGCTGTCTGTTCAAGCCGGCCAGCGTCACGACCCGGCGCTTCGTCCTGACTCCGGTGACGGCGGAGAGCCGTGGCGATACCACCGGCCAACGGGCGGTGGGGATCCGGCGGGTCACCCTGCCCGAGTATCTGTTGAAGGGCCCGATGGCGGTGCGGAGAAGTGAAAACGAGATCGAGTATCTCGAGAACGCGCTCTGGGCGGAGCGGCTTGACACGTCGTTCCAGCGGACTCTGGCCGCCGATCTTGCCGCGCAGCTCCCCGCCCACCGCGTTCGGCTGGCTCCATGGCAGCCCGGCGAGGTGGCGTTCGCAGTCCAGGTCAGAGTCGATCGACTGGACGTGGACACCCAGGGCCGTGGCGCGCTGGTTGCCCGCTGGCAGATTGAATCCACGGAATCAGGCACGGTGTTGAAGAGCGGTGAAGCCAGCCTATCCAACACCGCCGCGGCGCCTCACGCCGAGCCGGCGGCTGTGGCCAGGGCCATCAGCCATCTGATCGCGCAGCTCAGCCAGACCCTCGCGGTGGCCGTTGGCGAGGTGGCGGGCACGAGCCCCGCGCCTTAGAGTCCTTGTCAGAAAACAATATCTGCCAACATGGTGTCTCCCTCGCCTCCCGGCAACGGGAGGCGAGGGCCGGGGAGAGGAGGGGCCTGTGTCAGTCCGCGAGCGGGGTACCCCTCTCCCTCGATCCCCCCCCGCTCCGCAGTCGCAGGGGGAGGGAAGAACCGGCGCGCGGACTCGATCCAGGAGTCGGCGTTCGCGAACTGCTGTTCGCCGCAGGCGGACCCCATTTCCCCAGGCCGCAGACGGCTCTGGCGGCGGGGATTGTTGCGGTGGCCGCGTCGCTGCTTGTGGAGGGGCGGGGTTGTAGCTTGCTGGAACGATTTCAACACCAGCGTTGACAGCCGAGGGGGACGTTGGGTATTACCATGGGGTATGACTACGACGGTGAGTGTCAAGATTCCGGCACGCATCCTGGAGCGTATTCCCAGGGCGGGCAGCGGGCGCAGCGGTTTCATTGTGCGGGCCTTGGAGGAGAAGCTGGCGCGGCAGCGGCCCCTCGAGTGGAGGGCCGAGGGCCGGCGGGGGCGGCGGTTGGCCGCCTTGCTGAAGCGGGGCGAGGCCGAGCGGTTCCCGCTGCTGGGGGAGGAAGCGCTGCGGCGCGAGCTGCAGGAACGCCGGGGGAGGTTTGCGTGAAGACGTTTCTCGACACCGGCGTGCTGCTGGCAGCCTGGCGGGGTGAGGAGCTGGCCGCCGCGGCGCTCTCGGTCATGGCCGACGACACCCGCGAGTTTGTGACTTCTCAGATGGTCCGCCTCGAACTGCTCCCGAAGCCGCGCTTCGAGAAGCGCCGGCGCGAGGTGGCTTTTTACGAGAGCCACTTTGCGGACACCATCGCCTCCGAACCGCTCAGCGAGGAGCTGGGAAGCGAGGCGGAAGGCTTGGCGGCGCGCTATGGTCTGGCCGGCGCGGATGCCCTGCAAATCGCGGCGGCCCTCCGCCATGGGGCGCGTGAGTTCTACACGTCGGAGAGGCCGGGCAGGCCGCTCTTCCGGGTCACGGAGATCAAGGTCCTCTCCCTCTGCTCGCTGGGGACGCCGACGGCGGGCATGGAACGTCGTCCCTGAGCCTACAATCCGGAGAGGAAGGCCCGGATGGCGCGCTCGGTCTCCGCCGGCTTGTCGTTGCGTATCACGTGTCCGGCGCCGTCGATGTGGACCAGTTTCCCCTTGGGCAAGAGATCCGCCATGGCGAGGTGTTTCTTTCGGCTTTCGGCGTTGGCGTCAGCCTTGAGGATCAGGGTCGGGACCTGGAGCTTGGGATAGGTCACACTGGCATCGCCGAATCCGTCGCCGTGGAGGATATCCACCACGTTGGGGTTCACGAGCAGCTTCGACTCCGCCCAGAGCATGTAATCGCGGTCCTGCCAGCCGGGGTGTCGCGTGCTGCGGGCGTGGGCCATGAGCCTGGCCATGCCCGCCCGCCGGTCGGCCCTGATCTGCTTCTTCCAGTCGGGAATGACCGCCTCGCGCAGCGGTTCGAACCGCGCCAGCATGTCGGCGGGATCCTCGAGGATGACGGCGCGCGCCAGGTCGGGGAAGGTGGCAGCCGCCAGCGCGACCGTCGCTCCGCCCATGGAGTGTCCCATCAGCACCGGTTTGTCGATGCCGAGGCCGCGAATGAGGCCCACCAGGTCCGCGACGTGCGTGGCCAGGTCGTACGGTCCGTCGGGTTTGTCGGAGTATCCATGCCCGCGGGCATCGTACATGATGATGTCGTATTCACCCTCAAACCGTTCCGCGAGCGACGCCCAGTTCAGGCCGTAGTCCGTGATGCCGTGCGCCAGCACCAGGGCGGGCTTGGCTGTTCCCCCCGTCCGCCAGTAGTGCAGGCGGATACCGTTGCTGGGGACGTAGGCCGATTGCCAGGCGCCGTGCGCTCTCGGAGTTTCCGGCGGGGTTTGATCCGGAGCGCCGCCGCAGCCGGCGATGAGCGTGACCACGGTCATGCAGAAGACTGCCGATCTGCCGATGCGCGAAGGTGCTTTCGTCGTGGCCGCAATGTGCCCGGACAGGGGGGCGAAGGCAAGGCGGATGTCGCTTGTCAGGGCGTGGGGTCAGGCATACATTGTCAGACATGAGAACGCTGACGGTGCGTGAGTTGAATCGGAGGACCGCAGGCGTGCTGGACGCGCTGGAACGGGGTGAGACCTTCGAGTTGCGGCGGAACGGCAAAGCGATCGGCTACCTGACGCACACGGTGCCGCCGCCGGAGCGAAAGCCCGACTGGAAAGCGCACTTCGATTGGCTCAAGAAACAAAGGGACGGAGGCGGCGGCTTTGTGGAGGAACTGGAAGCAGACCGTCGGCGCGTGCTTGCGCGTGAAATCGCTATGGGGAGCCTGGCATGAGGTTCTGCGGTGATTCCAGCTTTCTCGTCCGGCTGTACGACCCGCTGAGGCAAGAGGAGGAAGCGGATGCGATCCGGGAGTATCTTGAGGACGACCAGAAGGTCGTTGCGGTATCGGAACCTTGCCGCATCGAAGTGTTGAATGTCCTGTTGCGAAGACCCGAGTCTACTGCCGCGAAGCGGTTCGAGGACGACTTGAACGAGGGGTTGCGGTTGCGACTCGAATCCGTGGACTGGCCCGATACGTTCCAGCGAGCGGAAAGCCTGGCCCGGCGGTTCGCGCGCATCCTCCGTCCCGGGGGACAAGACCTCGTCCTGGTTGCTGCAGCGCTGGCGATGGGAGCCACCTGGTTTCTGTCCTACGACCGGAATTCGCGCCAGCGCCCGTTGGCGGGAGCGGCCGGGTTGCGCGTTTGGCCACCCTTGGACAAGGACGAGAAGGGGTTGGTCCGCCACGCCACGCAGAAGGCCGGCGGATAGGCGATGGGCAGCTTACGCGCGCATTGGGGCGGGGGATTCGCGGTTGACAGGAACGGACGTGCGTATGAGTCTCATTAGTGAAGCCAGCGGTTGGATCCGGCCCGGGGGTTTCCCGGGGGGCGGTGTGGCACGTGGACTGGCGGAACGAGACGACACCATGAAACGAGTTCTTGCATTGCTGAGCGTGGCGGCCGGTTTGATTGGGTTGTTCAATCTGACGGCGGCGGCGGCCGATTCCCGGCCGATCAAGATCGGGGCGATCTTTGCGCAGACCGGTCCGGCGGCGGCGCTGGGGGCGCCGGAGGCGAAGACAGCCCAGATGCTGGTCGACCGGATCAACGCGGAGGGGGGGGTGCTGGGGCGGAAGATCGCGTTGGTTTTGAAGGACAGCGGGGGCAGCCCGGAGAAGGCGGTGTCTTTTGTCCGGCAGTTGATCGAGGAGGAGCAGGTTCTGGCGATCCTGGGGCCGTCGACGAGCGGGGAGACGATGTTGATCAAGCCGATCTGCGAGGAGAACCGGATGATCCTGGTTTCGTGTGCGGCGGCGGAGACGATCGTCAAGCCGCTGGCGCGGTACGTGTTCAAGACGCCGCAGAAGGACAGCCAGGCGGTGATTTGGATCTACCGGACGATGAAGGACGCGGGCATCACCAAGATTGCGGTGTTAAGCGGCAATGATGGTTTTGGCAGTGCGGGCAAGAAGCAGTTGGAGGATTTGGCGGTCGAGCACGGGATCACGATTCTCGCCAACGAGGTTTACGACAAGCAGGCGACGGATCTCACGGACGTGCTGACGAAGGTGAAGGGGACCCCCGGGGTGCAGGCGGTTGTGAACTGGTCGATCGTGCCGGCGCAGTCGATTGTGGCGAAGAACATGAAGCAGATCGGCCTGAACGTGCCGCTGTATCAGAGCCATGGGTTTGGCAACCGGAAGTACGCCGAGCAGGCGGGGGTGGCGGCGGAAGGCATCCTCTTCCCCGGGAGCCGGTTGCTGGTGGTCGACGAACTGCCCGAGAGCCATCCGCAGAAGGCGATTCTGGCCCGGTACAAGAAGGACTACGAGAGCCAGTTCAAGGAGGACGCCAGCGCGTTCGGCGGGTATGCGTATGACGCGCTTGCGATCGTGGTCGAGGG
This sequence comes from Verrucomicrobiota bacterium, assembly GCA_029556615.1. Classification (GTDB taxonomy): domain Bacteria; phylum Verrucomicrobiota; class Verrucomicrobiia; order Limisphaerales; family J093; genus JAKQDD01. The sequence continues at coordinate 39,868 of JAKQDD010000137.1, read as the reverse complement.
CATTCGCCGCGCTGGTTCGACCGACCGCGAAAAGGTCCGGGACGCGATCGAGGGTTTGACGGGGTTCGCCGCGATCACGGGCGTCTTCAATTTTTCAGCCACGGATCACACCGGCCTCGATCTCGATGCCTTCGAGATGTTGACGGTGAAGGACGGAAAATTCACGATCTACCGCAAGTAAGGTGGCGGGCGGACCCGGGTCCGTCCTTGACGGGAAAGACTCTCGGGCGTTTGGGCGCGGGAGGGAAGGATTGTCGCAATTCCTGCAGTACCTGTTCTCCGGGGTGACCGTGGGGAGCGTGTATGCGGTGGTAGCGATCGGGTTCAACCTGATCTACAGCGCCACCGGGGTGTTGAATTTTGCCCAGGGGGAGTTCGTGATGCTGGGCGGGATGGTGGCGATCAGCCTGATGCCGCTGATGCCGCTTCCGCTGGCGGTGATGGTGGCGGTGGGTGTGGTCGCCTGCTGCGGGTGTCTGCTCGAGGTGGCTCTTTTCCGGCGGTTGCGGTCCCACTCGGTGCTGCACCTGGTGATCATCACCATCGGCGTGTCGATCCTCATCCAGGAAGCGGCGTTGCACCTCTGGGACGAGAAGGTCCGGTCGCTGCCGTATTTCACGGGGAACGAGGTGTCGTCGGTGACCGTGGCGGGGGCATCGCTTTCGCCCCAGGTGTTTTGGGTGCTGGGGACGGTGGCGCTGGGGGTGGCGTTGCTTCAGGGGTTCACGCGCTGCACGCTGAGCGGACGGGCGATGCGGGCGTGCTCGTCGAATCCGGAGGCGGCGATGCTGGTCGGAATCAACATCAGGACGATGCGGACGCTGGCGTTCGGGCTGAGCGCGGGTTTGGGGGCGCTGGCGGGGTGCGTGATTTCGCCGATTGCGATGACGCACTACGACATGGGGCCGGAGCTGGCGATCAAGGGGTTTGCGGCGGCGATCCTGGGGGGGTTGGGGAACCCGATGGCGGCGGTGGTGGGGGGGCTGTTGGTGGGGCTGCTTGAAGCGTTCAGCGTCAGCCTGGTGCCGTCCGCGTTCAAGGATGTATCGGCGTTTGCGGTGCTGTTGCTGGTGCTGTTTCTGCGGCCGCACGGGCTGCTGGGGCGGCCGTCAGGGACGGCGGTGCGCGAGGCATGAGGAATGAAACCGCGCTGGCTTCATCCGCTGCCGGTGGTTGTGGCCACCGTGATCGGTTTTCAGCTCGCGACCGCCGCTGCGGGGAAGTCCTATTACCTGACGCAGATGACGATGGCGGTCTACTACGCCGTCGTGGCGGTGGGTTTGTCGCTGGTGATGGGGTATGCGGGTCAGATCTCGCTCGGGCACGGCGCTTTTTTCGCGATGGGCGGCTACATTTCGGCGTTGCTGACGACGCATGATCTTGCGGCGTGGAAGACGGCGGGTTGGGTGCGGTGGCTGGAGGGGATGGGGGTGCTGGTGGTTCGGCCGAACCTGTACGAGGTGGGCGATTTGCTGACGGTGGCGCCGTGGGCGGCGTTCGGGGCAGCTTTGGCGGTGACGGGCGGGGTGGCGGTGGTGATCGGGTTTCCGTCCCTGCGGTTGAAGGGCTTGTATTTGGCGATGGCCACGCTCGGGTTTGGGCTGATTGTGTATCGGATCGTGTTGGGGAACCGGCTTTTGGGGGCGGCGGACGGGATCACCGGCGTGCCGGAGTGGTCGTTGGGCTTTGGGTTGAGCGTGAGCGGGCGGAGCGGGGTGCGGGTGTCGAACTATTACCTTGCGTGGGCGCTGGCCCTGGGGGTTGTGGTCCTGCTGCAGAACATTGTCGGATCGAGGGTGGGCCGGGCATTGCGCGCGATTCACGATCGGGAGACGGCGGCGAACGCGATGGGGGTGAACACGGCACGGGTGAAGCTGCAGGCGTTTGTGGTCAGTGCGGTGCTTGCGGCGGCTGCGGGGAGCTTCCTGACCCACTACAACCAGGGCATCGGTCCGTCGGAGGCCAGCGCGCTCAAGTCGGTGCGCTACGTGGCGCTGGTGGCGGCCGGGGGGATGGCCAACCTGTGGGGGACGCTGCTGGTGAGCACGGCGCTGAATTTTCTCTCGTTGCGGGGCTATTTTGGGACGTACGACCATGCCGTGTTCGGCGTGTTGCTGATTGTCATCATTGCCCTGGCGCCGGAAGGGCCGCTGCGGCCGCTGGGGGAAGCGATGCGCAGGGCGTGGCGCTCAGTGAGCGGGGGAAAGGAGGCCGGGCGTGGCGCTGCTTGAAGTGTCCGGCCTGCGGCAGTGTTTCGGCGGCCTGGTGGCGCTGGACCGGATTTCCTTTGGGGTGGAACCGGGCCGGATCAAGGCGGTGATCGGGCCGAACGGCGCGGGGAAGACGACGCTGTTCAACGTCATCTCGGGGATTCTGCCGCCCACGGCGGGGCGGATCCGGTTCCGGGACCGGGATGTCACCGGGTGGCCGCCGTTCCGGATTGCGGGGTTGGGCGTGTCGCGGACGTTTCAGAACGTGAGTTTGTTTCTGCACCTGACGGTTTGGGAGAACGTCATGGTGGGCCGGCACGTCCGGACGCGCGGCGGTCTTGTGGGGTGCGCGCTGCGGCTGCCCGGGCAGCGGGCGGAGGAACGGGCGATCCGGGAGACGGCGCGGGCGCATTTGGCGGACGTGGGGTTGGCGGACAGGGCGGACGAGCCGGCGGGGGCGCTGTCGTTCGGGCAGCGGCGGATGGTCGAGTTGGCCCGGGCGCTGGCGACGGAGCCGCAGTTATTGCTTCTGGACGAGCCGGCCAGCGGGCTGAACACGCGGGAGACGGAGGCGTTGGGGGGGAGGATTCGGTCGATCCGGGAGCGGGGGGTGACGGTGTTGCTGGTCGAGCACGACATGTCGCTGGTCATGGAGGTTTCGGATGACATTTTGGCCCTGCACTTTGGCACGCCGATTGCCGAGGGCCCGCCGTCTTTGATCCAACGCGACCCGAAGGTGATTGCGGTTTACCTGGGCGAACAGCGTCATGTGGCTACAGATTAAGAACCTGCGGTGCGGGTATGGCAGCCTCGAGGTGGTGAAGGGGGTGAGCCTGCACGTCGACGCGGGGGAGATTGTGACCTTGATCGGCGCGAATGGCGCCGGGAAGTCGTCGCTGCTGCGTTCCGTGGCGGGCTTGCTGGCCCCGTGGCGCGGCGAGATCCGCGTCAACGGCCACGACATGGTCAGCCAGCCTCCCTGGCGGAACGTGAGCAACGCCATGGTGTTGGTCCCTGAGGGGAGGCAGTTGTTTACCGATCTCACCGTCTGGGAGAACCTGCTGCTGGGCGGGTATCACAACCCGGATCGTCGCATGGTGATCGCGGAGGTGCTCGAGAAGTTCCCGCGGTTGCGGGAGCGGGCGCGCCAGGTGGCGGGCACGCTCTCCGGCGGTGAGCAGCAGATGCTGGCGCTGGGGCGGGCCCTGGTGGCGCGTCCGCGCTTCATTCTGCTGGATGAACCGTCGATGGGGCTTGCGCCGTTGATGGTGCAGGAGGTGTTCGAGGTGATCCGCCGGCTGAAGGAGGAGGGCGTGACGGTATTCCTGGTCGAGCAGAACGCCACCGCCGCTCTGGGCGTTGCCGATCGCGCCTACGTGATGGAGACGGGCGAGATCATCCTCGAGGGGGAGACCGCGGATCTCCGTCGCAACCCGGAGGTCCGGCGCGCCTATCTGGGCAAGGGCTACAAGGAGGTTTGGGAATGAGCATTTTCGAGCCACGCTACGAGACGATGCCGCGCGAGGCCATGGCGCAATTGCAGCTCGAACGTCTGCAGGCCCTGCTCGTCCGGCTCAAGCGCAATGTGCGCCGGTACCGGGAGCTGCTGGCCGACACGCGGGTCGAGTCGTTGGATGACCTGTCTCGTTTGCCCATGACGCGACCCGAGGACTTGGCGGACAGCTTTCCCTACGGGCGGTTCGCGCTGCCTCTCCGGGAGGTGATCCGGTTGCACTCGGCGGTTGGGCCGGAAGGCCGGCAGCTGGTCATGGGCCATACCCAGAACGACATCCGGCAGTGGGGAAGGCTGGTGGCGCGCCAGTTGGTGGCCACGGGCGTGACGGCCAACGACGTCATTCAGATCAACCTGGGGAACGGCGCTTCGGGCAGTTACTCGGGGTACGTCCTCGGGGCCCAGACGATCGAGGCGTCGGTGATTGCGGAGGATCCGTTCCACATCGATTACCAACTGGCGATGCTCGAGAACTACCGGCCCACGGTCCTGGTGACGACGCCGACCAACGCCGCCGCCCTCGTCGCCCTGCTGGACCGGCGTCGCATCGATCCGCAGTCGCTCCATCTGCGGACCGTGCTCTTGTCCCGGCCGGTTCCGGAGGCCGAGCGGAGCGCGCTTCAGTCCGGCCTCTTCGCCCGCCTTCAGGGCAACTTCGGCATTGCCGAGGTTCTGGATCCCGGGTTCTGTGTCCAATGCCCGGAGGGCCGATTCCACCTGAATGAGGACCAGTTTCTGGCGGAAGTGGCGGATGGCGAGCTGGTGATCACGACGCTGGCCCGGGAAGCAACGCCGCTGCTTCGGTATGCCACGCGCGTCTCCTGCCTCCTGCGGCGCGAGAAGTGCCCGTGCGGCCGGACGACTGTCGTTCTCGAACCGGGCGCGCGGCGCGATTCCCAGGTGCTCGTGCAGGAGATGCCGATTTACGACCGGCAGATCCGGGATGTGCTGGCCCAGACGTCAGCCGCGGGGCACCCGGTCCAGATCGAGATCACCGGCAGCGAGGTGATCCTGTCGCTGACGGTCTCGACGCGGATCTTCGATGATCTTGTGGGCACGCTCGAGCAACTCCAGCTCGAGATCGAGTCCGAGTTTGCCTCGCGGTTGGGGATCAAGGCGGTTGTCCGGCTCGTCTCGCCTCAGTCCGATCCGCGGGCGGCTACAGGGTGAGGACCCCGCCTTGGCTGGCGTTGCTGACCATTTCCCGATAGCGGGCGAGCCAGCCGGTGAGCGGACGCCGCTCGGGTCGCCAGGCCTGGCGGCGGGCGGCCAGCTCGGATTCGGGCACCAGGATGTCGATGCGCCGGTTCGGGAAATCGATGCGCAGGCGGTCGCCCTGGCGAAGCAGCGCGATGGGCCCGCCCTCGGCGGCCTCGGGGGAGACATGGCCGATGCAGGCTCCGGCGGTGCCGCCGCTGAACCGGCCGTCGGTGATGAGGGCGACCTGATCGCTGAGGCCCATGCCGACGATGTAGCTGGTGGGTGAGAGCATCTCCTGCATGCCGGGGCCGCCGCGCGGTCCTTCATTGCGGATCACGACCACATTGCCGGCGGCCACCTTGCCTTCGAGGATGCCGGCGCAGGCGTCCTCCTGGCTTTCGAAGATGACGCAGGGTCCCTCGAACACGAAGGCGTCGCCGCAGTAGGCCTTGAAGGCGTCACTGATCCCGGCGGTTTTCACCACGCATCCCTCGGGGGCGAGTTGGCCGTAGAGGATCGCAAGGCCGCCGTCGGCGCTGTAGGCGGTGGCGGGCGTGCGGATGCAATCGCGGGCGTCGAATCGGAACACGGGATCGTGGGGCATGAGGTGGCATCGCTGGGCCGAGCGGATGACGCTGGGCCGCTCTTCGTGGTAGGCTTTTGCGATCGTCCAGCTGCCCCGGCGATAGCGGGGGACCCGGAGGAGGCAGGCTGTGGTTTTCGGACTGTCCTTGGGGTAGTGGTTGATGAGCAGGACCGGCACGCCTTTGAGACTGCCGAGTTCGGCGCGGACGCGGCCCTGCCACTCGGCGAACTTGGCGCGGAGGCCGTCGCGGATGGCCGCCTGCGACGTCCAGGCGAGGCTGGCGTCGACCTGGAGCACGGCCTCCTCGGCAAACACCGCCGCGGCGGCATCGGCGTCGGCGGCGTTCAGGGCGGCGGCCAGGCGCCAGAGGGTAATGGCGCGCGGTTCGGCGGGGAATGCCAGGAGGGGCATGGGGGCGAGGTTGCCGCTGGCGGTGCGTTTGACGGCGCCCAGCGGTTCATCGGGGTCGAGGACGATGGCGGAGGCGCCGGAGACGCGCGCGGCGTGGGCCCAGGGGGTGCAGGCTGGACTGCGGACATCCCAGTCGTCGATATTCTCGCCGAGGGTTTTGCCGGTGACGGTCTTGCAGGAGAGCGTGAGCGCGCCCATTCGTTTGAGCTCGCCGAGGATGGTATGGATGCCGCCGGCGCGGTGGACATCCTGGACGTGGTAGGCGGAGGACGGTGAGACTTTGCAGAGGCAGGGGACGCGTTTCGAGAGGGCGTCGATGCGGGCGATGTCGTAGGGGATGCCGGCTTCGCGGGCGATGGCGAGGGTATGGAGGATGGTATTGGTGGAGCCGCCCATCGCGACGTCGAGGGCGAGGGCGTTGTCGAACGCTTCGAGCGTGGCGATGTCGCGCGGCTTGAGGTCGTTTGCGATGAGCCGGAGAATCTGGCGAGCGGCCCATTCGTAGAGCGCCTCGCGTTCCTTCGAGACGGCGAGAATGGTGCCGTTGCCGGGGAGGGCCATGCCGAGGGCCTCGCAGAGGCAGTTCATCGAATTGGCGGTGAACATGCCGGAGCAGGAGCCGCAGGTCGGGCAGGCGCTCTGTTCGAGGCGCCGGAGGTCGTCCTCGGAGATCTGGCCGGTCTTGAGGGCGCCGACGCCTTTGAAGACGGAGATGAGATCGGATTTCTCGAGGGCGGGTTCGAGGTGGGGGGCCGGGGCGGTTTCGCTGGCGGGCGTGCGGGCGATGCCGGCGGCCATGGGCCCGCCGCTGACGAAGAGGGTGGGCAGGTTGAGGCGCATGGCGGCCATGAGCATGCCGGGCACGATCTTGTCGCAGTTCGGGATGCAGATCATGCCGTCGAAGCAGTGGGCTTGGACCATGGACTCGACGCAATCCGCGATGAGCTCGCGGGAAGGGAGCGAGAACTTCATGCCGCCGTGGCCCATGGCGATGCCGTCATCGATGCCGATGGTGTTGAAGATGAAGGGGACGCCGCCTGCGGCCCGGACGAGGCGTTTGATGAGCAGGCCGACCTCATTGAGGTGGGCGTGGCCGGGGATGCAATCCGTGTAGCTGTTGCAGATCGCCACGAAGGGCTTGTCCCAATCAGCTTCGGACTCGATGGAACCGGTGGCGCGCAGGAGGCTGCGGTGGGGGGCGCGTTCAAAACCTCGTTTGATGATGTCGGAGCGCATGGGAGAATGTGTCGTTGATGTCGTCATGTCCTCACAGCTGCCGGGCGGGTCGCCGAGGCGGGAGGAACCGTTCCCTCCCCGCGCGGGCGCCCGAGCGCAGCCGGTGTGGGAGTTTAGCCCATCGCAACCGGATGTCACGCTTCGAGCATGGGCCGGGATCCTCGGATAACGCGTGGGGTGCGAACGTCTGCGATCGGCTGCGGGTGGGTTCCGGCCTTGAACGGCGCGGGCGGTGTCGGCTCCGGGGCGGCCCGCCCGCTCGCGGGCTCGCGGGGGGGGCAACGCGGAAAGGATTGAAAACCGCAGCGGACCGCGCTTTCATCGGGCGGGTCCATGAAAGGTCTTGAGCCTCCTGACAGTCACCATGTGAAGGCCGCCCAGGGATGGTTGACCCTGGGGGATGCGGCCGAAGCCTTGGGCGAACTATCCAAGGTGAGCGCCGAGTGCGCGGAGCATTCCGAGGTCCTGCGAGTCCGGTGGGATGTGCTGCACCAACTGAAGCGGGGTGAGGAGGCGCTGCACGTGGCGCAGCGTCTGGCGGTGTCGGCACCGGAGGAAGCGGAAACGTGGGTTCGGCTGGCGAACTCGTATTACTACCTCAAGCGGATGGAGGACGCGTACGGGTGCGCGAAGGAGAGCCTGGTGCGGTTCCCGCTCAGTTCCGCCCTGCATTACGATCTGGCCTGTTACGCGTGTTACCTGGGGCGGTTGGACGAAGCGCAGGAGTTGTTGAGGCGATCCTTTCAACTGGACGGGGCGGGACGGTTGCAGGCGTGGGCCCGGCGCGATCCCGATCTCGAGCCGCTGCGCCAGCGAGGGGGCTGGGAGTAGAGTCCTCGACTTGGTCAAACGTAAGGCGATCCAGCAAGGGTGATGGCGATGACAAAGCGGGTTGATCTCAACAAGGACTGCGAGGCGGTCCAGGTCCCGGCGGGGAACCGGGTGGTCCTGCCGGCGGGCACACCGGTCGAGATTCTCGAAGAACTCGGGGGAGTGGTGACGGTGGAAGCGCTGGGGGGGCGGTTCACGATCGCGGGCCAAGGGGTGGCAGCGCTGGGAGATCCTCCGGGGGCCGGCGCGGCGTCCGTGGCACCGGCCGCGACCGAGCCCGGACGGGTTGACGAGCAGATCGTGTGGGCCGCGTTGCGGGAGTGTTACGACCCGGAGCTCCCGGTGAACATCGTGGATTTGGGACTGGTGTACGATTTGGCGGTTGACGCGCTGCCGGTGGGCGGTGGTTATGCGGTGACCGTCAAGATGACGCTGACGACTCCCGGTTGCAGCATGGGGCCCTTGATCGCCCGGGATGCCGAGGCCAAGCTGCTGACGATTCCCGGGGTGCGGCTGTCGCGGGTCGAGCTGGTGTGGGATCCCCCGTGGCATCCCTCGATGATCAGCGCCGAAGGAAAGCGGATTCTCGGGATGTAAGGGGCTATTGGAATTGGGCGAGCGGCAACCCACTACGGCAGGGTGCGCAGTTTCGGCGCGAGCTTTTCGAGCTTCGGGCGGATGACGACCTGGCAATAGGGGTAATTGGGGTTGTTTTTGAAGTAATCCTGGTGGTAGCCCTCGGCGGGGAAAAAGCGGACCAGGGGTTCGATCCGGGTGACGATGGGCCGTTTGAACTGGGCTGCGGCGGTCGCGCGGGATTGTTCAGCCGTCTGGCGCTGGGCGTCCGAGTGATAGAAGATCACGGAACGATACTGGGTGCCGACATCAGGTCCCTGGCGATTGAGGGTGGTGGGATCATGGGCGGCCCAGAAGACGTCGAGGAGGGTCTTGTAGGCGATGCGGGCCGGGTTGAAGGCGATTTGGATGACTTCAGCGTGGCCGGTGGCGCCGGTGCAAACGCTTTTGTAGGTGGGTTTCGGATCGTGGCCGCCGGAGTAGCCGCTGGTGACGGACGTGACGCCCTCGAGACGCTCGAAGACGGCTTCGAGGCACCAGAAGCAGCCGCCGCCGAACGTGGCGAGCTCGATCGCGGAAGGGGTGGATGGAACGGGTTTCATGAGCGCAGAAGCGGGATCGGCAGCCAGGGCTGAAAGAAGGCCGAGGCTCGCGAGGATTGTCGGGATTACGGAGCGCGTTGTCACGGGCGGCGGGGGATGGCTGGCCGTCTCAGGTGGATGCGGGGATGCGCGCGAGCGCGAGGTCGAGGCGTTCGAGGACCTTGTCGCGGCCGAGCACTTCCAGGAGGTGATAGAGGCTGGGGCCGATGGTGCTGCCGGTGCAGGCGAGGCGTGTGGGATGAACGAGGATGGCCGGCTTGACGCCCAGTTCGCCGGCGAGGTTCTTGAGGCAGGCCTCGAGGGAGACGGCCGTGAAGTGTGGGATGGTCGCGAACCCCGCGCGGAGGCGGGCCAGTCGGGGGCGGTTTGCCGGCGTGAAATCCTTCGCGGCGGCCTCGGGTTCGTAGGGGGGCAGATCCGTGAAGTAGAACCCGGCGTAAGCGGGCAGCTCGGAGAACGTCTTGAGTTTGCCCTTGCAGGTGTCGAGGGCGGCCTTGACGTAGCGCAGGTCGAAGCGGTTGGTGTCGATGCCGGCCTTGGCGAGGGTATGGACGCAGAGTTCGTGGAAGCGGTCCTCGGGGAGGCCGCGCAAGTACTCGCCGTTCATCCACTGCAGCTTGGCCATATCGAAGCGCGCATTGTGGCGCAGGATCTGGGGGAGATCGAAGCGGTCGATGATTTCCTTCAGCGACAGGATCTCGCGGTTGTCTTTGGGGGACCAACCCAGGAGGCAGAGGTAATTGAGGACGGCCTCGGGCGCGTAGCCTTCCTCGATGTACGTGAGGAGGGAGGCGCCCTGGTCGCGCTTGCTCATTTTGGTGCCATCGGCGTTCAGGATGAGTGGGATATGGGCGTAGTGGGGCGGGTTGACACCGAAGGCGTGGAAGAGGGCGATGTGTTTGGCGGTGTTCGAGAGGTGGTCTTCGCCGCGCATGACGTGGGTGACGCCCATGTCGAGGTCATCGACCACGTTGACGAAGTGGAACACCGGCTGGCCGTCTGAGCGGACGATGACGAAATCGGGGTCGGCGGCTTCGCGGTCGGTGAGCTCGCGGCGTACGGCGCCGACGATGAGGTCCTTGATGACGATGGGCTCGCGGCTCATGCGGAACTTGACGGCGCCGTCCTGTTCATAAGCGAGGCCGCGGGAGAGGAGGGCGGCGACGCGTTGCTGGTAGTGATCGCGGCGTTGGGACTGATAGTACGGTCCGCGGTCGCCCTTGCAGGGGGCGGTGGCGTCACTGGTGAGCGGGCCTTCATCCCAATCCACGCCCAGCCACCGCAAGCCGTTGAGGATGACGTCCACGGCCTCCTGGGTGTTGCGGGCGGCGTCGGTATCCTCGATGCGGAGGATGAACTTGCCTCCCATGTGGCGCGCGTAAAGCCAGTTGAAGAGCGCGGTTCGCGCGCCGCCAATGTGCAGAAAACCCGTGGGACTGGGGGCAAATCGAACGCGCACGCTCATGGGTACCTGGCTCCGGTTAAGGTCTTGGCCCGTTGACAAAGAAACAGATACGACGTGCGGCGGGCTCTGGCAAGTCGAGTCCACGGCCCCCAATCCGCGCGTGAGCGTCCCTTGCGGCTCAACCTCCTGGGCTTGACCAGGCGCCTTGAGCCGCCCAGTCCGGGGTTTTCGCGGATTGGGAAAGCCCGCCCCCCCGGGGCGGGCCGATTCCCTCCAAACCCTATAGAGGCCGCGCGCTTGCGGGCGGGCCACCCCGGAGCCGACACCCCACGCGCCTGCAAGGCGAAAACCCACCAGGAGCCGATGGCGCACGTTCGCGCCGCAGGCGTTAGGCGAGGATCCGGGGGGAGCGTGCGAGGTTGACACCTTGGGGGAAAGGCCTAGTGTTGGGGCGGTACCACCTGTCGCACAGTGCCATGACCAGGCGCGGCCGACATGGGTTCGAGCTGGAAGGCCTGGAATCTCGAGTTCTGCTTTCCGAAGGGGGGCTGCAATCGCCGATCGCCGACAGCGCGTGCGCGGATACTGCGTCCGGGGTGTTGCGCGAGCTGTGGGAATCCCCGCCGGATCTGGCGGGTGTGGTGCGGGGTGGATCCGTGACGGGGTACGGTGCTGGGGGCGGCGGCATCGACATTCTCTCCGGTGTGGCGGTCGCGCCGCTGGATCTTGCGCCGGCGCAAGCGGGTGAGAGCGACGCGGGGTTGCCCGGCGTGCCCAGCTCTTCGCCGGGAACAGAGGGGTCCTCACGCGACGCGGCACGTCTCCACGGCGGGGGCGATCCGGTGCCGCTCAGCTACAGTTGTCCGAGTGATGGCGTGGCCGACGATCTGACGCTGCGGCTCAACGGTACGACGCTCGAGATCCTGGACAACAACGCCGGCGGCAGCGTTGTGGCCAGCCGGGCGCTTGCGCTGACGAGCGAAGTCGTGGTGACCGGCGCGGCGGCTGAGGCGGACACGCTGACGGTGGATTACACTGTTTCGTTCGCGACGCCGGTGCGTTTCAGCGGAGGCGAGGGCGGGACGGATGCGATGATCCTCGCCGGCGGCAGCTTCACGGCGGTCGAGCACTCCTGGACGGGCGCCGGGGCGGGCCGTGTCCTGTTCGACGCCATTGCCTTGCGTTATGAGGGGGTCGAATCCCTGACGGACACGTGTGTCGCCGCCCGTCGGACGTTCGCCGGAACGGCGGGAGCAGACACTCTCCGGCTGGCGGATGACGGCATCGAGGGCAACGACCAGTCGCGCGTTGACGACGATGGGACGAACGGCTGCCCGGGCATCCGCTTCCGCAGTCCCACCGAGTCGCTCCTTCTCGACGGGGGTGCCGGGAACGACACCCTGATCGTCAATCAGGCGGACAGCGGACTGCTCCGCCCGATCCGGCTCCAAGGCGGCGAGGGTGACGACGCCTACCGATTCGGGAGCGGCTGGGGCGAGGCGGTTCTTGGCGAGGCGGCGGGCGAGGGGAACGACACCCTGGATTTCGAGGCGTTCTCCGGGACGCTCGCCCTGGCTGCCGGCGGTCCTCTCCGGGGGAGCGACGGGAGCACGCTGGACTATGCAGGCCAGGCCATCGAGGCCCTGACGCGGGGCAACATCGAGCTGGACGCGGCGCTGAGGACCGCCCTTCTCGACGGGTTGGAGGACTTCGGGCAGTGGGCGGCAGGGGTTTCGCGGTTCGACAAACTGGGTGTTGCGCTGCCGCTGATTTTCCAAGACCAGACCGGCCTGGGTTATGGCAAGGCGCCAATCAGCCTGGGGACCGCTCTGGACCTCGGGGAGGCGATCGCGCAGCTCCGTCAGGCGGTTGTGGACTATTGCGCCCCGATCGGCCCTCGGACCACCGATGGTCTTCGGGAGAAGTTGAACAGTCTTTTCGGGGAGGATGCCGCCTATCGTGTCGAGCATGCTCCGCCGGGGGCGTCCGGCGATCTCAGGCTGGGGGATCTCGAGGTCTGGCTGGGTGCGGAGGTGTCGGTGGCTCTGGTTTTCCGTGCGGACGGCACTCCCGAACTCGAGTTCGGTTTAGACTATCGGGCGCGACGCACCACGGCGTTCACGTTGGACTTTGGTGCGGAAGCGGACTTGCTCGGCTGGTCGTTCGCGGCCGGGGCGCAGGTCGACCTGACGGTCCAGATGGCAGCCGCCTTCACTCTGGGCCTGACGATCGAGGCGACGCCCACGCTCTTCCTCGAAGTTGAGGACTGGAATGTGTCGGGCGAGATTGCGGAACCGGCGCTGTACGCGGCCATCGACCTGGGCTTCCTCGCCGCCAGCGTGGGGGACGGAATCGCGGATGACAACCCGGCGAACGTCGTCGACGAAGGTTTCCTTGAATTGCGGTGCGGACTGTCGATCGACTTTCTCGACCCCGCCGCCGATGGGTTGCGGGTGCTGGCCAGTGAACTCGAGGGCGTGCTGGGCGAGTTGAATGAGCTCGAGGTTACGGCGAGCGAGGTTGCGGCGGACCTGCCGGTGCGCGTCGTGCCGGAAGGCCTGAGCGAGGCCTCGAGGGCGCACTTCGAGGACGTTGCGATCGGTCTTCTGGTTGACGATGTGTTCAGCGGGGCAGCGGCGAAAGTGACGGTGCCGCAGTGCCTGTTTGATTTCGCGAACACGACTCCGTCGGAGCTGCTGGGGATGTTGGGTCAGGTGCGGGCCTGGGTTGCGGGCCTGACCAACAGCGAACTGCTGCGGCTGAGCCTGCCGCTGGTGGCCGACACGAGCCTGGCGGATATCCTTGACCTGGGCCGGGTGTTCGAGGAGCGGGTGGTGGATTGCCTGATGACCGAGGATCCGCTGGGGAATCCCGTGCCCACGTATCACACCGCCCAGGAATTGGCCCGCGGTCTCGCCAGCGCCCTGACCCTGCCTGTTGGCGCCGCGTACGATCCGGATTCGCACGACTTGACGTTCACGATCGAAGGCCTGGCCTACGAGTTTCCGGCCGGCGTCCGGGAGTTCGAGTTCGGGGCTGGACTGGGCGATTTCGGCAATGTCCGGACCGGCACCCAGTTATCGTTGAGCGCGGGGGCCACGCTCGATGTGACGTTTGGCATCAAGCTGGTCGCCGGCAAGCCGGTCGTGATATCGCCGCCCGTCTTTCAACCGAATCTGCCGGAGGACCCCGTCACTCACGAACTCGACGGCCGGCTTTCCGCAACCGCCAACTTCGGCGTGACGCTGTACCGGGAGGGCACGACAGGGCCGACGCCGGTGGCGGCTTTCTCGGTCCAAGTGGCACCTGACGGCACGAACGCGGGCATGGACGATCTGGTCGAGGACGTCCAGGCGGCGATCGACGTTCAGGTGGCGGCCGCAGGATTGGCGGCGGGGGCGATCAAGGCCGAGTTCACGGGCACACGCCTTGCGCTGAGCGCGCGGCCGGCCGTGGTTCCCGACCCGGCCAGCGGCGTGGAGAGAGTGGTCGACCAATGGCTGGAAGTCACTTCGAGCTTTGCGGATCCGGCCTACCAGGAGATGGGCGTGCTGAGTGCGCCGACCCGTTTTGACGGCCGGCTGACGGCGGACGCGCGGTTCACCCTCGAGTTGGATGACCTGGCTTATGAGATCACGGTTCCGAAGGCCGCGACCGACGAGAACGCCGGCATCGAGGATCTGCTGGCGGACTTGAATGCGGGCATCAACCAGGCCGTCAAGGGCAGTCCGTCGGTCGAGGCCGGAGTCGAGGTCTATCGCGTGGATGCACGCGGCAATCGCCTCGCCTTCCGCACGGTGGATCCCCTGGGCAGACTCGGCTTGCGCATTGGCCGGGAAGCCGGCAACGGGGCGGTGATCGACCTGGGGTTCGACCTGGACTTTGAGACCACACAACGGTCGCATGCGGACGAGCTCTTCCTGAAAGACACCCGGATCCGCGGGACGGCGATGCTGTCGGCATCCGACCTGACGCTCGCCGCGACGCTGGGCTTTCTGGGGGTGCAAACCGCAGGCGACCCGCCGAGCATCGCCGAAATCAAGGGGGCGATCGATCTGGCGCTCGTCGACCCCGCCACCGGAGCCGGCAAGGTGACGCTGGCGACGCTGACCAGCGAGATGGGGGCGGGCAACGTGCGCTACGACCAGGAGGCGAAGACGGGGGTTGTCAAGGCCACGATGAGCGGTGGTGTCGACGTGACATTGGCCGTGATCCCCGAAGCCGGGCCGATCACGCTGTCCGCGCCGGTGACGATCCGGATCGAGGCGAGCACGCTCGATTGGTACAGCGACCCGCTTCAGCCGGACGCATCGTCTCTCACCGTGACGGGGCTCCCGGACGTGACCGCCACCGTCGAGAGCATGCGCCGGCTTGACGCAGCGGACGTGGAGTCTGCGCTTGGCGCGGTCGGGGGCTTTCTCAGCCGTCTGACCGGGGCGGGTTCGGGCACGCCGCTGGTGGCGGCGCTGGGCAAGGCATTGCCCCTGATCAACCGCAGCGTGGGCGAGTTCATGGACTTGGGGGAACGCTTCGCGGCGACGTTTGCGGGGCTCGCTGCGAGGCGGGTGGCAACGCTACAGACGCTCGAGCGGCACCTGGAAGAGAGCTTGGGCCTGCCGGCGGGCGATCCGTCGGATCAGGTCATGTTGCGCTACGAGGCGGGTGATGCCGGCGAGCCGGCATTGAGGATCGAGCTGGCGTTCATGGCGGGCGTTGAGGAGGCGGTGCCGTTCGATCTGGACCTGCAGGGCTTGGGTGTGGAGCTTCCCGGCAACTCAGGGCACCTCATTGGGGCAGGCTCCTCGGGCAGGCTCGTAGCGGACATGCGGGGAGAGTTGCGTCTGGTGATGGGCCTGAGCCTCGGCGGGGACCCGGCGGCGTTTCTGTACACGGGCGGGGATGGCACGTCGGTGAGGTTTGAGGCCACGGTGGCCGCTCCCAACGTCAATTTCGCGGCACAAATCGGGCCTTTTGGGATGTTCGTGAAGCAGGGCAGCGCGTCGGTGGACGGCGCGATCACGGTGAATCTCGAACCGCTCGCCAGCGGCCGGCACGCCTTGGACGAGGCGTTCGAGACGAGCGACGTCCGATGGGAGGCCGCGGGGACGGCGACGGCGACTCTGCCGCTCTATTTCCCAACCGAGTCCATGCCCCTGGGGGGAGACGAGGCCGCGAATGATCTGGTGGCCACCGTCAAGCTGCCGGAGTTTCTGAAGGGCGAGTCCGATGCCACGACGGTAGCCACTCCCGATTTCAGCGGGCTGGCGCTGCCGTCGTTGTCGAGTCTGCTGAGCGATCCCGACCTGCTGGTGAGCGGTTTGGACTCGGTGCTTGGCCTGCTCGAGGACGCTCTGGACCGTGAGTTGCTCGACCGCTCGTTGCCGCTGGTCGGGAATTCCCTGGGCGAGGCGGGCCGGTTCATCGAGCGATTTCGTGAGGAGCTGCTGACGCCGCTGAAAGTGCGGATGACGTCGGTCGGTGCCGGCGTCGAGGGGTTGATTCGAGACGTGTTGTTCGATGTCTTCGGCGCGGCCAGCCAGGGCGCAGAGCAACTCGATGATCAGTTCGGCGCGTTGGGGCTCCTCCAGAAGCGCGTCGGAACCGGGCCCGCCACGCGGGAAGACATCGGGGTGACGGTTGCGGGGGACCGTGTGCAGTACGAGTTGCGCCTGGGACAGGAGTACGTGTGGGACCAGCCGATTCGGTTGGACTTGGGGCTGCCGGCGCTGGGGTTCGACATCGATGCGGGAATCGAGTTGGTGGTGCAATGGTCGCTGGAATTCGGATTTGGGATCGACCGGGACAATGGCTTCTTCTTCGTGACGACCAGTCCGGAGGAACTGTCGGTGGCCGTGAGTGCGCGACTCGCGGGAAGCGCGCCCGGCCGGCCGGTGGCGGCGACGGGCACGCTGGGCTTCCTCGCGGTGGATGTTGTTGATCAGAGTGCGGACGCGGACCGGACGCGGTTGGCGCTGGCGTTCGCGGTGGACTTGGTGGATCCGAACCATGACGGCAAGCTGACCGCTGCGGAGCTGAGCGGGGCGGGAGGACGTGCGGGCGGCTTGATCGAAGCCAGCGCCAGCGGTTTTGCCCATGTGGGCTTGGGAGTCAACGTCAACTTCCGCAGGCTGGTGGGGTCTGCAGCCGTGCTGCCGTCGATGGGCTTCGATTTCGTGGTGGACTGGGACCTGTTCACGGCCGATCTCTCGAGCGGCACTGCCCTGATGGGCAAGGTGCCGGAAGTCAGCTTGCGGGACATCCGTCTGGACGTGGGGTCATTCATCTCCGACTTTGCGGGGCCGGTCCTGGGGCAGATTGGCGAGGTGCTGGAGCCGTTGGACTGGCTCCTCGACAAGGAGACGGGCATGCTGTACCGGCGCATTCCCGTCCTGTCCGATCTTGCGGGCACCGCCGTCACGCTGAAGACCCTGGCTGAGCGGCTGGACACGTCGGGCCGGATCGGACCGTTCCTGGATGCGGTGGCCGAAGTTTACAGCCTCTTGCGACTGGTCACGGACGCCGCCCGCGACGCCCAGGGAAGCAACCTCGTGGTGAACTTCGGGGGCCTGGTGATCTGCGGCGAGGACCCCGCGGAGCCCGGTCTGTTGGCGGACCTGCGTTCGGCGTCGGAGGACGACCTTCGGAACGCGGCGGTACCGGAGGATCGGCCGGCGCCCGACCTTGGCGGGTTGGGCGGGGACGGCCCGGCCAGGAGCTTCGTGCAATCGGTCATCAAGGGCGAGGGCAAGCTGGACATCCGTGTGTTCCGGCCGGAGACGCTGTTCAAGTTGCTGCTGGGCCAGTCGGATGTGACCCTGATGACGTATCATCTGCCTGCGTTGGGTTTCAGGTTCGAGTACTTCGAGGAGTTCCCGTTGTGGGGGCCGCTGGTGGTCACATTGCGGGGCACGTTCAAAGCCGGTGTGGACCTGACGATCGGGTATGACACCCGCGGCGTCGAGTTGTTCCGGCAGAGTCACAATCCCCTGGACCTGGTCGATGGCTTCTTCGTGAGCGACGTCGAGGCATCCGAGGGCAAGGACATCGCCGAAGCCTCGCTGGATGCGAGCATCGCCGCCGGAGCCGCGGTCAGCGCCAAGGTCGCGCGCGTCGGCGCCGAAGGCGGCATCGAGTCGACCGTCCTCTTCAATCTCAACGATCCGAATCGCGACGGCAAGGTGCGGTGGGGCGAGATGGAAGCCAACCTGGACGCCAATGCCGGCAATCCCCTGGCCGTCTTCGACGTCCGTGGCACGATCGATTGGTTCTTCAACGCGTACGTCGAGATCGACCTCGCGCTCACCTCGATCAAAAAGTCCTGGGAATTCGGCCGCGGCACGATCTACGCCTTCGACATCCCCTTCGTGCGCCCGCCGGTACTGGCTCAGGTCACCACGTTGAATGCCGAGAAGGTCCTGTTGCTTAACAGCGGACGCCACGCCGCCGGCCGGTATCAGGGCGACCTGAGCGACGGCGATGACAGGCTCACGGTGACCGAGTCCGGCGATTACTTCTGCGTGAGCGGCTTCGGTGTGACCAGCACCTCTCCGCAGAAGTACGCCCGCGACGGCATCCAGCGGATTCTGGCTTATGGCGACGAAGGGAACGACACCCTTGACCTGAGCGGCGTCAGGAGCGTGCCCGCCGAGCTTCACGGCGGGCCCGGCAATGACACGCTTTACGGCGGCAGCCAGGACGATGTCATTCTGGGCGACGGCGGCGATGACATCGTATTCGGGGGACCGGGCGCGGACCGGCTCGACGGAGGGGAGGGCAACGACACCCTTGAAGGCGGCTTGGGGGGCGATGCGCTGCTTGGGTGCTCAGGCCGTGACACCCTCGTGGGCGGGGACGGCGCCGACACCCTCGAGGGCGGTCCTGGGAACGACGTGCTCAAGGGTGGGGATGGGGATGACACGTATCGCTTCGCGTCGAGCTCGGGGATCGACACCATTGTCGACGGGGGAAGCGCGGGCACGAACACCTGGGATCTCACCGCAGTCGCGGTGAACGCCGATTGGACGCTGGACGTTGCCGGGACGAAGGCCGTTTTTGGGCCGAACCAGATCACGGAGAGCGGGGTTGAGGCGTCGCGGGCGGGCGTGATCCGGAGCGGCAGGGGCGCCGACACGTTTAGCGTCTCGGCGACGCCCAGCCAGGGGGTTGTTCTCGACGGAGGCGGGGGATCCGACACGTACGTGGTGCGGCCGGCGCCGGCGGCGGCCGGGAAGCCGCCCAGTCTCAAGGCGGAGATCCGCGACACCGGCAACGTGTGGGACAGGGACAGCACCCGCGTGCTGGGCGGGGGAGGCGCCGAGACGGTGACCGTCACGGCGACCGTGATCGAGGCCGGTGCCCAGCGATTCACGTACGACAGCCCAGGAGGGGGTTCGGGCATCGAGGCGCTCGAGGTGGATTTGCAGGGCGGTGACGATGCGGTTCACATCGAGGGCACACCGGTGACGATGGCCGTGGCGGTCCGGGGTGGGGAGGGGGCGGACACGATCACAGTCGGGGGCGCGGAGGGCCTTGGTGCCATCGCGGGCGGGTCATCGACCGGTCGGCTGAGTCTCGATGGGGGTGGGGGCGGCGCGGATCAGTTGGTGGTGGACAACAGCGCGTGCGCGACCGCCCAGGCGGATGGTGTTCTGACCCGCGACGGCGTCACGGGCCTGGGCATGGCCATGGGTCTCGAGTATCGCGACTTCGAAATGATCGACATCAGGCTTGGCAGGGGCGGGGACACCTTTGTGCTCCGGAGCACCGTCACGGGCGCGGGGACCACAACCACACTCGAGTGTGGGGCGGGCGACGACACGGTGACCATCGCCTCCGCCGGCGCGACCACCATCGTCAACGGCCAGGGCGGCGCCGATACGCTGAGGCTCGAAGGCGCCGACCCAGGCGCGGCGATCACTCTCAACGGTGATGAAGCACCGGACAGCGCCCATCCGAAGGGGGCGGCTGCGGGCGACACGATCACCGTGCGCGCGTCGGCGGCGGCCACGTTGAACATCAACACGGGCGCCGGGGACGACCTGGTGATGTTCGGTCGCACGGTTGCTCAGACCGGCGCTGGTTGCACCGAGGGAATCAGCGGCAAGATCACGCTGGATGCCGGCAAGGACGGTGGTCTCGACAGCGACACGGCGATCGATACGGTCGAAATCGATGATCGCGCCGGGAACGCAAGGCGGGTCGTCACACTGACGGGCGCGACGCTGGAAGGAATGCTGGCCACCGGCGCTACCCTCGATTACTCGGGCGTCGAGCGGCTCCGGCTTTACTGCGGGGCGCAGGCCGATCGCGTCCTGGTCCAGGGCACTTCCGCCGAGACCCGTCTTGATACGGGCCCCGGCGACGACACGATTGAGGTGGCGAACGCGTCGCGAACGCTTGCCGACCTGAAGGGCGCTTTGACGATCGACGGGGGGAGCGGCGCGCGGAACCGGCTTTGGATTGACGATTCCGGAAACGGGGCCTCGATGGATCAGTCGAAGGAGATCACTGCCTCCCAGGTTCTTGGTTTCACGGAATCGCCCATCAGCTATGGGGCGACCGGCGGCGGCTTTGGTCTTGGAATCAGCATCGCCGGTGGATCCGTGGGCGACAGTGGAAACCGCATCACGGTCTCGAGCCTCTTTGGCGGGGCGCTCACGACGCTCGATGCGGGCCCGAAAGCAGACAAGGTGACGGTCAACCTGGCGAGCGGCATCGGCGCACTCCTGGTGCACGGCCAGGAGGGCGGTGACACCCTGGACGCCCAGATGAGCACGTTCGGCGTAATCCTGGATGGTGGCCCCGGAGCCGATACGCTGCTCGGCGGTTCCGGCGATGACACCCTCGGGGGCGGCGCGGACGCGGATGTCATCGACGGTGCGGCCGGCGCCGATCGGGTTTGGGGCGATTCCACGTTTGCGGTCGATCCGCTCACCCTGGATGCCACCGTCCGGCTCGAAGACCCTGCAGGCAATGACTTCCTGCAGGGCGGCGAAGGGGCGGATGTGATCTGCGGCGACGGAGGCGCGGACGCGGTTGCCGGCGGTCCCGGGGCCGACACGATCGAGGGGGGCGAGGGCAACGACGTGATCCTCGGGGACGACGGGACCTTCACATTCAGCGCTCTTGGCGATCGGGTTGAGAGGGTGGAGACGACTGACCCGAGCGCCGGCGCGGGGGACACGATTGAGGGGGGCGCAGGTGACGATGTGCTCGTGGGCGGCGGCGTGCCGGGAGAGACGGGCGGGCGGGATGACATCATCGATGCTGGGGAAGGAAATGACGTCGTGCTGGGGGACACGGGGGTTGTGACTCTGAGCAGTGCAGTGGTGACAGCGGTGGTGATGACAGGTGAGAAGGGGGGCAACGACCTCATTTGCGGCGGCGCGGGAGCGGACACGATCCACGCCGGGCGCGGAAACGACACCGTTTACGGCAATGACGGCAACGACACGATCGAAGGGAACGAAGGCGATGACGTTCTCGAGGGCGACGGCGGCGACGACACGATCGCGGGCGGAGAGGGCAGGGACACGATCGCGGGGGGTGAGGGGAACGATCGGATGTACGGGGGGGAAGGCGATGACCTGATGCTGGAGGGCGGGCCGGGGAATGATGCGATTGCGGGCGGGCCCGGGGCGGACACGATTGAGGGCGGCGACGGCAACGACGTGATTCTCGGGGACGACGGTGTTTTCACGTTCAGCGGCAGCGGGGGCCGTGTGGAAAGGGCGGAGACAAGCGACACGAGCGGGGACGCGGGGGACGCCATTGAGGGGGGCGCGGGTGACGATGTCATCGTGGGCGGCGGGGTCGCGAGTGATGGGAGCGGACGGGACGACACGGTCAATGCGGGCGAAGGGAACGACGTGGTGTTGGGAGACACTGGGGTGGTCACCTTGAGCAATGGGGTGGTGACGGCGGTGGTGCTGACGGGTGAGATGGGGGGCAACGATCTCATTTACGGCGGCGTGGGAGCGGACACGGTCCATGGCGGACGCGGAAACGACACCGTCTACGGCAATGACGGCAACGACACGCTCGAGGGCGATGAGGGTGATGACCTTCTCGAGGGGGACAGGGGCAACGACACGATCGCGGGAGGCGAAGGCAGGGACACGATCGCGGGCGGAGAGGGGAACGATCGGTTGTACGGCGGGGATGGCGATGACGCGGTCTTGGATGGCGGGAGTGGGGATGATGCCATGGCCGGCGGGCCCGGCGCGGACACGATCAAGGGCGGCGAGGGCCATGATGTGATCCTGGGCGACGACGGTGTTTTCACATTCAGCGGTCTTACCGGTCGGGTGAGCAGGGTGGAGACGACGGACGCAAGTGAGGACGCGGGGGATGCGATTGAGGGGGGCGCGGGTGACGATGTGATTCTGGGCGGCGGGGTGGCGGGCGAGACCAGCGGGCGGGATGACACGATCAACGCGGGCGAAGGGAACGACGTGGTGTTGGGGGACACGGGGATTGTCACACTGAGCAATGGACTGGTGACGGCCGTGGTGCTGACGGGTGCGACGGGGGGCAACGATCTTGTCTACGGCGGCGCGGGGGCGGACACGGTGTATGGGGAGCGCGGGGATGACATCGTTTACGGCAATGACGGTGACGACACGATCGAAGGGAACGAAGGCGATGACGTGTTGGAAGGCGGGGCGGGATCGGACACGGCCTGCGGCGGCCCGGGGGAGGACGTTGTCCGGGGGAATGACGGTGACGACGTCCTCATCGGCACTGAAGACAGTGACGTCCTCGACGGCGGATTGGGAGCGGACATCC
Organism: Verrucomicrobiota bacterium; assembly: GCA_029556615.1. Taxonomy (GTDB): domain Bacteria; phylum Verrucomicrobiota; class Verrucomicrobiia; order Limisphaerales; family J093; genus JAKQDD01. Next base: position 17,511 of record JAKQDD010000137.1, on the reverse strand, counting down.
TGTTGGGCGACAGTGGCATCGTGGTGCTGAGCGTCTCGGGCGTGGTCGAGCGGGTGCAGCTTGAAACCTCGGCCGGTGGCAGGCCCGACACGCTGATCGGAGGCGAGGGCGACGACCGGCTTTACGGCGAGGAGGGAGATGATACCCTGTCGGGCGGAGCCGGCGACGACCTGATCGTCGGGAACGGGGGTGACGACGTTGCGGACGGGGGCCCGGGCAGCGACATCCTCTGGGGTGGCGAGGAGGCGCTGGGCGAACGGATGTTCCGCGACCCGGAGAACCTCGGAAAACCACCGCAATGGGACGCTGTCGAAGCACTGTATCCCACCGGATTCGACCCGCCTCGGACGACGCCCGTGGCCCTGTTCGGTCAGTCGATTCCCGGTGAACAGGGCGACGGCGGCGACACCTTGCTCGGGGGCGAGGGGAGTGACTGGCTGTTCGGGGGCGGCGACGGGGACGATATCGAGGGGGGGGCTGGCGACGACTATCTCGACGGGGGCACTGGCAATGACGGCCTGCGGGGTGGGAGCGGACGGGATGTGTTGTTGGGCGGCGACAGGGACGACGTCCTGGAAGGGGGTTCGGGGATCGACCAACTCTACGGCGATGACGGGGCGGACGACGGGTTCGGACATGGCGAGGACCGGCTTTATGGCGACGACGGCGACATTGACGCCTTTGGCCGGCACGTGCAGCAGGGTCAGCGCCTGTTGGGGGGTGGCGGCCGTGATTACCTGTACGCGTTTGCGCCCACCAGCAATCCGATCCTCGAGAGCCGTGAGATCGGCGATCAACTGTTCGGCGGCGCGGGCAGCGACTTCCTCCACGGCAACCTGCGCCGGGAGACCTTGTGTGGCGGCCCCGGCAACGAGAACATCTATGGCGACCGCCTTGCGGGCCCTGACTACGCGGACAACCCGGCTGCCGCCACCACGGGAGGGGCCGACCTGGTTTACGGTGATGGCGGCGAGGACATGCTCTTTGGCGGCGGAGGTGACGACACGCTCTTTGGCGGTGCCGATTCGGATTGGCTTGAAGGTCAGGAAGGTCACGACCAATGCCACGGCGGGGAGTGGATTGACGTTTTCATCCTCGACACCGGGTACCAGGACGAGACGGGTGCCTTTGTCTTTTACGAGCGGTTGGGCGATGCGTTCGACGGTCACTTCGGCAATGTCTGCCGCGACGATGTGCCGGACGACAACGCCACCGACATCCTGCAGGTGCTGGGATCGGACTTTAATGACACGATCCAACTGGGCGAGCCGGACGTGACGCTGGTGGGACAGGAGGACGCTCCCCTCAACGGGCGGCTGGGGGCCGACGCGACTTTTGCTCTCACACTGGGCGCCGGTCAGCCGGCGCAAGTGACGCTCACTGCTGACGAGACCGCAGCCTGCACCAGCCTCGCCGATCTGGTTCAAGCGCTCAACGGGGAGCTGGATGCAACGGCATTGAAGGGTCTCGTGCAGGCAACCCAGGTCGGGCGGAAACTGGCGTTACGCACGGTCGGCCAGGGCCGCGCGGCTTCGCTTGTCCTGACCACGACATCCGGTAACCCGACGATGACCGAGTTACACTTCGCCGAAGCCCAGCGGGCCGTGCCGCTGATCTCGGTGCAGTTCGACATTGCGATCGACACGCCAACGGGTCCGCAGGTCGTTGCGTCGGCCGCCTTCCCCGTGTGGTGGCGCGATTCGAGCGGAGCCCCGGTGATCGAGCAATTCCGGATTGCCGCCCTGGGTGGTGACGACACGCTGGCATTCAAGGAGGGCACCGACGCCGTTGATGTCTCGCCGCTGATCGCGCGCAGCGACGATTGGATCGGCGTGTTCGAAGGCGGTCCGGGACAAGACGTCCTGAGGGGCGCTGCGGGCCGTGACCAGCTTGGCGGTGGCGAGGGCAACGACACCCTGTACGGGTTGGCCGGCGACGACCGTCTCTGGGGTGGCGCGGGCGACGACACCCTCTACGCCGGCCAAGGCAACGACGATCTCCTGGGCGAGGAAGGCGACGACCGGCTCCATGCCTGGTCACAGGACCCGGATGCGGGCGGCCAGTTCGGCGTCTTTGTGGATTCCACCGGCAATCTGCATGACAACGACGGTGACGGTCAGTATGTCCTCGAGGACACCGGTCTCAACCGCATGCACGGCGGGCCGGGCGATGACTTGCTGTACGGAGGCACCGCTGTCGATTTCCTGTATGGCGCCGAAGGCGAAAACACCCTCTACCGACGCGACGGCTCCCGATTCGAGGACGCTGACGGCGGCGCGGCAGGCGACGCTTGGAAGGCTTTTGCGCGGGAAAACGACAAGGTGTGGTACTACAGCGGCTCCAACAACGACGACGTGATTGCGATCGATTACGTGACGGAACCCGGCCTGCTCGCCGACCATCATCTCATCACGCGGCTCACCAACAGCCACGGCAACTTCAGCTTTGATGCCCAAATCCGCCTTGACTTTGAGGCCCGCGACAGCCAGGGGCAGTTGATCTGGGACGCGCAGGACCTGCGATTCGACGTCGAGGCTCTCGGCGATCCCGACCCGGACGTGCGCACTGCCCGGATGCGCGAGATCGAACTGAACGGCGGCCTGCTCCCGGGCGAGGGGGATTTCATGGTGGTCTTGATCGATGCCCTGGCCGGCAACGACAAGGTCACTGTGGGCCCGACCGTGCAGACGACCGTCTGGGTCGATGGGGGGCCCGGCGACGACGACATCGAGATCCTGTCCGGGAGCGCGCTGCTGCCCGACCAGACCGAGCAACGCGCGCGCAACGACGAGGCGGCTCGCGCGTTCGAGTTGCCCGGCGGGCCATTGACCCAAAGCGTCGTCTATCGCGGCTTGACTCTGGACAACCCCCGGGATGTTGACTGGTACCTGTTCCGCCCGGGCGACGCGCTCACGGGAGGGGAGATCAGCCTGCAGAGCCTCAGCGACAACGACGGCCTGCGGATCGAACTCTGGCGGGTGACCGAGAGCGGCCTTGTCCTGTTGCGTCGTGCCGAGCCTGCTGCCAGTCGGGCGGACGCCATCCCGGATCAGCTGGATCAAGGAACGGAGCCCAACGACACCCCGGAGACGGCCACTGCGATCGAGGGCTTCGGGAGCCTCGGCGTCATTCACGGCCTGACGTTGTTTGACCGCGTCACGCCGACCAGCGACATCGATTGGTTCAAGTTCACCCTGGACTATCCGGCGACGACCGGGCCGGACTCCGCCGGCGGCCAGGTGTTGCCGGAGGGCGGGTTCACCGTGGCGCGCATGGCGGGTTCGGCGACCCTCGATGTGGCGCTCTTCGACCAGGTGGGCGGCGTGCCGTTGGCGAACCGCGGGGGCACCGGCGGTTCCGTCCTGGTGGACCTCGCGGGGTTGCCCCGGGCCGAGTACTGGGTGCGCATAGCCGGCGACGGCCGGACTGCCGCGTATGAAATCCTGCCGGCCATTGGCGGCCAGGTTGGCACAATGGTCCTCGATTTCACCGGCCGCGGAGCCACGGTGCTTGACCTCGGAGGGCTCACCCTCGAATTGGCCTCGACGTATCTCATCGCGATCGAATCCGCCAACGGCGTGCCCACGGCTTACGATCTCACCCTGCGGCCGGGGGCGGGCCAGGTCGCTGTCGCCTATGACCTCGCGACGGCCGCCAATCCCACCCGCAAAGACATCCTCCTGGGCGGCGAAGGCAACGACATCCTGATGGGCGGACCGGCCGAGGACTGGGTGCTGGGAGGGCCGGGCAACGACGTGCTCAGCGGCGGGCTCGATCGCCAAGCCAGCGACCTGCTCTTTGGGGAGGGAGGCGACGACACGTTCCAGTTGATTCCCGACGGCCTGCCGTTCCTCAAGGGCAGGACGCAGACGTATGTGCCGACGCTGACCGACCACTGCGACGGCGGCCCGGGGAGTGACCGGGTGCTGTTCCTGGGCGGGGATCTGGATCGGTTGGGCTGGCCCGTGCCCGACGAGGTGGCGATTCGCTATAACCGCATCCTGCACCGGTACGAATTCACGAGCCTCGTGTGGGATATCGCCAACCAGCAATTCGTGGCGGACCCTGTAACCGGCCAGTTCGAACAGACATACGCGCTTTACCAGGCCAAGGATGTCGAGCACACCGTCATCAACACCCTCGCGGGCAACGATGTGGTCCATGGCAACCCGGAGTTTGCTTTCCCCAACACGACCGCGGAGTGGGGCATTGACCCCGGCGACTACGAACAGGGCGGCCGGATTGCCGCGCTCGAAATCCAGGGTGGCGACGGCATCGACCAGCTCTATGGCGGCGCCCTGGCTGATGTCATCGAGGGCGGGCCCGGCGATGACTTCCTCTTTGGTGGGGAAGGGGACGACACCCTGTCCGGCGGCGGCGGCGACGATGTCATCGTGGGGAACGACGATTGGCATCCGGACCGATACGAAGTCGTGGCGCGTGGCATGGCGTCCGGACTCAATGACGACGTGCAGTTCGCGGCGCTGCTGGACACGGAGGCCCTGGCGACGGCGGGAGTTGGCGGCCTGACGTTCCACACCGGGGACGCCGGCGATTGGTATATTCTGCCGGCGACGGGGGCGTTCAGTCGTTTTGGAGTGTCGGAGACGGCCTGGCTGACCTCGGAGATGATCACGGTGACGTTTGACGACCCGGCTGAACAAGCGCTGTTCGAGGCTGGCCGCGCCGCCGGTTTCGGGCTCAACCTGTTCGCCGCTGCCAACCGGGCGGACACTGGCGATGCCTTGCAGATCCTGCCCGTCGAGCAGTTCGCGGGCGTGCCCGAGTATTACTTGCTGCACGTCATCAACCTGCGGACCGAGGGGTTCGCGGCTGCGATGGGCGCCTACGCGCTCGGGTTGACCGATGGCTCAAGTGACACGTTGGCCTGCGGCAAGACCGTCGATGTCCCGGCCACCCATGCCGATGTCCACGTGCCGCCGCCAACGGCGACGAGTCAGCCGGTCATCATGCCGCTCGGCGACCTCAACGGCGACGGCAGGGACGATTTCGTGGGCGCTGTCGACGATCACCCCACCGGTTCGAGTTACGCTTACGTCTGGTTCGGCGACGCGGCGTTGTCCCAGGCCGCGTACGATGAACCGGATCTGGTCTTGCGGCTGCCGGCACCGCTCCTGGCCGCCACCGCCGCCGGCAGTCAGTGCCGGCTCGTCGCCGGCGGCAACCTGAACGGCGACCGCGTCGGCGGCCGCCAGTCCCTGGATGACCTGGCCGTGGTTGTCAACGAATTCGGTGCCGACGGCTCCCCGGGGGTGGACCACGGGGTCTACCTCCTGTTCGGCCGCACCCGGTGGCCGGCGGTGGTCGATGTTCTCCTTCAAGCCGATCGCGGCATTCGCGGATTCGCCGGGGCACTGTCCGCGGCGGGCGTGGGCAATTTCGACGACGACGCCGCGGGCTGTGACGATCTGTTGGTGGGCGATGCCGGGGCAGGCAAGGCGTATTTGTACTATGGGTCGGCATCGTGGAGCGAGGTGTTCCTGCGCGCGGACTTTCGAAGCGCCGGCGGCGCGGACCCCTACGATGGGTTCAGCATCGACAACGCCAAGCCCGGACCCTTCTACGCCGAAGGCCTTTGGCAACACACGGACCGGCGCAGCTCGGACCCCGGTCACAGCGGCGACGGCAGCCTCTGCTTCGGCGCTGCCGATGGCACGTATCATGCCGGCTCGCTCGCCACGCGCGGCCGTGTCTCGAGCCCGACGATTGTGTTTGCGGCGGCGCCTGCGGCTCTCGAATTCTCTTTTGCCTACTTCCTCGAGACCGAGCAGACGGCGGGGTACGACGAGGTCAGCGTCACGGTGGCGTTCGATCAAGGCTCCGGTTTCGGTGCGCCGCTTTCCTTGAGGGCGCTCCCGGTCGGCACATCGTTGCTGTTGGTGGACTCCACCGGGGAGTGGCGCAAGGCCGTCGGTATCGTGCCGGCCTCGGCGGTCCCGTGGACGGCCGGGAAGAGGCTCGAGGTCCGGTTCGAGTTCACCTTCGACACGGTCGACGGTCTCTACAACGATTTCGAGGGCTTCTATATCGACGACGTCGTGCTTCGCGTTCCCGACCTGACCGTCGCCGACGCGGATGTCGTCTTTGCCTTGCAGGACCAGCCTCCTTGGCCCGGGGCACCTGTGCCGGTCGGGAACGTGGGCCTTTGTGTGGCGGGTGTTGGGAACGTCCTGGGCGCTGCCGGCAGCCCGCCGGACATCGCCTTGCTCGGCACGATCGAGTCAGGTGACACCGTCGAGGTCAGGGCCTACATCGTGGCCGGTGTCGCCGGTCTCGCTGGGACCGTGACGCGAGCGGACACCACGATTGACATTCCCAACCTGTCGACCTTGTCGGGCTGTCGGATCCAGGCGGCGGGCCGGGTGAACGGTGATGCCCAGGACGACCTGATCATCTCGGGGCCGCTGGAGAGCCTGCTGATCCTGGGCGGGACCGAGGCGGCATCGCTGGCCGTCCGGGCGGCGCCCGGGGGCCTGGTGGCCTTGGGCGACGTGAACGGCGATGGCCATGCGGATCTGGGTGCGCTGCAGCTCGAGCTGAGCCCCACGTTGGCTGAGGACGGGTCGTTGCTGGCACACCAGACTGCCTGGGTCCTCCTGACGGAGGCCGCATTGCCTAATGACCTGAAGTCGGTCCAGCCGGATCTCGTGTTGGAGTCCAGCCGGCCCGCATACGCCCTTCTCAGCGGCAGCCGCCTCGAACCGCTGCTGTTCGGGAGCCCGGGCAATCTGGACGGCAACGGGGGCCATGAGCTTGCCCTAGCGGACGCCTTGGGCGGTCTGACCCACCTGTGGCGCGGACAAGGCCTGACGCCCCCCACGCCATCGACGCCCCCGTCGACCGCCGAGGTGCCGGAGGCTTACCGCTTCGAGCCGGCAACGCCCAGTACCGGTCTTGCATCGAGTCCCACGGGGCTCGATTGGTCCAGCCCATCGAGCTCGCTCGACGAGGCGTTCCTGCTCGAAGGCACAGCCGCCGGTGAAGCGCTCGCCGACACCCAGGGCATCGGCGACTTCAACGGGGACGGCGTGGGCGACCTCCTCATCACGGGCGCAGTCAACAGCTACGTCCTGCTGGGCCCGGCAACCGTGGCGGACCAGGCGGCCGTTGACCGCCATGCAGCCGCGGTGATCCAGGGGGCCGTCCTTGGCCGGCCGGCGCAGCGCCAGGGAGACATCGACGGCGACGGCGTCACCGACCTCGTCCTGGTCCGGCATGACGCGGCCGCGGCGAGCACCATCGTCAGCATCGTCTGGGGCGGGATCGATGCCTTCCCGCGGTCAATCCCGAGCGCCGGAACGGAACTGGTGTTGTCGGATGCGGACTGCGGCGTCGACCCGCTGGTGCACGTGCTGAAGTTCAACGAGGATCGCCAGGCGGATCTGGTGTGGATCCGCTCGACGGTGCCGTCGAACGCGACCTCATTCACGGTGGGCCGGGTTTACTCGGGCGCCGATCTCTCTTCGTCAAAGAGCGACAACAACAAGCCCGTCCGGCTTCTCGCTCCGGACGTTGATGTGCTGGTCGACTTGACCCTGGCCAGCACCGGGCAAGGGAACCGCCTCGGGTCGGCGGCCGCCGGCGACGTCAACGGCGACGGTCTCGAGGACCTGTTGGTGGCGCAGCCCGATTACGACACCGCCCCGTCCCCGATCAGCAGGCTCATGCCAGGCCGTGTGTTCCTGGTTTTGGGCAAGAGCAACGGCGCTCTTGCCCAAGCGTCCTCGACCGAGCTGAGCGGCGGGGCAGACGCCCGCTACATCGACAGTGCCCTGGGCCATGGCGTCGCCGCTCTGGGCGATCTCAATCGCGATGGCTACGATGACTTTGCCCTGGGCCGCAGCGTCGAGGACGGTGCCGACGCGGTGGGTTCCGTGCTGGTGTTCTTCGGCCAGGCCCGGTACGCGGGCGAGCTGCGCGGCAACGCCGGGCAGCCCCTCCTGGGGGATATCACCCTCAGTCGAGCCGCTGCCGCAGGCCTGCCGACGGATCTCGTCTACCACGGGGTTCTGGGCGTGACGGCGGGCGATTGGAATGGGGACGGGCGCATGGACCTGGCCGTCGGCGAGCCGGGTGGATGGATCACCAGCACCCAGGACGCCGTCCTCAACCGGGACGAGCGCGGCCACGTCTGGGTGTTCTGGTCGATTGACCGGAACAACGGGGTTCTCGCTCTGGGCCAGGCCGACGTAATCCTTGACGGCGATGGCGAAACCGACCGGTTCGGCTCCTTGCCCGCGACGCCGCAACTCGAGGCGAACGGCGATCGGTGCGACGATCTTCTCGTGGGGGCGGCCGGCGCCGACGGCTTCCTCGGCGGTGTCAAGCGGCAGTGCGGCAAGGTGTACATGCTCTACGGCGCCCCCCCGCGCGTCGATCTGGCCGCCGTCGACGCCGAGACGCTCACGAATCTGACCGTCACCGGCAGCGGCGATTACCTCGCGGACCGCGGCACGGGACAGCCGGCGGTGTTCGCCGACCAGGATCTGAACGAGGACGGGGAGCTGGATGCCAGCCGTTACACGCTCGGCATGGGCGAGGCCGAGCGGTGGTACAAGTTCACCACGCTGGGCGACGGCCAGCCGGGCAGCCAGTTGCAGCTCCTGACTGCCGCCGAGGCCGAGCGCCTGCTGCGGCTCGACCCCATCGACGGCCTGGTGAGCGCACAAGGTCAGACCAGCACCATCGAATGCAGCAGCGAACGGTTCATCCTGGATGGCCAGGGCGGATCGAGCCTGATTCTGGAATTCGAGCTGGCCGGTCTGCTGTCGTATCTGGACGACCTCGACGTGATCCAGGCGCTGCAGCTCGAACTGCACTACAGCGACGCCGAACCCGGCTATCGGGTGTCGGGTCTGGCCGCCGCGGAAGACCTTGTCTTCTTTGCCGCCGAAGATCCCGGCAGTGGCGAGCACCACCTCGGCACGGTGGGCGTCCATGCGGCCGGTGTCTCGGGCCAGGCCGTGCACGCGTTCGCCACGCGCCCGGAGAACCTCATCGCCGTGGCCGGGCAGGTTTATTTCACGCTCCGGGAAGCGGGTCCGGCGGGAGAGCCGGCCACCTACTCGCTGTGGAAGACCGACGGCGCGACCGTCACGCGCATCACGACCGCCGACGCACAACCGGTGGTCCTGGCGGCAGCGCCCTCGAACATGACCGCCGCGGGACGGTCGCTCTACTTCACTGAAGGCGAGGCGGAGGATCGCCGGTTGTGGCGGGTGGCGGGAGCGCGGGCTGAGGTCGTGCGCCTCGATGCTGGCGACCGGCCTGAGCGACTCGTCAGCGCCGCCGGCGTCCTGTACATCGTGACCAGGGATCTTCTTTCGTTCGATGAGGCCCTCTGGCGGCTGCGGCCGGATGGCACGCAGGAAGCGATTGACACGTCCGGTGCCGCGGGCTCGTTCGAGAGCCTGCTGCCCTCCGGCAGCCGGCTCTATTTCACCAAGGCGACCCTGCTGAGCCAGAGCCTGCTGAGGGTGGACAACGCCCAACTCACGGCAACGGTCCTGGTGACGAAGACGGTCCTCTCGTCCTTGGCGGTCGCCATGGGCGATCTCTGGTTCTTTGCGAAGAACGCCCCCACGGCCAGCGCCTGGACGTTGTATCGAATGGAAGGCGATTCACAGGCGGTGTTGCCCGCCGGCCTGCTGCCGTCCCTCTATCAGAACCCGCGCCATCTTGCGGGCGTGGACGGAAGGCTCTACTTCACGGCGACATCGAGCGGCCAGTTCCTTCTCATGGTCTTTGCCGGGTCGAGCTTCACACCCATGCTCGATTTCACTGCCGAGCCCGGCAACTTCACCATCGCGGGCGGGCGGCTTTTCCTGACGTCGAGTCTCTCGGAGCAGAACAACGGGTTGTGGGCGACGGATCCGGGCGACCCGTGGGGAGCCCACCTCATCAGCGCGTCGATGAACGTCGCCGCGTTGACGCCCCTGCTCGACGGTCTGTTGTTTGTCGAGGACAGCCTGCAGGAGCAGCGGCTCCGCTGGACCGATGGCGTGGTTGCCCAGGACGTGGCCGCCAGCGGTCCGTCCTCGATTGCGGCCGCGATCGAACTCCTGGATGCTGAAGGCGATGGTGAGATCACCGCGGACGACGCGGCGTCGGGAACCGCCGCCCGGTCGGTGGGGCCCGGTCGACTGCGACTGCCCGCGTCCAGCGGCAGGGTCACCGTCGACCTGACGGCGGCCCTGAAGTCGGCCATGGCGGAAGGCCGGACCCGTGCAACCCTCCGAATCCGCCTGTCGGGCGGGGGCAGCCTCGCCGTGCTGCGGCCGGCGTTTGGCGGTCAAACGCAACTCCAGGTCACTGTGGGACAACAAGACGGGGTTCTTGCCGACTTGTTCGACAGCCAGGGCGGGCGGTTGGCCGAGAGCCAGTCGGTCCTTGATCTCCGCGCCTTCAAGGCGGGCACTTACTTCCTGCGCGTGTTCGACCCGGTTGCCTCGGCCAGGACGCAGCCGTTGCCGTTCCGGATCGAGATCGTGGCACCGGAATCCGGCGCGACGCACGCCTTGAGCGACCGCGACGAACTCGACGGCGGTGACGGAGACGATCTCCTGATCGGGAGCCGGCAGCTGGACCGACTGGTCGGCGGGAGCGGCGCGGACGCTTTCATCGCCGAGACCCTCGAGGTCTTCGACGCAGCGGCGGGCGAGTATCGGCAGGCGCCGCCCGCCTACGACCACAGCAGCATCCAACCGCGCGCAGCCGACCCGGTGGTGAACGTGCCCGATGCTCGGCTGGCCGCCTGTCTGTCCGAGGCCCTGGACTTGCCGGTGACCACGTCCTTCCTCGGGACCCCGCTGTCGCACGAACCGCTCATGGCGAGCGCGCTCAACACCTTGAGCCGACTCGAAGCCGCCGACGCGGACATTGCGGACCTGACCGGCCTGGGTTACGCCACGAATCTGCGTCAGCTCAACCTGGCCGGGAACGGCATCAAGGACCTCATGTCTCTCGGGGCGGGGCGCGATCGTGCCACGGGCGCCCCGATCGGTCTTTCGCGACTCGAGTGCCTCGGTCTCGACCGCAATGGGATCGTTGACCTGGCTCCCCTGGCGTCGCTCCGCAGCCTCACGCGACTGAGCCTGGACAACAACCCGATCCTTGACCTCACCCCGCTGTCGGGTCTGACGAAACTCGAGTTCCTCAGTGCGGACAACCGTTCGGCGGCACTGACGTCACCGGCGGTTCTCACCGATCCCGATGCGAGCGGGCAAGCGGCGGCCTACGGCGATGCCCTGGTGTTTCTGGGGGACCGGATGGTCGTCGGGGCCCCGGCGCAACAGGTGGTGACCGGGACGGGAACGGTGTCCCAGGCGGGAACGGTCTATGTCCTGGACGGGAGCACCGGTCAACTCCTGCTGCGTCTGTCCAATCCCGACCCGCACCCCGGCGACCGGTTCGGAGCCGCGCTGGCGACGATTGGCACGGACCTCGTGGTGGGCGCGCCGGGCGAAGGTTCAGGCCGTGGTCGAGTCTACGTCTTCGAGGGGCGGACGGGCCAGCTTCGCATGGCTTTCTCGAGCCCGGCACCCACGGTTGGCGGCGGATTCGGCACTGCCTTGACTGCTGGCGGCGCCCTCCTCGTGGTGAGCGCCCCTGGCGATGATGGCGGCCGAGGAGCCGTTTATCTGTTCAACCGCGCCACGGGAGCGATCGAGCGGACGATCGCCAATCCATCGGGGGCCATCGGTGACCGCTTCGGCGCGGCGGTGGCGGCTGACAGGGGCGTGGTGGTCGTGGGCGCGCCGGTGGCGGCCGGTGGCGGCTGCGCCTACGCCTTTGATGCATCCACGGGGGCTGAGCTCTGGCGCGCGGACACCGCAGGCGACCCCAAGCACGGTGCGTACGGGAGCGCCGTTGCTCTCCAAGGAAGCGCCGTCGGCGTCGGCGACCCCGACTACGACCACACCCTCGGGCGGGTTTACCTCTACGACCTTGAGGCGGACAGTCCAACCCCGAGCTTCGTGATCGAGGATCCCCGGCGCGATCCGATCGTGCAGTGGCCGTTCCAGCCGCCCAACGACCGGTTCGGCGCCTCCCTCAGCTGGTCGGGGGACCGTCTTTGGGCGGGGGCGCCGGGCGAAGATGCGGGGGGAACCGATGCCGGGGCGGCTTATTGGTTCAGGGTTCTGCAGGACGGGTTGAGCATGGCGGCGAACCTCGTGGACTCGTGCTTTGGTGCGGCGGCTGGCGACCGAGCCGGGCAGGCGACTGCCATGAGGGGACGCCAGCTTGTGCTCGGCGCGCCGGCGAGCAGCCGCGCATCGGTCTCCGGCGCTGGCGTCGTTGTGCTGTGCTCGGAGCTGGCGCGGACGGGCCTCGAGGCCGTTGCGCACCTGAACGGTTTGCGGTGGTTGAGCCTGCGGGCCCACTGTCTGACGGACCTTTCTTCACTGGGTGGGTTGGGGCGGCTTGAGTACCTCGATTTGCGGGACAACCTGCTGCGGAACATCGGCCCGCTGGCGGGAGAGTACCTGGCGGATGACGGTGATCCCGCTTACTTGGAGTCGGCGGGGGGCTGGTTTGGCAATCTCCAGCCGGTGGCCGGCGCGTTCGAGCAGGATTACCGCTTCAGTGCGCCCGCCGGTGTGAACACAAATGACGCGTTCTGGACCTTCGCGCCCCTTGTTGCCGGTGACTACGAAGTCCTGGTGACGTGGCCGGAGCACGCCGGTCGCTCGAGCCATGCACTGTATGCTGTCCTCGGCCAATCCCGCCTTGTGAACCAGCGGCTGCAGCCCCGGCATGAACTGTTCGGTGGCCGGCCGTGGGAGAGTCTCGGCCTGTTCCACAGCGATGGCGGCACGTTGGGGGTGACGCTCAGTTCCGCCCCCGACGGGTTTGTGGTTGCCGACGCCGTTCGGTTGGTGGCAGCGGTGTCGCCCGCCCAGAGCCTCAAGGGTCTTTGGCTCGAGGACAATGTGCTCGACGATCGGGCGTACGAGCTGTACGTGCCGGCGCTCGAGAGTCGGGGCGTGCGCGTCACGGTGGATAAGAACCCCGACCAGCCAGCGTTGGTCGTGACCAGTCCACTCCCGAACCTCGTCCCCTCAGGCTGGATGCTGGACCTTCAGCAGGCGCCGGTCATCCTCCTGAGCGTTCAGAGTCCGGACGCGGCGGACGTCGTCGTGACCGTGACCGTGGACCTTCGTTTTGCCGCGGGTGACGCAGCCATCGCCGGCGACCTTGGATTGGAGCTGTCCACGGCAGGGAATGGCCTCAGGGAACTCCGGCTGTGGGACGTGAACGGCTTCAATGGCGTGGCGCAGGTCATGATCGTCGCCCATGACCGGCAGGATCGCCTCGGGGCGGGCGGCCGGACACGCCAGGTCAGTCTGTACCTTGTGGGCAACACGCTGGCTATCCAAGGAACTGCGTTCGAGGACCGCGACGAATCGACCGACCGCACCGCCGACGAGCCCGGGCTCGAATCGATCGCGGTCTACCTCGATCCGACGCAGGATCTGCAGTGGAACCCGGGCGAACCGCGCGCCTATACCGACGCGAACGGGGATTACTTGGTGCACACGGCGAACGTGGAACCAGGCGCCGGCGGCTGGCAGGTCATTGGTGCCACGGAAGCGCCGGCTGACGGGCGGTGTCTCCGCGCGCCCGAGATCGCCTTTACACTGTTCGGGGAAGGGTACGCATTCGAACACGAGATCTTGTCCCTGCCCACGCTGGCACCGCCGCAACCCGCCGTCGCTGTGGCCCAGAACCCGCCGATGCTCGGCGCTCCGTATTGGAGTCTGGCGTTTGGCATCGAGGTCAGCGACTCCCTGGGCGGCACGGGAGGCATGATCGGTTTCGAGCAGGTCTGCGAGTTCAGTACGCTCGAGCAATTGGTGACCGGCTTGAACGATCTGATTCAGTGGAACCCCCAACTCGCGACTCGCGTCCGGGCCGTAAGCGCGGGGGATCGCCTCGCCTTCGCCTCTGCCGACACGGGTGCGGGCACGGTTCTGGCCGTGGTGCCATACGGTCAGGGCGTCGATGCCGGGTTCAGCGATCAGGTCATCGCCACGGGATCGGACGGCTTGAACCGCACCGGCGACAACACCAGCCTGGATGACCTCGTCCAGGACTTCAACGACGCGCTGGCCGACTCGCTCCTGGCTGGACTGGTCCATGCCGGGCGCGAGGATGGGTTCCTCACCTTCACGACGACGCTGATCGGTGACGTCTGGTTTGAGGTCGAGGATACCGCCGGTGACGCCAGTGAGATCGGGTTCCCATGGCCGCAATCGGCCCAGATCCTGCCCGGTGGGAGTGTCGCCGTGGTCGAGCACGTGACGGACGGTTTCACGCCAACGGGCATTGGAGCCTGGGTGCTGCCGTTCGAGGGCCTGCCAATGCTCTTCCGGACCATCGACTTCGGCAACCGACTCGATCACGGGAGCCTGGAGGGCCGGGTCTGGCAGGACACGAACGGCAATGGAGCGGTCGACACCGGCGAGCCCGGGTTGATGGACCGGACCGTGTTCCTCGATGCCGACGGCGATGGCGCGTTCGATCCGGAGGAACAACGCGCGCTCACCGGGGCCGACGGTGCCTTTGCGTTCTCGGAGTTGGTCTCCGGCGACTACGTCGTGACTGAGATCGTACCCGACGGCTGGCGGCAGACCGCAGCCTCGAGCAGCCGGACGCAGCCCGTGCGGGTGAATCCTGGAGCCGCCACGAAGGCGATCGACTTTGGTGACCAACCCCTGGGCGAACTCCGGGGGCGCATCTGGCACAACACGGACGGTATCGCGGACCCCGCCTCGAGCGGTTTGGCAGGCTGGACCGTGTATCTCGAGGTCGCATCGGGCAACGGCCAGCTTGACCCTGGGGAGCAGAAGGCAGTCACCGTTGACGATGATCCCGCCACCACGGGCGTGAATGAAGCGGGGATGTACCATTTCACAGACGTGATCCCAGGCGACTACACCCTGGCTGTGGTGATGCCTGTCGGCTGGCAAATCGAGCCTGCCGAAGCCCCGCCCATCCAGGTCAGAATCCCCGCCGGTGGAACCGCCGAAGCCAGCGTAGCCTGTCGCCGCCGGCCCTCGATCTCGGGCGTCGTCTGGCGCGATTCGACCGACGCCGATCCGACTCATCCCCGGGACGCGGGAGAGCCCGGGCTCACGGGTTGGACCGTGTACCTGGATGATAACCTCAACGGCAGATGGGATGCCGCCGAGCCTCGCACGATCACGGCCGCAGATGACCCGGGCACACCGGCAGACGAGACGGGGGCTTTCGCGTTCCCGTTGCTTGTTCCGGGCCGGCTCTGCACTGTCCGCGCGGTGATCCCGGAGGACTGGACAGCGCTCCACGAACCGCCGGGCGTCATGGTCGTCCTGGACGGCGCCCACCTCTGCGACGTGGGCGTCCGGCCGCGGCCTGTGTTCGCCGGCACCCCACCCGGGTCGGCCATGGAAGACCAGGATTATGCGTATGCGCCGGTGGCTGAAGGCCATGGTTTGGCGGTGACGTTCGAGGCAGGCGCCAAGCCGGACTGGCTGACCCTGACCGGCTCGTCCGGAAGCCAGGTTCTCACCGGCAGACCGACCCAGGCCGATGTGGGGGAACACATCGTGGTTCTCGAAGCCAGAGACCTTGCCGGCGCCACCGCGCTGCAGTCGTTCCTCGTCAATGTCGAGAACGCCAATGACCCGCCGATCCCAATAAGCGGGAACCCAATTGCGGATCAGGATGCCGCCGAGGACCAGTTGTTCCGGTTTGTGTTGCCAGCGACTGCGTTCCTGGACGAGGACGGGGACCTGTTGAGCTACCGTGTCAAGTGCGCGCCGGATAGGCCTTTGCCGGACTGGCTGTCGTTCGATTCGGGCGCGCGCCGTTTTGAGGGGAGGCCGGCCGCGGGCGATGTCGGAGAGCTCTCGATCATCGTGACTGCCACGGATCCGGCGGGAGGCAAAGCCTCGGCTGAGTTCACCCTGACGGTTGCTCACACCAACCACGCGCCGGGCGTGATCGAGCCGATTCCGACCCAGACGGCCGTCGAGGACGTCCTCTTTGTTTGCGTTGTGCCCCGTGGGACGTTCGTCGACGGGGATGCGGGCGACGTCCTCGCCCATAGCGCGTCGCTGGCTGGCGGCGGGGCGTTGCCCGGTTGGCTCCGCTTCGATGCCCCGAGCCTGACCTTCAGCGGGATCCCGCGGAATCTCGATGTGGGGTGGGTCACCATTGTTCTCGAGGCAAGCGATGGCAAGGGCGGCCTGGCCAGCGCCGCCTTCGAGTTGAATGTCGGCAACGTCAATGACCCGCCCACCGTCAGACAGCCCGTCCCGGCGCTGTCGACCCAGGAGGGCGCGGCTTATGTGTATACTGTGCCTGACGACACCTTTGGCGACCCGGATGAGGGCGATGCCCTGACGTACGCGGTGGCATTGGCCGATGGTTCCTCATTGCCGCTGTGGCTGAGTTTCGACCCCGCCACGCGGACCTTCCGGGGGCGCCCGGGCAACGAGGACGTGGGTCTCTGGGTCATCCGGTTGTCCGCGGAAGACACCCAGCGCGCGTCGGTGTCCTGTGACTTCCCGCTTGAAGTCATCGACCGCAATCAAGCTCCCGCCGTCAGCCGGCCCATTCCTGACCAGGCGGTGGACGAGGGGAGTCCGTTTGAGCTGGGCGTTGCCGACGTTTTTGCCGACGTTGATCCGGGCGACAGGCTGACCTTGACCGCGTCGCTCGCTTCGGGGACACCGCTGCCGGCGTGGTTGCGATTCGACCCGGTGCGGTCGGAGTTCAGCGGCACCCCGGCCCAAGGGGATGTCGGGTTGTGGCCGATCGTCCTGGTTGCCACGGATCGGGCGGGGGCAAGCGCAACCGTGGTGTTCCGTGTCCGCGTCAACAACGTCAATGACCCGCCATGGTTCATCGGCGCCCCGGCGCGGGTGTACGCGGTCGAGGACACCAAGTTCTGCCTGGCGCTGTCGTTCACCGATCCGGACGCGGGGTCGGTTCTGACGCTGGACGCCCCCGGCCTGCCGGGTTGGCTTGAGCTGCATCGAACGGGTTTGAAGCAGGCGCTGCTCTTGGGCAGGCCGCCAGCGTCCGGTACGTTCGAGTTCGACCTGCGTCTGACCGACGATGAGGGTCTGGAGACCCGGTGGAAGATCCGCGTCGATGTCACCGGATCGCCTCGGTTGGAGACCAGGGTCTCCGGTGAATGGTGACGAGTGAGGGTTCCTCCCCGTGCTCCATCGTGGCTGCATTTCTGGTTGTCCCCGCGGAAAGCGGCTCGAGGCTGCCGCACTTCCGCCTTCGCCGAGCTACGGCGAGACAAGCCACGATGCTATCGCGCGGATCGGGGACCTCGGCGCGAGCGCCAGCTTTTGATCGGGTCGGGTGCCGGGGATTGCGCCCCGGCACCCTCCCACACCACCGGACGTGCGGTTTTCCGCATCCGGCGGTTGAACGGTGCGACCTTGCTACATGGCGGTCGCAAGCTCTGAGGGCATCACAAAACCCCAG
>JAKQDD010000113.1 GCA_029556615.1 Verrucomicrobiota bacterium | reverse complement strand
GCAGGTGCTTGAACGTCGAGCGCAGCAGCTTCAGCGTCTGGTTCCAGGTCGCAGGGGACATCCCGCGTGCTTCCTCGGCCGCCATGAACGCCTTGGCGGTCTCGGGCTTGATGGCGACGAACTCCTCGACGCCCGGCTGGTGGTCCCTGGCGAAGGCCGCGAACCGTTCCAGGGTGATGCGGCAATGCTTGGCGTGGGCGGCCCCCGGTGGCTTGCGGCGCGGGATCGCCGCCCAGTGCCGGGGCAGATCGGCCAGCTTGGGGAACGTCACCTCCCGGCCGGTCTTGATCTCGGCCAACTTGGTCAGCATCTTCTCCCCGGTCCGGTCTTCCTGAATCTCGATGAAGCGCTTGTCGTGGGCTTCCATCGCCCGGCCGCGGGACCGTTCGAACTCGTCATCGCCGAGCAGCGTCCGCTTGCGCGGGCGCTTGCCGGTGATCGGGACGCCGAGGTTGACCACGGTCTTCCTGCCGTTGACGACAAACACGCCGTACCACCACCGGCTGTTCTTTCGGATCTCGAGGCTCATGGTTTGGTCCTATGCATCAGTTTTCGCCAGTATTCACCAGAAAGCCGCACTTTCGGGCTGCAACCAAACAATTGCCAAACAAATCCCGAAAACTCGTCGTAAGGCGTTGGTTATCAACTGTGCAGCTTTGTACGGATAATCCTACGCCCACCGGTTCGGAAACCACCACCGCAACCGACCGGCGTTGATCATCAAGCACTTAAGCCGCTGGCCTTCAGCAGGTTATCCCCGGTCTTGGCACGATTCTTGTCGGCTGCCTCTCCCGTGCACCAGTATTCGCCAGAATTCGCCAGAAAAGCGCAAAACCAAACAATCGCCAAACATTTCGGCGCTGAAAACCGCCTGACGAGCGCAGGTTCAAGTCTGGCGGTGAGAGCGGTCGGAGAAGTGCGGCGTCGGACAGGAAAGGTAGAACACCGCCACTGGAGCGTTCCGGCAGCGCCTTGCCGCTGCCTCGACGCGAGGCCACCGGCAGGCGAACCAGTGGTCACTTGCGGGCACCCGCGCGTACCGCGGGCTCCACGTGCGCGGCGCAAGGGAATCGCAGGGGGAGAGCGGCAGACCAGTGGGCAATCTCCGTTCGCTCAATTCGCAAGGATTGGGGCTCATTGTTCCGCTCCAGTAACCTTGTTCATCTCTCTATAGAATTTGAACCCATATGGCTTACTCGTGCCTTGGGCAAATTCCTCTGCGGGAATCAAGAACTCGTTGTAGACGAGGAAAGCATTTGTTCCAGAATCGATCAGGCGGCAGACCTTCTGTACGTCCGCTTTGTAGTCCTTTTCAGGCCACACCAGGAAGACCCTCTTCCTGTAGGTCATCGCAACAACTGAATCATGCTCTTGCGAAACCGCCGTTTGGTTCGTTGAGGTCATCGTGATGACGCCGTTTGACGTTTGGATCCACTTGCCTCCGTCAAGTGGCCAGACCCCCATGTGCTCCTTTGCGATCATCACATACGTGCCATTGGTATCGAACTTCCAATAGCATGCGCCTGTCAGATGATCCGAATAGAAAAACGATGGCTCATTGGTCGAGAGCGTGTACGGCACGGCACGAGAATGGGTCTTTCCGCACGCTGCAGCTAGGAGACTCCCGAGCGCGACAATTACTAGCGCGAGCTGATGATTCATGTGGCAGCTCCAACGTCCCGGCTCACCGACGCCGGGCCAATGGCGTCCGATTGTCAACCGAGGCGCGACCCCGGCGTTGCCTGGAGCCGGATGGTAGGCGACAAGATCATCTCTCTGTAAGCACTGTATACGAATAGTAAAACCCTCCGGCGATAACTGCCACTGGAACAACGCAAAGAAGCACAGCGACCACCCGCTGCCAAGCAAGTCCGTGGCGTAACACCGGGGCAAGAAACAACAAAGCAACGCCGGCAAGCCCGATATTGCAGAAGTACCAACTGTCCCGGTGGGGGTCGTCCTTGATGATGTGGGTGATCCGACTCCAAAGCCACCACTGAACGGCGATCGACGCAACGAATGCGAAAGGTGGGTAGCGTTTGTTCATGGTGCCGCGTCGCCTAACGATTCAGCTCACCGATGGCGGCCCCTCCGTGACTCCCGAATTGCCACACTGCGTGGCGGGGCCGCCACTCGGTGCAGCGTCTGGTTCGGCGTTCCTGCTCTTGGCATCGTAGTAGGCATACGGAAAACCATCATCTTCGAGGAACTTCTGGATGAAGTCGGATGGCGAGTCCGCTACACGAACCACGACATCCTCCAACGGTCGGTCGCCACCCAGCAACTCGTGCGCAACGTAGAATACCGCACCGGACTTTGTCTGAGTGTCAATCGCCACACCATCTCCATTCGGGCACTGGCCCACAACGACAAAGCGCGTCTGGCCCGGCCAGTAGAAGCACCTGTCTGGGTTCATGATGCTCGCCATGTCCCAGAAGACGCTGTCGTCCCCACGTTCCGGAATGTGGGGCAACAACTCCTCAATGACTGCCTGCGAAAGCCCTCGGGAGAGCAGATAGTCGCGGAGCGTCATGTTTGCGCCGAACGGCAAAGCTCACCGGCCGCCGCCGACCACGGGCACCAGCAGCGAATCCGGCGTCCGATCAACCCGGCCCATCCGAAACAGAGACGCTGGGTGGCGGTTCGGTGGGGCGACTGGTTAGAGCAAGTGCTCATGTGCCCCCGCTTGCTTTGTAGATGAGCCGGTCTCGTGTATCGAAAGCTGCAATCAAGCCGACCGCTGGAAACGCATCCCAGTAGATGAAGTAGGCTGCACCGATACGCTGAGCCACGCAGTACTCCATCTCGTGGCCTGTTCTTTGGGGGAGGCGAAACTCGTCCAAACGCTGTCCAGCCGATCCCATGATCACGGTGACCTCGTCTCGCGTCATCTCTGGCCGGAGGCGGTCGAACCGCCCCTTCATGCCGTCGTCGGCCAGCGACCTCAGGAGCGCATTGATGCCGAATAGGGCAGCGACCACGAACGCGCCCCCGAGGAAAAAGCCGCAGAGGAAAGTCGGGAGACGCGATCGCGTGTTCATTGCTCTAACGTCCCGGCTCACCGACGCCGGGTCGATGATGTTCGATTGTCAACCGAGACGCGATCCCGGCGCTCGGTGCAGCCGGCTTGTTAGAGCTTCTCATTTCTTCGGAATGCGTTCGTGTCCTTGATCAGAATCGTCATTTCGAGTCCGTCGTCAACGTAATGCCCATAGGACCGATCGACGATTCGAACGCCGTTGATGGATACTCCGGCCATCTCGGGCTCCCCAAGCTCGATGATCGCAACGCCTAGCTCATCAGTGGTCGCCCTGTTACCGCCTGAATTGTTGTCGACGTGAACCTCGTAATCTTGCAAGGGATGTCCCAAAGTGTCGCTTACGGTCGCTCGCACTGTCATGGGTTTGCCAAAAACGGTCCAACTCACCCTGGCGATGCGGCTGTCTTCAACGCTGCTCCGCTGCTTCAGTGTCAATATCGAGAACGCGGCGATCAGCAAGACGCCCAAAGCTACGGCAGTTATGATGGCGCTGCGCTTCATGCTCTAACAGCAGTCTGATTATACGACGAGCGGTTCGTATATTGAAATCCAGCGTGCCGTGAAGGCACCGCACCCTGAACGGGCACGGCGATCCGCGCCAAGGAGCGGGCCTTCTGGCTTCATGCCTGCACTGTAAACAGAAAGCACGCACGGCGGCAAGCCGTTCTTGCCTCACCGGACCGGTGCCCAGGATGCTACTACACCCCACCCTTGATGAGCCCCTTCTCAACGAGTGCCGCCCGGATCTCATTTAGCAGGGTGACGGCCGCCACGAGCCCATCGTTGACGGCCTGAACCTCGGCGCGCGTCGGCGGATCGCTGATGGTCTGCGAAGCGTAGGTGACGACCGCCTGTGCCGCCCCGGCCCGCTGGGGGGTCGGTGCCGCGCCGTGGAACCCGACCTTGGCGGATGAGCTGGCCCCAGCGGTGATCTCCCAGGAGTACGCACCCGCGTGGCGCTTCACCGCGCCGTCGGTGACGTTCCAAACCAGGTACCCGGTCGGGATTGTCCCGGCCGTGGGATCAGCCATCACCGCCGCCGGGCGGATCTGGATCCAGATCCCGGGCGTTCCCGCCCCGGTGCAGACCCATTCGCCGCCCAGCGCATCGCGCCAGAACTCGGCCAGGGCGAACGTCCCGGCCGTCGGCGGGCCGATGATCGTGGTGGGCGCACCGTTCTGGTAGGTGGCCAGGCGCAGGCCGATCTCCTCGGCTGGGGGTCCGTTCAAGAATAGCTTCGGGTTTTGGCGGCAGCGCCACCGGGCCAGATGCGAGGCGCGAGGGAGGGAGTGTATCCGCAGCGATACTCGACCGACCGAGCAACAAAGCAGATGGCCCGGTGCCGCTCCGCCCCTGTGGGCTGGGGCTCTTTGGCTGGCTGGCTTCGTTGCTCATTCCTCACAGACCGCTGCGGGTATGCTCGTCATTCGCGCCTCGCCAGCCAGCCAAACTGCCACCAGCAAAGCCCGAAGCGATTCTTGAGCGGAGCCCAAGATGGCGAAGTTGTCGGCGGTCAGTTCCCGGAACAGGGCGGCGTTGCTGACGTCGGCGAGGCGGGAGTGGGAAGGGATCGTGGACATGGCGGGGGTGTGTTCAAGGGGTTGGGCGGAGAGACTGGATGAGCCGGGTCAGGGCGTCGACGGTTTCGGCGACGTTGGTGGCGCCGTGTTGTCCGAGGGCGTCGGTGCCGAAGCTCTGGGTCTTGTCGGTCTGGAGGGCCTTGATCTTCGAGACGGTCTGCGCGCTCGAGAAGAACGCGGTGCCCGAGATGCGCGTGGTGATCGTGCGTTCATTGGGGCTTTCATCAATCTGGGTGACGCTGAAGCGGGCGCAGCCGGCCAGGCCGAGCAGGCCAACGCTCACAGCGCAGAGGAGGTTGCGAGGGTTTCGGTTCATGCTTTGGTGACGGTGATGCTGTCGAAGTCGAGGCTGCGGTAGCCGCCCAGGGCGAGGTAAGCCCGGGTCGTGAAGTCGGTTTCGGACCCGAGCGCCGCGACCAGAGCGGCGTTGGTGAGCGTGTACGGTCCCTCGCGGGCGACGGTGAACGTGGCCTTCAGGACAGCCCCTGCCCAGAGTTCGATCACGGCCTGGTCGGCCCGGCATTCGAGGTCCACCTCGGGATCGCTGCCGGCGCGTGCTTCGCTCGTCAGGGTCCAGTCGAGGACGACGTTCTGACCGGTCCCATACGTCGGATGCGCGCCATCGCCATTGGCTGTCAGGTTGGCCGGCCCCAAGGGGCGGAGAGACCGGCGCTGGATCGTGTGCGTGATCTTGGAGATGTCCGCCAGACTGACCTCGCTGTGGAGCAGGCGGGGCTGGACCTTCAGGCCCACGGACACCGCATCCTTGGGCGGGGACCATTCGAGCATTGGCAGTTCGGCCAGTTGCACACACCAGCACTCGGCGCCGACGTCGTGCTGCCCGCGCGTCGTGCCAAGCTGCGCCCGCAACACGTTTACGGTGTACCGGCCGACGCTCACCAAGGTCGGTTCCCAGCCAAGCAGGATCTCGTCGCCGATGAAGATCAGGAACCGCCGCGTCCCAACTCCCTCGTCGAAGGGCATGTCATCGAGGTCGTCATCGGGGCTCGTGAACGTGACGTCAAGGCCGCCCTCGGCGTAGAGGAACCCGGTGGCATCGAGCGCGGTGTTGAGCGTTCCCCGACGGCCGCACACCTGGCCCTCGCCTGCGGTCGCGAAGCTATCCGTTGCCCGTTCCCACCAGAGGGTGAAGCCATCAGAGAGGGTCTCGCCCCGGGCGGGCACGACCAGGAGCCGGGGAAGCGTGCTCGCCGTCCAGGCGTAGGGGAGTTCGACCACGAGCACGTCGTGGCAGGGCAGCGGGGAGTACTCGGCCGCCACGAGCGCATCATCAGCCGGGACCGGGTAGTCGTTGGCCATCAGGTGGGCGGTGTCTTCGAGGACGGTGAGCAGTACGTCGGGCGACTCAGGGCCGGGCACTTCGACGGCGAGGACCCGGAAGAGGGCGGCGTCCAACCCGGAGTTGGCGAAGGTGACGGACACCCTGTCCCCCGGCCGCAACCCGGCCGCGACGGCCCGCCGCGCCCGCAGGCTGCCTTCGAGCCAGGGCAGGCTGTGCGACTTCCCGTAGGCCATGGCGACCTTCCAGGCAACGGCGGGATCGGTGATCCAGTCGCACTCGATGGCGTGGGAAAGCGGCCTGCCGGTGACGGCGAACGCGGCGGGGTTGCGCCAGGCCATCGCATCGGTCTGCCAGTTGCGATCCCGGTTGCGGAAGCGGACCGTGACCTCGCTCGGGACCTCGGCCCAAGCGTGGGCGGTGAGATCGGGCGGCTCGGTGAGATCGCCTGTGCCCAGGGCCACGGGGTCGACCGACTCGCGCAGCAAACGCAGGCTGAGCGTGCCGGCGGGGATGTGGCAGAGGGCGGCGTCGAGGTATTCGAGGAAGTCATTGAGGAGCGCGTCGAGGCGGCTCGCCTGGTCAAGGAACACGGAAAGGCTGAACCCTTCGCTGGCAAGCTGGGCGGCCACGGCATTCCAGCCCTCGGTGTCGAGCGCATCGGCTGGGAGCCCCGCGCCGAAGCGGGCGTCGGTGAGCAGTTCGGCGAGGGCGGCCACCGGGTTGACTTCGCCGTTCAGGCTGGCGCTTGAGGTCAGCCAGTCAATGGCCGGGATGCGGGAGAGGTCGAAGGCGAGGCTCGGGACCTGGGCGCGGTTTTCGCCCAGGAGCCAGTCGTTGAAGACGGCGTAACACTGTCCGCGGTAGGCGGGATGATCGACCCCGCTGGCGGCCAGGTCGGCGTCAATGTCCTGGGTGGCGGTGCCCCAGTAGAGGGTGAGCGTGCCCCGGCCCTCGACGGTGATCTCGGCGTAGTCGTTGGCCCCGGCATTGAGCGGTCCCTCCCAGGCGACCTCGTCATCGACCAGGATGGCGTGGAGGGTCTGGACCGGGCCGACGCAGAGGAGGCCGGCAAAGCTCGCATAGTAGTTGTAGCCGACCGTCTGTTTCTTCTTGCCGACCTTGCGGCGGACGGGGAGGGAGCGAACGCCCCAGGGCTCGGAGATCCACGTCAAACCAAGTCTGGCGCGCCCGGCGAGGTAGGGAACGGGCCGGCCGTGCTCGTCGGTGTCGAGGGTGGACGGGTCCTTGCCCAGGGTCCTGGGGGCTGGGGCGGGCGTGAGATCGCTGGACGCGTTGAACATGGGTCAACCTCCTCCCGGGGGACTGAACGCGCCGGCGAACCGCCGGGCATACGTCGGATCATCGAGCCGGGAGATCAGGACACCATGTCCGCGCAGGCAATGGCAGAACCGCTGGTCGCCGAGCGCGACCCCGACGTGATTGGCGACCTTGCCGACGCGGAACACTACGACATCACCAGGTTCGATGTCGGGAAGCGGCACTGCCGCCCAGTCGGGATGCGCCTTAAACCAGGCAAGAAGCGGGGACGCGTCGGCGTGGTCGCCGAAGTCAACCGTGTAGGGCGGGAACCTCAGCCCTTGCGCCAGGCCCGCTTCCTCGAGCAGCGCGGCGGCAAGCTGGACGCAATCGACCCCGGCGCCGCAGACACGCGCCCGGGCCTGGAAAGGCGTTCCCTTCCACCGGGCGGCGGCAGCCTGCAATTCCTGGGCGATCGCGGTCACTTCTTGCCTCCGTTGGCTTCGGGGATTTCGAGGGCCTTGATGGCGAGGTTGCGCAGAGCAAACCGATGCCCGCCAAAGGCCGCGCTGTTGCCGAACTTGCCATCGCACGTTGCCCAGCGGCCGTCGCAGCCGGGAACGAGCGTCACGGTCGCGCCGGTGGTGTTGAACCGAAGCGGGGCGTTCAAGGTGAGCGTCAGGGCGCCGCCGCTTTCGGCCGGATGGGCCAGGATCAGCCGAACCTCGCGCTGAGCGCCCATGCCGACCTCGAGCCAGCCCTCGGCAAACCAGTTGGCCAGGACGCCGTAGAGGGGAACGCCGGTCACGGTGACCTCGCGGCCGTTCATCGCGGACACCGTGGCGGCCTTCTCCCAGTCGATCCGATCGAGGCCGCAGGTGGCCGGATCAAAGACCCGGTACTGGCAGCGGCTGGAGAAGTGGAACGTCGGCACCTGGGTTATGTTCCCAGGGGCGTGGGCTTCCGCCGCTGCTCCAGGTCAACTCGCCGGGGCGGATTCGTACCGGGTGGCCAGGACATTGCCGATGCCGGGTTCGTTGGCGAATCGACTTCCGGCTCGTGTTGGCTACACTATTGCCGTGATGAATAGCCCCGGCGATGCAGTTGAGCCTTCGGCGAAGGTCTCCGGGCTATTCGCCACAACGCATTGGAGCGTCGTGCTGGCAGCCGGGCAGGCGGGCTCCACCCGGTCGTCCGAAGCGTTGGAGAACCTGTGTCGCACCTACTGGCATCCGCTCTACGCATACGTCCGACGCCGCGGCTACGGGATCGAGGACGCCCAAGATCTGACCCAAGGCTTCCTAGCTCAGTTGCTCGAGCGCCAATCCTTCGTGCGGGTGGATCCTAGTAAAGGCCGGTTTCGCTCGTTTCTCCTCGCGGCCTTGAACTACTACCTCGCGGACGAGCGCGATCGCGCCCGAGCTCAGAAGCGGGGGGGAGGCCAGCCGAACTTGTCGTTCGATGCGCAAACGGCCGAGCAGCGCTATCGACTCGAATCCGCGGACAGTCTGAGCCCGGATGAGGTCTTTGAGCGCCAGTGGGCCCTGGCGTTGTTGGACCAAGTGCTGGTGCGTTTGGAGCAGGAATTCCGCGCCGCCGACAAGGCGGCCTTGTTCCAGCGGCTGCGCGGTTTCCTCGTGGCCGGCACGGCCGAGGAGAACTACGCGGACGCGGCGGCGGAGTTGGGCATGACTGGTCAAGCGGTGAAGAAGGCCGTGCACCGGTTGCGGCACCGCTACTCCGAGCTCTTTCGCGAGGAGATTGCCCATACGGTAGGAACCCCCGCGGAGGTGGACGAAGAAATCCGCCACCTCTGTGCGCTCATGGCCGGGTAGCGATGGAAACCATGTCCCGGCCCACGGTTTTTCCCGGTAGTAAGAGTGATGCCTGACGGTGACTGGATTGAGATGGCAAACCTGCCCACATGTTTGAAGTGCGGCAAGCCCCTGGCTGCCGATGCGCGCCAGGGTTTCTGCCCGCGGTGTCTTTTCCTTCAGGCTAGTGCCGGCATCGTCGGTCTGGGCGCCTGCTCGAGGGACGGTCCTTCGCCTGAAGACGGCAGTTCTGAAGTCGCGCCTCCGCGATCCGCCTCGCCCCTTCCCGAATCGTTCGGCGACTACGAGTTGTTGGAGGAGATTGGCCACGGCGGCATGGGCGTGGTGTATCGCGCCCGGCAACGGAGTCTGGACCGTGTGGTCGCCATCAAGATGATGGCATTCGCTCCCGACTCCAGTCCGGAACTGGTCAAGCGGTTCCGTGCCGAGGCTGTCTCCGCGGCAAGTCTGCATCATCCGAACATCGTCGCCATCCACGAGGTGGGGATCCAGGAGGGCCGGCACTTTTTCGTGATGGACTATGTCGAGGGGCAAAGCCTGGCCCAACGGATTTCGGATTTGCGATCTTGGATTTCAGATTT
This sequence comes from Verrucomicrobiota bacterium, assembly GCA_029556615.1. Taxonomy (GTDB): domain Bacteria; phylum Verrucomicrobiota; class Verrucomicrobiia; order Limisphaerales; family J093; genus JAKQDD01. The sequence continues at coordinate 192,283 of JAKQDD010000113.1, read as the reverse complement.
CAGGCAGTCGGCCCGGTGGTTGCAGGCGGTCGCCGAGGCGGTGCACTACGCCCACGAGCGCGGCATTCTGCATCGAGATCTCAAACCGTCGAACGTGTTGATCGACGCGGAGGACCAACCGCACGTCGTGGACTTCGGCTTGGCCCGACGGTTGGAGGGCGATTCGGAGTTGACGGTGACCGGCCAAGTGCTGGGCTCGCCGCATTACCTGCCGCCCGAGCAAGCCGCCGGGCACCGGGCGCGCGTCTCCCGGCGCACGGACGTCTATGCCCTGGGGGCGACGCTATATCACCTTTTGACTGGGCGCCCGCCGTTTCAAGCGGAATCCCTGGCGCAAACGCTGGACCTCGTGCTCCACGCCGATCCGGTCGCGCCGCGCCTGCTCAATCCGACCGTATCGCGCGACCTGGAGACGATTTGTTTGAAGTGCCTGGAGAAGGAGCCGTCACGTCGCTACGCCACGGCCCAGGAACTCGCCGATGAACTGGCGCGGTTTCAGGCAGGTGAGCCGATCCAGGCTCGTCCGCCCAGCCCGACCGGCAAGGTCTGGCGTTGGTGCCGACGGAAGCCTTCCCTGGCTGCGGCGATGGGCGTGGCGCTCTTGAGTTTGCTGGTCGGGGTGGTCGGCATTGCCCTGCAATGGCGTCGAGCCGAAGTGCAACGAGCCCGCGCCGAGGGCAGCGAGCTGTCTTTGCAGCGCCGAACTTACACCGCCGAAATCAACTCAGCCCAGCTCGCGCTCCGGGACAGTAATCCAGGGGGTGCGCTCGAACTCCTGAACCGCCAACGGCCCAGTGCTGAATCCGAAATCCGAAATCCGAAATCCGAACTCGACCGGCGTGGCTTCGAGTGGCGTTACCTCTGGCAGCAGTGCCAAAGCGGAGCCGAAGCGGTTATCGGCAAGCTGCCGAGTCGCATCCGCTCGTTGGAGGTCTCGGCCGACGGGCAATGGCTGTTCGCCGGCTCGCAGGGGGGCGCACCCAGGCTGTGGGACCTTTCCACCGGCGAGCCAGTCTCCGTGGCGGGCGAAGCAGATTGGGCTTGGGGCGCCTTTTCCCCCGACAGCCGCCTGCTCCTGGCCTGCGCCGAGACCGCAGAGTCGTATGGGAAGATTCTGGTCTGGGACTTGCAGGCGCGCAAGCGGTTGGAGCCGATCCTCGATCCACGTCCCATCGCCACGATGGCCTTTTCGGCTGATGGGCGTCGGTTCGGATACGGCGTGCATCAACCGCCTTGGGGTCGAGGACTCGTGGTCCTGGACTTTCCGAGCCGGCAGAAGGTGCATGAACTAGTCCCGCTCACTCCGATGGGGAGCCTCGACCACGGATGGGATTGGGTATTTACACGAGACGGCCGGAGCGTGATCTTCTCGGAGAACGACCCGGACTGTCGGATCGGCCTGTGCGATTTGGCCGGCGGGATCGAACCGCAGCACTTCCCCGGGCACCGTGAACCGATCACGGCAATGGCCATGAGCCCGGATGGTCAAACGCTGGCGACCGGCGCCGGTTACACGGACACCGCCATCAGGCTTTGGCAAGTCGGGGAAGTCCGGTCGTTTCGGCCGTTGCACGAGCTGTCTGGCCATCAGGGATGGATCACGGCTCTGAGGTTCTCGCCCGATGGCCGGACGCTGGCGTCGGCCGGGGCGGACCAAACCTGGCGGCTCTGGGATGTGCCGACGTGGACACCACTGCGGGTCTCCCCCGGACTCCCCACGGACGTACTGCGACTGCGCTTCAGCCTGGATGGCGCGAGGCTGTTCACCGGTTCCCGTGACGGCACAATTCACCGGTGGGCTCTCGCTGCCCAGCCGGTCCAGCCCCAGCCCACTACTTGGCGAACGGCAGCGGACCTCGATCGTGTCGTCGTGGCACCTGGTGCGAACCGGTTCGCCGGTCTGCAGCATGGGGAGGTATGCCTGGGTAAGTTACAGGGTGAGACGCCCCCGAACCGCCTTCGGGAGTTGGGCACGAACAACACCTGCCTCCTGTTCTCGTCGGATGGACAGTCCCTGTTCGTCGGGAGCCGCAGCGGCGAAGTCCAGGTCTGGTCCCTTGACCGGCACCAACTCCTGCGCTGCTTGCCCGGTGCTGCTGAGCGGGTAAACCAACTGTGCCAGGATCCCCAAGGCCAGGTGCTCGTGGTCGCGCAGACAAGCGCTGATTTCGTGGCGGGGCGTCCGTACCCTGCCACCCGGATCGGCGTCTGGGGCACCGCCGAATGGCACCAGCAGCAGTCGTGGATCGTTCCCTTTGGCGGAGGTAATCAGGTTTCGACCGATGGGCGATGGTTGGCCGTGGACGGGGGCACGAGGGCTATCGTGGTTCGGAGCCTCAGCGACTCTCCGCAGACGCACAATCTCCCCTTTCCGGGAGAACCTCTCGGGGTCGCCTTCTCGCCGGATGGCCGACTGCTGGCCGCAGCCAACCTCGCCGGCACCGTCAAGGTCTGGGAGGTGCCCACGTTCGGTGAAGGGCGGGAGCGCCAGGCGCACGCGCATCCCGTTCGCGCGCTGACCTTTTCGCCCGACAGCCGGCGCTTGGCCACCGCGGGTGACGGTGACCAAACGATCAAGCTCTGGGATGTGGACACCTGGCAGGAGCTGATCCGTCTGCCGCACGAGCGGGTTGGGCTGCGGGAATTGCTCTTCAGCGCCGATGGCAACCAACTCGTGGTCACAACCTCTTCGGGTGACTTGCTCATCTGGCGCACCCCCTCCTTTGCGGAGATTGAGCAACGCCTGAGGCAGCCGGCTGAAATGAGGTAGTTGGCAGGCAAGAGGCTTGGAGAAAAACTCTGTCCCCTTTGGCCAGTTTTTCCGGTGTAGGGGGTGATGACTGCAGTGGTGTCAGTCTCACGGCGGCGTACTCGAGGCGACTGGCTCAGATCAACCAGCCAGAGGAAGAAACTCGCGTTCGGTGCCATGGACGGCTCGGCCTCCGGCAACCCGCACGGCGTTCTTACGGGGGTCGCCGTCCGAATGCTCAAGAGACCGATTTGGGGTGGCCAAGAGGTCGACGGGGACGTTGACCGCTCCCCTCGGCGACCCAGCGGTTATCGTGTGCAACACTCTTCTATCCAAAAGCCATGAAAACAAGACTCCTGCGAACCACACTCGCCCTGGCGGCGTGCATCTCGACCACCTTGGCCCAGACCGTCCTGTTCGAGGACGATTTCGGCGACCCCAACCTGACCGCCTGGGAGTTGCCACCTAATTCCAGCACTGTGGACCAACAGTTCGTCCTTTCGGGCGACTTTGGTCCCATGAACCCTGATAACTACCTCGCCGCCTGGACTGGCGCGGGACGCTCGATTCCCACTTCGGGTCCGCTTCCAGACCACCAGACGCTGGAATTCCGCGCCGATTTGGTCGACGCCAATCAAGCCGACGCCCTCGCCAGCGTCCACTATTTCAACGGCGTGGACAAAGGCTACATCTTCGGCAAGAGCCAGAATGTACTGACCTGCTTCAAATTCTGGAACGGGGCTCAGAACAACTCGGGCGCTGTCTTCTTCTACGACCACAGCCAGCTCAAGAATCAAAACGTCACCTTGACGCTTGCCCTCACGCGACTCGGGTCCGATCTGACCATCACGACCCGTATTTTGGACAAGGACAATGCGAACGCGGTGTTGTTCGAGCGCACCGTGACCGACACGCCTCAAGCCGACCCGGTTCTCCCCAACCGGGCCCCCGATGGGATGCTCTGCTATCCAGACCCGGCAGGAACACCTTGGCCCGTGCTCAGTTCTTCGGGGAGCATGGTGTTGAGTCTGACCTGGCTCAACCCGACGCAGGCGCCGCAACCGACCGCCCAAGTCGTCTTTGACAACGCGGAGGCATGGCAATACGAATCGCCCGAACTGACGATTCAGAACGCCATCGTGCTCTCCTGGCCGGTCACCACGGGGCAGTTTGTCCTGGAAAGCGCCTCGAGCGTGGACGGTCCCTGGCAGCCTATTGTCGAGCCGTGGTCGCGAACCAAGGAAGGTCAGGTCCAGGTGTGCATCCTCGCGCCAGATAGCAGTAAGTTCTTTCGCCTGCGCTTGGGCCCGTGATCGGCGACGACTGTGCGGAAACCTCGTTCACTATCGCACGCCCCCCGCTCCTGACCCGCGAGGATGGTTCTGCGGATTGTGCCGTTGCCGCTCACGAGAACCGACCCGGGTGTGCTCATGAGAAGTGACCCACCTGGGTGAAGGGCGGGAGGATTTCCTTGGACTGCAACCGGGCTTTCGACCCCGACCATCCCGCATAGAAGGGCATCCCGTCGAAGGCGAACCCAGTCAGGGTCAACTCCCCCATCCGTTCCTTGACCGGCCGGCAGGTCTCGAACGTCGGCGTCAACCGGTCGCGGAGGAAGTCCCGAAGCTCGTCCTTGGTGGCTGATTCAAATAGCTGTCAAAGGCCAGACCATCACCGTCCGCGGCACGGTGATGCCTGACGGAACGGTGAAGATTGGAACAGTATTCAAATGACTGAGCCCGCTCTGACAGACTTTGAACGACAGTCGCTCGAACTTTTGCTGTCGTCGCCGAATTGCGCCGACGAGGCACTTCGTCGTCAGATGCAGTCAGTGAAGGTCAGGAAACGTGACCACAGTGGCGTTGGGTTGTTTGTCGAGTTCGACGTTCCCGACGAGATGGCGGCGGCCGCCAGAGACAGAAAAGTCATATCCAATCTGTCCGGGCAAATGCGAGGACTGGAAAATGGATTTGGCGGCGTCCTCTATGTCGAAAACGGGAAATTGAAGACGCTCGAATTCTTCACCTACGACGAGCAGTGGCCGGACAATCCGTCGGGGTATTCTCTTCGCCTGGAAAAGCCCCAAACGTGAGAACCGCGCCGCTGTCCCGCACAAACGGTGTAAGGAATCCAGAGCTCCTGACATAGGGGAATCGACAGTGTTCGCTTTTTGCTCATGACGACTCCTGGATTGCGTAACGCAGCCACACCACCGCCTTCCAGTTCGAGCCGCTGCTGGTCCTGAACCTCTCGGGCACTGAGGCCGCCGGGTACCTGGGCCAGCTCTTCCGCCGCCACGGAGCCCCCTTGTTCCTGAAGCGGGACAACGGCGGCGTGTTCAACACGCCGGAGGTCAACGCCCTGCTGGCGCAGGCGGGGGTCTTGCCGCTCGATAGTCCGGTGCACTGTGCGCGCTACAACGGCGCGATCGAGCACGGGATTGGCGAGATCAAGGCCCAGTGGCGTGCCTGTGCCGTGCCCGGGCGGCTCTGGGAACCGGAACGTGCCCGGCCCTACGTCCGGTTCTTTGTCCACCGGCACAACCAGGTGTGGCGCCGGAGCCTGGGCGGCCGATCGGCCACCGCCGCGTACTTCCACGACCGGCGGGCTCGGTGGACCCGCGCCCGGCGGCATGCGATTTTTGCGTGGATTAGCGCCCGCGCGAAGCGCACCCTGCGCGCTATGGAAGCTCCCGGTCACCGGGACGTGCGCCGTGCTTGGCGTGACGCCGTGGAATCCTGGCTCCGCCGCCAGGGCCTGATCGAGGTCTCCATCAACCGCAATAGTGTTACCCCATTTTCCATGTAAAAGTGCTCATGCACTCGTTTGTTGCACACCCGTCCAATAAACCTGCTGCGCATGGGAGGCAGAAACACTCAGCCCGATGGCAGTTGCCCATATTGCGACGATTCGCAGGCTTGTGTGACGCGCCATCATGTGCTCTTCGGTTAGGAGTGAGGGGTGTGAACTTGGTTTTTGGGGCCGGGGCCGGAACGTCTGCTTCCAGGTTTTTTCCCCTGGAAACGGGTTCTCTGCGAGGCTCGAGGTGAGTCTGGATAACTTCCGAGCGGGATGTAAAGCCATTCTTTGGCGATTCTGCTTTCGACCGGCATCTCCGCAGATGGGAGGCAATGGGGTCGCATTGTGCCCTTCCATTGCTTTTTCTTGAATAGGATCTCCAGTCCCGGCACAATCCGGCTGATGGGGAGCAAGGGATGAGGACTCAGGCTTGGTTTCGTGTCATTGGGGTTGGTGTATTGGTTTTCCTGGCCGTCTGGTGGACTTGGAGCCGGGTATCCGGGCTGGACCATCCGGCGGCGCGGGTTCCAAGACCCGAGACTGCCGCTGTCGGCTCCGTCGCGCAGTCTCCCACTCCTTCCGTCCTGCCGGCTTGCGCTTCGGACCTTGCGCTGCCGCCCAGGGATCCTTCGCGGCGGGGCGGGGCGCCAGCCATCGCCTCGTGGGGTATCGCCCGCCAGATTGCGGAAGCGGAGTACCAGTTCACCCGGATCGACGCGACGGGTGGCGGGCCGGGTTGGTTCGCGCCGAACCGGGTTCATGGTTTTGTTTCGCGGTTTGATGCGAACGGAGTGCGTCTGGAGAGCTGCGGAGGGAAGAACGGGTGGACGTTCCGGATGGGGCCACCGGCCGGCTGGGCGGCGTTGGAACCGGAGGCGAAGGGGGCCTGCGTATCGTACCGCGGGGGCAGCGCGGACGTGTGGTACGTGAACTCGCGTGAGGGGCTGGAGCAGGGCTTCACGCTTCGCGAGCGGCCCGCCGGTTTCGCCGTCGATGAGCCGGTCACCCTGTCGCTTCCCATCGAAACCGGGCTTGAAGCCCGGGCGGGTGGCGATGGCAACTCGGTTGTGTTTGCCGATGCGGAGGGCGAAGTACGTCTCGAGTACGCGTCGCTGTACGCCTTCGACGCCGATGGCGACCGGGTTCCTGCCACCATGCGCCTCGAGGCCGAGCGCGGGATCATCACCCTTGCGTTGGACGATCGCGGGGCGGCCTATCCTCTTGTGGTGGACCCGGTGCTGGTGACGCGGTTGGGCAAACTGACCGCGGACCCGCCGACGACGTGGGAATTCGGCCAGAGCTTGGCCCTCTATGGGGGTACCCTCGCCGTGGCCGATCCGTACGGCTCGAAGGTGCACATCTTCGAGCGGGATCCGCTGGGCTACGACCAATGGCGGCAGGCCGCAAGTCTGACGGAGACGAATGTGACGCCCTACAACCAGCAAGCGCACGGCAAAGCGCTGGCCCTGGAGGGAGGCACGCTGGCCGTCGGAAGCTCGGGACGGACGGCCCCGGCGGTGTACATCCACGAGCGCAACCTTGGCGGCGCGGGAGCCTGGGGAGTGTCCGCAGTGGTGACGGCGTCGTTCCCGGTCGATCGTTTTGGCCACGCGCTGGCGATGGACGGCGACCGGCTCGCTGTCGGCGGATGGGGGGCATCGGTGTTTCTGTATGAACGCGACGCAGGGGGACCGGGAAGGTGGGGCGAGGTGGCGCGGATTGACGGCTCGACCGTCAGCGCGGATGCCGACGCCTTCGGCTACTCCGTGGCGCTGGCGGGCAACACGCTGGTGGTCGGTGATCCGGAAGACGGGAGGTACTTCATCGGCCGCGCCTACGTCTTCGGACGCAACCAGGGCGGTCCCGGCCGGTGGGGGTTGCTGGCGGACCTGCAGATTCCATCCAACCCGAATCAGGCGGAGGCCTTTGGCCATGCCGTGGCCATCAGCGCGGACGAGTCCACCATTGCGGTGAGTTCAACCGACACCGGTGACTCGGCAACGGACGGACGGCCGCGCCTGAGCGTTTACGGACGGGACGTGGGCGGGCCGGGTGCGTGGGGCTTGATCAAGACCTTCATGGCCCGAGACACCCAGGATGCGAATGAACTCGGGTCCGCGATCGCTCTCGATGAGACCGGGGAGCTGCTATTCGCGGGGGACATGCGCGCGCCAGCCCCAACCGAGCGCGCGGGGGTTCTGTACATTTTCGGGCGTGACGAGGGTGGCGTCGACAATTGGGGTGAGGTCGCCAAACTGGCGGCCCAGGACGGGCCGCGCACATCCGGCGTTTTTGGGGCGGCCGTGGCCTATGACCGGGGCGTGTTGGCCGTCGGGGACCCTTTGGCTGACATGGACGCGACCAATAACCGATCGGGTGCGGCATACCTGTTCCGGAATGGCAGCCGGGAAGGCACGTGGACTCCGGCCGCCCAACCCGCCCCGGGCGCACAGGATCCTGGTGAACGCCTGGGCCAGGCCGTGGCGGTGGCGGGGGATTTCCTGGTGGCGGGAGCCCCGGACGGGGTTGGGGCCGGCGGGCGCAAGACCGGCGTGGCCTACCTTTTCCGGCGCAGCGGGAACCTGCCGGACGCGTGGGACCTCATCCGGACGCTGACCCCCGCATCGCTGGAGAATGGGGCGCGTTTTGGGTCGAGTGTGGCCCTTGATGACGAGTGGCTGGTGGTGGGGGCTCCGGGACAGACCGTGTCCGACCTTGCCGATGCGGGTTCGGTATACGTCTACCAGCGGAACCGGCACGGCGTCGACAACTGGGGGCTCCTGGGCTATGGGAATGCGCCGAATCCGGCGGGGGGCGGCGAGTATGGAGCGAGCGTGGCGCTGGACCACGACCGATTATTTGTGGGGGCGCCCGGGGAGGGGAGCGGGGGGCGGTGTCATATCCTGGAACGCAACACGGGGGGTGCTGACGCCTGGCAGCGGGTGCAGCTGTTGAACAACCCGAACGCTTCATCGGGCGACCGGTTTGGGGGCGCCCTGGCGGCGGACGAGAACCGTCTGTTGGTGGGCGCGCCCGGAACGGCAGGGCTCTCGAGCCTCTCGAACGCCCTTGTGAACGCGGGACGGGCGTACGTGTACGACAATCCTGGTGGGGGTGGATTCCGTCTGACGCAATCGCTGCCCGTGCCCGGCGTCAACGGTTCGTTCGGCAAGGCGGGGGCGCGGTACGGTGCGTCCGTGTCGATCGAGGACGACTTCGCGCTGGTGGGGGCGCCTGGGGAGACATCGGGTGCCATGGTCACCGGCGCAGCCTATGTCCATGCCCGCAACCAGGGCGGCGCGGATACGTGGGACAACGAGGCGCGGCTCCGTTCGGCGGCGCCGGCAGCCGGAGCGGATTTCGGGGGGTCGGTGTGGCTGCACAACGACCGCGCCTACGTTGGGGCCCCCGGTTTCGAGTTGAACGGGATCGCATCCGGTGCCGTGGCGGTATTCGAGCGCAACGAAGGCGGTTCCGCGGCGTGGGGTGCGACCGACGTGATTATGCCCCGCGACGGAACCGCGGGCGACCGTTTCGGTGCCGTCGTTGCCGCCGAGGGCTCGACACTCGTCGCGGGGCGTCCCGGGCGGGACGGTGATCGCGGCGCGGTGGAGACCTATCGCCGGCGGAACTCCGTCTGGATGCGGGTTGCGCAGCACGAGGGATCGGCGGGGACGAGCGGAGACCTGTTCGGCGCCGCGATCGCGCTCGACGGCGAAACGCTTGTGGTCGGGGCGGCCGATCCTGGAATCACCAGCGTCGTGGCGACCGACACTCTGAATGCCGCCTACGTGTTCAAGAAGAACCGGAACGGCGAGGACGCGTGGGGCGAAGTATGCAAGCTCTTGCCGCTGGACAACGTGAACGACAGTTCGTTCGGGGCGTCGGTCGGTGTCAGCGGCGATCAGGTCATTGTTGGCGCCTACCGGGCCGACGTTGCCGGCGTCAACCAGGGTGCGGCCTATGTGTTCGCCCGCAACGAGGGCGGGCTGAACCACTGGGGTCAGACCCAAAAGCTGACGGGCACCCCTGCCTCCGATCTTGCCGCCTTCGGCTATGATGTATCGCTGGACGGCAACTGGGCCGCCGTATCCTCGCCGCGCGCAGCCCATGGCGCCTTTGCGGAATCCGGACGGGTGACGATCTACAAGCGGCAGGAAGGCGGGGCCGACCATTGGGGCAAAGTGGCGGAGATCCTCCCGGGAGACCCGGCAGACCATCTCTTTTTCGGACGCAGCATCGCCCTCGACGGCGATCAGCTCCTCGTGGGCGCCCCGCGGCTCTCCTTTGCGGATTTGAGCTACGGCGAAGGCCGGGCGTATCTGTTTGCCCGCAACGAGGGGGGGGCCGACCAGTGGGGTGAGGTGGCCAGACTCGTGGGCCATGTGCATGCGCCCACGTTCGACGCCGAGTTCGGGCGTGAGGTGGCTCTCGACGGCGATGTCGGCGCCATCACTGGCGGAAGCACGACCGGCGACACCTGGGTGTACCTTATCGGGAGGAACGGGGGCGGCGCGGATGCCTGGGGGTTCACCGGACTGCTGACCAACCGCACGGAAGACGCCTTCGACGATTACGGGTATGCTCTCGCCCTTGAAGGCGACGTTCTTGCCATTGGCGCCCCCAACCGCGACGGTCTCGGCACCAACACGTTCTCGGGTGCGGTCTACCTGTACCTGCGCAATCCGGACGACTCGGCAGGATGGAGCCTGCAGCGGACTTTCGAACCCTGGGATGCCGCGGCGTGGGATCATTTTGGCGCGTCCGTGGCGGTGAGTGGCGGCATCCTCGCGATGGGATCCGACAAGCGCAGCCACGCGGATCCGGCGCCCGCGGGTGAGATCTACGTCCATGCTCTCGAGCGCGACGACTACGAGTCGTGGGCACGCCAGACGTTCGGTGACGCGACGGTGTCCGACGAGGGCCTCGAAGCCGACACGTGGGGTCCGGATGCCAATCCGGACGGAGACGCGCATCCGAACCTGGTCGAGGCCTATCTCGACACCCATCCCCAGTTTTCGAATTCCATCGAGCTGATCTGCGGCGCCTACGTCGACGCCGAAACCGGTGAGGTGGCCATGCAGTGGGCGAGGGGAAAGGAGCACCAGGACATTGTGGCCGAGGTGCAATGGTCCCCGGACCTTCGCACATGGTACCTTGCCGGCACGGGGCCCACGGGCCTGACGCCGCCCCGCATCGGCGTCGGCACCGTGGGCATCTTCAGCGACAAGCGCGATCTGCTGGAGGCCCGCATTGACACGACGGGAATCAGCCGGGCGTTCCTGCGGTTGCGCCTGCGCAAGCAGTGAGCCGCAACGCGCGCGCCAGAGTCCTCGACTTGTGGAAGTCGATGCGATTAGGTCAAGTTTGGGTCCCTGCCGTTCCAGGCCTGCCCACCTTCCGTCGAGGACGCCTCGTTAGCGGCTTGGACCAGCGGCGGGACATGGCGGTGCTGGGGCGCACGGGCGCACGGAGGCACCTCATCAAACGGTGTCCGGAAGTAGTTGTGAAGGAGCGACTAACGAAATCGGAAAAAAGCCGAAAAAAGAGCTTGCCACCACAATAGGTTGTACTAGCTTGCGCAAGCCCACCCAACTAAATGGGGTGCCCGGGTTCCCGGCTGAATTCGGAACGCATCCCTGGGTGGACATTTCTGCTCTTTGTGCGGCGTCGTCTGCGGGCCGGGTGCGGGCGTGCCGAAGTGATCTCAGGAAACCCAACCCATCAACCCATGATCGACACCCGAGAGCAAGAAGTATCCGGGCCTGTGGCGGGCGTGAAGCGCCGGCGGGCCGTGCGGACTGGCAATGTGACGCGACGCCGCGGCCGGGCATCCGGCACGGCGCCGATGCTGTTGATTCCGCGCATTTTCAGCGATCCGAAGGTGAGTCCGTTCGACCAGATCGAGTGGGAGCGGCGGACGGCGGAGATCACGGACGAGGGCGGGAAGAGCATTTTCCGTCAGGACGACGTCGAGGTGCCGAAGAGTTGGTCGCTGTTGGCGACGAAGGTGGTGTGTTCGAAGTACTTCTACGGGGACCCGCAGAAGAGCGAGGAGCGGGAGCATTCGGTTCGGCAGCTGATTCATCGGGTGACGCGGACGATTGCGGACTGGGGGGTGAGGGATGGTTATTTTTCTGCGGCGGACGGCGAGGTGTTTTACGACGAGCTGACGTGGCTGTGTCTGAACCAGTATGCGGCCTTCAACTCTCCGGTCTGGTTCAACGTGGGGTTGTTCCACCAGTACGGGGTGGGACGGGACTCCGCTCGCGGGAACTTCTTTTTCAACCGGCAGTCTGGGGTGGCCGAGCGGGCGCCGACCCAATATGAGTATCCTCAGAGCAGCGCGTGTTTCATCCAGAGTGTCGAGGACACGATGGAGAGCATCATGCAGTTGGCGCACAGCGAGGCGATGCTGTTCAAGTACGGGTCGGGGACGGGGACGGACCTGACGCCGATTCGATCCTGCAAGGAGAAGCTGAGCGGCGGGGGGCGTCCGAGCGGGCCGCTAAGTTTTCTGAGAGTGTACGACCAGGTGGCGAACGTGGTGAAGTCGGGCGGGAAGACCCGGCGGGCGGCGAAGATGAACACCCTGCGCGACTGGCACGGGGACATCGAGGAGTTCATCGAGGCGAAGGCGAAGGAGGAGCGGAAGGCGCGGGCGTTGATGGCGCAGGGGTACGACGGTTCGTTCAACGGGGACGCCTACGGGTCGGTGATGTACCAGAATGAGAACCTGTCGGTGCGGGTCAGCGATGCCTTCATGCAGGCGGCGGTCGAGGGGAGCGAGTGGTGGACGCGATCGGTGACGACCGGGCAGCCGCTCGAGCGGAAGAGCGCCAGCAGTCTTCTGGACAAGATTGCCGAGGGGACGTGGCTTTGCGGCGATCCGGGGTTGCAGTACGACGGTGCGATTCAGCGGTGGCACACCTGCAAGGGGACGGAGGCGATCCACTCGACGAACCCCTGCAGCGAATACGTGTTTCTGAACAACACCGCCTGCAATCTGGCGTCGCTGAACCTGCTGAAGTTCAAGAAGGAGGATGGGACCTTTGACCTCGAGCGGTTCAAGGCGGCGGTGCGGTTGTTCATCACGGCGCAGGAGATCATCGTCGACAACGCGAGCTACCCGACGCCGATGATTGCGGAGAACTCGCATCGGTTTCGCACCCTGGGTCTGGGGTACGCGAACCTGGGGTCGCTGATCATGAGCTACGGGCTGCCGTATGATTCGGAGGACGCCCGCGCGCTGGCAGGGGCGATCACGGCGGTCATGACCGGGCATGCGTACGAGCAGTCGGCGGCGATGGCCGCCCTTCACGGGCCTTTCGCGGCGTATCGGGATGCCCGTTGCACGCACGTGGCGGAGCCCCTCAAGCCGGACAACGTCGAGTCGATGTTGGGTGTGATCGAGCTGCATCGGCAGGCGGTCGAGGGGATCGCGTCGAGCCGGGACTTTGGTTTTCTGAAGGAGGAGGCGCGCGCCTGTTGGGATCGGGCGCTGGCCCGCGGGCGGGAGTCGGGGTATCGCAACGCCCAGGTCACGGTGTTGGCGCCGACCGGCACGATCGGCTTCCTGATGGACTGCGACACCACCGGGGTCGAGCCGGACATTGCGCTGATCAAGTACAAGGTGCTGGCGGGGGGCGGCAAGCTGAAGATCGTCAACCGGACCGTGCCCGAGGCGCTGGCCCAGCTCGGGTACGCGGCGGACGCGGCGGGAGCGATCGTCGCGCACGTCGAGCAGTACGAGACGATCGAGGATGTGGTCGAGGGCGGACGGGCGGTGGGCAGCGGACTCCGGCCCGAGCATCTGGCCGTGTTCGATTGCGCTTTCAGAGCGACTCGGGGCCGGCGGTGCATTCATTATCTGGCGCATTTGCGGATGATGGCTGCCGTGCAACCGTTCATCAGCGGGGCCATTTCGAAGACGGTGAACCTGCCGACGGACTGCAGCGTGGCGGACGTGCGGGACGCCTACGTGCAGGCGTGGCGGATGGGTCTGAAGTGCGTGGCCATTTACCGGGACGGTTCGAAGATGGCGCAGCCGCTGAACACGGGGAAGACGGGCGGGGAGGCCGGGGCGTCGCAGGATCCCGCGGCGGCGGCGGCGGCGCTGCAGAGCCGGGTGGTCGAGCTCGAAGCCGAGGTGGCGAAGCTGCGCCAGCAGCTGGGCCGGCCGTTGCGGCGCCGGTTGCCGGAGACGCGGATGGCGGTGAACCACAAGTTCAACATTGCCGGACATGAGGGGTACTTGAACGTCGGGCTTTTCGAGAACGGCCAGCCGGGCGAGCTGTTCATCACCATGGCGAAGGAGGGTTCGACGATTGGCGGGCTGATGGACACGATTGCCACGCTGACGAGCCTGACGCTCCAGTACGGCGTGCCGCTCGATGCGCTCGTCAAGAAGTTCAGCCACCAGCGTTACGAACCCAGCGGGACGACCAGGAACCCCGAGATCCGGACCGCCAGCTCGGTCACCGACTACGTGTTCCGGTGGCTGGCGTTTCAATTCCTCGAAGGTTACCGGGAGGAGCACCGCCCGGACCGCGGGCAGCAGGAGTTGCCCATGCCCGGCCTCCACGAGGAGATCAAGAAGCGCGTCAACAAACCGATTCCGGAGCTGCCGGTGAGCGACGAGGACGCCGAGGTTCCGGCCCGGCCGGCGGCGGTCTCGACGCCGGTTGCGGCGGCCGCCGCGGCCCAGTCGCAGGGCCAGGGGTTGACGTCGACGTTTGCCAACATGCTGGATGCGCCGCCCTGCTCGAAGTGCGGGCACGTGACCGTGCGCAACGGAACCTGCTTCCGGTGTCCAAACTGCGGTTCGAGTGAAGGCTGCAGCTAGAGTCCTCGACTTGTGAAACTCGATGGCACCAGGTCAAGTTCCGGCCGCCCCCGTTGCAGCCCCTCCCCTCCTTCCGTCGAGGACTCTACATTAGCGAGGCGCGGAAGAGAGGGTGGGCAGGCACAGCAGGGTCTTCATGAGTCTGAGGACTCCACTGGGTCTGAGGCGGCGCCTCGCCAGACCATGAGGCGTTCTTATCCGGATCGACGGGCGGGCGGGAGTTCGGGTTCTGGGGCGCTGAAGCGCCGGGTTTTCCTGGAGCGGGCGCTGGGGGTTGCGGTGGCGGCTCCGGTCCTGCGGAGCGTCGGGTCATTGCAGGCCGGGGAACCGGAGCGGGCGGCTGCCGGGGCGCGCCGGATCAAGCTCGGGGTGGTTGGCTGCGGCGGACGGGGCGCCTGGATCGCCAAGCTCTTCCAGAACCACGGGGGTTACGTCCTGTGGGCGGTCGCCGATTACTTCGCGACGGTGTCGGACTCGGCAGGGACAGCACTCGGGGTTGACCCGAGCCGCCGGTTTTCCGGGCTGGGCGGGTGTCGGCGTCTTCTCGAGTCCGGGGTCGAGGCGGTGGCGCTCGAGACGCCCCCGTACTGGTTTCCGGACTATGCGTCCGCGAGCGTTGACGCGGGCAAGCACGTCTACATGGCGAAGCCGGTGGCCGTGGACGTCCCGGGCTGTCGCCGGATCGAGGCGGCGGCCGGGAGGGCGGCGGCGGCCCGGCGCTGTTTCTTTGTCGACTACCAGATGCCGACCGATCCGCACAACATCGAGGTGATGCGGCGCCTGGGTGCGGGTCAGATCGGGCCGGTGCAGACTGTGAACAGCCACTACTACGCGGGCCAGTTCGCCGATCCTCCGAAGACCTCGACGATCGAGAGCCGGCTCCGGAGCCTGATCTGGTGCAATGACGTGGCGGTGGGCGGCGGTTACCATGTGAACGCCTGCATCCACGCGGTGGACGCCGCCCTGTGGGTCGCGGGCGCGCGGCCGGTGAGCGCCACCGGCTTCTCGCGTCTCGGTCGACCCGATCCCCACGGGGACAGCCACGATGTGTTCTCGTTGCTATTCGAGTTTGGGGACGGCTTGATCGTGTCGCATCGGGGCAAGCACCTGAACAATGGCACCGACTTCGACGTGAGCGTCGAGGTCCAGGGGCAGGCAGGCCATGCCCGGCTCGGGTACGGGGGCAAGGCCTCTCTGCGATCCGGGGATGACGGTTACACGGGGGAGGTCCAGAACCTGTACGAAGCGGGGGCGGTGCGGAACATCGCGGCGTTTCACCGATTGGTCCTGGCCGGTGACTGTTCGAACACCACGGTGGCGCGGTCCCTTGACGGCGCGCTGACGACGATACTCGGAAGGGAAGCGGGGCTGCGCCGCGCTCGGCTGACGCTCGAGGAGCTGGTTCGTGAAAACCGGCGGCTCGAGGTCGATCTGCGCGGGCTGAAGGAGTAGCCTGGGGGCATGACCAATCCACTCGGAAGCCCAGCGGTTGATCCATCCCATGGCACGTCGGCGGCCCCGCTGTCACGGCGTGAATTCGTGGTGCGCAGCGGGAGGACGGTGGCTGGCGCTGCGCTTGCCGGCGTGGCGATTCCCCGTGTTCACCCGGCGGAGGAGAACACGATCCGGCTGGCGCTGATTGGGTGTGGGGGACGCGGCAGCGGCGCCGCGGCCAACGCGTTCGAGTCGCCCAACGGGCCGGTGAAGATGGTGGCGATGGCCGATTTCTTCCCTGACCGGCTGGCGAGCGCGCATCGGACGCTGAGCGGGAAGTACGCAGGGCAGATGGACGTGCCCAGGGAACGTCAGTTTGCGGGCTTTGATGCCTGGCGCAAGGCGATTGACTGTCTGCGGCCGGGCTCGGGGGATATCGCCATGCTGTGCGGCTACGCGGGATTTCGTCCCGGACAGCTCGAGTACGCGGTTCAGAAGGGGGTGAACGTGTTCATGGAGAAGTCGTTCGCTGCCGATCCGCCGGGCGCGAGACGGGTGATCCAGGCCGGCAAGGTGGCGGAAGGAAAGAACCTCAAGATTGCCGCGGGCCTGCAGTGCCGACACTCCGTGAACCGCCACGAACTGATCCGGCGCATCCGGGACGGGGAGTTGGGCGAGATCCAACTCATCCGTGCCTATCGCATGCAGCCGGTGGGCCCGCTGGGTCGGCGTCCCTCCGCGGAAGCGGCATTGCCCTGGCAGATCCGGCACTTTGTGCATTTCTTCTGGGTTTCAGGGGGGCTGTTTGCGGAGATGAACATCCATCAGATCGACGAGATCTGCTGGATCAAGGGCGCATGGCCGGTGGCGGCCCACGGCGTTGGCGGGCGGGCGGCTGAGAGTGCGGACTGCGGGCAGGGTTTGGACTCGTTTTCGATCGAGTGGACCTTTCCGGACGGGACCAAGGCCTACGACGTGGTGCGCTGGCTGCCGAACTGTCACGCGGACTTTGCCACCTACCTTCACGGCACGAAGTGCGCGGCGCAATTCTCGGGGTTTTCCCACGAGGGGCGTGTCCACACCTACAAAGACCAGCGTTGCGAGCCCTCCAACATTGCCTGGCGCGCTGAGAAGGAGGCGGTGACGCCCTGGCAGGCGGAATGGGACAACCTGCTCGCGGCCATTCGCCAGGATCGCCCCCACAACGAGGCGGAGCGGGCCGCGATGTCGAATCTGGCGGACATCATGGGGCGGGCGGCGGTGCACATGGGCCGGGTCGTCACCTGGGACGACGTCATGGGATCGAACTTCGAGTTCTGCCCGGGCATCGATGCGTTGACCGAGGGGAGTCCGCCGCCCGTCCAGGAGGATGCGCGCGGGCGCCATCCAGTGCCGGTCCCGGGGAAGTGGGTCGAGATTTGATCAAGGGTTGACGGCCCGGTGTGCCAGCGTAGCATTGGAGCACCTGATTCCCGCCGCGCGGACGGACTGCGATTGCGGTCGCGTTATCCGCGTGGCGGGGCGCGGGCAGCAGAAAGCAGATGCGTATGAAAAGGACTTCCCCGGCTCAATTCACCCGGCCCACGATGCGCGCTGGTTTGCAGTTTGTCTCTCGACTCTGGCTTTGGGTTTTCGTCCTGCTGGGGGTTGGGTTGGCCGTGGTCCCGCTTCGGTCCCAGATCACGTGGTCGAACCCTGCCGGCGGCGACTGGAACGAGCCGACCAACTGGGACGCCAACGTGGTGCCCGTTGCCGGCGACGTTGTGAACCTCACGAGCGATATGGATGTGGCGTACTCGGTCGCCTACACGTCGCCGATGGCGGCAGAAAGTGTGTCCAGCGTCACGCTGAACGCGGCCAGCGCGGCGGAGGCGGTGACGCTGACCCTGGCCGCGGGCGGGTTTAACGTCGAAGACCGGGTGAGCATCGGGACCAACGGCACGGTGGTGGTCGAGTCGGGCGCGGCGGTGACGACGGGTATCCTCGAGGGTCGCAAAGGGACGCTGACGATGAACGGCGGCGAGGTCACGTGTCTCACCGGCTACACGCACGGGACGGGGGGCAAGTCGGGGTCGCCTTTCAATGCGCGGATCTACGACGGGGTATTCAGGACGCCGACGACCACGCTGGGCAGTTCGGAGAACGGGGGGACTTTGATCGTTGCGGGGGGCGACGTGGATCTTGGGGTGTACAGCGCGGGCCGCGACAGCGGTTCGACCGCCAACGGGTTCACCACGGGACTGATCGTGAGCAACGGGACGGTTCGCGTGTCGGGGATCACCCTCAGCACCGCGAACAGCGCGGCGAGCCTGCGCGTCGCGGGAGGAGCGGTGACGAACACCGGTTCGTTCATCATTGGGAACTCGGGGACGGCCACCGCCCGGGAGACCGGTTTTCGCCAGACGGGCGGGGTTGTGGAGACCACGGCGGCCGCGGAGAACATCGTGCTAGGCAACACCGCCAACAGCCAGCGGGTGTCGCTCGATGTGCGCGGGGGCCTGTTGTTGGCGCACGGTGTGACGCTGGTGAGCGACCCGGCGTTCACGGGGGTGAACGCGACCTTCAGCGTCACGGACACGGGAGCGGTTTACCTCGGAGCGGGGGGGGTGGTGAGTTATGCCACGACGTACGCGGTGAACCTCGGCAACGGGGGGCGATTAGGCGCCGCCGCGCCGTGGCACCTCGACGCGGATCTGACGCTCAGCGGCGGGATTGGCTATCTCGAAGCGGCGAATGCGGATCGGGTACCGTACGATCTGGTGATTACCGGCGGTCTCAAGGGGGCGGGCACGCTGGCCAAGACGGGGCTGGGCAGGGTCATCCTGCAGGGCGTGGGAACCCACACGGGCGAGCTCCAGGTCCGGGAGGGTGTGTTCGCGCTCGAGGGGGGCGGCGCATTACCGTCGACAGCCTCGATTATGGTGGCCGCGGGGGCGGTGTTCGACGGAGGGTTCGGGTACACGCTCAGCAGCGGACAGTCACTGGCGGGCGAGGGCAACGTGAACGGTGATGTGACCGCCGTGAGCGGTTCCGGGCTGCGTCCTGCCGGCAACGGGGTGACGGGTCGGTTGACCCTCGAGGACAATCTGACCCTCGATGGCGGCGTGACGGCGACGTTCGACATCCAGTCGGCGGCGGCAAAGGACCTGCTGGTGGTGGGCGGCACGCTCACGTTGAACGGGGTGAACACGGTGCTGGTGAGCACGACGCTTGGGGGCGGGACCTACCGGCTGATCGATTACGGGTCGCTGGCGGGAGACGTCTCGAGCCTGCAGTTGGTGGGGGCGACCGGGTATATCACGAACAACGCGACGGCCGGCGCGATTGATCTGGTCCTTGAATCCGTCGGGCGCGACCCGGCGAGTCTGGTATGGAAGGGGGATGGCGCGATGAACCTCTGGGACATCGGGATCAGTGCCAACTGGCTGAACCAGGGGGTGGAGGATTGGTTCTTCCCGAACGACACCGTGACGTTCAACGATGCCGGATCGATCACCCCGGCGGTTGAACTGGCGGGGGATCTGGCGCCGGCCGCGATGGTCATCGACGCCGCCGCGGACTACACGCTGGGCGGCAGCGGGCGGGTGGTGGGCACGACGGGGCTGACGAAGACCGGTTCGGGGACGCTCACGATCACGACGATCAACGACCACGCCGGGGTGACTCGAGTGTCGGGCGGGGCGATTCGGGTGCCCGTGCTGTCGAACGGGGGTGTGCCTGGCCCGCTCGGGTCGGCCGTGAACCTGCCGTCGAACCTCGTGCTGGACGGCGGTGCGCTCGAGTATGAGGGGGCCAGCGCGGACTGTGATCGGGGTGTGACGCTCGAGGCCGGGGGCGGAGTGCTGGCGGTGGCGGATCCCGGGGCAACCCTGACCTGGGGTGGTGTGATCACGGGCCCGGGCCCGCTGACGAAATCCGGGCCGGGCACGCTCGCCCTGGGCAACGCCGCCAATGATCACGCCGGGGGCACCGTGGTGACCGGAGGCACCCTCCTGTACGGCAACGTGGGGCCGGGTCCGATCACCCTGCAGGGCGGCACCTTCGCCACGACGGCCGATCAGCAGAATCTGGCGAACACCCTGGTGATCCTCGGCTCTGACAACCATTACCGGAACTCGAAGAACAACACACTCACGGCCATCACGGGCGATGGCGCGCTCGATCTGGATTTCGCCGCGGCCACGGACACCATCACGATCGAAGGCGACATGACCGGGTTCAGCGGACGGATTGCGGCCCGGGGCAACGGCGGTCTCTGGCGGTTCTATCGATTCGGAAGTCCGGGCAGTGCCAGCGCCGCGTTCGATCTGGGGACCAACGGGGCCGTGATGCTGACACGCAACGGCAACACCACCGTGCGCCTGGGCTCGCTGACCGGGGATGCCACGACCAAGCTCACCGGAGCCTCGTCGGTCACCGGCGCGCTCACGACCTACGAGATCGGCGGCAACAACGCCAGCACGACCTTTGGCGGCGTGATCGAGGACAACGCCCGTCCCGCGCCGGCAGGCCTGACCAAGGTCGGCACCGGCACGCTCACGGTGACCGCCTACAGCCCGTACACGGGACCGACGCGCGTGCTCGAAGGCGTTCTCGCCCTCGCGGGGAGTGCGGACATCAGCGCCAGCAGCCGGCACGAGGTGGCGGCGGGCGCGGTCCTCGATCTGACCGGCCTGGGGGATCCAACGCTCTACCTCCTCAACGCCGACCAAACCGTGGCAGGCGACGGAACGATCAAGGGACACGTCAGCTCCGCCACGGGCACGCAGGTGACCCCCGGCAACCCGGTCGGGATCCTGACGGTCACGGGCAACATCACCCTGGATGGGACAACCGCGATGGAACTCGACCGCGACGCCGTGCCCAACAGCGACCGGATTGTCGCGGCCCAGATCCTGGGCAGCCAGATTGGCACCCTGGTGGTGACGAATGCCGGCGCCCGGTTGGCGGTGGGCGACCGGTTCCAGCTGTTCAGCCGGGGCGTGTCCGGCGGGTTCGCGGCCATCGAGTTGCCGACCACGGATGCGTCCGGAGCGAGCTACACCTGGACCAATGACCTCGAGACGGACGGGTCGATTACGGTGGCGACCGTTTCGGGCGGGATTCCGACCACGCCCACGAGCCTGGTCGTCACAAGGACCTCCCCGAACGTGATCACCGTTTCCTGGCCGGCCGAGTACGTGGGCTGGTCTCTCGAGACGCAGACCCATGCCCCGCCGGGAGGACTGAATGCGACGTGGGTGAAGATGCCGGGGTCGACCACGGTGAACCAGGTGGACGTGACGGTGAACCCAGCGAACGGGAGCGTGTTTTTCCGTATGGCGCTGCCCTAGAGTCCTCGACGGAAGGTGGGGAGGCCTGGAACAGCAGGGGCCAAACTTGACCTGTTGACCACACATTCCACAAGTCGAGGACTCTAGTGCACCGGCTCTCCTGGATCTTCCCCCATGCGATTCTGGCGCTGCTCGTGGCTGCGCCGTGCCTGCATCCTGCCCGGGCGGGGGATTTGCCCATGGATCGAGAGTCCCTGGTCCGACGACACGAGGTGGCGCTCGACCGGTTGGACATCGAGTCGCCATTGACGGTCGGGAACGGCGAGTTCGCGTTCACGGCAGACATCACGGGGTTGCAGACGTTTCCGGAGGCATACATCAACACGATCCCGTTGGGGACGCTGGCGCAGTGGGGTTGGCACACGGCGCCGAATCCGGAGCGCTGGAGCATCGAGCGGTTTCGTTTCGCCGAGTTCGAAAGTCATGGCCGTCGGGTCGGCTATGCGGACATTCCCAACAACCAGCGGACGCCCGAGATCCGGTGGCTTCGGGAGAACCCCCACCGGCTGCACCTGGGCCGGATTGGCTTGGTGTTGACCCGCAAGGACGGGGGCCGCGGCGGGACCGATGACTTGGGCGATATCCGCCAGCGTCTGGACTTGTGGGAGGGCGTCCTGAAGAGCCAATTCCAGTTCGAGGGCCAGTCCGTCGAGGTCGAGACCGTGTGTCATCCGGTGCGGGACATCCTGGCCGTGCGGATCGCATCGCCGCTGTTGAGGTCGGGACAGCTTGGCATCGAGCTGCGGTTCCCCTATGGCACGGGCCAGACGACGGCGGCGGACTGGACGAGACCGCAAGACCACGAGACCCGATGGGAACAAGCCGGGGCGGGCACCGTGCATTTCGAGCGCCGTTTGGATGCTGACACTTATTGGGTGGACGCGCGATGGACGGGACCGGGGCGTCTCGTCGAGGTCGCCCGGCATTATTATCGGCTCGGCCCCGGTCTCGAGCAGGAGGCGTTCGAGTTCGTGGCGGCTTTCGGCGCCCGCCGCCGGACGGATCCGCTGCCCGGTTTTGCGGAGACCCGGAGTGCGGCGGCCGAGCATTGGGCTTGGTTCTGGGGGGCGGGGGGGGCGATTGATCTTTCGGCCAGCGCCGATCCCCGGTGGCGCGAGTTGGAACGGCGTGTTGTGCTCTCCCAGTACCTCACGGCGATACAATGTGCGGGGTCGTTGCCGCCGCAGGAGACCGGTCTCACGTTCAACAGTTGGGAGGGGAAGTTCCACCTCGAGATGCATGGGTGGCATGCGGCGCACTTCGCGTTGTGGGACCGGTTGCCGCTGCTGGAGCGGAGCCTGGGTTATTACCCTGCGATTCTGCAGCAAGCCCGGGGCACGGCCCGGCGTCAGGGCTATCAGGGCGCGCGCTGGCCGAAGATGACGAGTCCGAGCGGCGCGGAGTCGCCGTCGAGTGTGGGGCCGTTTCTCGTCTGGCAGCAGCCGCATCCGATCTTCTTCGCGGAACTCTGCCGGCGCGGTCGCGGCGAGGCCGCCACGCTCGACCAGTACCGGGACGCGGTCTTTGAGAGTGCGGAGTTCATGGCTTCGTTTGCCGCCTGGGACGAAGCCACGCGGCGTTATGTTCTCGGACCGCCGCTGCAGTGCGCGCAGGAGGTTTTCCCCAGGGAACGCACCCAGAATCCGACGTTCGAGCTGACGTACTGGCGCTGGGGGCTCGAGACGGCCCAGTGCTGGCGCGAACGTCTGGGTCTCGAGCGTTGTGAGGCATGGGATCGGGTGATCGCGGGGCTTGCCCGTCCCCCGATGGACGGCGGTCGATATCTCTTCGCCGAGACGGCGCCGGATTCGTATACGGAGCGCCGATGGCGGAATGATCACCCGTCGGTGACCGCCGCTTTGGGGCTGTTGCCCGGGCCGGGCATTGACCCGGCGGCCATGCGTCGGACGCTGGACTGGATCTGGACGAATTGGAACTGGCCGGACACGTGGGGCTGGGACTACCCGATGGTGGCGATGTGCGCCGCCCGGGTGGGACAACCGGAGCGGGCGGTTGATGCGTTGTTGATGGACACTCCCAAGAACCGGTACCGGCGGAACGGTCACAACCACCAGCGGCCGGGGTTGACGATCTACCTGCCGGGGAACGGGGGACTGCTGTATGCCGTGGCGATGATGGCCGCGGGTTGGGATGGCGGTCCGGACCGGCGCGCCCCCGGATTCCCCGACAACGGGGCTTGGAGTGTTCGTTGGGAGGGCCTGCGCCGAGCGCCGTGATTCTGGACTGGTCCGGCCCGACGGGATCCTCACCGGGACGATGGATGCGCTGGTGTTTCCCTCTCCCCGCTCCTTGGTCGCGGGGCGAGCAAAGGACCAAGGCGTCCACGATCCTGTCCACGGTCGTCGGTCGTCCGTCGTCCGGGCTCCGGCGGGGGGGAGGGGAACGCGGACGAAGGGGCGGGGCTCGGGTCACCGGCCGGCGACGACGGGGTGGCGGAGTCGGGCCGGCTTGCGGTCGAAGAACTGCTGGGCGGTGTCGCGGAGGGCTTCGAGCGAGGTGCAGTGCGTCGCGTCGACCCAGAAACGGTGGCCGAAGGCGTAATTGGCCGCGAAGTACTTCGTGAACGTCTGCAGGCGGCGGAGCGCGGTGGTCGGTGGGAAATCGGCGAGCACGTGATCGTGGAGGCGACGCCAGAAGTCGGCGGGGTCGACGGTGTGCGGGTCATTCCAGGCTGCGAAGATCCAGGGTTGGGCGATGGCCATCCGGCCGATCATGATGGCGGCGGCTGGCTGCAGCGTCTTGGCCTGGGCATGGACAGACTCGGGTCCGGTCAGATCGCCGTTGGCGATCAGCGGCAAGCGGGTGAGGGTGGACACCCAGGCGAGGTGTTCGTGGCGGGCGCGGCCACGGAACTTATCCTCGAAGAAACGGGGATGGAGGACGAGGGCATCGGCGCCGCAGGCTTCCAGGATGCGGATCCGTTGGGTGAAACGGGCCTGCCAGTCGGGGTGACGCGCGCCGAGCCGGATCTTGGCGGTGAGGAGGCCGGGCCAGTGGCGTCGCAGGCTGGTGACGACGGTGGTGAGGGCTTCGAGGTTCTCGAACAGGGCGCTGCCGCTTGCGCGAGCGCGGATCGCGTGGGCGTCGCAGGCGAGGTTGAGGTCGACGGCGTCGGCCCCGTGTTCGCCGAGGCGATCGAGGACGCGGTCGAGGGGGTCAAGGGCGCGGGCCATGAGTTGGTAAACGACGAACGGTTCCGTGGGGCGTCGGCGGACCCAGGGGGACTGATGGAAGTCCTCGTTGAGAATCTGGCGGGCTGCCAGCATCTCGGTCCAGAGCGCACCACACCCGCCTTGTTCAGCGAGCAAGCGGCGGAACGCGCTATGGGTGAAGCCGGCCATGGGCGCGGAGAACCGCGCCGGGGTGAACCGACGGCCTCGGATGGTGCAGGTATCGAACACGTCAGAATGGCCAGTACCGGGGAATGAAGCAGACGGCCAGCGCCCAGAAGATGAGGTTCAGCGGGATGCCAACGCGCATGAAGTCAGCGTAGCGATAGCCGCCGGGATGGAGGACCATCGTGTTGGTTTGGTAGCCGACCGGGGTGGCGAAGCTGGTCGAGGCGGCGAAACAGACGGCCATGAGGAGCGGTTTGGCGTCCACGCCGATGCTGGTGGCGGCGGAGATGGCGATGGGCGCCATGAGGACGGCGGTGGCGTTATTGCTGAGGAACTCGGTCAGGACGGCGGTGAGGAGGTAGAGGACGGCGAGCACCACGGTGGGTCCCCAGGCGCCGGCGAGCCCGAGGGTGGACTGGCCCAGCCATTGGGCGGCGCCGGATTTCTCGATCGCCATCCCCAGGGGCAATACCCCGGCGAGCAGGAAGATCACTCGCCAATCGATGGCCGCGTAGGCCTCTTCGAGGGTGAGACACCGGGTCATCACGAGGGCGATGCAGCCCAGGATCGAGGAAACCAGGATCGGCATGATGTGCAAGGCAGCCAGCGCGACGACGAGGGCGATGATGACACAGGCCAGGGGAGCCTTGCCCCGGCGCAGGGCGGGTTCCTCGACCTGTTCGAGCATGAGGAAGGCCGGGTCGCTCCGGAGCCGGGCGAGCGACTCTTTCGGACCGAGGAGGAGCAGCGCATCGCCGAAACGCAGGCGGACCTGGTTGAGTTTGGTGCGGACGGTTTGAGCGCGCGCCTGGATGGCGAGGACGATGGCGTTGTAGCGGCGGCGGAAATCGATTTCGGCCAGGGTGCGGTCGATCAGATTCGACTGGGGGGCAACCAGCGCCTCTGCCAATTGGAGGTCCTGGGTCGCCAGCGCTTCGTCCTTGAGTTTGAACTCGGGTTCGAGTTCGAGTTTCCAGGCGGCTCGGGTCTCTATCAACTCGCGCGCCCCGCCCCGCACGATCAGGAGGTCACCGGCCTGAACAGGCATATCCCGCGGGGCGAACAGTGCGACCCGGTTGCGGAGAATCTCGAGGAGCGTGACATCCTGCGACCGCCCGAAACCGCTGGCGGCCACGGTTTGGCCCACGAGCCGGGACGCAGGCAGGACGCGGAATTCGGTGATGTACTCGCCGAGCTGGTAGTTTTGGGTCAGCTGGCTTCCGCGCCGGTTGGGCAGGAGCCAGCGGCTGAACAGCAGCAAGTAGACCGTGCCCGCGCCGAGCAGGATGGCTCCCAGGCGCGTGAACTCGAACATCGAGAACGCGCCGTGGCCCGCGCGGTCCGAGATCGAGCTGACGAGCAGGTTGGTCGAGGTGCCGATCAGCGTACAGACGCCGCCGAATTGGGAGGCGAACGAGAGCGGGATCAGGACCTTCGAGGGGGAGACCTTTCCGCCGGCGCAGGCCGCGAGGGCGAGGGGCATGAACACCGCCACCGCGGCGGTGTTATTGATGAAGGCCGACACCAGCCCCACGGTGAGCATCATCCCGAGCAGCAGGAGCGGGGGAAAGGCCGCGAGCCTTTTCAAGAGACGCGCGGCGAAGGTCAGCGCGCCGGTCTTCTGGAGGCCGGCGCTCAGCACGAACATGGCTCCCACGGTGATGGTGGCGGGATTGCTGAACCCGGACACGCCTTCCTCGGGCGTGATCCACTTATCGGGGCGGATCCAGGCCACGACATGCTGGAACAACCCGACGACGACGAGGGCGCCAAGCAGCATCAAGGCCACGAGATCGGCGCGGTACTTCTCGGTCACAAAAAGATACACCCCGCCTGCAGCCAGCAGGAGCACGAGGAGCATCTCGACTTCCATCCCGGCAGGATAGTGGGTCCCCGGCCCGGGAGGCGAGCCGGGAATGCCCGCCGGGGGTCTGGTGGTTTGCATGGAGAACTGCACCGGGCTGAAGCCGATCCTCGAGGACGTGGACGAGGCGATTCCTCGAGATGGTGGACTGCCGTCTTGGGGAGACGCTGACGGTGTTGGGCGATGCATGCACCGTGCGCTCGAGGTGGCCTTGGGCGTGCCGGTCCGCGTGTGTCCCCAGCCACAATACACCGGTGCCCTGGGCGCCGCCCTCCTGGCGGCGTGCGAGGGATTGCGGTGGTCTATTCGAGGTTCCAGAGTGTGATGGCGTCCTGGTCCTTGACGAACAGGCGTTTGCCGGAGACGACGGGGTAAGTGTAGGTGGGACTGTCGGTGACCTTGATGCGGGCGAGTTCGGTATACGCCTTATCATTGGGCTCGAAGACGACGAGTTGGGAGGCAGGGCTCAAGGCCAGGAGGACGGACCCGGCGTCGACGATCGAGCCGTAGCCGGCGGTGCGGCCCATGCCGCGCCCTCCGCGCATTCCGCCCTGACCCTGGGGTTGGGGTTGGGCGTCGGCGCCGGCTGCAGCCGGGCTCAGCGGGGCGGTCCAAACGGTTTTACCGTCCCTGGCGTTGATGCAGAAGAAGTCGCTTCGGGCGCTGAGTCCGAACAGGAAGCCGCCGCGAAGGACGGGGGTGCTGAACTGGACGGCGTTGTCCGGGTTCTTCCAGAGTTCCTTCGCAACGAATTCGTTCCCCTGTTTCTCGAGTGTCACAGCGATGGTGTCGCGGCCTTGTCCGCAATAAACCACGGTGGTTCCTTCGACGATGGGAGTGGCGGCATTGTAGGCCATGCCTTGCGGCGCATACGGGGCACGCCACAACGGAGTGCCATCGACGGCGGAGACCGCGACAACGCTCTTGGCCGTCAAGGCGACAATCATGGGAGTGCCCGCGACGGAGCATGGGACGGGGGATGCGTAGCCGGGGCCTTCCTCCGTCCATTTCCACTTCACAGCGCCCGTTGCCAAATCGTACGCGAAGATGCCGCCTTCGCTCTCCTTGCCCAGTTGGGCGACCACCATGCCATTCACGATCAGGGGTGAAGAGGCGACATGGAACCGGGGCCAGGCTCCAGGGAAATCGTCCTTGCGCCAGTTCAGCGTGCCCGAGGCGGCGTCGAGGCAGGAGAGAGTCCCCGCGACGCCCAGGGTGACCAGTCTGCCATTCCCCACGGCCGGTGAGCTTCTGGGGCCGGAATGCTGTCTGGCATCCGGTCCTGAGATCGGGGTGGCGCAAGGGCATTTGTCTGTCCAGAGTTCCTTCCCCGTGGCGGCGTCGAGGCAACGCGTGACCTCGTCGGTTTCCTGTCGGGAGAAGACGTAGAGCCGCTCCCCCACCAGAACGGGCGACGCGTCGCCGGCGCCCACGGTGGTTTTCCAGACTTGCTTGAGTTCCTTGGGCCAGGTCTTGGGAGCTGTGAATCCGGCGGTCTTGGCGTCCCGGCCGGCGCCTCGCCATTGCGGCCAATCCTGGGCCCTGAGGACCAATGCGCTCCACGTGATGATGAAGGCAGCTGCCAGAATACCGGTGGGTCTTCTGAGAATCATAAAGTCTCCTGTGATGGCGTCAGTGAATTGAAACCTGCTTCTTCTCTCTGGTAGCGGAACATATGCCTTCGGCGTGGCCGGCGGAAGGACAAAAGTCGGCGAACGCCCGTCAGGGGACGCTTGTCTGAACGGCGACGAAACCGGCGCGCGCGAGGCCGCGCTGGATTTCCGGACTGCGCATGAAGCGCTGCCAGACGCGGCCGGTGCGGTGGTTCTCGATCATGAGGACGAACGGTCCCTGGTCGATTCCCAGCGTGTCGGGTCCCCACCACGCGGCGCCGAGGTTGAAGGCATCGCGGAAGCCGTAGGGCGTCCAGAGGCTGCGTCGGAACTCGCGGTAGAATCGGCGGAGGGTTGGGATCGCAAGTTCAGGGGCAAAGACGATTGAACCGCCGGCGGCGGTCGGGGCGATGGTGCCGTCGTCATGGAGCGCAGGCGGGGCGCCGCGGGCGGCATAACCGGCGGGGCCGTCGCAGGCGGTCAGTCCCCAGAGATCGCCCGAGTAACCCGGGTGGCGGAGCGGATTGGCGGTGCAATAGGCGTGCTGAGCGAGGGTGGCGCGGCGGGAATTCTCGAAGTACGTGCTGCGGTGGCGGGTCATGAACGGATCGGCCACACGCCTGAAGTCGACCCAGCAATGCGAGTACTGATGTCCGAACAAGGGTGGGAAGGGGACGAAAGCGTGGCCGTAGTGCGTGGTCCAGGTGTAGCCCCCGGTCCAGCGTTCCCAGGCCGAGGGCGGCAGGGGATCCGACGCCGCGCCGAGCGCGAGCAGGCAGAGCAGCATGGCCTCGTTGTAGCCCACCCACCGGGCCGGGAGAAAACCCGAGTCCGGATGCCAACCCATCGAGAGGACATCGGTGTCGGGGGCCATCCAGCGCCAGTCCACCCGGCCGAGAATGGCGTCGGCGGCGGCGCGGAGCGACGCCTCGCCGGGATTCGTCTGGTCGAAGAACTGCCGGGCGTGAAGCACGCCGGCCAGGAGCAGCGCGGTGTCGATCGAGGAGAGTTCGGTGTTGAACTTCACGTAGCGCCGGGCGGCGGTCATGTCCAGGAAGTGATAGAACCAACCCTTGTGGCCGATCGTACCCGAGGTCTCGGGGCCCTGGGGCCCGCTCCCGAAGGTGGCCAGGGTGGTTTGGACGCGCGCCGCGCCTTCGGCGCGCGTGATCCAACCGCGGTCGACGCCGACGCACAGCGCGCTCAGTCCGAAGCCGACGGCGGCGATGCTGCAGGGCGAGGTCGAAGGGCTGCGGTCCGGGATGAGGCCGTTGGTGGGATTGGCCTCGCGCCAGAAGTAGTCGAAGCTGGCCCGCTGCACAAACTCGAGGAAGGCATCGTCATCCGCAAACGGCCGGGCTGCGGCCTCGAGGGTTTTGGAAGGAGCGCTTTCCTGGGCGGCGCGGGTGACGGCGGTGATCCGGTAAGCGTTGGTGCAGCCGTTCACGGCCTCGAAGTCGCACAGGGCGGGGAACGTCAGGAGGGTGGGGGTCAGGAGCGTCCAGGGGCCGGTGCTCGAGCCCGCGCGGTAGACCTTGTAACCGGCAAGGTCGGGCTCGCGCAGTCGGTCCCAGTGCAGCACCACGCACTGGTCTCCCACACGACAGGTCAATCCCTCGGGCGCCGGAATCGCCCCGAGGAGGGGCCAGCACACGATCACGGTGAGGCTGCGGAGGGCGGTGAAGAGACGCTTCATGCGGGCGTCGGTGGCATGGGCTTCCCATGCTACCTGCTGGCGCGAGTTCTTCAATGCGAAAGGAAGGCTGAACGCGGATCCACTGCGGTACCACGTCCTGGGCTTGAGCAGCCGCTGGCAGACGTTCGCGCTGCACTGGTCGGGCGAGGATCCGGCCCGGCTTGACGGCCTGGAGCGCGCCCCGGTAGCATGACACGCATTGAAGTATGACTAAACCAACCAACAAGGAATCGGGTCTGTTGCTCAAGACTACGGCTGGCGTGATGCGGGGGGCTGGCTGGGCGCTGGTTGCCGCCGGATTGCTAGTGCTCGAACGGGCACCGGCACGGGCCGATGGTTTCCTCTTCGACTTTGGCGCGCCGGAGACGCAGACGACCTCGACCGGTGTGGGGACGGCCCGATACTGGAACAACATCACGACGTCTGTTGGCCAGAGCGATTACGGATGGCTTCCGGACCTTGTGTTGATGGACGGGACCGTGACCGGGATTGGCTTCCAGATGGTCTCCCGGTTCAACGGGGCGAATGAGAATGGGACGCTCGGGTCGGCCTTGTACCCGGCCTCGGCGACGCGGGATTCGCTGTATGGAAACACGGAATTGTGGAGCGGTCTGGAGAACATCACGCCGGTCTTCAAGCTGACGGGGCTGGCGACGGAGCTGACCTACAAGTTGGTTTTCTTCGCGTCGCGCGCGGGGGTGACGGACAATCGTGAGACCCGGTACACGGTGACTGGGGCGACGGAAGCGATGGTGGACCTGGATGCCGTCAACAACGTGAGCGGGGTGGCGACCGTCGAGGGGATGGCTCCGGACGGGGCGGGGGAGATCACGGTGGCGCTCTCACCGGGGCCGAACAACAACAACGCCAATCATTTCACCTACCTGGGCGTGTTGCGGTTGGACCTCTCGGATGGGACGAGTCTGTTGATGGACTTCGGGGCGTCGGGGACGCCCACCGACACCGAGGAACCGCCGCCGCCGACGGCCTGGAACAACATCGTGACCGCGGTGGGGATCAGCGACACCGGCGCGGTCGAGGGTCTCGTCAGCACCAACGGCGCGGTGACGGGGGTTGGGTTCCAGATGATCGCGCGGTTCAACGGGGCGAACACGGCGGGGGCGACGACGTCGGCGGTCTACCCTTCGAGCGCCACGCGGGACTCATTGTTCGGGAACACGGAGGCGTTTAGCGGGCTGGCGAATGTCTTTCCGCAGTTCAAGCTGACCGGGCTGGATCCGGCCTACGAGTACACCTTCACCTTTTACGGGTCCCGGACCGGCGTCGGCGACAACCGGGAGACCCGGTACACGGTGACGGGGGCGGAGAGCGCGTACGGGGATTTGAACACGGCGAACAACGTGGATGGCACGGTCACGGTGGCGGCGGTCGGGCCCGATGCGGCGGGGGAGATCACGGTGGCGCTCTCGCCGGGGCCGAACAACAACAATGGCAATCACTTCACGTACCTGGGCGTGATGCAGGTCGACACAACCCCGGTTCGCACGCCCGCCGTGCTGGTTGATTTTGGCGCCGCCGCCACGCCCACGGTGTTCGGGGCCGGGGATTTGGAGAACCACTGGAACAACGTCAGCGCCGCAGGGATGACGGACGCGGGGGAGTTGACGGATCTCGTGATGACGGACGGCACGGTGACGCCGTTGGTTTTCCGGATGATCTCGCGGTTCAACGGCGTCAATGAGGCGGGAACGACCACGTCGGCGCTCTATCCGTCCAGCGCCACGCGGGACTCGCTTTTCGGGAACGTCGAGTCCTTCAACGGGCTCGAGAATATCACGCCGGTGTTTGTGCTGGCCGGCTTGACGGCCGGGACGGCTTACGACCTCACGTTCTACGCGTCCCGCCTGGGGGCGAGCGACCAGCGGGAGACGCGGTACACGGTGACCGGCGGGGCCGAAGCGGTGGCAGACTTGAACGCTTCGAACAACGAGACGGGCACGGCCACCGTGACGGGCATGCTTCCCGATGCGGCTGGGGAGATCCGCGTCACGCTGACGCCAGGTCCCAACAACAACAACGCAAACCATTTCACTTACCTCGGCGTGCTTCGGCTCGATTGGACGGCCTCCGTGCCCGCAAAGCCGGCGGAACTGTCCGAACCCCAGTACGCAAACGGCATGTTCAGCTTCCTCTTGACGGGCACGGCGGGGAAGAACTACGTCGTTCAGAAGACGCGGGATTTCGCGGAGTGGACGGAAGCAGCGATCGTTCGGCTGGACTCTTCCTCCCAGCGGGTCGAGGTTGCCGGAGGGGAATCGGGGGCCTGGTACCGGGCGATTGCGCCATGAGGGCCTTCAGACCACTGCGGAGCGCACGGTGCGGCCGGGGTTGGGCGCGATGGGGATCGCTGCTCATGTTCGCCTGGATGGCGACGCGGCCGCTCGCGGCCAACAGCTTCGAGGCTGAGATCCAGGCTTTCGAGGCGGCGGACCGGCAGAGTCCGCCGCCGCCGAATTCGGTGCTGTTTGTCGGGTCTTCGAGCATCCGGATGTGGAGCAGCCTGGCGGGGGATTTCCCGGGATTCCTGGTCTTGAACCGGGGTTTTGGCGGGTCCCAGGCGAGCGACGTGCTGTATTTCCATGATCGGGTGGTCACGCCGTATCGGCCGCCGCTGATTGTCTACTACGAGGGGGACAACGACCTGGTTTCCGGCAAGACCCCTGCCGTTGTGTTCGCCGACTGGACGAACTTCGTGGGGCGCGTCGAGCGGGATCTGCCGGGCACGGGGATTGCCTTTCTGGCGGTGAAACCGAGTCCGAGCCGGGTTGCCTACCTCGGACCGCAGCGAACGCTCAACACCATGGTCCAGGAGTACTGTCGGGATCGGCCGTTGCTGCGGTTCGTGGACGTGTTCACGCCGATGCTGAACGACTCGGGACAGCCGCGGCCGGAGCTATTCGGGTCGGACATGCTCCACATGAACGCCGCGGGCTACGCGCTATGGCGGTCGCTGGTCGAGCCGGTGCTCGAGGCATGGGCCCTCGAGCATCCTGTGCCGTCCATCCGCAAGCCGGCCCGGACCGTGCTGCTCGACTTCGGAGGCAGCACGTATCCGAGCCTGGCAGGGGCGGAGGGCGAGACGGCTCACTGGAACAACGTGCTGGCGGAGGTCGCCGGCACCCCGGGGGGGCGGCTGGCCGACCTCGGAAGCACCAACGGCGGATCGAGCGGCATCGGGCTGCGGATGATCGTGCCGTTCACGGATCTCACCGAGGAAGGCGCCGTCGAATCGACCGCCTTTCCGTCGACCGCCAGCCGCGATGGCTGGCTGGGTGGCGGTGACGGCAGGGTGCCGTTGTTCCGGCTCTCGGGGCTGGCACGGGGCCTTGCCTGCACGCTGACGTTTTACGCGTCCAGCCCGGCAATGGCGGGCATCCGGGAGACGCGGTTCACCGTTCGCGGGGCGCGGACGGCCTACGCCGATCTCGAAGTCTCGGGCAACGTCCACAGCACCGCCGTCGTGGCCGGGATCGAGCCCGACGCGGCGGGTGAGATCACCGTGGCACTGACGCCGGGTCCGCGGCACACCGATCCGGACCGGCGGGTTGCGCTCGGGGTGCTGCGCATCGACTGGGCGCCGGCGGTGGCTTCGGGGATCCTGCTCGACTTCGGAGCCGCGGCGGCGACGACGGCCCATGGGACCTCGGATCCGGACCGGCACTGGAACAACGTCACCCCGGCGGTGGGATCGAGCAGCACGGGCCGGCTCGAAGGACTCGTGACGACCGGCGGCCTGGTCACCGACGTCAGCCTGCAGATGCTCTCCCGGTTCAACGGGGCCAACGAGAACGGAGCAACCGGCGCGTCGAAGTACCCGGCGAGCGCCACCCGGGATTCGCTGTTCGGCAACACCGAGACGTTCAGCGGGCTGGCGAATGCGACGCCGGTGTTCGAGCTTCGCGGGTTGGATCCGGCGAGGGCGTACAACCTGACGTTTTACGCCTCGCGCCTGGGCGCCAGCGACAACCGGCAGACCCGATACACGGTCACGGGGGCGCGCACCGCCGTCGTGGATTTGAACGCCGCCAACAACGTCGACCTGTCGGTGACCGTGACGAACCTGTCGCCCGCGCCGGGCGGCAGCCTGCGAATTGCGATCACTCCGGGGCCGGCCAACAACAACAGCTATCACTTCACGTACCTTGGGGTTCTCGAGATCGTGGCGTTGTCGGCGGTCCCGACGCCAGCGGCGTCGGCGCTGACCGAGCCTGCGGTTCAGGATCGGCAGGTCACGTTCCGGATCTCGGGCACCGTCAATGCCACCTACTGGATCCAGGGGGCAACAGCCTTCGAAGCGTGGGAGGATCTCGAACCCGTGACGCTGGGGGAGTCCGAGCGGGTGGTCACCCGTGACCTGCCGGAGAATCCCTGGTGCTTCTATCGGGCCGTGGCCTGGTGACCTGACGCGGCCTGCTGACCTGATGTTCCAGAATTCGAAAGGCCGGAAATCCTTGCACCGGTTCTATTGTGAGGTTTCCGGGCTGGGGGGATACAGCCGGGTGCTGGCGCTGGCCGCAGTATGGATGGCGGCCTCATTCCTGTGGTGTGGAAGCGGAGCTGAGGTCCGGTTGGGCAGCGAGGTGTTGGCCGACAGGACGTTCGGGCCGCTCCGAGGCAAGCGGGTGGGCCTCCTGACCAATGCCACCGGCGTTGACCGCCACGGCCGCTCGACGATCGATCGGCTGCGGCGCGCGGCCGATTGCCGGTTGGTCGCGTTGTTCGCGCCCGAACACGGCCTGCGCGGGGAGCATCCGGCCGGCCGGGAGTTTCCCAACGGCACGGATGCGACGACGAAGCTGCCCGTCTACTCGTTGTACGGACCCGGGCCGGTGCGCAAGCCGACGCGGGCGATGCTCAAGGGGATCGACGTCCTGGTCTACGACGTCCAAGACACGGGTTGCCGGTCGTACACGTATATCAGCACGATGGGGCTGGCCATGGAGGCCTGCGGCGAGGCAGGAGTCGAGTTCGTCGTTCTCGACCGGCCCAACCCGCTCGGCGGCCAGCGCGTCGAAGGCGCCATGCTGAACCCGAAGTTCCGGTCGTTTGTCGGGCGATGGGACATCCCTTACCTGTACGGGATGACCTGTGGCGAGCTCGCCCGGATGATCGAGGGGGAGCGGTGGATCACCAACCGCTGCCGGCTGACGGTGGTGCCGATGCACGGCTGGCGCCGGTCGATGGTGTGGGACGACACCGGATTGCCGTGGGTGGCGACGTCGCCGAACGTTCCCCGGGCCTCCACGGTGCTGCATCTGGTGGCCACGGGCCTGTTGGGAGAAATCGGCGGCGTAAGCATCGGAATGGGGACGGATCGGCCGTTCGAATACCTGGCCGCACCCTGGATCGATGGCGCGCGACTGGCGCGAATCCTGAACGACTACGGGCTGCCGGGTCTCCGGTATGAGCCGGCGGTCATCACCCCCACGCGGGGTCTCTATCGGGGCAAACGCCTGTCGGGCGTCCGACTCCGGTTGACGAAGCCGGCTGAAGCGCCGTTGGTGGCGCTGAACTTCTACGCGCTCGAGGCGTTCAAGAAACTGGCCGGACGCGATCTGTTTGCCGACGCTATCAAGCGCAAGCAGTCCTTCACCATGTTCGACAAGGTCAACGGGACGGATGCCACGCGCAAGGCGCTCCAGGCGGGAAAGACAGCGCGCTATCTCGTGTCGAACTGGGAGCCCGACCTCGAGCAGTTCCGGAAGCGTCGACAGGCCTATCTGCTGTACTCCCCATGACGCTGCACGGCCGGGGAG
This sequence comes from Verrucomicrobiota bacterium, assembly GCA_029556615.1. Lineage (GTDB taxonomy): Bacteria > Verrucomicrobiota > Verrucomicrobiia > Limisphaerales > J093 > JAKQDD01. The sequence continues at coordinate 156,814 of JAKQDD010000113.1, read as the reverse complement.
CGGGAAGAACCGGGGCGTCCACTGTTGCGGTCGGCACTCCGTCGCCCTGGCGCACCGACGCACTGGCGCACTGACGCACTGGCGCACTGACGCACTGGCGCACTGACGCACTGGCGCACTGGCGCACTGGCGCACTGGCGCACTGGCTCGCGGGGCTGGGATCGTATTCAGCGACCGCCGTGCACAAACCACCGTCTCCCTACCGGAGGGCGCGCAGGCTGAGGTCGCGCAGGTCCATGGCGACGCGGTTGAGTCCGGGCACTTCCCAGCCGAGGTTCAAGCTGGCAACGCGGTAGTCGGCACGTTCTGTTGAACCTCGCAGGTAACCCTTGGCCCAGGCCGTCTCGAGGGCTTTTTCGAGCAAGGGCCGCACGTCACAGTCCACCTCGAGCCACTGGCTCCGTTGAACCCGCTGGCTCGAGAAGGCCACAAGACCGGGATTATAAATGAGCTTTCCGGCGCTCACGGCGAAGTCCTGTGCCACATATTCTGGCGGCACCGCGTGGCGGTCGTCGTACAGGGGCACGACAAACCAGAGGAAATCCCCGTGACCCGCCGAGGAAGGCCGGGTGTTGTTCAAGGTCAAGACGAGTTGGTATTGCGCGGCATGCAGCCCCGGCGAGTATCCCTCCGGCCGGAAGGTCTCCGCCTCGACCAACCGGGTTTTGAATCGCAGCCGCAACGCCTTCGTCTCGGCCATCGACGGCGCGGAGACGATCTCCTGCTGAACCAGTAAATGCACCCAGGGTTCGGAAGCCGATCGCCGCAGACCGTCCTGATACTCGGCCCGGGAATCCACGCCGAGGGTGAGAACCATGCCGCCGGGCTCCGAAGCCTTGACCGCGAGCCACTTGGCGGCGTTCGACCAGGCTCCCGGAAAGCCCGCATCGGAGGGCGGTCTGCTGAACGCCTGTCGGCTGTTCCATTGGGCAATCTGCCAGACGGGCGGTTTCTCGTCCCGGTTACTCTTCCACCGGCCGACCTCGCGAGCCGGAGCCGCCGGCGCCAGGACTGTGAAACCCTGCGCAAAGCCGGGGTCACGAATCAGCTCCAGGCCGGTGTGCGGGTCGTTGCTCCCGCGGGTTTCCGGATCCGCGGGCGCGTTGGCCGCGGATTGCGGGTCTGGTTTCGCCTCGTGGATTTTCACCAGGTCCATCAGCGTGTACAGGTCCACCACGCGGACCGATTCGCCGGCCAGTGTCTCGAGTTCGGCGCCCACCGCCGCGTACCACGCCGGCGTCTGCAGGATCGATCTGCAGACCACGAACCGCGGGGGCGTTCCCCGGCCCAGCTCCGCAATCCTCGAAGCCGCCTCAGCCGGACTGCCGGAGAGATCCGTCGCCATCCGCAGGAACGGCATTCCCCGGTGAATGCCCTGGGGGGGGATCTTCTGGGCCACGATGCCGTCCGGGGAGAATCGCGCGTAGGCATCCAGGCCTTCCGGTGACAGTCCCCGCGCATAGCCGTCGATGATGAACCCCGTGATCGTCAGGTCCCATTGCTCATAGAACCGACGGCAATGGCGCTCCCAGGTCTCGAGGCCGGACGGCAATCCCGAGTGCGGCCGCGGCGGGGTCACATAGCCCGGGTTCAAGTAGCCCGCCCCGGAATCGCCCGCCACAAACCAATCGTTGGTGGACCGGTGGGCGCGCGCCCAGGCCATCCCGACGGGAAACCGCTCGCTCAGGTTCGGATTGAACGCCCACGAGAGCGGTGTCCGCCCCCGGGCAGGGTCGCGCCACATCCGCGGCAGCTCCCGATACAACCACGCTGCCGCATCATAGTCGCCGACGTAATGCGCCACGTACGCCCGGGGCACGACCTTGCCTGCGGCATCCAGCAGGCCGCGCGCGACCAGGTCCGCCCGGGTGGGGCGTGGATTCTGCGGATAGCGTGCGGCCAGCGGGTAGTGCTGGTAGAACGACGCGTTCGCCATCGCGCCCAAGCCAAGGGCGTCGGCGTCCAGGTAGGCATTGAAACAGGAAAGCACCTCGGCAAACCGCCATTCGGTCGGGACCTCGGCGTGTTTGCCGCCCGCCCGGCCGTGGGTGGTGTATTTGTAGGCCCAGGGGACAAACCCGGCGACGTGGATCATGCCCGAACCGCGGAGCCGGTCGCAAGCCGCATGGAGGAGTTGCTTCAGCGTTGCCAGGTCGGTACCCGGGGCCTGGCCGGGATCGTCGACGCACGCCTCATCGTCCCAGGCGTTCAAGTCGAACAGCACCCCGCGATGGGCAATCACGAAATCGTGATTCACCAGCGTGTGGTTCTCGGGCGCGGCGGCCTTCCAGCTGCGAAACCAGTCGGCATCGAGGTAGTACCCCATGCGTTGCGGATTGGCCTTTCCGCTTTCGACATAATGCCGGATCAACCAGCGATAGGCATCGTTCTTGGCGCTTCCCGACGATTCGAGGTCAGTCCCGGGAACTCGGCCGCGGCCGGTGAACAGCGGCGAGCCATCGGCTGCCAAGAGCCGGATCATCGCTTCGAGCGGCCGTCCGTCCCCGACGCACCGTTGATACAGCGACCCCTCCCGCTCGTCATAACGCACGCAGAGCAGGCGCTCGCAGCCCGCGATCGTTGACGCCAGATTGGACGTGGCCGGCACGCGTTCGTCCCATACCACCGCGCCGCGATAGTCCGTGCGGAATCGCTCGAGCAGTTCCGCGATTCCGGTGACCCGGACGATCTCCCGGCCCTCGAGCCAGCCGCCCGGCCGCGTCATTTCACGCCACCAGAAATCGTCCGGCTCCGCCAGGTACCGCAGGAACAGCCGCGGTTTCTCCCGATTCACCAGGCCCTGCAGGGAAACCACCAGATGCGTCTCGTCCCAGAACCGGCGTCGCTGGGCGTCATCGGCGAGATCGAGGGAGAACAGCGGGGTGAGATCGTAAACAACCATGGGGGCATTGACCTCCGCAGCCTGCAGCCGCACGCCGGCCGGGACCAGCGCCAGCAACGCCCACCACGCCAACGCCAACGGCCCGAGGCAGGCCGCCATGCGAGTTGCTGCCCGCCATCCGCCCCGGTGCTGTTCGTGCCGCATGCCCGGGAGCTTGGAGAGCCTCTCGCCGCACGCAAAGCAGAATCGATCGCTACGCTTGCTGCGTCGTGCCGCCTTCCTCGATCACCTTGAACCCCATGAGATCGCCCAGTTCACGGATCGCCTCCGCATGATCGCCGTAGAACACCACGCGATGAAGGAGGGTCATCATGTCGCCCTGGATGACGTTCTCGCCCCAGTTGAGGAACAGGTTGCGGGCGTTCGGCACCGCCTGGGCGAATTGGGTCCGGCAAGCCAGCGGGCTGGTGCTGGTCTCGAGGATCCGGCCCGGGGTGAGGAGCATGGTGTCGAGGTTCACCAGTTTGGCGCAGGTGACAACCTGCCCGACCCGGTTTTCGACCTCGAGCGCCACGCCGCCGCGGCTGTCGGTCTGGGTGCGGATCGTGAACGGGAGGCGCTTCCCCTGCGGCCCGTCCATCCGGGTCGCCGAGGTGCAATGGAAATGGACCATGGCGCCCTTCGCCTTGTCGATGACCGGGTCGCTGATGAAGCCGGGCACATGGAACGCATAGGCGAAGATCAACATGGTGAGGGTCGAGTCCATGTCGCCCTCGCAGGCGCCCACGAAGCCGAGGTCGTTGAGCTTGCTGAACGCCAGGCATCCGCGCGGCGTGCCCATGCAGTGCGAACTGGCCACCGCCTGGGCGCGCTCCTGGGCCATGAGCTCCTTGAGCGCCAAAAACAATTGGGCGGAGGCGATGATCTCGGCCCGGCCGGGCTCGACGATCCGCCGGGCCTGGGTCAGCCAATAGGCCTCGGCCTCGGCCTCGGCCGCCTTGGGATCGATGCTCTTGTAGATCTCCTGGACGCGCTCGTTGCTCACGGAGACCAACTCGGCGCCAAAGCGCTCCCGGATCTTCTCGGCGGAGCAGGCCAAAGCCGTCCCCTGGGGTTTGCCCCAGGCGATGATCCGCGTCTTCTTCAGCGAGGCAGGCACGCGGAGCAGGCCGACGGCGCGGTCGAGTTCCTTCCAATCGCTGCTAGGGATGAGGATGACGTTCTTGCCCTGGCGATGCCACTGGGGGAAGTACATCCAGTGATGGCCGCTGAAAGGCTGGGAGAAGAGAACGGTGGGCAGACCGACGTCGATGAGCCGGCCGAGCACGGGCGGTTCGCCGCCATGCCCGGAAAGATGGATGATCACAAGGCCGTCCGCGTCGCGGACCTTGGCGGCCAGCGTCTCGACCTCGACCGGCGGGATCATCTCGCCGCCGACGAACTGCACGTCCCCCAGCTTCCGTTCGAGGTCGGAGAAATACTGTTCGAACCGGGCCAGCTCCTCGGTCGGATGAGCGAGGTACATGTCGCCGGTCCGGCCGACATAGAGCTTGTGAATCCTGACGGGCGGGAGCGCGGGGAAACGCTCGGCGCCGGCCGCGAAGGACCAGGGGGAGAAGGCTTGCGAGGCGCACCAGGCGCAACCGGCCGCCGCGGTGCCCAGAAAGGAACGTCGGGTGATGGAATGGGGGTTCATGGTTGTGTTCGCGGGCAATGTTGGACCCGCGCCGGATGCCAGGCAATCGCGATCTTGGCCCGGCTAGCGGAGCACCAGGCACTGCAGGCCTCTGAACTTGCAGAACCCGCTGTCAAACGTCACTAACCCAAGGCCGGCGGTCATGGCAAAGGCCGCCAGGCAGGCATCCTGCCAGAGCTTGGGCGAGAACTCGAATCCCTCCGTCAACTCTCGAAGCGTCGTCTCGAGGTTGATGCGCTCATTTCGGAAGACGAAACGGTCATCGGACATCAAGGTGTCGCAAACATCGATGTCTAATGCAGCCGCGGGCGCTGGCCGCGGCTTGGCCGTGAATGAGGTTCAGGAGGGGAGGTCGCCACGCCTCCGGGCCCGCCTGGAGGGAGTGCGTTGACTGTGACAACGGATTCATGTGTCTTCGGGCGGGGATTGAACCGGGCTGTGCGGCGCGTTGCAGTCCGGGAGTCGTCCATCCGGACTCAGGAATTGGCGTCGAAGCTGCAAAACGTCATGCCCACGCGACCGAGCCGGCCAATCTGCGGAGTGCGATTGTCCGTCGTGCCGAAGGCCGAGTAGTCGGCCCGACCCAAGGCATGGGCCACGTCATGAGTTTCTCCTGGAGCAGCCGCGAATTGGACAAGGCAGGGGGCACGTGGCACATTGCCGGATGAAGCACGAGACGGCGTCACGTCGATCGCCGGATACCGGTTTGAGAGGAGCAACGATGAAGCTGATGCCCATCCTGATCAGCGTTGTGGCGCTCGCAGCCGTGCTGCCCATGGGTTGCACGCGGCATGAAGCCACTGGAGGGGACGTCAACGCCACGGCTTCGTCGCCCGTTCCTGCCCTGGACGAGTCCAATTTCGATGCCGAGGTTCAGAAGGGGGTGGTTCTGGTGGATTTTTGGGCGACGTGGTGCGGCCCCTGCAGGACCCAGGGCCCCATTGTCGAGCAAGTCGCAAGCCGAGTGGAGGGGAAAGCCAAGGTCGCCAAACTGGATGTTGATAAGGCACCGAACATCGCGAAGCGGTTTGCCGTCAGCGCCATTCCCACGTTGATTGTGTTCAAGGACGGGAAGCCGACCAAGCAGTTCGTGGGCCTTACAAAAGCCGACGTCTTGATCTCGGGAATCAACGCCGCCCTGGATTAGCCTGAGAATCTCACCGAAGCACCGGTGCAAGGATTTCCGGGCTCGACTCGATCCCCCAACGCCCGTCCCTTGGACTGCGCCTGGGGCAAGCCGTCTGGGCCAAGGCCCGCGGCGGTGTCCTCCGGGGCTAGGCCCGCTCGAAAGCGGTGCCGCTTGGGGCGCGGCACCGCACTCCACGACGCTCCCGCGCGGGACGAAGGGCGGTCGGCGCGGACGCCAGTTTTTGGAGTGCGGCAGCCCCCTGCCGCTTTTTCTGATCATCCGACGACAAGTGGCAGCAGGACAAAAGCAGGAGCAAGAGCACGAACCTCGTGCTGCGCACTGGATTGGCGATGCAACGCCGAAGGGGGGAACGCCTGGAACGGTAGGGCCCACTGAAGGCATTGACGCTGTGTTCAAGGCAGGATAATGCTAGCGGCATGGCGCGCAAGGTTCACGGTCGGGTCAGCAGCGAAAGAAAGGGTGCCGACAGCGACGCGGCTCTGGGCGACCTGAAGCAGGTGAACGCGATGTTGTGCGAGGCCGTCGCCACTCTCCCCAAGGCGGTCACGTTCAACGAGGCGTTGGCGTGTGCGCTGTCGTTGGTCTGCCGAGCCTGGTTCCGACGCGCCTTCGGATCGGCGCCGACGTCAGCTTGAGCCGCCGCCGGCACGCGGTGTTGACCGCAATCACGGCGCTTGGACTGAAGGACCGGTCCCTGGCGGAAGTAGTGCCTGAGGCCCTGGGTTTGATCCTCGGGCTGCCGGGGCTGGCACTGCGGCCGATGGGGTGTGTCTTCCTTGCCGATGACGCGGGCACGCACCTGCGCATGGTGGCGCACAAGAACATGCCGCTCGCGGACCACCCCTGGCGCGCCGTCGAGGCGGGCAGTCGATTTCTGACGCTGCTCGCCAGTTACCGCCGTGAACGGCCGGCCGCGGCTTTCGACGTACACATCGGCATCGAGACGGGCGAAGCGTTGGCGGGTGATCTGGGCCCGGAGCAGCGCCATCTGTACACCGTGGCGGGAGCGTGCGTGCACTTCGCCTCGCGGCTGACCAAGTTGGCGATCGAGAACCGCGTGGTGGTGGGGCCGGGCACGGCGAGGGCGTTGGCCGGCCAGGTCGCGTTCACCCCCTGGGGTCCGGTGGCCATTAGCGGCTTGGCGGGCGTGCACCCTGTCTTCCTGGTGGGTGACGCCGCCGGCTCCCCTCCCGGGATCAAGGCTGGGGTTTGATGATGGCGTAATCCTGGTCGAACTGTTCGCGCACGGTTCGCGGTGGTTGGGCGTCCGGCGGCAGATCGTTCGGCTTGGGCACGATTGCCAGGTGGATGACACCCTGTTCGAGGAGGGGACCGTACTCGGGGTGGAAGGAGGAGACGACGACGACCTTGACCTTGCGTTGTTTCAGCATGGCTGCCACGGAGTCCTCGAGCGGCGGCAGTCCGCAAAACAGCACCAGGGCGCCGGCGGTCGCATGCTTCTCGAGCGCCTTGACGAGGTGGTCCAGGGGCACGGCGCCCCCGGTGGCCATCATCATCATCGGGGTTGCCACGAACCGCTCCGTGACCAGACGCAACCCTCCCTGCTTCTTGAGGGTCTGGCGGAAGGCCTCGAGCTGCGCTTCGACGGAGGGATTCTTGTCGGCGCCCGTGTCACGGGCGATGACGAGCACCTGGCCCTTGGGTCCGAGGAGTCTGGCCGTCTCTTCGGCCGTCACGGCACCCAGGGCCTCGTAGGTGCCAAGCGCGATCTTGGGCGACCGGCCCGCCGCGGTGAAGTAGAGCGATACGGCGGCGGCGCAGGCAGCAACGCTCGCGATCAGGATGTCTCGTGTTGACCACTTCATGTCAGGCGATGTCCGTTGCCCTGTGGAGTCCTCGACTTATGGAATGTGTGGTCAACAGGTCAAGTTGGGTCCCTGCCGTTCCAAACCCATCCCCCCGCCTCCGAGGACTCTACAGTAGCGAGGCGCGGAGGCAGTGAGCTCCGCTGCCCCCCACGGTTGCTCTGGACTGCATGCTTCATCGGTCTGAGGCGCGCCTCGCTAGGGGGAGGCGAAGGACCACATCCAGCGGTCATCGTAGAGGTTGTTCCCCCCGAGCCACGACATGCCGGTGGCGGACTTCCCGTCCGGGGTTTTTCCGGGGTAATACTGGAGGCCCATCGCGCTCACTCGCAGCGCTTCGCCATGGCCGTCCGCGAATCCGGCAATGCAGCGTTTGAGGTGGCGGCCGACCGGGCGTTGGGGGTCGTCGTCGTAGTAGCCCCGATTCGTGGGGACGCGCCAGTAAAGCGACTGCTGTTTGGGGACCTCGACCCAGTTGTCGGGGTCGCGTTCCCGCGGGTTGGCGATCAGGCCCGAGTCGGTGAAGGGCGCTTTCTTGACCGGGTTCTTCATGGATGCCAGTTTGGGGCACCAGTCGGTGGACCAGGCGGAGAGCTCGGGATGACTCAGCGCGACGCCGAGCCCGCCCGGGCCGCCGGCAGTCCCCGCGACGCCGCCCTTGATGCTGGGGCATATCGTCACGTTCGTCCCCTGGAGGTACGGGCGGAGTATGTCCACCCACCACGTGACGCCCCCCGGGTAGAGGGCACCCGGCGGCGCGGTCTCGAACAGGTAAAGCGTCACCACCTCGTCGTTGTGGTCGTCCGCGTAGAGGAAGTAGCTGAGGGACATCTGCCGCACGTTGCTCATGCACCGGATGGACTTGCCTTTCTCCTTGGCGCGGGAGAGCGCGGGCAGGAGCATGCCCGCCAGGATCGCGATGATCGCGATGACGACGAGCAATTCGATCAGGGTGAACCCAGGCAGCCCCTTGTGGCGGGAGGACTGCCCTGGCCGGTCAGGGAGGTGCGTCTTCATAATCACCCGGGTGTTTCGTACCGGTTCTTGAATGGGGGCTTCTGCTGGCTTTGCAGACTAGCACTCGAGCGGAGATCGGGCCACAGAAAAGCAACGTTGTCATCGGGTCGGGGCAGTTCAGGGTTTGTGCAACCATTGATTCCGGAGGTGACTCGTGCAGACCCTCAGGACGCCATTGTGCAGCAGGAAGCCGGCGTTACAAACGCCGGTGCATCGCATAAAGGCGCGCGCGGGCAAGCCCCTGCATACTCCCACTCGTCTATGAATCGTACATCGGTGGCTTTGGTGGATGGACTCGGAGCGTTCACCGTCGATGATTTGTGCCATCCGGCCGGGCTCACGGAAGTCGTTACCGTGAAGTTGGCCTCCCTCACGCCGGGTCGTTTCGTGCATGACCGCCTGACCCACGGCATTCGCCAGATGCTGTCGATGATCCGGGACGCGGTCTGTGGGGACTATCGGGAGATGCCGTTGACCACCCTGGCCGATTTCCTGAAGGCGCTCGACTATTTTCTGCGCTGGGCCGATCGGATTCCCGACACTTGGGAAGGCGGGTACGTCGACGATCTCCAGGAGGTGCTTCTGACGCTCGCCCTCCACCGGGAGACCGTGGCCCATTACGAAGCGTGGCGGACACGGCGGGAGGCTGCGCAGTGCCTGCGCGTGGTTCATTCCATGGTTCCCGTCAACTGAGGCGTGAGCCGCTTCGGTTCCCGCTCGAGCGCCCACGGCACGCGCACCGAGGCCCGGGCGGGCTGGAGCCCGGGATCGGGGGTGGTGGAGTTCAGGGCAGTCGCGGCCGGTCGTCCTGCAAGGCCGTGGCAGCCCGCACGGTGTTTCGCTCCAGCGTCACGGGACCGGCCTGCCTGCCGATGCGGATGCCCGTCTTCTGGCGGCCACTGCCGGTGTCCTCGATGACGTTGTTGCGGATGATCGTGCCGTGGGCTGCGCCATCGACGAACAAGCCCCAGCCTTGGTTGTCGCGGACTGTAAGCGCCCGGCGTGTGATGAGAGGGCTACTTCCCGCTGACGGTATTCACCGTGCGCGACTCGCCGTTGAGCCGCACCGTGACGGGATGGGGGTCGCGTGAGACGAGGCGGTACGTCGTGACTTTGCCGTCCTGCCACGCGATGTCCACCGTCACGTTGCCGCGCGCCTTGAGTCCTTTCACGGAGCCGTTGGGCCACGCCTTCGGCAGCGCCGGCAGCAACTCGATTTCGCCCGCGTGGCTTTGCAGCAGCATCTCCGCGACGCCCGCGCAGCCGCCGAAGTTGCCGTCAATTTGGAACGGCGGGCAGGAATCGAAGAGGTTCGGCAGCGAGCCGCTGCCACCGCCTGCGGGTCGGAGGAGTGTCTTGAACAGCTTGTGGGCGCGGTCGCCATCGCCGAGCCGCGCCCAGAAGTTCATCCGCCAGGCCAGCGCCCAGCCGTTGCTGTCGTCGCCGCGCGCGTCGAGCGACTTGCGACAGGCTTCTGCCAGGTCGGGCGTGCCGCGCCGGGTGATCTCGTGGAACGGGTGCAGGCCGTACAGGTGAGAGGTGTGACGGTGTTTCGGTTCCGGCTCCGGGTACGGCTCGAGCCATTCCTGCAAGCGGCCGTCGGGACCGATTTGGTTCGGTGCGAGGCGAGCGCGTTTCCCGGTGAGTTCGCGGCGCAGGCCGTCGTCCACGCCGAGGATCTCCGCGGCGCGGGCGGTGTTGCCGAAGAGTTCGCGGAGCAGCTGCATGTCCACCGTCGGTCCCAGGCAGACGTGGGCGGTCTGGCCATCCGGCAGAAGAAAGGCGTTCTCCGGCGAGTTCGACGGGCCGGTGACGAGCCACGTGCGCTTGGGTTCTTCGACCAGGTTGTCCAGGTAGAACAGCGCCGACTCTTTCAGGATCGGGTAGGCCCAGCGCAGGAACTCGCGGTCCAGCGTGAACGCGTAGTGTTCCCACAGGTGCTGGCAGAGCCACGCCGAGCCGCTGACCGTCGCGCCCCACGACGCACTTTCGCCGGGCGACGTGAAGCCCCACGGATTCGTGATCACGTGTGCCACCCAACCGCGTGCGTTGTAGTAGGCCTTGGCCGTCTTGCGCCCCGGTTCGACCAGCGACGCGATGAGCTGGTGCAGCGGTTCGTGCAATTCCGGGAGATTGCAGACCTCGGCCGGCCAGTAATTCATCTGCACATTGATGTCGAGGTGCCAGTCGCCGTTCCACGGCGTGTGAATTTCCTCGGCCCAGAGGCCCTGCAAGTTGGCCGGCAACCCTCCGGGGCGTGACGCACTGATCAGCAAGTAGCGACCAAAGTTGAAATAGAGCGCCGCCAACGCCGGGTCCTCCGCCCCCTGGGCGAAGCCGGCCAGCCGCTGCGGCGTCGGCAGAGTGCTGTTGGCCGTGGCCGGCAACTCCAGCTCGACGCGATTGAACCAATGCCCGTGATCGGCTTGCTGCGCGGCGCGCAGTTCCGTGAACGATTTCTTCGCGGCCTGGTCAAGGTCGCTGAGGGTCGCCGCCGCCGGGTCGTCCAACTGGCGCCCGGCAAACCCCTTGTAGTCCGTCGCGGCCGCCAGCAGCAGCAACACCTCGTCCGCCGGCTCCACCCGGAGCGCGGCCCCCTCGGCCTTCACCGGACCGCCCCGCGCCAGCACCCGCAGTCGTGCCGCGTAGGTCACCCCCTGGCCGCCACGGCCATCGTTGAGGGTGCCGGTCATCAGCAGTTCATTCGGCGCAGTGGCCTTCGTCTCAAACCGCTCCTGTCGATCCAGCGCGATGGTGAGGGAGAGTGAACCCGGCGTGTCGGCCGTCAGGCGCGAAACAAACACCGCATCCGGCGCGCTGACGAAATGCTCCCGTGCGAAGCGGACGCCACCACGCGCGAAACTCACGCGGGCCGAAGCCGAGCGCAGGTCCAGCGTCCTCGAGTAATCCTGGGCCCCGGCTCGCGCATCCGTTGTCACGGCCACCCCATCCCGCGCGCCGCCGAACCGCAGCCGCAAGTTGCCCAGCGTCTGGTAACAGCCGAAAGGCAGATTCACGCCGTTGCCATGACCGGAGCCTTTGCCCTGACAGGTGAAATTGGCGTTCACCAGTCTCTCGGCCTCGACGTTCTTGCCTTCGAGCAAGAGGCGGCGGATTTCCGGCAATGCCCGGTGCGCGTCGGGCCGATCCGCCTCGGGATCGCGCGAGCCGGACCAGACCGAGCTCTCGTTCAGCACAATCCGCTCCTCGTTCACGCCACCGAACACCATCGCGCCCATGCGCCCGTTGCCCAGCGGCAGCGATTCCTGGAAGCTGCTGGCCGGCTGGTCGAACCACAGCGTCGCGGTGGGATCGCCGGCGCCGAAGGTCGTTCCCGCCGCGAGAGCAAGGACCGCCGTGAATACGATGCGCTGCATAGGGCTGGGATGAGGGTATCCAGCCCACGGCCGCTTGGCAATGGGGACTCGGTTGCCGGAGCTTCTCATGGCCCAACATCCATGCAGGGATCACGCCTTGCCGGGGGGAAGCGGCGGCGGGCTCTTGGGCTTTCTCGAGAGCGGTTTCCAGCAGCCGCCCTTGCTGAATTGCATCCAGGCGAACTGCAGCCAGCGGATGAGCGCCGTCGCGAGCCAGAGGGCCCACGCCAGCATCAGCAGCCGATAGAACCAGACGGAGACGGACACGACCACCGGCAGGGGCAGCTCGGTTCCGCTGCGGGGCTGGAACCAACACAACTCGACGCGCGACGAACCGTTGCCGCGGATGAACATCTCCGGGTTCCCGAGAAGACCTTCGCGGACCGTGGCAACGAGGATGCCCAGCGCCGCCAGGGTGAGACCCGCCACGAGGAGCTGCAGCAGGTCGAATCGCCAACCTGCAACCGAGTCCCCCTGTTCCCCGCGCCACCGGACCAGGAAGAACCAGCCGACCACGGTCAGTGCGGCAGCCAGGTGGATTTGCGTCAGTCCGAGCGCGAGGAGGGTCCACTGCAGCCGGCTCAGCGGCGAGAGCTTGAGCCCGCCCAGTATCCACGCCGCAAGGAGCGAGACGGCGAGAACGGTCCAGAATCGCACCGCCGGGCCGCGCAACGGGCCCGAGGCCCAAAGCACCCAGCGGCTCTCGGGCACATGCATCACGGTGCTGATATTCGCGGCCTCGACCGGCAGCTTCACGGTCCCGGCGGCCGCCGTGGTCCCGAGGGGTTCGTCCGAGCGCCATTCGAGAGTCAAGGTCTGGCTGCCTGGATGCACCGGTACCACGAGCGTTGCGCCCTCACGCCGGACCGGAATCGGGCGGTCGTCCTGTTTGAGGGAGGAGATCTCCGCTTTGGGATCCAGCTCGAGGATGAAATCATCGCCCAAGCTGGCCTCGACATCGAGGGTGAGCTGCGAAGTGCGCTGACGGCTTCCGAGCGAGAGGTCGTGCTTCACGCGCCGCACGGTGAGGGTGTCGCCGCTCATGGCCTCGGGCTTGCTGAAGGAGAGCGTGACGCTCTCGCCCGGCCACGGATGCCACACGGGCACCAGATTCCGCTCGCTGGTCTCGAACACCGGCGCGAGGCCCGAGAGCGCCACGTTCCACACCGGCGACGTCACCAGATGCCAGCGCTCGACCCATCGGTGGGTCTGTTCCGCCGTCAGCACGGTCGCCTTGCCGGTCGGCAGTTCGCTTTCCCAGCCAAACTCGGCCTCGCCCGCGCCCAGGCGGACCTCGACGAACCCGTCCTGCACGATCACTGCCGGCGAAAGCACCTTCTCGCCCGCGAGCAGCGGGACCCGGAGGGAGACCGCCTTGCCTGCCTGCGAGAGGCGCGTCACCAGCGTGCGCGCCTGCCAGATCAGCCCGATTTCGAGGTGTCGTTCCACCGCGACGATGGCATTGAAGTCCTTGCGATCATACGCGGCTTCCCCGGCGGCGGCTCCGACTTGCCGGGCGAAGAAGATCTGGTCTTCCGGGATGCCATTCGGGCGGACGCCGGTGACCGTCCAGTTGGGAGCTGCGATGGCGACGCGGCGCGGTTTCAAGAGGAACGTCCATTCCCATTCCGTGGCGCTGGGGAGGAGTCCTTCGACCCCCACGCGATGCACGCCCGCGGGCGCGGCGATCCACAGGTAGCCATCCTCGCGCCGCAGGACCGCCGTCGGCTTGCCATCCACGTGGACGGAGACCGGGGACCAGGAGGGCAGTCTGCCGGGCAGGGGCACGGCCACCGGCAACGCCGCGTGGATTTCGGCCGTCATCGAGATTCTGCCGCCGGTGACGTTCAGATCCACGGCCGCGATGTCCGCTGCGTGGGGATAGGCGTCGGCGGTCTCGAGCAAGCGGTCGCGCAGCGTGTTGAGCATCTCCTTGTCGGGCACCTGGGCGAGGGCGGATGCCGGCAGGCACAGGGCAAGGAGCAGGGCCGCCGCGGCGCCCGCGCCGGTCGCCTGGGCCGGGCTGGCGGCCACCGGTTTCGGGCGGCGGTTTCGGAGCAGGAGGCCGCCGAGCAGCAGCAGCAGCGCCACGCGCAGCACCGTCAACCCGCGGTGCATGGCCGTGGAGACGAGAAGGGGCCGGAGAGTCTCGTCGGCGGACACGGGTCCATTCCAACCGCAATGGACCTGGTTCCAGCTCCATTCCGGTTCGGCCGGGCCGGTCTGGATCCTGGCCTTGGATTCGTAGCTCAGGTTGGATTCGAGTCGGTAGCGGGCTGCCATTTTCCCTATGGACGACCGTCCCGCCGCTTCGGGTGGCGCGGCTTCGAGCGCCTCGGTTGCGGGCATCAGGGCGGGGAGTGCGGCGGCACGCTGGGCGGCCACCCGGTGCGCCGCACGATACGCCAGCGGGCCGAAGAGCGGCCGCGAGCCGTAGCGGTATCCCTGCGGCTCGAGTTGCGGGTAGAGGACGCTCTGCAGCTGTCCGGCGGCGAAGGGCACGAGGCCCAGCAGCAAGAGGGCGATGGCCAGCCACCGCCAGGCGGCGATCCCCCGGCGCACTCCGCCGTCCGGCACCACGCGCAGCAGCGCCAAAGGCAGCAACAGGAAAAGCCACGACAGGCGGGGTGCACCCGGCTCGTGATACCCGAGGCCGAACGCCAGGAACGCCACCAGTCCCGCCTTCCAGCCCCACAGCTTGAATACTGCCAGCGAGAAGATCAGCAGCAGGAACAAGTCCAGCAGCGTCCATGCGGTCAGCCAGTCGCCCTCGACCCAATCCGCGCCGAACAGGGCCAGCACCCGCCAGCCCGGCGGCAGGTTCAGGGTGACCTGAAGCCCGTCCGCGGGCGAGCGCCAACCGGTCGCCGGTATCGCTTCCATCCGGTCCGAGCGTCCGATGGCCTGCATGTCCAGGTTCCGGGTGCGGATCTCGACGCCCGGCGCCTTGTTGGACGGGTTGACGGTGATCAACTGGGCCTGACCGCCGATCTTCGCGGCGCCGAGCTTCAAGCCCTCTGCGACATCGAGCCGCCAGATCTGCTGCATCGTGCCGCGGATCTGATCGCGGAACGTCAGGCCCTTGCCGTCCTCGTCGAGCCAGAACACGCGGCTGATTTGCAGACCCTCCGGCCGTTGCCGCCCCATGCCCCGCATCTTCTCGACCAGCCGGAACGCCCGGTCCGTCTGCCATTGATACACCGGCAGGTTCCGCCATTTCTGGGGGAAGGTCGTCTGCGACACGTCCACCAGCGGGAGGCCCTCGAGCTCCGCCATGCGAAACTCCGGCGCGGCGCGGAAGCCCACCAGCTCGGCCGCCACGATTGGCTGGGCGCTCTGGGCAAACCCGATCCCGCCCGCGTCGGTCGTGCGAAACGCGTCGACGCGGACAGTCCATTTGCCCGCACGCACCTGGGCCTTCATGCGGCCCTGGTCATCCACGGCCACCGGCACCGGCGCATCGACCGACGCGATGCTCCATCCCTCGGGCACGATGTGGCCGAGATCCTCCTCGCGGCTCTTGCCCGAAACGCTCAACTCGAGCTCCGTGCGCAGCCAGAGCGGTATGCCATCCTCGATGACACGCCAGACCTGGGCGGCGATGGCGTCCTTGTCGGTGGCCTCGAGTCGGACGCGTTTGAGCCAGAGGTCGCCGGCCTCGTCCCAGTTGGGGATCTCGACTTTCCGGCCTTCGAGGACGAGCGACAGCAGGCCGATTTCACGGGGCACGCGGATCCGCTGGGGCATTTCCGTCTCCCAGCGGAATGCGCCTGTGATCTGGTGAAGGCCGGCGTCGAGCTCGAGGCTGGGACGGTTCTCATGCTCGACGACGGCGGCGGGCGCTCCGTCGGCGCGCACGTCGAGCGGCCAGGTGTCAGCGCCCCCCGGCAGGGGCACCCAGGTCCTGCCGAACACGGTCACGCGCAGTTCCCACGTCGCGGATTTCGGATCGGCCGTCAGCGACAGCTCCCCGGGCCAGAGGCAGACGTGTTTTGCGGCGTTGTTGAATGGGGTCGGGCAATGGCGGTGCTTGGCGTCCCAAGTGGCCCAGTCCTGCCAGTCCTTGAGTGCCGCAGGGATTTGGCGCGGAGTGAGATTCTGGGCGTGGGTGAGGACGATGGCGCCGAGGGTGGCGCACCACGCCGCCAGCAAGGGAAAGGCTCTCATGGGGCAGCAGGCGTTGAACTGTGGGGCAGGATACGCCCGATGCCCCCGGATGTCCATGCTGCTTCCCTTCCAGTTGGCGTCTCGGTATAAGGGCTTCGCCATGTTCGAGGATGCCTGTCTATGACAAGACCACTTCCGGGCACGCCTGGATTGAACCCATGGGTCGCCGGGGTTCTGGCGGTGCTGGCGCTGGAGCCTTCGTTCCGGGTTTGTGCGGCTGCGGACGAGACCCTGGTGTCGCTGCGCACGCGGGCCGCGACGTTCCAGATCGCGCCGGACGGGGCGCTCAACGGCATTGTCCGGGGGGACACCGGCCGGGACTACCTTGCGGCCGGGCAACCGGCCCCGGTGCTGAGCGTGCGCGTGGAGGGGACCTTGCGCGCGCCGGATCGTGCCGACTGGGACGGTGCCACGCGGCATTTGACGCTGCATTTTCGCGATCGAGGCCTTCGCGCGGTGCTTCGGGCCGAGACCAAGACGACCCATGTTGTGTTCGAACTGGTGGATCTGCGGCCGTCGAACACGGTCGAGATGGTTCTTTGGGGCCCCTACCCGGTGGCGATCAGCCATATCGTGGGTGAGATCGTGGGGGTCGTGCGGGACCCCGAGTTCGCCGTGGGACTCCAGGCGCTCAACGCCAAGACCCTCGGCGGCTATCCCGCGCAAGAGAACGACATGGCGACAAGCTATACGGCGGATGATCCCGGCGCCTACGCCGACCTCCCCCCCGAACTCAACAAGGACCAGTTGTTCCGGGGCGACACCGCGCGGCACACCCGCTTCGGCAGTGTGCTCCAGGCGTTTTGTCGCAATCGCCATCGCAGCCGCGTGATCGAGAACTGGGGGCATGACCGGTACGTGGCTCCGGCCTACGACGACGGCGGCGTGATGGGCAGCAAGATCGCGCTGTTTGCCTGTCCCTCGCCGCAGGCTCTGGAGACGATTGGCGCCATCGAGGTGGCCGAGGGCCTGCCGCATCCGATGCTCGACGGCGTGTGGGCCAAGGTCGCGCCCGGCGCGAACAGTTCGTATCTGATCGTTGATTTCGGCGAGCAGACGGTCGACCGCGCGATCGAGATGACGCGGCGCGCCGGTTTGCGATACCTGTACCACAGCTCTCCGTTCGAGACCTGGGGCCACTTCACGCTGAGGCGCGCTCTCTTTCCCCGGGGCTGGGACGGCTTGCGCGGCTGCGTGGAGAAGGCGGGGCGCGCGGGTGTGCGCATCGGCTTCCACACCTTGTCGAACTTCATCACGCCGAACGATCCTTATGTCACTCCGGTTCCCGATTCGCGCCTGGCCCGCATCGGGGCGAGCGTGCTGGTCAACGGCCTGGACGATCAGGCGAAGGAGATCCCGGTCGAGTCGCCGGACGTGTTCGTCAGGAAGACCGAGCTCAACACCGTGGTCCTCGGCGAGGAGCTGATCCGCTACGGGGCGGTATCCACGAATGCGCCGTGGCGGCTGCTCGAATGCCAGCGCGGGGCGTGGGGGACGCGAGCCGCGGCTCACGCCCCGGGGACGGCGGTGGCCAAGCTCATGGACCATGGGTACAAGGTGTTTCTCACCGATCCGGAGTTGACGAAGGAAGTGGCCGGCCAGATCGCCCGGCTGTGCAATCATGCGGGCACGCTGCAGATCTCGCTCGACGGCCTCGAGGGTGCGTGGTCGACCGGCATGGGACAGTATGGGCGAACGCTGTTCACCCAATCGTGGTATGAGGCGCTCGCGCCGGGACTGCGCGGCCAGATCAACGATGCCAGCAATCCGGGGCACTTCAACTGGCACATCTACACCCGCATGAACTGGGGCGAGCCCTGGTATGCCGGGTTCCGCGAGAGCCAGACCCTCTATCGCTTCAAGAACCAACTGCATTTCGAACGAAACCTGATGCCGCACATGCTCGGCTGGTTCGCCCTGCGACCGGATACGAGCGTCGAAGATGCCGAGTGGCTGCTGGCGCGCGCCGCGGGATTCGACGCCGGGTTCGCTCTGGCCGCGAGCCTGGCGAGCACCGCCCAGTTGGAGGCTGATCCCCGCTCGGCGGATGCAGCGAAAGCGTTTGGCGCGGTTCCCGCCATACTCTCCGCCATTCGGGAGTGGGAAACCGCGCGGATGGCCCGGGTGTTCCCGCCGGAGGTCAGGGCCAGACTGCGCGACAACAGCCGGGAATTTCACCTCGAACCGCGGGGACCGGCCCGATGGGACCTGTTCGAGATCGCGTCGGCGCGGTTCACCCACGACGCGAGCCAGGCGAGCCCGAGCCGCGCGCCGTTCACCAACGCCCATTCGCCCCAATCGCTCGAGTGGATCGTGCGCTCGAACTCCAAGCAGCCCGTGAGCGGTGTTGTCTTGACGCTGAATGGCCGACCGATCGCCGATTTGAAGGAGCGCGCCCTGCCTGCCGGCGGCTGCGTGAAATACACCGGTGGGGCGGCGGCTTCGATCCACGATTCGGCCTGGAAGGAAGTGGCGCGCGTGGCGGTGGACGCCATGGCGGGGCGCGTCGATTCGGGCGTTCAAGAGGCGACAGTGGGCTGCACTCCGGTGCCGGGCGCACTGTTGAATCTGGAGCTTCGGACCCGGGGGGCGCCGACGGTGATCGGAGCGGCTCTCAGTTCGCAGAACCGGGATTTATGAGACTGTACCAACGGCTTGCTGATGGTCCTGTGGCGGTTGCGCTTTCGATGTTCGGCGCCGGCTTGCTGTGGGGCGCCGTGCCGGGGCAGGCCGGCGCCCCGGAACTGAGAATCCCGGAGGGCCCGCCGCGTCGCGTCGAGGTCTGGCTTGGGGGACGCCCATTCTTTCAGTCGCCGGCCGAGGGATTATGGTCGGTGGCGACGGACTGGGCTGAGGGTTGGCCGAGCGGTTGGGCTCATGGAAGTCCGGACACGGTCGAGCGGGCCGGCGACTGGACGATCGTCGCGGGGGCGATCCCGCTGCCCGGCGGCAAGCTGGAGGTTCGGGATTCCTACCGGGTCGAAGGGGGCATCGTGCGCGGGATCCGGCGTTGGACCTGGACAGGTCGGGAGGTTCTGCCCCGGTGCACCCTCGCGGTGCGCTGGAGGGTGCCGGGGGCGGTGAACGCCAGGCCGATGCTGCCGGGCGTCGTTCTCTACGGCAATCCGGCAGGCGAAAAGACGGGCAATCACGCGGTGATCGTGCATCGCGGCCAACCGGGGGACAGGACGTTCGTCGAGGAACACCGGTTCTCGGCGCCCTGGGTCATGGTCGAGTGGCAGGAGGGCGCTGGTTCCCGTGCCGCGGCGATGCACACCCTGCCCTCACCGGCTTTCGGCGCAAACCAGAACGACCAATGGTGGACGCTCGGATTGACCTCGGTTGACGACGGGACCGAGTTGGCCTCGTTGTCCGGCCCAACGGCAGCCAATCACCGCAACAGCGTTACGAAGGCTCTGCAGGGCAAGTTCCTCGAGTATCCGGACACGTGGTTGAATCTCAGGCCGGGTTCGGTGTTGGAAAAGACCTTCCACCTCGAGGCGGTGCCGGCGGCGGCGAAGGGCGGCGGTTTCCGCCAGCCGTTGCGGACCGCCATGCGTCTGAATCCAATCGGCGGAACGGAGGGCCTGCCGCGGTACGATGACATCCTGCGGGAGAAACACCGGTTTGCGCTGTCGCGCTTTCGCGACCGTGACAATGACGCCGGCTTCGAGATGTACCCGGACTACGTGGGCGGCACGCGCTATGTGATGGGCTGGTGCGGGCAGGCGGACGCCGCAGGCTATGCGATGCTGGCGCTGGCGCGCCGCATGGGCGACCCGGCCATGATCCGCTACGGCCAGCGCGCCTTGGATCTTCTGTCCCAGTCCCCGTTCAATGCGAACGGCTTCCTCCTGAGCTACGATGCCGACACCGGCACGTGGGACGGCCAGGACCCCGTGTCCCAGGGGCAGGGGATGGAGGGGTTCGCCCGGGCCATTCTGATCGGCCGGACGATGCAGGGCGTCGCGACCGGTCCCTGGGAGGAGTTCCTGAAACGCGCGTGCACGCTGCATTCCCAGCGCATTCTCCAGGACGGCTGGAAACCGATCAACACCGCCGAGGCGTTTTTCATCGCGCCGCTGTGCAAGGGCTACCAGTTGTTCGGCAACGGGGAGTATCGACGCGCCGCCGTCAAAGCGGGCGAGTACTACGCCCGGCGGCATCTCGACATGACAGAGCCGTATTGGGGGGGCACGCTGGACGCCCACTGTGAGGACAAGGAGGGCGCTTGGGCGGGGTTTCAGGGCTTCCTCGCCCTCCACGAACTGACTGGAGAACCGCAGTACCTCGAGTGGGCGGCCCATGCCATGGACGTGATGCTGTCGTACACGGTGCTGTGGGACATTGACCTGCCCGCGGGCCGGTTGCGCGATCACGGCCTCAAGACGCGCGGCTGGACGATCGTCTCGGCCCAGAACCAGCATCTCGACGTGTTCGGCGTGGTGTTTGCGCCCGAGATCTGGCGCATGGGGGATCATCTGCGGCGGGAGGATTTGAAGCGCCTGGCAGCGGTCATGTACCGGTCTTGCGGGCAGATGACCGACCCGTACGGCAGCCAGGGCGAACAGATCCAGCAAACCAACTTCGCCCAGCACGGCGACATGTCCAACGTGTTTCGCTTGCGCGGCGGTTACAGCGAGCGCTGGACGGTCTTCTGGATCACGGCGCACTTTCTCAATGCCGCCGCCGAGTTCGAACGCATGGGCGTGGATCTGGATCAAGTCGAGACGTCGATTGCAGCTCCGGCGGGCGTTGATCGGCGAGGAGCCCCCTGATGCAGCCGCAAACGGTCTTGTCACCCGGGAACCGGGTTCCGTAGACTGGCGCCGCACCTGAACACCCATGTCCATGGTTCGGCTCAGCGCGGTTGATGTGGCCCTGGTGGTGGGCTACCTGGTCGGGATTACGGCGTTTGGCGTCTGGCTGGGCCGGGGGATCCGCGGCGGCCGTGATTTCTTTCTCGCGGGCAAGTCCCTGCCCTGGTGGGCGGCTGGGATGTCGCTGGTGGTCTCGGACATCGGGGCGAAGGACATGATTGGTCTGGCCGGGGACGGTTACCGGTACGGGATCGTGATGATGAATTTCGATTTCATCGGGTGCATCTTCCCGGTGCTGATCGCGGCCTTCCTGTTCATGCCCTACTTCTGGCTGGCGGGGGTCTACACGGTGCCGGAGTACCTGGGGCGCCGCTACAATCTGGGGGTGCGGACCTTTTTCGCCGTGATCTGGGTGCTGTTCATGATGGGGACGCTCGGCACGATTTTTGTCAGTGCCGCCGCGATGTTCGAGGGTCTGTTGGGCTGGAGCTTCTGGTTCTCGGTCGCGGTCACGGCGGCGGTGGTGGGGTTGTGCACGGCCCTGGGCGGGTTGCGGGCGGTGGTGTTCACCGAATCGGTGTCGTGTGTCGTGCTCACAGTGGGGGCCGCGCTGATCTGTGGCTTGGGTTTGGCCAAAGCCGGCGGATGGGGGCAGCTCAAGGAGACTCTCGGTCAGATGAGTTGGACGCAGCATCACTTGGACCTGCTGCCGCCGGCGGATCATCCGGTTTACCCGTGGCCGGCGGTGCTGTTGGGTCTGGGATTTGTCCTGGGGCCGGCCTACTGGATCGGCAACCAGGCCATCGTGCAACGCACGCTCGGCACGCGGACCCAGAACGAGGCGCGCGCTTCCTACGTCTTCTGCGCGGCGATCAAGCTGGTGTTTCCGGTTCTGCTGGTGCTGCCGGGGCTGGTGGGGGTGGCGCTGCTGCACTCGGAACTGGGGCCGCCGGGCGAGCATTGGGACGGCAACCGCGTCCTTCCGATGCTGGTGGCGCGCCTGCTGCCGCCCGGGGTGTTGGGCGTGGTGATGGGCGCGTTCTTCGCGGGCGTGATATCGAATCTGGATTCCTATGTCAGCTCGGCGAGCACCATGGTGGTGACCGACTTGTATCGCCCGTTCATCCGTCGGGAGGCGACGGACCTCGAGTGCCTGCAGGTGGGCCGGTGGTTGGTCGTGGCTTTTCTGGTGGGGGGCGTCGCCATCAGCTATCCGATCAAGCGAGGATTCGGGTCGGTGTTTGAAGCTTTCCAGACGTTTCTGTCCTTCTTCCAGGGGCCGCTGCTGGCGTTGCTGTTGCTGGGCATGTTGACGAAGCGCGCCACGCCCTGGGGCGGGGTGGCCGGGATGATCGTGGGCGTGTCCACCTCGGCGGTGTTGAATTCGGCGGAGTGGCTGCTGGGGGTGCCGGGCGGGGTGCCGTTCCTGTGGACGGCGTGGTGGTCGTTCGTGGCGGCGCTGGCGGGAGTCGCCCTCGTGAGCGCCTTCACCTCAGGCCACGACGAGGAACGGTTGCGCGGGTTGGTGTGCTGGCTGCCGGCGAAGGGAAGGAATCAGCCGTGACGCTCCTTGCGAATCTTCCGGAGCCTCACCGGGTTCTCGCGGCTGCGGGCGGGCCGGACTGGCTGGCCCAAGCGGCGTTCATCGGCGCCTTTGTGGCCCTGATCGTGATTCTCGTCAGCCTGCCGGCGACGATGCTCGGGGAGACCGAGAGCCGGCCGCCGCTCTGGCGGAGTGTGCGCGCCTGGGCGGTCCTCGTCGCCGTCGTGCAGATTCTCGTCTACGCGTTTTGGGGCTGACCCGGCTTCCGCGAGGCGCGCCTCAGACCGATGCCGCAT
Organism: Verrucomicrobiota bacterium; assembly: GCA_029556615.1. Taxonomy (GTDB): domain Bacteria; phylum Verrucomicrobiota; class Verrucomicrobiia; order Limisphaerales; family J093; genus JAKQDD01. The sequence goes on along the minus strand of JAKQDD010000113.1, from coordinate 134,080 downwards.
CCAGTCCCGAGGAACGGTGCCGCGAACAAGGTGACAGACTCATAGTCTCCATTCACAGGCGGGCGTCTGGCCCCGCGGGTGACAGAGTTGTTGCATCCCTTCGCGGGCAAGGAGACTCTGTTGCTACGTTATGCCCATCGATCCTCGAGTGACGCGACGACGCTTCCTGACCGCCACGGGCACCGTAGCAGGTGGGTTGGTCGCCACGGCGCTGCCGCCGCTTGCTTGGGCGGCCCGGACCGGCCCACGCCGCGCCTCGCCGGGCGCGCGCCTCGGCCCGCGCTGGTTCGAAAACGCCTGGCGACGCGCGGTCATTGACATGCACATCCCGGATTGGGACCCGAGGTTCCTGTCCGAGTTCAACGCGGATCGCTACGTGGCAGCGCTCGTCCAATCCCGCGCCCAGTCCATCGTCTGCTACGCGCACTCGCACGTCGGCCTGTTCAACTACCCGACGACAGTGGGCCGCCAGCACGCCGGCTTGAACGGCCGCGACATTGTGGCCGAGATGATCGAGCGCTGCCATCAGCGCGGCATCGCGGTGGTGCTCTACGTGAGCGTGATCCACGACCGCTGGGCCTCCGACCAACACCCCGACTGGCGGATCGTGCATCCGAATGGCGGGCCCTTTGGCCGCGGCAGCCGCCATGGGTTCGTCTGCCCCAACTCGCCCTACCGCGAGTATGTCCGCGCCTGGACGCGCGAGATCGCGGAGCGGTTTGACCTGGACGGCATGCGCTTCGACATGACGTTCTGGACGTGTGTCTGTTACTGCGCCCACTGTCAGGAACGCTGGCGCAAGGAAGTCGGCGGCGAGCTGCCGCGCACGGTGGACTGGACGGACGAACGCTGGGCCACTTTCCAGCGCAAACGCGAGCAATGGCTGGGCGAGTTCGCGGAGATTTGCACGAGCACGGTCAAGGCGGCGCGTCCGCAAGCGACCGTCGAGCACCAGGCCTCGATCTATCCTGGCAGCTGGAACAACGGCGCAAGCTGGCCCTTGGTCGCCCAAAACGACTTCCTGCAAGGCGACTTCTACGGGGATGCATTGCAGGGCTCGTTCGTGCGGAAGCTCCTGGAGGATCTGACGCCCAAGCGGCCGTTCGGCTACGAGACCAGTTTTTCGGTGAGCCTGCAGGATCACACCGCCCGCAAGTCCGAGGCGTTGCTCGAAGCCAAGGCCAGCGCGGCGATCGCCGACGCGGCAGCCTTCATCTTCATCGATGCCATCGACCCCATCGGCACCGTCAACCCGCACGCCCACGACCGCATGGGCCGCGTGTTCGACCGGCTGATGCCGTTCTACCGCGAACTGGGGGGCGAACGCGTCGCGGACATCGGCCTGTTCTACAGCCTCGATTCGCGGTTCGACATGCGCAGCAACGGCAAGTCCGTGCTCGAGGTGGACAATGGCGCGGACACCCACACGCGCAGCACGATGCAAGCGGCGCGGGCGCTCATTGCCAACCATCTGCCGTGGCGTATGGTCACCCGCAAGTCCATCGGCCAACTCCTGCGCCTCAAGACGCTGGTGCTTTCCAACGTTCATTACTTGTCGGAGCAGGAAGTCTCCGCCATCCGCGAATGGGTGCAGGCCGGCGGCACGCTCTATGCCAGCGGAGCCACGTCGCTCGTCAGGAACAGCGGCCAGCGCCAGCCGGACTTCATGCTGGCGGATGTGTTTGGGGTGTCCCTGGCCCAGGCGGACTGGTCGGACCGCGAGCATTACGTCTCGCCGACTGAGGCCGGTCGCCCCGAGTTTCCCGGCTGGGACACGAAGTACCCGGCGTTTGTGCGCGGCCCGACGATGGACGTTCGCGCGCACGCGGGCGCGACGGTGCTGGCGACGCGCACGCTGCCGTGGCCCGCCCCGGACGCGCGGCGTTTCTCGAGCATTCACAGCAATCCGCCCTGGCAGGTCACAGACCAACCGGAGGTCGTGCATCACCGCTTTGGGCAGGGCGCGGCCATTTACTCCGCCTTGCTCCTCGAGGAGGTCGAGACGCTGCAAGAGAGCTTGGTGTGCCTGCTGCGCCGCCTTTGTGCCCGGCCCACGTTCGAAGTCACGGCGCATCCGGCGGTGGAGGCGACGTTGTTCCATCAGCCCGACCGCAGCCGATACGTGCTAAGCCTGGTCAATTTTCAGCACGACCTGCCGAACCTCCCCGGGGATGGCATTGAGGTGCGGCTGCGCCTGCCGCGGCGCGTGCAGTCGGTGCGTGTCCTTCCCTCGGGCCGCGCGCTGCGAATGCGCCGCGGTGGCGAGACTGTGACGTTTAGCGTCCCGCGTTTGAACACGCTGCTGGTGCTGGCAATCAACCATGCGTGCTTGCCGTGACTCCGGTGTGAGTCGATGCCGTCATCCGCGCAGAGAACGTCAATCGTGACCACCACCGACCTTTGTTGTCGAAGTTGCCGTAGCGAGCCCTTGATCCATCTGCTACCCTGCCCAACGTAAGCGCGGTCGACATCATGAGAATCCCCCTGGCTCTTGTTCCGCGAGTGGTTGTCACCCTGACGGCACTCTTCAGCGCGATCGCAACGGAGGCGCAGTTTCCTGCTGCCGACGAATTCCACATTTCCGGCGACAGCCTGAGCGCCCGAGCCACACCGGATGGCGCTGCCTCGGGTATGGCGTCTCCTGACCAGGCGATGCGCGCTTCTGCCGCGGAAGAATCGCAGAGCATCCGCGTGATCGTGAGCAGCCAGGAGGGAGTGCGTCGCCTGTCCGCGGAAAGGCCTCTCATTCCCGGTCCCGTGCGCCCCACCAGACTCCCCATCATCGAGGTCGATCTCTCAAAAAGACGGCAGAGCATTCTCGGTTTGGGCGCTTCGCTCGAACACGCCACGTGTGAGAACCTTTCGAAGCTTCCCTTGGCGCAGCGGGAGGAGGTCGTCGCGAGACTCGTCAGCCCGACCACCGGCATCGGCATGAACCTGATGCGCCTATGCATCGGGACGTCTGATTTTGTCGGCGAATCTTACTACACGTATGACGATCTTCCGGCGGGCGAGACCGACCCCGAGTTGAACCGCTTCTCCATCGAGCGCGACCGTGCCTACGTGTTGCCGACAATCAAGCTGGCCCTGCGGCAGAACCCAGACCTCCTGTTCTTCGCCTCCCCGTGGAGCCCCCCGGCGTGGATGAAGACCTCGGGCAAGCTGGGCACCGGGCGGGTCAGGCCGGGGTGCTACGCGGCCTACGCGCTTTACCTGCTCAAGTTCATTCAAGCCTACCAGGCGGAAGGCGTGCCGATCTACGCCATCACGGTTCAGAACGAACCTCAGCATCAGGATGCCGCCTATCCCACGACGATCTGGACGGCGGAGGAGCAGCGGGATTTCATCCGCGACCACCTCGGCCCGCTGTTCGAGCGGCACGGCGTGAAGACCCTGATCTGGTGTTGGGACCACAACTGGAACAAGCCCGGATTCCCGCGGACCATCCTTTCCGACCCGCGGGCCGCGCGCTACGTCGATGGCACGGCATTCCACCACTACGAAGGCAAGGTCGAGGCCCAGTCCGCGTTCCAGCGGGAATTTCCCGACAAGCACATCTATTTCACCGAAGGCTCGGTCTTTGGCACCTTGGGAGCGCTGCAGTTGATCGACATTCTCCGGCACGACGCGCGCTCCTACAATGCATGGGTGATCATGCTGGATGAACATCGGCGACCCAACCGGGGTCCGCACGACGCCAGCGCGACCTGCATCGAGTTGCTCGACGATGGGTCCGTCCGCTACAACGACGACTATTCCATGCAGGGGCAGTTCATGAAGTTCATCCGGCGCGGGGCCATCCGTTTGGAATCAGCCGCGCCTCGCGTACGGGGCTTCGGTCACGTCGCCTTTCTCAACCCCGACGGGCACGTTGTGCTCATCGCAGCCAATGCCGGCGCGGTGGCGTCGGGTTTCGCCGTGAATGCCGGAGGCCGCCAGTTCGAGACGGAACTGCCTGCGAAGAGCGTGGCCACCTATGTGTGGAAATCCGGACGTTGACACCCGCCGCTGACGGATGGGTCCAGACCGACTGATTCTGCAACCCCCGATCCAACGCAGCATGAACATCGCCGCATTGACCCGTTGCCGTCGCGCCGTATCGGTACGAACGGCGTTGGCGGTCGCCTGCCTTGGTTTCGCCTCCTGCGGGTCGGGGCACACCGGGCCCCTGTCCCTGGAAGGCGTTCACGTGGTGCCGCACGTGCAGTCATCAGAGATGCGTTACCGCCAGAAGACCGACTTCAGCCTCGGAGCACGCGTCGAGGTCTTCCTGCGGAACACGTCGCCGGGGACCCTCGTCATCCCCCCGACTGCCGATATTCGCGCCCGGGGCCGGACTCCCGAGGAGCTCCTGACCGCCGACGAATGGGCATGGCACGACCTGCCGTCGGCGTGGGGCGGCGAGCCGCTTCGCCTGCCGCCCGGTGGGCTTACCGTGTGGAGCTGGAACGGCAAGCGCGCGCCGTGGGGCACGAACACACAGGCCGAGCTGTCCGTGCTTCTTCCCGGCTTGAGTGCGGCGGTCGGTCTTCCGGTGACGATCAACGACCCGACCGTGTGGCTGTCCGCAGTGACTTGTCTGGGCTCCACCGCGAACGTCCAGCCGGACTCGTTGATGTTCCACGTCGTCAATCGCCGTTCTGGCCCGTTACGACTGCAAGCCTGCCGCCTCTGGCTGCCGGAGAACAACACCACGTGGCGCGCCCTGCTGCCGCAACCGTGGATCAGCAATCGGCTCGACCGTTTCCCCGCAGACGGCGTCATTGCCCCGAACGATCGGGGTGGAGCCCGCGTCGCAACAGGGCCGTTGCCGCTGACCTACGCCGCGTTGGAAGTGCGGTTTGCTGACGCCGCCGGGAAGCCGGTGACCCTCTGGGCGCATCAGCGCATCAAGCGCGAGGTGTTCGACATCAGCGGCGGCTGGGTGGCCTCGAAGCTGGGCTCCAGCAACACCCTGCACGCGGTGCCGTATCTGCAAACGCTGGCCCGGATGCACATCAACGCCGGCATGCACCAGCATGTGCCCGGATATTCGGACACGCCGCTCTTCGAGAAGTATCCGCTCAAATACATGAACCGGCTGCAACCCCTCGACCAATACGACACGGACCACGTGCTGCCGCGCATCCACGCTGTCGAATTCCTCGGGGAACCGCAGTATGGCGGCGGCAAGCCCGTGCCGCCCCAGGAGTGTTGGAAGGCCTTCTCACCCTACGCACCGACCCGGCTCCCGACTTCCGTGACTCACAGCGAGGAACGCGTCTGGCGGTTCTACGCCGGCATCTCCGACTACCCGCACTACGATGCCTACCGCGTGACCGCGCCATCGCCTGATGCCTGGAGTCGCTATGACCGCTGGGATGGACAACGGATCCGCTGGGGCTCTCCGCTGGAGACGATCGGCGAAATGTCCCGCGCACTCCGCGAATTGAGCCGGCCACGGCCAACGGCCTACTGGTCGCAGGGACCGCACCACGATTGGGAAGGCTACGGCGGGCGCAAGCGGGGTTCGCCGACCGCTGATGAACTCCGTCTCCAGGCCTATCACGGCCTCGCGAGCCGGATCACGTCGCTCTACTGGTTCAACCTCAGCCTGCGCTCGCTGGCGACCTTCCCGGACCTGATCGAGCCCATGACCCGCATCGGGCGCGAGATCCGGATGCTGGAGGACTACTATCTCGAAGGCGACGCGGTGGGCCACGAGCGCCTTCTGCGCGACGGCAGACTGGACTGGGACCTGGACGTGGTGGCGGGTCCGCGAGGGGCGTTGCTGTTCGCGCTCGACCTCAACTACAAGCCGGATCCGAAGGACCGGGTCTTCCAGTTCGGCCCGCCGCGCGCCGCCACGTTCCGCTTCCGCGTGCCGGCCTACGTCAGCCCCGTCGCCGAAGTCTTCCGGATCGATGCCGACGGACTCACACAGGTGGGGCACACGGTGGACCGCGGCATTGTGGAAATCCGCGACCAGGCAAGCCGCGTAGCGGTCTATGTTGTGGCGGCCATTCCCGGCGAATGGGCCCGGATCGAGGCGCGGCGCCAGGCACTGGTTGCCGCCGAGGACTCCCTCGGCTTCGACCCGGGCCGCAACCCGGAGGACCTGGCCGTGTTGCAGGAAATGGCGCGAAAGAAGTGACCACGGGCAGATTGGACCGAACCGCTGCGCCATGCACCGCACTCCTGGGAGGGGCGCCCCCGCTGGACAGGCGGAAGATCGGACGCTTATCGGGGGGGAGGCAATGAGGTCGGATGCGACCCCATGGGTGCCCCCCCCGGACGCCGGTGCCGTAGAGCCAGGGGAACCGGGTCACGGTCTCCAGCCAGTTCGATCTGGTGTCCCCGGCAGCTCCTCGCTCGTAGACATGGCGGGGGAGAATTGCTACGGTTTTGGGCGTCGTGAGAACATGTCGATCGAGCGGGGTCTGCTCACCGGGAAGGTGGGGATGGACCGCGTCTTCAGCCCTGGCGAGTGTTGGACCAACGCCGGCTGGAATCCCTGGTTTCTCCTCAGCACTCGCCGACGCGTTCTCGAATGAGTAAGTGCTCGCGCCTTTTCGGACTTGCCGCAGGCCTCGCGTTGATCGCGAATACCGCCTTTGCCGCCCTGCCGCCCGTCAATCTCGCGTCGTCGGCAACCGTCACAGCAGACTCCGAGCACAATGCGCAGTACCTCGCCCGCTTCGCAACCGACGGCAAGATTCCGGCCGCGGGCAGCCAGGACGACACCGATCGCGCCTGGTGCGTCCAAGGCGCCACGCATCGCGGGGGGGCGAGCTTCACGCTGAACTGGGCCAACGCGGTCACGGTGGCCGACGTGGTTTACTGGGCACGCACGGCCTGGTACGCCGAGGAAGGCTGGAAGGACTACGAAGTGTGGCTGGATCAGGCGGAAGCGCCGATCGCGCGCGGGCGGTTGGCGATGGGGCATGGTCCCCAGCGCATCCGCCTCGCGTCGCCAGCGACGGCGCGCACCCTGACGCTGCGCTTCACAAGTTCGTACGGCGGGATGAATCCCGGCGCGTCTGAGATCCAGGTCTTCTCCGAGCCGCAGCCCGACAGCGTCTTCGCCCGCTTCCGCCCGCTTCCGCCCGGGCGGCCCGAGCCGTTCGACGACGAGATCGAAGAATCGCCGGAGCTCGAGGCGGAGGTGGCCGACCTCGGGTTGGGCTTCGACACGCTCCTCCTGATTCGGAGGCGCGAGCTGAGCCCGAGCCACGTGTACACCTATCACGTTGAGGGCTTTGGTGCCGGCGGCGGCCTGGGCCTCTATCGCCTGCCTCAAGCGGCTTCCGGCAGCTCGAGGCAAGGCGGGCCGGCGAAACGCCAACGCGGCACCTGGACGCAGCTCGTGCCGTCGCCGGAAGGGCAGATTCTCGATTGCGACCTCGACCACGCCGGCCGGGAAATCCTCTTCAGTTGGCGGCGCACGCAGAAGGAGGGTTACCAGGTGTTCGCCATCCGGACGGACGGCACCGGGTTGCGCCAACTCACCGAGGGCCCGCATCACAACTACAACGCCTGCTGGCTGCCGGACGGCGGCATCGCTTTCCTGTCCACGCGCACCTCGCGCTTCGCCTACTGCTGGGTGACGCCGGTCGGCGTGCTGCATCGCATGGAACGCGACGGCTCGGGTGTCGTCCCATTGTCCGCCAACATCGTGAACGATTTCACGCCGAGCGTGATGAGTGACGGCCGCATCCTCTACTCCCGCTGGGAATACGTGGACAAGCCGGCCATTCCCATCCAAAGCCTCTGGACGATCCACCCCGACGGCACCGCGTTGGCCGGCTTTTACGGCAACCGGGTGCTCAGCCCCGCGACCTTCATGGAAGCCCGGACCATCCCCGGCCGCCCGGAGGTGCTGTGCGTGTTGACCAGCCACAACGGGCCCTGCCGCGGCGCCATCGGCTTTGTGGACATCCAGCAAGGCAACAATTCGCCGGCCAGCCTGCGGAATCTCACGCCCGAGGTGAACATTGGCCAGACCGATCGCGGCGATGGCAACCACATCCGCGGTCCGTACGAAAGCCCGTTCCCGCTGGATGCGAAGCGATACTTGGTGTCGAGGCGCGGCACCATCCTGCTCCGGACCTTCGACGATGACCGGCAGGTGCGGTTGGTGGACCCGATTGACGGCGTGGGTTGCTACTGCGCGCAACCGCTGCGGCCACGGCCACGGCCGCCGGTGCTGACGCGGTCTCTTGCCACCCCCGACCCGGGATCCCCGTCCCGCGACGGCGGAGTCGAGTGGGCCACGGTCGTCCTGCAGGATGTCTATCGCGGACTTGACCCTCACGTGAAGCGGGGTGAGGTGAAGGAAATCGGTGTCGTCGAGGAGATGCGCAAGGCCGTCCGGACCGACGTCAAGAACCGCGCGTTTGGTTTCCAGTTTCCGGTGATCTCCTGCGGCGCAACGTATGCTGGCAAGCGGGTCTGGGGATTTGCGCCCGTGGCCGAGGACGGGTCCGCGTGCTTCGAGGTCCCCGCCGGACGACCGGTTTACTTCATGGCCATCGACGCCCAGGGCCGGGCCGTCCAGCGGATGCGCACCTTTACGCACCTGATGCCCGGCGAAGTCCAGGGCTGCGTGGGGTGTCACGAGCCGCGCAGTCAGACGGCTGGCGTGCCGCGTGCCCGGCCGCCGCGCCGTGCGCCGCTCCGCCCGCCTGAGTGGGGCGAAGGCGTGGGCTTCGATTACGCCCAGCATGTCCAGCCGGTATTGGATGCGCATTGTGTCCGCTGCCACAGCGGGCCGACACCGCCCAGGCAGGTGGACCTGTGCGGCGACCCCACCGATTTCTTCAACGTCTCGTACGAGTGGCTCGCCCGCGGCCGCAAGCGCTCCGGCGAAGCCGAGTGGGACAGCCCGTATGTGAACTGGATTCCGACGTACAACGGCATGGAACAGAACATCCTCGAGGTCACGCCGAAGGTCTGGGGATCGCCGCGCAGCCCGCTGGCCGACCTGTTGCTCGCGGGGCACCCGGACACGAACGGCGTGCCGCGGCTCCACATGGAGTCACGCGAGGTGCGCCGTCTGCTGACGTGGATGGATCTCAACGTGCCCTACTATGGCACCAGCGAAACCGAGCGGCCGGACGCCGTGGGCTGCCGCCGCTTGTATCCGGCGGACCTGGACAAGACGCTCGCCGACGTGGCCCGGCGGCGCTGTGCGGGATGTCACCAGGACGGCCAGTTCAAGCGCGAGTTCTGGACGCGCCTGGCGAATCCCCAGTTCAACAGTTTCCTCGCGGCACCGCTGCCGAAAGAGGCCGGCGGCAGCGGCCGTTGCGGCGCATCGGTCTTCGCCGCCGCGAGTGATCCGGATTACCAGGCGATTCTTCGGACGTTCGACCCGGTGCTGGTCGAGTTGCGCCAGCGTCCGCGCATGGACATGGCTGGAGCGAAAGCGGTGGAGGTGGACCGGAGTTGCTTGGGCACACTGGACTGACCCGAGGACCACGCGGAGGGGCTCCGGTGGTGAGGCCCGTGCGAAAGCGGTGCCGCTTGAGGCGCGGCACCGCACTCCAAGACGCGATCGCGCGGATCGGGGGGCCGTGGCACCGGCGCAAGCTTCTGGAGTGCGGCAGCCCCCTGCCGCTTTCAAATGGGCGGACGGATCCAGTCCGCGAAGACGGGGTGACAACCGGTTTGGAATCGCCCCCTCGACGGGGCTCGGGGCAGGCCCCTCGACGGGGCTCGGGGCAGGCCCCTCGACCGGTGGAGGGAAGGCCTGGAACAGCAGGGGTCACCCTTGACCTGCGGACCACGAGTTCCAGAAGTCGAGGACTTCAGGGCGATTTCGGGGGGTCCAACTGAAGAACGAGGACGTCTTTGCCGAGGACGAGGATCTGGACGGGTTGGTCTGCTTCGAGGCGGCCGGTCCAGAGGGTTATGTTGGGCACGTTTTTCATCTTGGCCGCGAGCAGGTAGTGGGCGATCGGACGGTACGTTGCATCCAGAACAACGATCGAAACCTGATGGAACCGGCGGACCGCGGGCGATTCGTTCTGAATGCCCATGTTGTCGCCCGCGACATGCTCTTCCTCGGTGCAGAGCAGGAGGATCTCCGGACGCCCGTCCTCGTCCAGATCCGACTGTCCGAAGAAGGCGGCCTGGGCGCGGCCGCGGGTGACATCGAACAAGGGGGTTTTGGCGACGAGATCGAGCGTTTCGGACAGCACGTGGAGCGTGGCGGCCTGGTCGATGGCGAGGAGGTGTGGGGGTTGATTCGAGCCGCGATCGACGAGGGTGCAGGCGCTGAGGTACTTGTCCACGGCGTATCGCGCCTCGACAGCTCCGTCGTAGCTGACGCGGATCACTTCCCCCTGAGCGGGATCGAGGTTCAGGTCGCGCAGGTCCGAGCCGGAGTGAGCGCACCAGACGTAGAGGGCGCGGCGGGTGCGGTCGGGCAGCACGTGCGCCTGGCTGCCGGCATTCCAGAGGTCAACGCGCCAGAGGGCATGGGTGGGGGCAGTGGCGCTGGTTTTGCCCGAGACCGCGTACAGGAAGGTGCGGGCGTCGGTGGTGCCATCCGGCGCGGTGTTGCCGTTGTCGGGCGCTTGGGTTCCGAAGGCGACATCGAGGACGCCGTCGTTGTTCAGGTCGACGCAGGCCACCTCCGAGACGTTAGGCGCGGTTGGGAAGAACCAGCGGAGGGTGCCGTCGGTGTAGGCATAGCAGCACAAGCCTCGCGATCGCCGGCCGGCGCCGGTATGGAGTCGGGCGAGCAGTTCGAGTTGGCCATCGGATTCGAGGTCGACGAGTTGTGCGGCCGTGATGCCGCTGTCAGCGGGCCGGCCGTCCTCCTGCATCCAGGTGGCGACGCGGTTGGTGAAGCGCTTGAACTCCCCTCCGTTGGCGTTGATGACTGAGATGAAGAGCTGATCCTGGACGCGCCAGCTCACAAACGCTTCGAGACACGCGTCTTGATTGCCGTTGGCGAGGAGGGTGAGAGAGACATCGGTCGCTTCGAGGTCCGGCGGTTTCCAGCGGAACAGCTCGTCGCCGAGCATGGAGAACTCGAACAACCGGCCATCGAAGACCGCGAAGATCTCTGGTTCACCGTCGCCGTTGCCGCAGCCGACGAGGGCGGATCGCCAGGAAGGAACCGAGGGGGAAGCGAACGATCGGATCAAACGCAATCGGTGTCCGTAGGGTCCGATGGGGCCTGAGTCTTGTCCGGAGGGCTCCGGGATCCCGACGCCTGGGCTGGCGGGAAGGGTGGGCGCACCCTGTCGATGTCGCGGCAGCCAGAGCACGAAGGTGGCCAGGCTCAGCAGCAGGATTGCGCCGGTCGCAAGGGTGACGGTCTTGAGGGTGGGGGGCCAGGGTTGGCGGCGGGGTGCGGGCGGGTGTCCGCTGGCGGCGCGGTCGAGGTCCTGGCGCATGGCTTCGGCGGTGGCATAGCGCTGGGCCCGATCCGGATGGCAGGCGCGGAGGATGATGGTGTTGAGGAACCGGCAGGCATCCTGATCGGGCAGGTCTTTGAAGTCGGTGGGCAGGGTGGGGTACTGCTGCCGGTCATTGCCGGTCGCGGCTTCGTAGAGCACCATGCCGAGGCTGTAGACGTCGGCCTGGGGGCTTCCCGGGCCTTCGGGCGGGACATAGCCCTCCGTGCCGACCGATGTGGCGGTGTGCTCGGAGTCCGTGACGAGGCCGATATCGGCGAGTTTGGCGTGGCCGTTGACGAAGATGATGTTCGAGGGTTTGACATCCCTGTGAACGAGTTTGTTTTGGTGCAGCGTGGCCAGGGCGGAAGCCAGGGCCAGCCCGATCTGGAGGCATTCGGGAGCGGGCAATCGCTCGTGTCGACGGAGTTCGGCGCGCAGAGTGCGGGGCACATAGCGATCCGGATCGATGGCCGGGCCGGTCTCGAGGTCATCCGCCAGTTCCATGACGTAGTAGAAACACGTGGCGTCGGCGGCGCGTCCGACATGGAGGACGGCGACCGCGCCGTTCACGGAGCGGGAGAGGGGTTCATATCTCCTGATGCCATCGAACTCCCGATGGTAGGGGCGCTCGTCCTCGAACGAGGAACGCCGGACGATCTTGACCGCGCGGAAAGCGCCGGTGACGCTGCGCGCGAGCCAGACCTCGCCGTAACTGCCGCTGCCGACGCGGCGGACGAGCTCGTGGTCGGGGATCGATGGGGGCGGCTGGGACACGTCTCCGCGCGGTTGGCCTGACTGGGCGTCGTCGGGCGGGGCGTGCTCACTCATGCGGAACGTCGTTTAGTCGGCGTTTGGGGAATGGCGGTTCCCGGGGGGGGCCGCCGTCTCCGCGATGGCGAGTCTGGCAGCGACTCGTTGCTTGATGCGGCGTCGGATCTCGATCATGCGGGTCTGCTCGGCGCGGGGCATGCGGCGGGGCACGATGGATTGTCCTGTGCACCAGGGCAGCAGGACAGCCAGGAGGCAACGGTGCTCACAGCATCTTGGTCTCGAGCTGTTCAATGGTCTTCCTGAGCAGTTTTGAGATGCGGCTCTTGGCGTTGTAGACTTGATGGCGTGAGACTTCCAAGGTTCTCATGACCTCCTCGACCGTCCATTGCTTGACGACGTAGCAATCGTAGATTTGGAAGGCCTTGGGGTCAACCTGCCGCTTGACGCGTTCGAGGGCGACCTCGATGAGGTTCTGATGGTATTCCTCATTCGGCTCTGTAGCAGAATTTGTGGGTAGGTTGGGGTTGGCCGCAGGGTTTGGTGGGGGGGCGGCAGCCCCCGATGGGGCCCCAGTCGCACGCCGCGGGCCGCGACCGAGGGTGCGCTGCGCTTCGGCCCGCGGCGGCTCTAGCCCCATCGGGCAGTGCCGCCCTGCCGCTGCGCTCCCGCCCCAGGGCGCCGATCCAAAAACGAATAGCTGATCCCCAAAAGTCCGGGTAGTTTGTGGTTGTTCGAAAACAACAAACCACGAACCAGGAGACCAGCTATTCAACTCAAGGTTAAGACCCTCCTCAACCGGATTCAACACTTTGTCGGCTTTGTCTTCCGCGAGATCCGCCTCTGTGAGGCTGGCGCCTCGCTCTGGATCGACATCCACATCGAGGCCCACGCCGCCATGCCCGGCCGCTGCGCTCAGTGCCGCAAAGCGGCCCCCAGCTATGACCGACTCCCCCAGCGGATCTGGGACTTCGTCCCCCTCTGGGGCATCCCCACCCGCCTGCTCTACCCCCCGCGCCGGGTCGACTGCCCCATCCACGGCATCGGCGTCGAGTTCCTGCCCTGGAGCGCCGGCAAACGCCCCGTGAGCATCCCGATGATGCTCTTCCTGGCCCAGTGGGCCCGCCGGCTCTCCTGGCGCGAAACGGCCCGCGTCTTCCACACCAGTTGGGAAGCCGTCTACCGCTCCGTCGATTGGCTCGTCCAATGGGGCTTGGCCCATCGGGTCCTGGTCGGGGTCGAGGCCATCGGCATCGACGAGATCCACTGGGGTCGGGGCAAGGGGGCCGCCAGCTTCTTGACCCTCATTTACCAGATCGACACCCACTGCCGCCGCCTGCTCTGGCTCGGACCGCGGCGGACGCAGGCCACCTTGCGTCAGGGCTTCGCCACCCTGGGACCGGAAGTCATCCGTGGCCTGCGCTTTGTCTGCTCCGACATGTGGAAACCCTACCTGGCGGTCATCGCCGCCAAAGCCGGCCACGCCCTCCACATCCTCGACCGCTTCCATATCACCAGCCACCTCAACGAGGCGCTTGACCAAGTCCGTCGCACCGAGTGTCGCCAGCTCAAGGGCCGACCCCGCGCCGTCCGGCTCAAACGGATGCGCTGGAAACTCCTGCGCCGCGGTAGCCGCGTGCGCGGCCGCGCCAAGACCAAGCTCTACGGCCTGCTGCAGAGCAAACTGGCTACGGGCCGCGCCTGGATGCTCAAGGAGAGCTTCTACGCCTTCTGGAATTACCGCTCCGTCACATGGGCCGCCGCCTTCCTCTCGGTTTGGACCGAGCGGGCTCTGCGCAGTCGGATCGAGCCGATGCGTAAGGTCGCCCGCATGCTCCGGGCCCATGAGGAACTCATCCTCAACTGGTTCCGGGCCAAAGGGGAGGTCTCGACCGGTGCCACCGAGGGCCTCAACAACAAGATCCGAGTGGTCACCAGAAGATCCTACGGCTTCCGCACTTACCACGCCATGGAAACCGCTCTCTACCATAACCTTGGACAATTACCTGAGCCGGAACTTACCCACAGATTCTGCTGACGAGGCCCTCATTCCAGAGGGCCTCGAGCTCGCAGCCGTGAGGGTCCGGGACGCGCTCCGTGGTGCTTGTGGCGTCGGGGTCGACCGGGCCTGGCTGACGGGAGGCGCTCCCTGTGCGCCGTTTTCGGAACTGGTCGGTGATCTTCCAGCGGGCGGTATGGAACAGCCAGGCTCTGAAGCTCCCGAGGGCGGGGTCGCGTTTGAAGCTCCGGATCTTGCGGGCGATGGCCAGGATTGTCTCCTGGGTTGCGTCCTGGGCTTCCTCCTCCGTGAGACCAGCCTTCAGGGCGATCCGGAAGACGGGCTGCCAGTAGGTGTCGACGAACGTTTTCCAGCTCTCGTGGTCATCCCAGTCCCCGAGGTGGTTGAGGAGGCTGCTCCGCGTGGGAATCGATGGGTCATCCTGCTTGCGCATAGGAACCGAAGCTCACCACACGGTATACGTGCCGATGGCCCGATCTCTGTCACGCAACGGCCTCGGGCCTCAGCGAACGCGTGAGTGTCGCAGCCGGCTGCCGTTCTCGAACGCGACTACCAGGTGGCACCTGGCGCGCGGGTGGACTGGACAGAGAACCGGTGGACGGTGGTTGTGCGATAGGTTTTTCCGGGGCGCAGGATGGTCGAGGGGAAGGCCGGCTGGTTGGCAGAGTCGGGGTAGTGCTGGGTTTCAAGGCAGAAGCCGTGGTACTGGTGATAGACCGCGCCGCGTTTACCCTTGAGGGTGCCATCGAGGAAATTGCCGCTGTAGAACTGGACGCCCGGCTGGTCGGTCAGGATCTCGAGGAGGCGACCGGAAGTGCGATCGTAGACGGAGACGGCGGGGCGGAGTTTTCCGGCCTTGCCGTTGAGGACGTAATTATGGTCGTAGCCGCGCGGGCTGTTATTGAGTTCGAGGAGGCGGGAGCCGATGGTCTTGGGCTGGGTGAAATCCATGACGGTGCCCTTGACGGGTGCGATTTGGCCGGTGGGGATGAGCGTGTCGTCGACGGGGGTGTAGTCATCCGCGTTGAAATGGAGGACGTGATTCAGGATGTCGCCTTCACCGGCGAGGTTCCAGTAGCTGTGGTTGGTGAGATTGACGGGGGTGGCCTTGTCGGTTTTGGCGGTGTAATCGAGTCGGAGCTCGTTGGCATCGGTGAGCGTGTAGACCACGGTGGCGGTGAGGGTTCCGGGGTAACCTTCCTCACCATCCGGGCTGACGTAGGTGAAGCGGACGGCGACGCCATCCTTGGCTTTGACCGGTTGGGCGGTCCAGACGACCTTGTCGAAACCCCGGATGCCGCCGTGCAGGTGGTTGGGACCGTCGTTGCAGGCGAGGGTGTAGGTCTTGCCGTCGAGGGTGAACTTGCCTTTGGCGATCCGGTTGCCGACGCGGCCGATGGTGGCGCCGAAGTAGGGATGGCCTTTGACGTACTGGTCGAGGTTGTCGAAGCCCAGGACGACATCGCCGAGCGTGCCGTAGCGGTCCGGGACGTGGAACTCCGTCATGAGGGCGCCGTAGGTGATGATTTTGGCGGTAAGCCCATTGGCATTGACGAGGGTGTACTGGTCCACGGCGGTGCCGTCGGGCAGCTTGCCGTAGGGGGCTTTGTGGACGCCGCGGGCGGTTGTCGCGGCGACGCCTTCGGGGGCGAGGCCGGGGGCGGAGAGGGAAGCGAGCAGGCCGAGGGTCAGGAGGAGTTGTTTCATGGCAGTATTCGGGCCGCACAGGACGGGTCATCCGCCTCCCGGTGGCCTGCCCCTGCCGAACTCACGCCCAAGCGGTATCCGGCCGACAGACCTCCACAGCGGCGTTTCCTGCGGCAGGACTTCTTTTATGAGGGTGCGAGGGGCTTGTCAATCCGGCGAACGTAGATGTTGTCTGGCGGGGCGAATGGGTGTCTGCTGGGGGCATGTCTGAAGCGAACGATGTCCCGGCCGGTGGGGCTCCGGACTTGAAGCGGACGCCGCGGCAGCGGCCGGCGGCGGCGGCACCGGCTGGTGGGGCGGGCGCGGTGGATCCTCTGCGTGTGGACCGGGTGCCGCCGCATTCAGCGGAAGCGGAGCGAGGGGTCTTGGGGTGTGTGCTGCTTTCGCCGAGCGAGGTCATGGCCCGGTGTCTCGAGTGTTTCCCGCAGGGATCTCTTGTTTTCTACGAGCTGCGGCACCAAACGATCTTTCGGGCGTTGACGGAGATGTTCGAGCGGAGGGCGGTGATTGATGTGGTGACCCTGAGCCAGTACTTGAAGGACCGCAACGAGTTGGAGAACGCCGGGGGCCTGGGCTATCTGTCGTCGCTATTGGATGCGGTGCCTTCGGCGGCGAGCTTGGACTACTATGCGAACATCCTCAGGGAGAAGTACATCCTGCGGAAGATGATCCAGACGTGCACGACCGTGATCACGCGGGCCTACGAGCGGCAGGGGATGGTGGACCAGATGCTGGACGAGGCGGAGCGGGACATTTTGCGGATCAGCGAGGAGCAGGCGGGTGGGGTCTCGAAGTCGATCAAGGATCTTGTGGCTGGGGCGGTGGCGACCATCGAGGATTTGTTTCACCGCCGGGGGGCGCTGACGGGATTGGGGACGGGGTTTCGCGATTGGGACAGCAAGACGAACGGTCTGCATGGTGGGGAGATGGTGGTGATTGCGGCGCGGCCGAGCATGGGGAAGACCTCATTGGCGATGAATGTGGCGGAGTACGTGGCGACGGAGCTGCGGCAGCCGGTGTTGGTATTCAGCCTCGAGATGACGGCGGAATCGCTGGTGATGCGGATGATCTGCTCGATCTCGCGGGTCAACCTGAGGTCGATCCGGGAGGGGTTCATGTCCGAGCGCGACTTTCCGAAGCTGATCACGGCCACGGGGCGGCTGTCGAACGCGCCGCTGTACGTGGACGACACGCCGGGCTTATCGATTTTGCAGTTGCGGGCGCGGGCGCGTCGTCTTTGGCAACAGGTTGGCCTCAAACTGATTGTGGTTGACTACCTGCAATTGCTCCATTCTACTGCGGCCCGGGCCGACCAGAACCGGCAGCAGGAGATTGCCGACATTTCCAGCGGGTTGAAGACGCTGGCGAAGGAGTTGGATGTGCCGGTGATCGTGCTGAGCCAGTTGAATCGAGAGGTCGAGCGCGACAAGAGTCGGAAGCCGCGTCTCTCGGATCTGCGCGAGTCGGGGGCCATCGAGCAGGACGCCGATCTGGTGGGACTGCTTTACCGGGCGGATGCCAGCAATCCGAAACGGGCGGCCAGCGGTGACGACGATGAGGAAGGCCCTACGGAAGCGGACGCATTGCCGGTGAACCTGCTGATAGCGAAGCAACGGAATGGCCCAACGGGGGACGTGCACCTGACGTTTCTCCGGTCTTTCACCCGTTTTGAGAATGCGTCCAAGGCTGCGGCGGACGCGGGATAAGCGACCCGATGCAAGCGATCCTGGATGTGATACGGAGGGGCGGTTGGGTGTTTGTGGGGCTGCTGTTGGCGGCGGCGCCGGTGGCGGCGCAGCGGGCGGCTCCGCCGGTGAAGGAGGTCGAGATTCGACACATCGGTCCCCCG
Organism: Verrucomicrobiota bacterium; assembly: GCA_029556615.1. Lineage (GTDB taxonomy): Bacteria > Verrucomicrobiota > Verrucomicrobiia > Limisphaerales > J093 > JAKQDD01. The sequence continues at coordinate 116,346 of JAKQDD010000113.1, read as the reverse complement.
GCGGTCAGCGACGCCCTGATCCGCGCCAACATCCGGGTCAAGGTGGGCGATCCCTACGTGCGGAGCAGCGCCGATGACGACGTTGGGAACCTTTGGAAGACGGGTTATTTTTACAACGTTCGCGTGGTCGAGGAGGCGGTCGAGGGCGGCGTGAAGCTGGTTTACCTGGTGCAGGGGAATCCGACGCTGATGCAGATCAGCTTCACCGGGAACGAGCGGTTTAGCGACAAGAAGCTGCTCAAGAAGCTGACGTCGAAGGTCGGGGAACCTCTCAGTGAGCGGAAGCTGTTTGCGGACACGCAGGAGATCCTCAAGTTGTATCAGAAGGTGGGGCTTCAGAAGACCCAAGTGAAGTCGGTGCCGGTGGTCGACGACAAACTGGGGAAGGGGACTGTGACCTTCGAGATCGCCGAGGCCCCGAAAGTGCGGCTGGCCGACGTCGAGTTTGTGGGGGCCGAGGGCTTCAAGCAGAGCAAGCTGAGGAAGGTCATCAAGACGCGGCGCCACTGGTGGCTCTCGTGGCTCACGGGCAGCGGGGTTTTCAAGGACGAGCAGTTCGAGGAGGACAAGGAGCGGCTCAGCGCGTTCTATCGGGACGAGGGTTACATCGATTACGAATTGAAGGACACGGCTTTGGAGCCGGTCGACGCGAAGCGGTCGAATTTGAAGCTGACGGTGTCCGAGGGCAAGCGGTACCGGGTGGGCGAGGTCGATTTCGACGGGAACGCGCTCTTTGGGAGCGATGAGATCGAGACGCAATCGAGGAGCCGGGACAAGAACAACAAGCTTCGGCAGGGGCTCACGATGGGGCCGGGGCAGGTGTTCACCCCGCGCGGGCTGCGGAGCGACCGGGAGGCGGTCGAGGACTTCTACGGCGGGCGCGGGTACATTGACGCCCGGGTGGATCCGGTCCGGGTTCCCAACACCGGTGCGGGGACGATGGACATCACGTATCAGATTGAGGAGGGCAAGAAGTCGTACATCGAGAAGATCGAGATCAAGGGGAACACGAGGACCAAGGACCGGGTGATCCGGCGGGAGCTGGCGGTGAGCCCGGGCGAGGTGTTTGACATGGTCCGGGTCAAACTCAGCACGAACCGGCTCTACGGCCTGAACTACTTCTCGAAGGTGGATGCCCAGCCGGAGCCGACCGACGTGCCGGACCGGAAGAACCTGGTGATCGGCGTGGAAGAGCGGAACACGGGCGACTTCCGGGCAGGGGCCGGCTTCAGTTCGGTCGATGATCTGGTGGGTTTTGTCGAGGTGAGCCAGGGGAACTTCGACCTGTTCAAGTGGCCTTATTTCCTCGGGACCGGTGCGGGCCAGAAGATCCGGCTGCGGCTTCAGGTTGGGACGGAGCGGAAGGACATTCAGCTGACGTTCATCGAGCCGTGGTTTTTGGGGCGGAAGCTCTCGCTGGCGACGGATTTCTATCATCGGGAGCTGCGGTACTACAGCGATCTCTACGACACGGAGCTGACGGGGGCGCGGGTGAGTCTGACGCGGACGCTATGGAATGACTTCTGGCTGGGGAGCGTGGGCTACGTGATCGAGAACGTCGGGATTGTGAACATGCCGGACCCGAGCGGCGGGTTCGACCCGGTGCCGCCGGAGATCCGGGTCGAGGAGGGGCACACGCTGGTTTCGAAGGTGATTTCGTCGGTGGCGTATGACACGCGGAACAGCGTGTTGCTGCCGAACCGTGGGCAGCGGAGCGCCATCGAGGCGGAGTTTGCCGGGGGGCCGTTCGGGGGGGACACGGACTTTTACAAGCTGCAGTTCAAGACGGCGCGCTACATCAAGGGTCTGGCACCCGGGCATGTGTTGGAGTTGACCGGTCAGATTGGCGTGGTGGACAATCACGGATCGGACGACATGGTGCATTTGTACGACCGGTTTTTCCTGGGCGGCCTGTGGAACCTGCGAGGGTACAAGTATCGCGATGTGGGGCCTTACGATCAGACGGGGGAAGAACCCCTGGGGGGCCGGACGTACTGGTACGCCTCGGCGGAGTACAGCATTCCGATCATTGAACGTTTGCGGTTGGCGGCGTTCTATGACATCGGCAACGTTTATCCGGATGCGTACAGTTTCGACACGTATCCGGACAGCCGGGGGCCGTGGTCGTACGGGTTGTACAGCGACAACTGGGGGATCGGCATCCGGTTGAACATCCCGATGCTGGGGCCCTTGCGACTGGACTACGCGATGCCGATCAAGCATGATCGGTACACGGGCGGTTCGGGCCGCTTCCAGTTTGGTGTGGGCTATACGCGGGAATCGTACTAATTTTGAGCATGAAGACCATCGGCATGAAAATGACCTCTCTTACCGGAACCCTCCTCCTTGGCATTGCCGCGTTTGGCCTTGCCGTCAGCGCCCAGGCACAGCCCAAGATCGCGGTCGTCAATTTGAAGACCGTCTTTGACGGCTATTGGAAGACCAAGCAATCGGACGCCACGGTCAAGGAGCGGCAGGCGGAGTTCGAGAAGGAACGGAAGAAGATGGTCGACGACTATCAAAAGGCCAACGAGGAATACCGGAAGCTGGCCGAGAGTGCCAGTGATCCTGCGGTGGCGGCTGATGAGCGCGACAAGCGGAAGAAGACTGCCGACAGCAAATTGCTCGAGATCAAAGAGATCGAGCAGAATGTCGGGCAGTTCGACCGCCAGTTCCGGACGCAGATCACCGATCAGATCAAGCGGATGCGCGAGAACATCATGCGCGAGATTCGGGAGTTGGTGAACACCAAGGCCAAGGCGGCGAGCTACACGCTGGTTCTCGACACGGCGGCGGAGAGTGTGAATCAGACGCCGATCGTACTCTTCAGCTCGGGCGTTCCGGATCTGACCGAGGAGGTGTTGACCGAGCTCAACGCGAAGGCCCCGCCCGGATCGCTGACGACAGAGAAGCCGGCCGACGCCAAGCCTGAGGAGGAAAAGAAGTAGCCGGGGCGGGTCACAATCCCGCGACCGATCGGAGGATGGCGTAATCCTGGGTCCGGTTGAACGCCTCGAGTTGGGCGACGATCGGGCCTTCTTGCGGCTGCACGAAGGATCCTCCGGGGCAGGCGAGTCCCTCATCCGACAGTCCGAGGAAGACCGTGAGCGGGGTGCCTTGGGCGTGGAGGGCGGCCCGGGCTGTATCGCGCAGGGTGGGGGGTGTGTAGGTGCCGTCACGGAAGTGTTGTTCGAGGACGGTGCCGGCCGCGACGTAGGTGGGGTTGAGGTGGAGGTTGAGCGTCACGCCGCACGCCCGGGCTTGGGCGGAGAGATAATCGATGGCGCGATGGATATCGCTGACGGCTTCGTCAGCGGTCATGCCGGGTATGGGTTTGAGCATGAAGTAGCACTTGAGGTGGAACCGGTATCGGGCGATCGTGCGGCAGAGGTTCTCGAACTGGTGCAACTGGAGGCCTTTGCGGAAGATGTCATTTCGGACCCGGTTATCGAACGCCTCGAAGCCGATGGCCAGCTCGAGCTGGGTGGGGGTTTCTCCTTCTCGCAGGGCGCGGGCGATGAACTCGAGCTCTTCGATTTCGACGTGTTCGATTCGGGTCTCGAGGCTGAGCACGGCGAGTCGGGGGAGGTGGAGGTTCAGTTTGGCGATGAGGTAGATGAGGGCTGTGGATGAGAAGGTGACCTGGTCGAGGACGGATCCGTTATTGCTGACGATGACTTTTCGGAGCTTGTCCGAGCAGATCATGACATCCGGATGGGCGAACAAGGCATCGACCTGGGCCATCAAGAGGCGGAAACCCACCGGATGCTGCGACATGCGGGTGGGGAGATTGCAGCCCAGGCAGCGGGACCAGCGGCAGGCCTGGGTGTAGAACACGGCGAACAGGATCCGGCCCTCGTCGGATTCCTGGAACCAGAAGTCGGCCGGCGTCCTGGGGTCGTGGGTGTCATTGAACCCATAGAGTTTCCGGCTGCCGGCGGTGGCGCGGAGGATTTCCTGGGCGATCGGGTCCGGCGGGGATGACGGCTGGGAGGGATCATTCATATTCCACAAGGCGAGGACACTAGGGTGGGGGATCCGCCAGGACCGTGATGGGGCGCCGGGCGCTGTCGAGGGATCCGCGGGTGACGCCGAGCTGATGTTGAAGCCGGAGTTGGCGCCAGAGCTGACCGCCGGTGATCTCGCCACGCAGGAGTCGCCGGTAGCACTCGAGGGTCAGGGCGACCTCCTCCGGGGATTCATCCAGGAATTCGATCCGGAAGTCGCGGGCTCCGAGCCGGAGGAACCGGTCGGCATATTCGGCTCCCGTTTGGGCTCGCGCGTTGTACACCGTGTTGCGGCATCCGGCATCCGCCTTGACGGGGTGCTCAGAGCCGACGCGGTCGCGGAGGCGCACGGAGTAGTGGTCGCAGGGCCGGCCGCAGTCGGTGTGGTTGGTGCCTGTCGAGAGGAAGGCGCAGAATACGCAGTGGTCCATGTGGAACATGGGCATGTGCTGGTGGAGGGTGATTTCGAATCCCTCGGGAGGGCTGGCTTCGAGGAGCGCTTCCAGTTGGGTGTTATTGAGGTCGTAGGCGATCGTCAGGCGTTCGAGCCCGAAGCGCTGGATGAAATACGCTGCGGCCAGCGGATTCGCCACGTTGAGCGAGTAGTCGCCGACGCAGCGCACTTCGCGTCCCCAGGCCAGGTGATCGGGATTTCGGACCAGGAAACCGTCGGCGCCGACCGACCGGATCTGGCGGAGGAGGGCTTCCTCGCCGGGCTTCGTAATGCGGGGCGGGGCGACGAACAGGTCGACGCGGGGTTGGGAGGTCCGATGGCGCGTCAGGGCGAGGGCTTCGCGGTATTGGCGCAGGTCTTCGAACTCGCAGTAGACAGTCCGGACGTTGCCGTTCAGGGCGGCTTCGAGTTGGGGGAGGGACCGGATCAGGACGGTGAGTCTGGCTTCGACCGGTTGGGTGGCGGGGGCGGCGGCGCTGGCAGAAGCCGGATTGCTGGTGGGGGGGGCATGGGGTGCGGCTGGAGGCGTGAGCGTCCAGCGGGGGGGGCTGGCGCGCCGGGCTTCGAGTTGAGCGACGGACTCGCGGCGGAGCCGGTTGAGCTCGCTGAGGGGCAGGTGCAGCGCTCCGTCGAGGTGGTTGTCGAGGGAGTCCAGGTGGAAGGGGGTGCCTCCGAGCCGGCCCAGGTGGGCGCGGAGGCGGTCGGCGGTCAGGGGTTGGTTTGTGGCGGCGCGGAGGGGGGATGGGCTGGCGACCTCGGCTTGGTTGCCGCGGTCATCGCGCAGGATCCACCGGAGCGGCGTGCCGGCGCGTCCGTGGACCTCGCCGCAAACGGGTCGGGTGTGCCTTGGGGTGTCTCCGGCGAACGTCTGGCGCAGCCGGCGGTCGAGTTCGGGATCGCTGGTCTTCCAGACGCGGTCGCCGACATGGATTCGTGCGAAATTCAGGTCGCCCCGGCCGAAGGTCAACTCGGTGCCGTGCTGGCGGGTTTGGACGGTGTAAACGCGGCCGCCTTCCTCGAGCAGGTCGGGCGTTCCGGCGTCGAACACAATGCCGTCGCCGGGCTTGAGCGGGCCGCGGAGGTTGATGACGACGCGGTCGCGGCCGACGCGGAGGACCTCACCGAGCGGGACACCGCGTTTGGTGCCGAAGCGGCCATGGACGAGCGCCTGGTGGTTAACACCTTCGAGCCAGCCGGTGTGGAGCCCGCGCGAGAAAGCCATCTCGAGTTCGTAGCGGACCGTTTTGGGGTTTTGGGGCGTTGGGGTGGATGGTGAGTGGGGCGTTTCTGGCGGGGCGGTGGGGGTTGTCCGGGCGGCCAGGAGGTCCAGGGCGCGGCGGTAATGTCGGGTGACATTGGCCACGTACTCGGGTGACTTGAGGCGCCCTTCGATCTTGAGCGAGGCGACTCCCAGGCGGACGAGTTCGGGCAGGAGCTCGAGTCCGGCGAGATCGCGCGGGCTGAGGAGATAGCGGCGGTCTCCGAGGGGGACTTTGCGGCCATTGGCCACGAGGTCATAGGGCAGGCGGCAGGCCTGTGCACATTCCCCCCGGTTGGCGGATCGACCTCCGAGCGCTTCACTGGTGAGGCATTGGCCCGAGTACGCCACGCAAAGGGCACCGTGGACAAAGACCTCGAGGTCGAGTCCGTCCGGGCCGAGTGTCTGCTGGATGCGCTCGATTTCCCGCAGCGAACATTCCCGGGCCAGGATCACGCGTTGGCAGCCCAGGTCGCGGGCGAAGGCCACACCTGCGGGGCTGGTGAGGGTCATTTGGGTTGAGGCGTGGATGGGGAAGTCCGGCGAGAGCCGTCGGATCAGCCGGCAGATCCCGACGTCCTGGACGATGGCGGCGTCGACGCCTGCGGCGATGCACCCTCGCAGGTAGCGCTCAGCCTCGGCCAGCTCGCCGGTGAAGACGAGGGTGTTGAACGACAGATACCCGCGCACGCCGCGCCGGTGCAGGTACTCGAGCAGGCGGGGCAGGTCGCCTTCGGTGAAGTTCTCGGCCCGCATCCGGGCGTTGAAGCGATCGAGGCCGAAGTAGATGGCGTCGGCGCCGTTTTCGACTGCGGCTCGTGCGCAGTCCCAATCGCCGGCGGGGGCGAGGAGTTCGGGAAGCGATGAGCGTTGGGGGTTCACGTGCGGGCGGCGTTGCCCACAGCCGCGCTAAGACTGGGGAGGCCCTCGGCGGCCAGCCGCTGCCGCAAGCCGCGAACGATCCGCCGCGGCAACGTCGGTCCCTCGAACACGAAACCCGTGTAGAGCTGGAGGAGGGTGGCGCCGGCGGTGATCTTCTCCCAGGCATCCTCGACGGTGAAGATGCCTCCCACGCCGATGATGGGCAGGCGACCGCCGGTCTGCCGGTAGAGATGGCGAATGACCTCGGTGCTTCGGGCGCGGAGCGGGCGGCCGCTCAACCCGCCCGTCTCGGCGTAGACCTTTTGGAGCCGCGGATCGCCTGAGGTCGGCCGTTCGAGGGTGGTGTTGGTGGCGACGATGCCGGCGACCTGCCGCGGACCGGCCAAGTCGAGGATATCGTCGAGGGCCGCGAACGACAGATCCGGGGCCACCTTGACCAGGATGGGACGGGGTCCGGGCGGCGGCGATGGCGTCGGGGGCTGCGACTGGGCATCGCTGATGCCCCGGTTCACCTGTTGCAGGGCGGCGAGGATATCGTCCAGGGCCGACTTGTCCTGGAGGCGGCGGAGATTAGGCGTATTGGGCGAACTGACATTGACGACGAAGAAATCGGCGAGGCGCCAGAGCAGGGTGTAGGTGGTCGCGTAGTCGTCTGCGGCCTGTTCGATCGGTGCGATTCGGGTCTTGCCGAGGTTGATGCCGACCGGGTGTGCGGGCCAACGGCCGGCCTGTCGCCACGCCTGCAGGCGGGCGGCGAGCGCCTCGGCTCCCTGGTTGTTGAAGCCCATGCGGTTTACGATGGCCTGGTCGGGAATGGCTCGGAACACGCGCGGCGCGGGGTTTCCGGGCTGCGCGAGGCGGGTCACCGCGCCGAGTTCGCTGAAGCCGAAGCCCATGGCTTCCCAGGCCGGCACGGCAGCCGCCTCCTTGTCCATCCCGGCTGCGAGTCCCACGGGGTTGGGGAACCGGAGGCCGAAGGCGGCGACCGGGAGGGCGGGGGCGCCGCAGACCGCCGCCAGGGCCCGACAACTCGAGGCGTGGCGGGACAGGCGTCCCAGCCAGCGCAAGGTGAACTCGTGGATCCACTCCGGATCGTGTCGGAAGAGCAGGGGCCGAACCAGTCGTGGGTAGAGGAAGCTCACGAGACGAGGTGTTGCCGGAGCAGTTCGAGCGCCTGTTGCGAGGCGACCTGCTTGAACGTGCCACGATCATAGCGATTGAGGTGATGTTCCACCCGGGTGGCGGCGGGTGTGGCCAGCGCGATGAAGACCGTGCCGACGGGTTTCCCGGCGGTCTCTCCGGACGGGCCGGCGATTCCGGTCAATGCCAGCGCGAAATCCGAGCCCAGGCGCCGTCGGGCCCCCTCGGCCATCTCGCGGGCCGTCGGTTCACTGACGGCGCCGTGGGCGGCGAGGGTTTCGCCGCGGACGCCAAGCAGCTGCTGTTTGAGGTCATTGCTGTAGACGACCGCTCCGCCCCGGAAGACGGCCGAGGCGCCGGGAACGTCCGTGATGCGGCTGGCGACCAGTCCTCCGGTGCAGGATTCGGCCACTGAAAGCGTGGCTGGCCGTCGAGCCAGGAGGCCGACCACAGCCGCTTCGAGCGTGTCGTCGTCGATGCCGTAGACGGCCGGGCCGAGCTCGGTGCGCGATCGGGTCTCGGCCTCGGCGACCAGGCGGGCGGCCTCGGCTCCGCGGGCCATGAACCGGATGTCGACCTCCCCGGGCCGGCAGCAGTAGCCGATCTCCAATCCGGCGCTGACGAGATCGGTCAAGGGGCCTGAGAGGAGTGCCTGGACCGAGGACTCGCCGATGCCGGTGGAACGGAGGGTACGGCACACGGAATGGGCTGGGGCTGGGAAAGTCGAACCGATCCAGGGCAGGACCTGTTCGAGGAACATGGGTCTGAGCTCCCTGGGTGGTCCTGGCAGCATGACGAGCCATCGGGGAGGGGTGGTCCTCGTGGCCAGGCGGAGGCCGGGAGCCGTGCCGTGGGCGTTGGGGAGCACGGTGGCGCCGGCGGGCACGAGCGCCTGGACCCGGACCCCGGGGGGCGGCACCCTGCCTCGATCGGTGAACCAGCGGTCGATGTGTGCCGCCGCGGCGGGGTCCTCGGCCAGCGGCAGGCCGAAGAGACCGGCGATCACCTGTCGGGTGAAGTCGTCGGAGGTGGGTCCCAGGCCGCCGGTGGTGACCACCAGATCCGCCCGGCCCAGCGCTTCATGCACCGCCTGCACGATCGCGTCCGCGGTGTCTGCCACGGCGACCTGTCGATCCACCGCGTGGCCGGCATCCGCCAACTGGCGGCAAAGCCACTGCTGGTGGGTGTTCAGAACCCGTCCCAGCATCAGTTCGGTTCCTGTGTTGATGATCTCGCAGCGCACGGCCGGGCTCTACTCTTCCGCCTCGGGTGGCTGCTGGCAAGTGCGGGGTTCCCGCGTTCGGTTCTGAGGAAGCCGGCTTCCGCTGGCCGGGTTGCGGGCGTTTCGGAATCGGACGTCTGCGTGTGCGGCTGCCGTGCTGGCCTACAACGGGGCGGTAGCGGTCCAACTGGACAAGACCCTATGGGCGCTTCCCTTGGGGCATCTGTTGGCATGAGGAGGACTGCTGCAGGTTGTCCCTTGCGTTGCGCCCCCATTGTTTCTCTTGACCGTTCGGGGGGGGCGAGTGGGGACTTGCGCATGGGGGCGGGAGGGCCAACATTAGGCCACGCCCTGGAGTGTCCCGGGGGTGTGTGGTTTGCGGTGCGGCCGGCGGGTCTCCCCGAGGGGAGGGCGTGCGGAACGGACAACGTATGGAGAATGTGCCGGAGCTGCCGGAGGCGGCGAACCTGGACTACGTCGAGGGGTTACTAGCCCTGTACCGGCGGGATCCGGCGCAGGTGGCGCCGGAGTGGCGTCGGTACTTTGATTGCTGGCTGGATGGGGAGGGGGCTGGCGGAAGCGAGGTGGAAGGGCAGTTTCCGCGTCGGAGCCTGTTCAATCCTGCGGGTTTGGGGGAGGCGACGCGGCCGGGTGCGACGGGGGCCCGGGACCAGGATTTCGAGTCGATGATGCTGTTGCAGCATCGGCTGGACCGGATGGTTCGGGCGTATCGGACGCGGGGTCACATTCTGGCCCGGGTGGATCCGCTGACGAATTTCGTTCCGTACGTTGCGCAGTTGGATCCTCAGTTTCACGGGTTCACGGGGGGCGACATGGGGCGGCGGTTCTATCTGGAGACGCTCTGTCCGGGCCGCCGGCTTCCGCTGCGGGAGATCCTCCAGCGGCTGCGGGAGATTTACTGCGGGTCGGTGGGGGTGCAGTACATGCACATTGACAACCTGACGATCCGGCACTGGGTGCAGGATCGGATCGAGGGCACGCCGCTTCGGGCTGAGATGAGTCGGGAGACGCAGCTTCGGATTTTCACGCGGCTGACGGACGCGGTGGTGTTCGAGCAGTTCATTCGGAAGAAGTATGTGGGGGCGAAGAGTTTCTCGCTCGAGGGGGCGGAGAGCCTGATCCCGCTGTTGGACCTGGCGATCGAGAAGGCGAGCGAGCTGGGGGTGCAGGAGATCGTGATGGGGATGGCGCATCGCGGGCGGCTGAACGTGTTGGCGAATATTATCGGAAAGAGCCCGCGGGAGATCTTTCGCGAGTTCGAGGACAAGGACCCGGACTTGTACCTTGGGGGTGGCGATGTGAAGTACCATTTGGGGTACAGCAGCGACTACCGGACGGGGGCGGGTCGGCGGGTGCATCTTTCGCTGTGCTTCAATCCCAGCCACCTCGAGTTTGTGAACCCGGTGGCGTTGGGCCGGGTGCGGGCCAAGCAGGATCGTCGGCGGGATGCGGAGCGGGCGGAGACCTTGACGCTGTTGATCCACGGGGACGCTTCGTTCATCGGCGAGGGGATTGTTCAGGAGACACTGAATCTGAGCCGGGTGGCGGGGTATCGGACGGGCGGCACGATTCACATCATTGTCAACAACCAGATTGGGTTCACGACGCCGCCGAGCGAGGGACGTTCCACGCTGTATGCCACGAGCGTGGCCCGGATGCTGCCGGCGCCGATTTTCCACGTGAACGGCGAGGACCCGGAGGCGGTGGCGCGGTGCATCCGGATGGCGATGGAATTCCGGCAGCAATTCAAGCTTGACGTGGTGATCGACATGTATTGCTACCGCCGGCTGGGCCACAACGAGGGGGACGAGCCGTCGTTCACGCAGCCGGAGCTGTACCGTCTGATTGAGCGGCGGCCGTCGGTTCGGGACGCCTACCTGGAACGGCTATTGCGGCTTGGCGGCATCACGCGCGGGGAGGCGGATGACATTGCGCGGAAGCGCTACGACTGGCTGGAGCAACATCTGGCGGAAGCCCGGAGCAGCGGGCACGGAATGCCCCCGAGCAGCCTCGAGGGGATCTGGCAGGGGTACTCTGGGGGGGCGGAGCCGGCGGCTAGCGAGCCGGAGACGGGTGTTGGCGCCGGGCGGGTGGCACGGTTGCTCGAGCGGTTGACGGGGGTGCCGGAGGAATTCACGGTGCACCCGAAGCTTGAGCGCGTGTTGGAGCAGCGTCGGGCGATGGGTGCGGGCGAGCGGCCTCTGGACTGGGCGGCGGCCGAGGCTGTGGCCCTGGGCAGTCTGGCGGAGGAGGGGTATCGGGTGCGGTTCTCGGGTCAGGACTGCGAGCGGGGCACGTTCAGTCAGCGGCACGCCGTGTTGCACGACTATGAGACGAGCCAGAAGCACTGTCCGCTCCAGCACGTGCGCGAGGCGCAGGGGCCGGTCGAGATCCACAACAGCCCGCTGTCCGAGGCGGGAGTGCTGGGATTCGAGTACGGGTACAGCCTGGATTGTCCTGACGGCCTGGTGGTGTGGGAGGCGCAGTTCGGCGATTTTGCCAACGCGGCGCAGGTGATCATCGATCAGTTCATTGTGAGCGGGGAGGAGAAGTGGCGGCGGTTGAGCGGGCTGGTGCTTTTATTGCCGCACGGATTCGAGGGAGCGGGGCCGGAGCACTCGAGCGCCCGCATCGAGCGGTTTCTCGCTCTGGCGGGCGATGACAACTTGCAGGTTGCCCAGCCCAGCACTCCCGCTCAATTCTGTCACTTGCTCCGCCGCCAGATGCGGCGTCGGTGGCGGAAGCCGCTGGTGGTGTTCACGCCCAAGAGCCTGCTGCGGCATCCGAGGGTGGTCTCCTCGATCGAGGATCTCGAGACGGGCCGGTTCCAGCGGGTGCTGGCGGATCCGCGGTCGGTCTCGATGGCGGCGGTGGGCAGGGTGCTGCTGTGCAGCGGGCGGATCTACTATGACCTGGAAGCCCGGCGAAGGGAACTGGGGCGCGAGGATGTGGCCATTGTGCGACTCGAGCAGGTTTATCCGTTCCCGCGGGTTGAGCTCGAAGGCATTCTGGGCGGGTGTCGGGACGGCACGCATGTGATTTGGGTGCAGGACGAGCCGGAGAACATGGGCATCTGGCGGTTCCTGAGGGTGACGGTGAGCATGCAATTCCTGGGGAGGCTGCCGCTGAGCGGTGTCTGTCGGCCGGCGGGCGCGAGTCCCGCGACCGGTTCCGCGGCGGCGCACGCGATCGAGCAGGCGCAGATCCTCGAGAGCGCGTTTGCCGGGGACGACGATCTGCCGCGTCCGCGGACTGAGACAGTTGTTGGCACTCGACAAATGCTGCCGCCGGCAGACACCTTCGAGCTCTGAAAGCCACTCCTCATCAACGTATGCCTCTCGAAATCAAAGTCCCCACGGTCGGAGAATCGGTATCGGAAGTTGAAGTTGGCGAGTGGCTGAAGGCGGTGGGGGATGCCGTACGGAAGGACGAGGCGGTGGTGGTTCTGGAGACGGACAAGGCCACGGTCGAGGTCTACGCGCCTGCGGACGGCATCCTGGGGAGGATCCTGAAGCCGCGCGGCAGCCGGGTGGCGATGGGCGAAGTGATCGGGGAGATCGAGCCGGGGGCGATGGGGCCGCCTTCGGCGCCGGTCGACACCGCCACGGACTCGGGTGCGGAGTCGTCGGCCGACACCCGAGCGGCGGCGGCGGGGGCGGCGGCTGTGTCGAGCGCCGACGGGCTGGCGGCGCCTGCGGCGGCGGCGGGGGCGTCCGAGCCGGGTTCGGGGTCGGAGGCGGGGGAACTGACGGGGGAACGCGGGGTGGCGGCCGCAGCCGGGGGACGGGAGGAGCGGGCGGTCTCGATGAATCTGATCCGACGGAAGATTGCGGAGCGACTGGTTGAGGCGCACAACACGATGGCGCTGCTGACCACGTTCAACGAGGTTGATCTGACCGCGGTGACGGCATTGAGGAGGGCTTGCCAGGAGCGCTTTCGGGAGCGTTACCAGGTGAAACTGGGGATCATGTCATTTTTCGTGAAGGCGGTGATTGAGGGTCTGAAGGAATGTCCTGCGTTGAACGCCGAGATTCGGGGGGCGGAGGTTGTGTATCGCAACTATTATGATCTCGGCATTGCGATCGGGGGCGGGCGCGGCCTGGTGGTGCCGGTGTTGCGGAATGCGGAGCGGCTGAGTTTTGCCGGGATCGAGGCGGGGATTGCGGACTTTGCCGGGCGGGCGCGTCAGAACCAGCTGCGGCCGGAGGAATTGGCGGGCGGGACGTTTACGATCACGAATGGGGGCGTGTACGGCTCGTTGCTTTCGACCCCGCTGATCAACCCGCCGCAGAGCGGGGTGTTGGGCTTGCACGCCATCCAGGAGCGGCCTGTGGCGCGGGAGGGCCAGGTGGTGATCCGGCCGATGATGTATGTGGCGCTGACGTATGACCACCGGATCGTGGACGGCCGGGAAGCGGTGACGTTTCTGCGTCGGGTCAAGGAGTTGGTGGAAGAGCCGGCGCGCCTGCTGATCGAGGCGTGAGCAGTCGGCGTGCCAGCGCTTGGAATTGGTGGAGATCGAGCTGTTCGGCCCGGCAATCGGCGTCCAGGCCGAGGGCCAGAAACGCCGCCTCGAGGGCGGGTTCGTCCCAGTCGCGCCGCAGGAGTTTGAACAGGCGTTTTCGGCGTTCTGAGAACCCGCGTTTCACCACGTGGACAAAGGCCTGTCGTGTGGTGGCGTCGGGGAGCTGTTCCGAATCCGGTCGCCGGTCGAGCCGTACGCAGGCTGAATCGACGTCCGGTTGGGGGAAGAAGCAGGTGGCGGGAATCCGGAACCAGGGTCCGAGTTGGTAGCGTTGCCGGACGAGGAGGGTGAGCACGCCGTAATCGCCCGCGTGCGGCTTGGCGGCGAGGCGTCGGGCGACTTCGAGTTGGAGAGTGACGACGAGGCGTTTTGGGGGTGCGGTGGCCAGGGCGAACTCCGTGATGAGGGCCGAGGCAACGCAGTAGGGGAGGTTGGACACGACGGTCCACGAGCTCCAGTCCCTCGGCTGCGCGCGCAGTGCGTCGAGGGCGTCCGCGTGTCGGAGTTCGAGGCGGGGCTCGTTGCGGAATCTCTCGGCGAGCCAGGTTTCCAGGCGGGCGTCTTTTTCGATGGCCAGCACATGGCCGGCTTCGGCGAGCAGGCGCTCGGTCAGCGGACCGAGCCCGGGTCCGATCTCGAGGACGTTGTCCTCCCGCGAGAGCCCGGCGGCGGCCACGATACGGTGGAGTTGGTTGCCGTCGTGGAGGAAATTCTGTCCGAGCGACCGGGTGAGCCGGATATTCCGGTTGGCGAGGAACTGGCGCATTTCGGCGAGTCTCACCGGGCGGCCTCCGTGATGAGGGCGAGCTCGAGGCCGCGGACCGATCGGGCGAGTTCGTCCCGGGTGACGGTCAGCGGCGGGGTGAAGCTGATGACGTTGCCGGCTTCGCCTTCGGGCAGGAGGATGAAGCCGCGGCGGAGCATGGTCTTGATGACTCTTTGGGCCAGATCGGAGGCAGGCTGGCCGGAGCCGGTCTCGAGTTCGAGGCCGACCATGAGACCCCGACCCCGGGTGGACGCCCGGTAAGGCGGAGGCACGGGGATTCTGCGTAGGGCTTCGAGAAGCCCGGCGCCGAGGATGGCGCTCCGGCGATCGAGGTGGCGGCGGCTGATTTCGCGGATTTGGGCGAGGGCCATGGCGCAGCCGACAGGATTCCCCAGGAAGGTGCTGGTATGGAGGGCTTCACCGGTGGTTTTCGGCCAGGCGCGGTCCATCAACGACGCTTCGCCGACACAAGCGGAGAGCGGGAACCCCCCGGTGAGGGCTTTACCCAGGCAGATCAAATCCGGGGCCACGGAATCGTGTTCGCAAGCGAACCACCGGCCCGTTCGGCCGAAGCCGGTGAAGATCTCGTCGCCGATGAGGAGGGTACCGGTTCGGTTGCAGAATCGGCGCAGGACCTTGAGGAAGCCCGCAGGAGGAACTCGGATCCCGCCGCGTCCCTGGATTGGTTCCACGAGAATGGCTCCCGGGGGGCGCTTTTCGAGTTCAGCAAGAGCGGTCCTGAGGGCATCCAGATCCGATTTCGTTTCGGGGAAGGGGATGAAACTCGCGAACGGGCGCAATTGAGACGCGAAAGGTTGGCGAAAGTAGGGTCGGTGGGTCGAGGTGAGCGCGCCGTAGCCGAGTCCGTGGTAGCCTCCCTCGAATGCGAGGACAGCTGGCCGGCCGGTTGCGAGCACGGCGGTTTTCAGGGCGGCTTCGACGGCTTCGAAGCCCGAGTTACAGAAGATCGTCTTGGCGCGGGCGGGCCGGGGTTTGTGCCATCGTTCGAACGTGATCCGGCTCAGGGTCTTGGCGAGATCCGCCTTGAGCCGATGGGGATGGACATCACCCATGGCGTGGCCCAAGCGCCCAATTTGTTGGCGTGCGGCTTCGACGACGCGCGGGTTGGCATGGCCGGCGGCTGCCACGCCGAAGGCAGCGGTCAGATCGAGGTACTCGCGCCCTTCGGCGTCCCAGACTCGGGAGCCGCGGGCTCGGTCCCAGACGATGGGCCAATCGCCCGCGGGCTCGATGAAGGTCACGTTCCTGGACTCGTAGGCGCAGAGGAGCCTCAGAACAGCGGCAGCCGATCGGGTTTTCCTAGCGAGGCGCCGCCTCAGACCTAACGAAGTCTGCGATCCCATGAAGCCTTTCTGCCTTTCCGGACCCTCTCTTCCGCGCCTCGCTAATGTAGAGTCCTCGACGGAAGGAGGGATGGCCTGGAACGGCAGGGGCCAAACTTGACCTAATCGCATCGACTTTCACAAGTCGAAAACTCTAGACGCCGCGCGCGTCCGGGGGCCAGAGGACCTTGTGCATCTGGATTTGAAAGCGAACGGGCAAAGCGTCGGCGATGATCCGTTCGGCGAGCTCGCGGCGGGAAAGGGGGTGGAGACCTTTGGTCATGGGCTTGAGCGATGGCTCCTGCTGGCGAGGTTCCAGCGGAGCGGCCCATGAGAACAGGACGGTGCATCGTTCGGTCAACCGATGGCGCTGGAGGGTGTCGATGGACCATTGATAATCCTCGAGGGTGGCGATCACGAACTTGACCTCATCCGTGGACCTGAGCAGCGGGAGGTTTGCCCATCGGTTGCGGTGGCTTTCGCCGCTGGCCGGGCACTTGAGATCCACGATCCGGCGAACCCGGGGATCGACGGGTCCGATGTCCAGGGCTCCGCTGGTTTCGAGCAGGACTGTGAACCCGTCGTCACACAGTCGCCGCATCAGGTCGAGGGAGGCGGTTTGCTGGAGGGGTTCGCCGCCGGTGAGCTCGACCAGGGGCAACCGCGGTGCGGCGGGTGGGGCGGGCCAGCGTCCAGCTGTCTTCAGCACCGCTGCGCGGACGGCGGCCACGGTCATGCGCCTGCCCCCCCGGAAGGCGTACGCGGTATCGCAATAGGAACAGCGGAGGGGACACCCGGTCAGGCGCACGAAGACGCAGGGCAACCCGGCGAAGGTGCTTTCGCCCTGCAAGCCGGCGTAGATCTCGGCGACGGTCAAGCAGTTCGAGACCGGCCTGCGGTGACGCTGGTGACCGGGTTGCGACGGTTGGAGTTGTCTCGGCCTTCCCATGTTGGTGAAGCCCTGCGACATTAGCGACGGTAGCGGCCTTGGTGGAAGTCCAAAGCCACAAGCGGAGCTTGTCCGCTTGTCCGAGAGCGGTGATTGACTCATGCACCGTCCCGGGCGGATGCTGTCGGCCATGGGTAATGGCAACAGGATTCCGCGGTGGGCGGGGCGGGCGGCATGGTGGCTGGTCGGGACCTGGCTGTTGTTGGGCGGCACGGCAGCGGCTGCGACATTGCCTTCGTTTGACTTCACCGAGGCGGCAGGCCAGGCCGGGTGGGAGGCGCAGCATGACATCGTCGCTCTCACGCCGACCGCGGAGGGTCTGGCGGTCACCCTTGGCGGTGCGGACCCGTACCTGGCCGGTCCTGCCAGGGACTACCCCGCGGGCACCCCGCTGTGGATGCGGTTGCGGTTGAAATCGGAGCGCGGGGGCTGGGCCCAGGTGTTCTATTTCACCGGGGCGCCCACGGAGGCGCAATCGGTGCGATTTGCCGTGGCGCCGGGGGAATGGCAGGAGGTGACGGTGCGGATGCCGCCGCTGGGCGCGGGCACGCGCCTGCGCATTGACCCGCCTGGGGAGGGGGGTGTTTGCGTGCTTGGCTTCCTGGGCTTCGAGCCGCGGGTGGTTCCCCAGGCTCCGGCCTGGCCGGTGCCGCAGGTTCCGGACCTGGGCGTTGATCCGGTGGTCTTGCGGGCGGGGGACATGGAATTGCGGCATGGCCGATCGGGACTTGGCGCTTTCGAGGTATGGGTGAAGGGGGTACGGATGGCCTGTGGGAATGCCGCGGCGCTCCTCGGCTACCTGCACGGGGGCGAATCGCGTTGGGCTGGCTTGGGGCAGGGACCGGGAACGCGTGTTACTATTCAGAATAGGCCGCGTCAGTCGTTGGCCGACCGGGAGGTGGGAGGCTCGCTCCTGGTGCGGGCGACGTTCAAGGACCCGGACGGCGGGAACTGGGAGGTGGAACAGACTTTCACGCCGGGGGAGGCCGGGACAATAGGGGTGAGCACGAGATGCGTGGTCGACCAAGACCGTGATGTTCTGTATTTGCCGGCGCTGACGCTGCTGCCGGGCTTGGGCGGTTTTGGGACGAACAAGGTTCAAGGGCTGCTGGCGGGGGTCGAGTATCTCGAGAACGAACCGAGCAGTTCCACCGCGGATCTCAACCCGCCAGCGTCGCATCGCCAGGTGCCGGATCTTGCGAAGGTGACCTTCCCGCTGATGGCGATCGCGGCCGAGGGACGGTACCTTGGGGTCTTGTGGTCACGGGCGCAGACCAACGTGGGCGTCGTGTTCGACACGCCGGATCGTTTCTTCAACTCCGGAGGTCATCTTCTGGGGCTTCTCGTGCCGGGGTCGGACGGGATGAACCGGGAAGAGAACAGCCTGTTGCCCTACGACCCGATGCGATTCCCGGCCGATCGCGGGATGACCGTCAGCGCGATGATCCTGGGCGGAGTGGGGGACACTGTGATTCCGGCCGTGCAGCAGTACGTGCGGATCGAGGGCTTGCCGCCCGTGCCCGCTCCCGGCATGAGCGCCCAGGCCTATTACGCGCTGGCCGGCCGCGGCTGGCTGGATTCGAAGATCCGGGACGGCGATTGGTATCGGCACGCGGCGCCCGGGTTCGGCTCGGGTCCGGCGGCGGATGCGGCGCTCTATCTTGATTGGCTCGCCGGCCGGGTTGAGGACAGTGCACTGGCAGACCGGCTCCGGAATGGGGCGCGAGCGGCTCTCGCCCAGGTGATGCCGGGTGAGCGGAATGCCCGCCAGGTCGGGCACGTGCGGTACCCGGCGCCGGCGCTGGTCTATGGGGCGGTCTCGGAGAATGTGGCGTCGGCGCGCGGGCAGGCGGGGGCGTTGTTGCGTCGGTTCGAGGCGGACGGTTCGGTCGTGTACCGCAAGACTGCCGGCGGCCTTGACTTTGGCTCGACCCACTGGGCACCCGACGCCAACGGTTTGACGGCGCAAGGGGTGATGTCGCTGCTCGAGGCGGCCGTGTTTGGGGGCGATCGGGCTCAGATCGATCAAGGCCTGAGACTGCTTCGTGCGCTCGATAAGTTCCGCGGGACCGTCCCCCGCGGCGCCCAGACGTGGGAGATCCCCCTGCACACACCCGACATTCTGGCATCCGCGTACCTGGTGCGGGCTTACACCCTGGGTTACGAGCTGACGGGCGACGCGGCGTTGCTCGAGGAAGCGCGGTATTGGGCGTGGACAGGTCTGCCGTTCGTTTACCTGACACCGCCGACGTCGGGTCCGGTGGGGGTGTACAGCACGATTGCGGTCCTGGGAGCCACGAGTTGGGTGGCGCCGGTATGGATCGGGCTGCCGGTCCAGTGGTGTGGGCTGGTGTACGCGGACGCGCTGCAGCGTCTGGCGCCGCATGATTCGCGAGGTCCATGGATGCAGGTGGCCAACGGGATCGCTGCCGCCGGCATCCAGCACACGTATCCGGACACCGACACCGAGTTTCGGGGGTTGCTGCCGGACAGTTTCAACCTGCGGGCCCAGACCCGCAACGGGCCGGCGATCAATCCCGCGACCACGCTCGTCCCCGCGATTCGGATGCTGGGCGGCGACGCCGTGTACGGCTTCGTCGTTCTTCGCCAGCACGGTCTTTGTGTGCATGCACCGGGAGCGATCGACAGCGTCCGGGAGGACGCAGCCGGCGCCCGGTTCCGCGTTCAGGGTTGGCCGGCGGGTCCGTACTTCGTCCTTATTAACGGTCTCCGCGACGAACCGACCGTCCGTGTCAACGGGCAGGAGACGCCCCTGAGTCCACCGCATCAGTACTCGGCAGCAGAAGGATTCGTCGTGCTGCAGATCGAAGGCGCAACAGAGGAATTGTCGCTCGGGTTCGCCAGGCGAGCCGTGCAGCACCGTTGACGGGTCGAGGGTTTCGGCGCATCTTTCGTCTGATGAAAGGTGAGTTCACGGCCATCATCGAGGAGGCGCCCGAAGGCGGCTACTGGGCGATTTGCCCTGAGGTTCCGGGTGCGAATGGCCAAGGGGAAACGGCGGAAGAGGCCAAGGCCAGCTTGCGCGAGGCCATACGGCTCATCTTCGAGGACCGCGTAGAGGATGTTCGGCGGGGACTCCCCAACGATGCCATTCAGACCGTGGTTGTCATCTGATGAAGAGGCGCGATCTGGAAAGGCGCCTGCGGCACGCCGGGTGTTACCTGAAGCGAGAGGGGAGCTCACATTCGCTCTGGACCAACCCGCGGACCGGTGTGGTTGAGGCCCTTCCTCGACACCCCGAAATCAAGGAACCGCTCGCATTGAAGATCCTGAGGTCGCTCGGAGCCGGTTGAGGAAGCTCAACAGGTATCTCAGAAGTGGTTGGCGGTCGGTTCCGCGTGCGGGGTTGGTCGGCGGGTCCGTACTTCGTCCTTATTAACAGTCTCCGCGACGAGCCGACGGTCCGCGTCAACGGGCAGGAGCCGCCCCTGCGTCCACCGCACCAGTACTCGGCAGCAGACGGATTCGTCGTGCTGCAGATCGAAGGCACCAAGGAAGTCGACATGGGATCCTGGTCATCGCGTCATCGCGTTGATGCTGAGATTCTTCTTGACAACCCTCGTGTGGGTCAATAGAACCCGGCCACTCTCCTAACACTAACAGCGGTGGGTTCAAGGGCATAAGACTCACCGGGTCGCTCCTTTGGCTGGGGCTGCTGGCTGGGATCGGTCACTGCGATGAACCGCGGGGTAGGCCTCGTCTATGGAAGCTCCTCCATGTCGCCCCCTCTAGAGTCCTCGCCCATTGAAATGCGTTGTGATCCGGTCAAGTTTCGACCCCCGTCGTTCCAAGCCTCCCCTCCTTCCGGCGAGGACTCTGGGATAGCGAGGCGCGGGCCGAGGGATCCGGAAAGGCAGGCAGGCGCTCATAGGACCACGGACCTGGTTGGTCTGAGGCGCGCCTCGCCAGCCTGTGTGTTTCATGCCTTTTCTGTCAGCGCGGAGCCGGTGCCGTTCATGGATTCAACCGATGCTCCTTGTCAGAGGAGATCTGCCAATATGTTGTCTCCCTCGCCCCTCGGGAACGGGAGGAGAGGACGGGGAGAGGAGGGGCCTGTGTCAGTCCGCGAGCGGGGCACCCCTCTCCCGCCTTCGCCAAGGCTTCGGCGTGCAGGCCTTCGATCCCTCCCCCCGCTCCGTTGCCGCAGGGGGAGGGGAGAACCGGTGCGCATACTCCATTTCAGCGGTCGGCGTCCGCGAACTCATGACCGCCGCCGGCGAGCCCCCCCTTTTGGTTGATAATGGCAACTCAGTCGAGGACCCACGATGCGAAGTACCCTTCTGAAAGCAACCCTGGCCGTGTTGCTGCTGGCCGGCGGGAACATCAGTGAGACACGGGCGGGTGCCGTGATTCGGTACCTCTACATGGGAGCGGACCCGCTCACCGGCATTCCCGGCGCCAGCGTCGCCGATCTCAGGGCGGATCCGACGTTCCCCCAGGCACCGACGGGATTCGAGCTGGATTCTCTGTACATCGAGGGCCGCGTCAACGTGGGCGAGTACTATGGCAGCATGACGGCGGGCTTCATCGAACCGCCCGAGACGGGGCAGTACACCTTCTACGTGGCAACCGACGATGCCGGTGAGCTGTGGCTGAGCACGGACGCCGACCCGGCGCACAAGGTCCTGTTATGCCAGGTCTCAGGCTGGACGTTGCCGCGCGGCTGGTACAAGGCCGGGGAGCAGCAGTCGGCGCCGGTGACCCTGGTGAAGGGATCGAAGTACTACCTGGAAATCCTGATGAAGGAGGAGGTTTACGGCGACCATGTGTCTGCCGCCTGGATCCGGCCCGGCGGCCGGTTCGAATGCCCGATCCCCGCCCTTTACGCCCAGCCTTATTCCCTCACGAGCACCGCGACCACCCCCGTTATCGAGGTTCAACCCGCGGACTCGGTGACCACGGAGAACCTCGAGGTCACCTTCTCCGTGACGATGGCGCCGGCAGCCGTCCCCTTTAGCTACCAGTGGTATGCCGACGACGTCCCCATCCCTGACGCCACCTCCTCGGCTTACAGCTTCAAGCCCACCGTGGCCGATCATGGCAGGAAATTCCACGTCAGGGTCAACGACGCGCTCAGCAGCACCCAGGCGACGCTGACCGTGACCCCCGCCGCTGACGCCCCGGTGCTGCTCGCCGCCGATACGCTCGGCTACGACCGGTTCCTGCAGTTGACCTTCGACAAGATCATGGACCCAATCACGACCGGCATGGCCGCCAACTACACCATCGACAGCGGGACGGTGGCCGTCCACTCGGCGGCGCTGCAACCGGACGGCGTGACCGTGTACCTCCGGACCGCCGCGTTTGACCAGAACAGCACCCACACCCTGGTCGTCAACGGTGTCGGGGACAACGCGGCTCCGGCGCACGTCGTCCATAATGCCTCGGTCCGCTTTGGCGCCGTGCCGGGCAGGGCGACCTTGCGCTACTACCTCGACATCGGGGGCGGCAAAGCGGTTCAAGACCTGCTGAACTCCCCGAAGTACCCTGACAGCCCGGATCAGGTCGTCTACGCCGCCTTGGCGGAAGGCTGGCTCGATTGGGCGGACAATTACGGAGCCATGATGGAAGGCTGGTTTCTGCCGCCGAGCACGGCCGATTACACCTTCGCCATCGCATCCGACGACAACTCGGCCTTGTACTTGAGCGCCGACGCGACGGTCGAGAACCTCGGCGCGACCCCCATCGCGGCCGTGGCCACCTGGTGCTATCCCCGCCAGTACGAAACGGAGCCCGGCCAGCAGTCGTCGCCGATCCCGCTGCTTGCCCATCGGCCCTACTACTTCCGGGCGCTGATGAAGGAGGAGGCGTATGGGGCGAACCTCTCGGTGGCGATGAGCGCGGGCGGCGCCAGCATTCCCAACGACGCGCCGTCGATTCCCGGTGAGCACCTGATACCCGTCATCGACCCGGCGGTTCCCTTGTCGATCACGGCGGAGCCCGAGCCGGTGCATGTGCGCGTGAACATGGCAGCCACCTTTGCGGTGTCGGTGGCGGGGCGGCCGGGTTGGACCAGTGCGCAATGGTACCGGAACGGCCTGCCGATCGACGGGGCGAACGCCTTGTCCTACACCCTCCCGCATGTCGCGCTGGAGAACGACCAGGACACGTTCAAGGTCGTGGTGTCGAATCTCGTGGACACGGTGATCAGCGAGGAGGTGACGTTGACCGTGACGGACGACACCACGCCGCCGTCGATGGTCGCTGTTCGAGGCAGGCCGTATTTCAATCGCATTACGGTGGGCTTCTCCGAACCGATCGATCCGGCGAGCGTGCTGGTGAAAAACTTTACGGTCCTGATGGATCCTGGGGTGCCCGGCGGTCAGGTTGTCGGTGCCGTTGTGGTCGGTGAAACCAACGTAGTCCTGACCCTCGAGAACCGATTGGTACCTAGGACCTACACTATTAACATCGACAATGTCGCCGACATGAGCGGCAACGTCATTGCCGCGGGTACCACTGGAGTAATGGAAATGCTCCATATAACTGGTTACGGACACATCGAGTACTTTGACAACTACTACGGCGATCTCGATGCGCTGCCCGGCTATATCGACAGTCGTTGGGTGCCGGATCGGACGCTGGCTGTGAATTCGGCGGCTACCCCGACCTGGGAGAACGGCGATCACTACGGCAGCCGGTTCGAGGGCTGGCTCTCGCCAGAGAAGACTGGATATTATACCTTCTACATCTGCTCGGATGATGCGTCGCGATTCTACCTCAGCGCCGATGAGTATCCGGAGAACATAGGAAGCAATCCGATATGCTGGGTGAACGGTTGGACGGACCCGCGTGAATGGAACAAGGAGTTAAATCAGGGGTCGGAGCTTCAGCATCTCGAGGCGTACCGCCTGTACTACTTCTGCGCTTACCAGGCGGAGGGCGAGTTTGGCGATGGCGTGGGGATAGGCTGGGTCACACCAAGTGATTTTGACGGCGTCCTGCTCGACGGCGAGCCGGAGATCCCGGGCATGTACCTATACACTGTGTGCAATCCGGAGAATTCTACGGTACTCATTACACAACAACCGACAAGTGTCAGCGCGTTCGCCGGGGATACGGTCACGTTCAGCATCGCCGCCACCGGATCGTCGGATATAGGAGATACAGTATTTTACCAGTGGTACGCTTTCTCAGATACCCTCAACTTGATTCCGGGCGCCACGGGCCCGACTCTGACGCTCGACAATGTGTCGGCTAATGACGAGGGCTTGTACCTATGTCTTGTCACCATGCCGGGTAATGGGGTGTGGAGCGATCAGGTGAACCTAGAGTTAATGTGGCAGGTAAGGGCGGCTGGCTCCCTTATGAATCACGACGCGGTGGAACTTGGGGTGGCGTTTGGGGTGCCGGTGGACCCTGCCGATGCGATGAATACGGGGTGCTACACTCTATCCAAGGGCAGCGTGGATGCAGTGCGATTACAGGGGTACAGCGGCGGCATCGATCCTGGACAACCGCCGAACAACCTGGAGGGTATGTCCGTCGTGCTGGAGGTGAGTGGCGTGGACATCGGCGACCGGGTGACGCTGACCGTCGATGGTGTTTGTGCCTGGGACTCGAGTTGGATCGAACCGGCTTCACTGGAGATCGAGGTCAGCGGCAAGATGAAATTCGCCGCGGTCGGTGGCGACGAGTATGTCGAGGAGGGCGGGGACCCCATTAAGTGGCCGGACGATGCGATCGGGTGCGGAGGCGACAGCGACTTCGACCTCATCAGCAGCGGCAGTGCGAACTGGAACGCCTACGATGAGCTGACGTTCGTGTACGAGGAAGTCGAGGGCGACTTCGACAAGGTCGTGCGGATCGCGTACCAGGATCCAACCAGCCACTGGGCGCGTGCGGGTTTGTGCGCGCGCGCGGCGCTGGACGAAGGGGTGACGCGTACCGAGGCCGAAAGTCAGACGGTGAAGATGAGCAAGGGCTTTCTCGTGAACGCGAATCCGGTGCTGCAATGGGATGGGGCCAGTGCGAACAACCGCTATGAAGTGCACTGGCGGCTGACGGATGGCGGCAATTACGGTTACTACAGCGATGGGACGCCGTCGTATCCCAACGCGTGGGTGCGCATGGCGCGCACCAACCAGACGTTCTACGCGTACAAGAGCTCGGACGGCGTGAACTGGACGCTGCTGTGCACCCAGGCGTTTGACCCGGCGGTGGAGGCGATGCCCGAGAGGATTTATGTTGGCATGTACTACTGTCCGCAGTTGAATGACAGCTGGGCCGGGGAGGGTATCATGCATTCGACGGTGGCGCGATTCCGATCCTACGGCGACTATAAACTGCCGGTGTCGGACCCGCCGCCGGCGACGGTGACGGTGGATGACGACTATTCGGCTGCGGGGTGCGGCTGGTACACGTGGCACTATGACGCTTTCGACTCGATCCAGGACGGCGTGGATGCCGTGGCGGACGGCGGCACGGTGAACGTCCTGGAGGGCTCTTACAGCGAGAACGTCGTTGTTGCGAGACCGCTCTTGCTGGCCCTGGGCTCGAGCCCGGCGGAAGTAACCGTTCTCGGCGATCTGACGCTCGGCAGCGGCGTCACCGTGGCGATGGAGCTGGACGGCTTGGCGCCGGGTACGGGCCACGACCAGTGGGTCGTACAAGGGGCCGTGGACCTGGCGGATGCGACGCTGAGCCTGACGAAGAACACCACGTTGGGTCCCGGTGACAGCGTGACGCTGATCGACAAGGGCGGCACGGAAGCGGTGACCGGCACGTTCCACGGCCTGCCCGAGGGCGCGGCGTTCACGTTGGGCGGCCAGGTCTTCAGCGTCAGCTACCAGGGGGGCACCGGCAATGACGTGGTCCTGACCACCAGCGCCAATCAACCGCCCACGGCCAATCCCAATGCGGGGGCAACCCGGCAGAACTCGGCCTTGACGATTGCGGCCGTCAAGCTCTCGGGCAATGACGCCGACCCGGACCACGACCCGCTGAGCGTGGTCGGGGTCAGTGCGGCCAGCGTCCAGGGCGGCACCGTCGCGTTGGATGCCGGCCAGGTGACGTACACGCCGGCCACGGACTTCACCGGCAGTGACAGTTACACGTACACCGTCAGTGACGGTCGGGGCGGCACGGCTGTCGGGACCGTCCATGTGGAGGTGATCCCCTCCTCGGGGCAGGGGCAGAATGTTTGGGGTGTCCGCCTGGAGAACGGGACGTGCACGATCGTGTTCGCCGGCATTCCGGGGGTGACGTACGCCATCGAGGCCTCGGCCGACCTTGATTCGTGGGTGAAGCTCGGCGAGGCGCCTGCCGGTGCCAACGGATTGTTCGAATGGCTGGATCCGGATGCGTCGAGCGTCCCGATCCGGTTTTATCGCAGCTGCCAACCCTGACCTCCCCGGTCGATCCAGCCTATGAACTCGAATTCACCAGAGTCCTCGCCCCTTGAAAGGCGTTGTGATCAAGTCAAGTTCCGCCCCCCGCTGTTCCAGTCCGTCGCCTCTTCCGGCGAGGACTCTGTCCCAGCGAGGCGCGGGACAAGGGATCCAGAAAGGCAGGGAGGGTGCGTGCAACCGAAAACAACGTGTGGTCTGAAGCGCGCCTCGCTGGCGGTGGTGGTTGGCATGGTGCTGGGCGCGGCGGGTCTGGCTCGGGCGGGGGTGTTCGTGGACGTGCCGGTGGGGCGGACGATTCTGGACGGTGACGCCGGCGGTCTGGTGTCGCGGGTCACGGTGAGCGGTGGCGCGGGTATCCTGACGCACCTCCGCGTGAGCCTGGACATCAGCGGGACGTGGAACGGCGATCTGTACTCCTACCTGGCGCATGAGAGCGGCTTTGCGGTGTTGCTCAACCGGGTGGGCCAGACCGACGCGGGTGGCGTCGGTTATGGCGACCCCGGCATTGACGTGACGTTCGACGATGACGCAGTGAACGGGGACATTCACTCCTACCGGGCGACGCTCGGCAATCCGGAGGCTGGCTTGGCGGGGCCCTTGAGCGGTTTCTGGTCGCCGGATGCGCGGGCGGTCAGTCCGTTTGGGGTGACCGAGGCGATGGCGCGGACGGCGTTTCTCAGCGGTTTCGAAGGCGGCAATCCGAACGGGATCTGGACGCTGTATGTGGCGGACGTTTCGGGGGGCGACGTTCACCGGCTCGAGAGCTGGGGATTGGAACTGGAGATCCAACCGATCCCGGAACCGGCGGGTTGGGCGGCCAATGCCCTGTGCGCTGGCTTGTTAGGCTGCTGGCTGCTGTTGCGCCGCCGAAGGGGTCACCCATCTGGTTTCCAGCCGCTCCGGTCGCAGCCGATCCGCGGACCGCGCGCCCTCTCCGCTGACGCGGAACCAGAGAACCGTTTGTTGTCGCGCGCACCGCTGCCCATTCAGTCACTGTGGTTCTCCCACTCGGTCGCCCGAGCCGGATTCCAGACCCTTGGGGGCTGACGGTGGGGGCAGAACAAGCTCAACGCTTCACGCTGTCCCCAGCCGGGTGGCTGCCGCTGCCAATCAGTTCTCTGGCTCCACCAGACCCCTTCCAGGCTCGCGGCAGCCCCCAGCACATCATCCAAAGAGCATCGCTTCGTTGAAATCCTTCCCCTGCTCCCCGCTCTCCAGCACCACCACTAACCCCAGTACCGCCCCGATCCCCGGTACTTGCTGGATACGCCCGTACTCCGCTTTGGGCTTCAGCGCCTGCCGCACCCTCTGCTCGATCCGCTGGGCCATAGATGGTTATCAGTTCTCACAACCGACAGTGCCCGGGCATCCCGCCGGGTTTCCGCGGATTTGGACCAAACACCAACACTCTTGCATTTAGTCATGCCAAACGGTAAACTGCCTGCGTATGGTCAAGCGAAATTTCTGGCTCAACCGGATCGAGCACGCCTGGAAGCGGCGTCCGGTCGTCTGGCTGCGCGGCGTCCGGCGGACCGGGAAGACGTTTCTGGCCCGCAGTTTGCCGGACGTCGAGTTCTTCGATTGCGAACTGCCGCGCGTCCGCCGGGCGATCGAGGACCCCGAACCATTCCTCGACGCGATGCGCGGGCATCGCGTGGTGTTGGATGAGGTCCACCGCCTGCCGAATCCCTCGGAAGTGCTCAAGCTCGCGGCAGATCATTTCCCCGAGGTACGCATCGTGGCCACCGGTTCCTCGACGCTCGGGGCGAGCGCGCGCTTCCGCGACACGCTGGCCGGTCGCAAAGCGGAGGTCTGGCTGACGCCGATGATCGAAGCCGACTTGGCGGACTTCGGCAAGCCGGGCCTGCCGCACCGGCTGCTCCACGGAGGCCTGCCGCCGTTCTTCCTCTCGGCGGATCTGCCCGAGGCCGATTTCCAGGAGTGGATGGACGCCTACTGGGCCAAGGATATTCTCGAGTTATTCCGGCTTGAACGACGCGCTTCCTTTCAGCGGTTTGTCGAGTTGCTGTTGGCGCAAAGCGGCGGGATGTTCGAGGCGACCCGCTTCGCGGCCCCGTGCGAGGTTAGCCGGTC
Organism: Verrucomicrobiota bacterium; assembly: GCA_029556615.1. Classification (GTDB taxonomy): domain Bacteria; phylum Verrucomicrobiota; class Verrucomicrobiia; order Limisphaerales; family J093; genus JAKQDD01. The sequence goes on along the minus strand of JAKQDD010000113.1, from coordinate 88,314 downwards.
CACCATCCAGAATTACCTGGCGGTGCTCGAGGCCACCGCGGTGGTGATTGTGGTGCGCCCGTTCAGTTCGCGGCGCGCCACCGAAATTGTGACCGCCCCGAAGGTCTATGGATTCGACACTGGGTTTGTCTGCGCGCAGCGGGGCTGGACTGAACTGCGGAACGAAGACCTGGGCCGACTCTGGGAGCATTATGTCCTGAACGAAATCCTGGCGCTCACGCAGTCCGCGGCCGTGCAGTATTGGCGGGACAAGCAAGGGCATGAGGTGGATTTCGTCTGGGCGCCTCGTGGCGGCCCGCTCAGCGCCATCGAATGCAAATGGTCCGCCAGGGTTTTCGATCCTCAGAACCTGCTGGCCTTCGGACGGCTTTACCCGGGGGCCCGGCTCTGGGTGGTCACCACCGATGCTCAACCGGCTTTCCGACGCGAGTACCGCGGCTGGGCCGTTGATTTCCTCCCCCTCGCGGAAGCGGTGCATCGGCTGGCGACGACGGCGGTGGGCACGCCGCCGGGCGAGCCCATCGAGGCGCCCGCGGAGTAACGGCAGGTTGGAGGACAAAGCAATTCGGGAGCAGCAAGGGATCAGCAGGGGGTAGGAGTGACCGCATTGACCCTGGAACGAGGCCTCGGCCGCCTTGGTCGGCTCGAGCCAGGTCTCCCAGGGGCCGCCGTCCATAGGCCCTTAGATCGTGGAGTCCGGCGGGCCGGATCAGTGGGAGCGAACGCCATGGAAGCGTTGGCGGCCGGTTGCGGCTTGCGGATCGGTGAATTCGAACCGGCCGGGTGCCACTTCCACCATGTTGCCCAGTTCTGTCCACTCCCGGAGAGGCGATGTCGGATTCCCGGCGGCCAGGACCATGAAGCCGGGGGACGAGGAGTCCGTAAGGCTGAAGCGGAACGAGCCGTCCGGCATTCGTGTGGCGTCGGTCAGCATTCGCTCCGCCCCGACACCGGTTCCGTGAATGGTGAACTCGAAGCGGTACTTCTGAACGGGTGGGTGGACTCAGCCCGCGGCGACGGGGCGATAGGCTCAGAATCGGCTCCTCAGGATGGCGTGGGCCAAGCCACATCACTGACAGGGTGGTCGAGAAAACCCGGGTCTGGCGTGCGCACGTCCCTGCAAATCAAGCCAGCGAATTTCACAACGGCGGAAGCGTGGCGCCACCGAAGGGGTCAGTGCTGACAATTAATACTCAGCGCGGGGCCCGGTTCCGGCGCAGTGTCAAATGTGAGAACTGACCCCTTGGGGCCGGTCAAAGGCGGCGCGGAGGCAGGCGAGGCTGCGCTGGGCGATGGCTTCGGGTCCGGGATCGAACTTGAAGACCTCGACCGAGACGGTGCCGTCGTAGCCGACGTCGCGGAGCGCGGCCGCGATGGGTCGGAAATCGACATCGCCGAAGCCGGGTCCTTCGAGGTTCCGGTCATTGGCGTGGACGTAGGCGAAGTGGGGCCAGGAGCTTCGGATGATGTCGGGGATGGGTTTCGACTCGGAGCACATGGCTTTGACATCGAGGATGATCTTGAAGCGAGGGGAGGGGAGGCGCTGGATGAACGCGATGGCGTCGGCGGCGGTGTTGAGGAAGTTGGTCTCCTCGGGGGCGAGAGGTTCAACGCAGAGGGTGACGTCCCGGTCTTCGGCGCGGCGCACGGCATCGCGAAAGACCTCGAGGGCCCAGTCGGCGCCCTGCGCGGGCGTGACTTCGGGGAGGAGACTGCGCTGTTTGGGGGAGCCGACGACGATGGTGTGTCCGCCGATATCGGCGCAGAAATCGACGAGGGCGATGAAGTAGTCCCGGGTCAGGGAGCGGACGGCTGGGTCGGGGTGGGTCAGGTGAAGGCCGATAGTATCGACGAGGACCCAATGGATGCCGGAGACGGCGATGCCGGCGCGGTCGGCCTCATGGCGGATCCAGGCGCGGCGGGCGGGGTCGACCCGGGTGACATCTTTCGTGAGGGTGAAGGGGGCGATCTCGAGGGCGTCGTAGCCGGTTTGTGCGGCGAAGGCCATGGTGCGGGGCAGATCCCAGCCGCGGAAGATCTCGTTGCAGATGGCGAATTTCATACGCGTTCGGCCTTCTCGTAGACGACGAGTTCGCCGTCGCCGCGGAGGTCTGCGGGGTGGTATTGGGGGATGGGGAACTCGACCTGTTTGAACTGGACGGGGGCGACTTTACGGTCGACGAGGCCGACGGCGACGGCGACGCCGTAGAGGATGGCCTCGGGTCGCGGCGGGCAACCGGGGATGTAGAAGTTGACGGGAACGACCATTTCGACCGGGCCGAGCACGGCGTAGGTATCGTACCAGATGCCGCCGCCGCAGGCGCACGAGCCGATGGCGAAGACGAGTTTGGGGGCGGGCATGGCGTCGTAGGCTCGACGGAGGGCGGGGCTGGTGGCGCGGAGGGCGGGCCCCTGGCAGAGCATGACGTCGGCGTGCCGCGGGGAGCCGACGAGGCGGATGCCGAAGCGTTCGGCGTCGTAGTAAGGTGTGAGGACGTTAAGGACCTCGATATCGCAGCCGTTGCAGCCGCCGCTATTGGCGTGGTAGACCCAGAGCGAGCGGCCGAACATTTTCTGGCAGAGATTTTTCAGCATGGCGGGGGAGCTGGCGGTTCAATCCAGCTCGATGGGGATATCATCGACGGTGGCGTCCGAGTCGAGGAAGGCCTTGGATCGGAAGATCCAGCGTTCGTGTTCGACGTCATCGAAGCGGTATCCCTTGAGTTTGAGCTGTTCGAGGGGGGAAGGCGCCTGGAAGCAGCGGCCGCAGCGCTGGCAGGTGCTCATGAAGAGGTCGAGTCGCTGTCGGAGATCGCGGATCTGGGGTGTGGCGGTCTCGAAGTCGCGGCTCATGGTGATGGCCTTCTCCGGGCAGACCTCCGCGCAGCGGCCGCAGAAGGTGCAGCGTCGGCCGAGGTACTGGATGACGCGGATTTCCTGGCAGAGATCGACGACGAGGATTTCGCGGGCGGGGCAGTTATTGGCGCAGCCGGCGCAGCCGATGCACTTGGCGGCGTTAAAGATGGGGCGTCCCCGGAACCGCGGGGGGGTGGGTCTGGGCTGGGCGGGGTAGGGGAGCGTGACTCGTCCGGCTCGCAGGCAGAGGAGGGCTTCGCGGCATTTGCTAAGGACGGACATGCGGGGCTCCTGGTTCAGGGTTGGGGCGGGGTTTGTGGGGAAGGTGTCATGGCGTGGGGTTTAATGGCCGAGGCTGGCGAGGACGAGCGCGACGCAGGCGGCGCCGAGGAGCAGGGCGAAGTAGCGGATCGCCTGGTCGACACGGTAGCGGGCGTGGGTGGCGGCGACGAAGGTGACGAGGAGCACGAGCAGGAACACCTTCAACCAGAACACGAGCCAGCCGACAGGGAAGACGAGGTGGGAGCCCCAGGGGGCGAACAGGGCCACGAAGAGGCCGCAGTAGGTGACGAGCTTGGCCATCTGGGCGAACTTGATGAGGGCCAGTTTGGGGCCCGAGTATTCCATGAGGGCGCCCTCCATGATCTCGGTTTCGGCTTCGGCGACATCGAAGGGCACGCGCTGGACGAAGGCGGGCAGGGCGAGCAGGAAGACGCCGAGGAGGAGGAAGCCGGACCAGGGGACGCCCGGGGTTGCGTAGACGGAGCCGTGGAGGACGGTATCGAGATGGAAAGACCGGGTATGCACCGCGCCGGCGATGAGGGCCACGGCGAACAGCGGTTCGAGGGTGATCATCGTCATCATTTCCCGGCTGATGCCGAGGAGGGAGTAGGCGGAGCCGGCGGCGAGGCCGGCGAGGAGCGTGCTGATGCCGACCAACGTGAGCAGATAGACGAGAAGGATGACGTCGCCATGGGCGTGCATGGGGGCTGCGAAGCCCATGGGGAGGAAAGTGGCGACGGCGAGGATGGCGGTGGGTGCGAGGCAGGCGGCGAAGCGCTGGACGCGGGGGCATTCGCCGGACTCGAGGTCTTCCTTACCCAGCAGTTTGAGGAGGTCGTAATAGGGTTGGAGCAGGGGGGGGCCCTGGCGGGATTGGATGCGGGCGGTGATCTTGCGGAGCACGCCTTCCGCGAGCGGCGCCAGCAGCACGACCGCGGCGACGTTGAGCGCGGAGCCCAGGATGGTCCAGAGCAGGTTCATTCGGGTCGGGCGCGTGTCTGGGCGAGGAGCTCGGCCTGGGTCCAGGTCCGGGCGGTGCCGGAGCGGATGTCGATGGTTTCCATGCGATCAGTGCAGGAGAAGCACGGGTCGATGCTGCCGAGGGCGATGGTCATGTCGGCGAGCTGCTGGTCGCGGATCATGGCGGGGATGGCCTGCAGGTTCTGGTAGGTGGGGGCGCGGACGCGCCATCGGCGGGGGCGCTGGTTCTCGCCGGTGACGACGAAGTGATGGCTCTCGCCCCGGGGCGCTTCGACGGAGGAGAGGCCGAGGCGTCCGGCGGGCAGGTCGTCGGTGATCGACAACTGGATGGGTCCGGGCTCCATCTTATCGAGGCACTGGCGGATGATGCGGATGGACTCGAAGACTTCGAGCATGCGGACGACGACGCGGCCCCAGACGTCGCCGCCCTGGTGGGTGACGACATCGAACGCGACGCGGTCGTAGGCGGCGTAGGGATGGTCGCGCCGGCAATCGATATCGACGCCGGCGGCGCGGGCGACGGGGCCGATCAGGGCGGCGTCTTTGACGAGGGCGGGCGGGGTGACGCCGACATCGCGGGTACGTCGCTGGAGATTGCGGTCGTTGCGGATGGCGGCCACGGCCGTCTGCCATTCGGACTCGAGGCGGTCGAGGACCTGACGGAGCTCGCTTTGCAGATCGGGAGTCAGGTCCCAGCGCACGCCGCCGATCACGCAGAGGGCGTAGGTCTTCCGGTTGCCGCTGATTTTTTCCGCGATCCACATGACGGGCTCCCGGATGCGGAAGCTCTGCATGAAGAGCGTGTCGAATCCGACGATATGACAGGCGAGTCCGACCCAGAGGAGGTGGCTGTGGAGGCGCTCGATTTCGAGCATGATGGTGCGGATGTACTCGGCGCGCGGGGGGGCCTGGATGGCGGCGGCGCTTTCGACGGCCTGGGCGTAGGCGACATTATGGACACAGCCGCAGATGCCGCAGATGCGTTCGGCGGCCATGGGGACCTCGTTGTAGGTGAGGACGGATTCCGCGAGCTTTTCGATGCCGCGGTGGACCATGAACCCTCGGTACTCGCAGCCGCGGACCACTTCGCCCTCGACGAAGAGCCGGAAATGAGCCGGTTCATCGAGCGTTGGGTGGAAGGGGCCGAAGGGGACGACGGTGCAGCCGGGCGGGGGCGGGTCGAAGGGGTAATCGCGGGAGGGATCGAATCCGGCGGGAGCGATGTTCCAGGGGACGTCCTTGCGGAGGGGATGGACGTCGTCGGGCCAGCCATCGGGGAGCACGAGGCGTTTGGGCTGGACATGGCCGACCGGCTCGATGCCCAGGAGATCGCGGATCTCGCGTTCGGCCCAATTGGCGGCGGGGACGACGTCGGTGATGCTGTCGATGCGGGGGGCATCCGGCGGCAGATGAACGAGGAGGCTCGCCAGGAGATGGTCGCGGTCGAAGGCGAAGTTGTGGGCGACGAGGTAATTGCCTGAGAAAGGGCGGTCGTCAGCGCCGATGCTGATCACGTAGCGGGCGTCGAGGTCGCGGAACACGTATCGGCTCAGGTCGCGCACGACCTCGGGCAGGACCCAGACAAAAAGGCGATTGTCCGCCGGCAGATCCGCCCGGATGAGGGCGGGTCCGAAGCGAGTCTTGAGGGCGTTCAATGTTTCTCGAGCGATCATGGGCTCGCGTGGGGGTGGTCCGGCGACGGCCTGGGCGGTTGGGAGCGCCCAGGGATCAGGCGCTTGAGGGCGCCATAGAATCCATGGGCCGTGTACCGGTTGTCTTCATGCGGGGTGGCGTAGCCGCAGAGCCAGGGGACGGTCGTCCGGCGCGGGGCGGAACCGAGGCGGGAGACGGCATGCGCCGCGAGGAGGAGAAGCAGGAGCAATCCTGCGAGGAGGATCGGGGCAAAGACGGCTCCGGCCACAGCGCTCTGGATGCCGCCCAGGGATTGGGCCTGGACGGGGACGGCATCGGCGAAGAGGGTGCCCAGTCCTTGCCGGCTGGCTTCGAGAGCGTGCCGGAGCAGGTGGAAGGCGATGCCGGGGGCGACGCCGAGTCCGACGCAGAGCAAGGCGAGACCGATTTGGGGTGCTTGGAGGGACCCTGGGACTTCGAGGCGCGGTTGGCGGGCGCTGGCCTGGTCGACCCAGGCGGAGGTGCGTCCGAGAAAGGCCGCTCCGTAGAACTTGATGAAGGACGCGAGCGTGACCGCGCTGGTGAACAGGGCGAGCAGAGCGCAGAGGGCCAGGAACCAGGCATCCGGCGTTCCCTGGACGGCGGCAGCGTAGAGGCTCCATTTGCTGGCGAAGCCGTTAAAGAGCGGCACGCCGGCAATCGAGAAGGCGGCCACGATGGCGGTGATGCCGGTGATGGGCATGTACTTGAGGAGGCCGCCGGTGCGATTGAGGTCCTGGGTTCCGGTGGCGGCGAGGATCGAGCCGGCGTTGAGGAAGAGCAGAGCCTTGAACGCCCCGTGATTAAGGACGTGGAACAAGGCGGCGGTGATGCCGAGCGCGGCGAGGGTTGAAGCGGCCGGCCGTGTCGACGGCAGGAGAACCATGCCGGTACCGATGCCGAGGAGGATGTAACCGATCTGGCCGATGCTGTGAAAGGCGAGGAGGCGCTTGGTCTGTTCCTGCCGCAGCGCCTGGACGGTTCCGGTCAGGAGCGTGATGGTGCCGAGAATCGCGATCGCGCCTCCCCACAGCGCGAGCGGGTAGTCCGGCAGGGCGGGTGCGGGTACCAGCCAGAGGAAGTAGCGCAGCAGGCCGTAGACGCCGGTCTTGATCATGACGCCGGAGAGCAGGGCGCTGACCGGGGAGGGCGCGGCGGGATGGGCATCCGGGAGCCAGATCTGGCCGAAGGGCCACATGCCCATCTTGATACCGAAGCCGAGGAGGAAGAGGCCGAACGCGACGGCGGTGAGGACCGGCTGCGTGCGGAGGAGCGTTGGCAAGTGATGGCTGACGGTGTCGAAGTCGTACTTGAGCTCGGGCGAGCCGGCGGCGACGGCCCCGGTGACGGCCAGGAGCTCCGCCCCGATCATGGTGGCCGCGCAGGCGATTTGCATCATCAGCAGGTATTTGTTAGCGGCGCGCCGGTTCTCGGGCTTCTCGCGTTCGTACCGGATGAGGGCGTATCCGGGGAGTGTCATGAGCTGCCAGAACACGAAGAAGAACCACATCATGTCGGTGGTGCTGACGAGCCCGTACATGGCGGCGAGGAAGAGGAGGAAGAAAGGGTAGTACCGTCCGGCGTTTTGGTGTTCGTAGTGACGCAGGTAGGCGATGGAATAGAGCGCGGCGGGGAGGGCGATGATGGCCGCCAGCAGCAGGAAGATGGCAGTCAAGCCGTCCACGTAGAGCCGGAGCGCAAACCCGAGCTTGGGCAGGGTCAGGAACTGGGCGGGCGCAACCGGGCCCAGGGTGAGGACCCGGATGGCGGCCCACACGACCAGGGCGGCGGAGGCGGCGGTGACAGCGAGGGCGATGACCCCGGCGGCGGTCTTGCGGCGGGGGCAGAGCAGGGTGAGAGGCGCGCCTGCGACACAGCCGAGCACGGCGCCGAGGACGGCTTGTTCCGGGGTCAGCATGGGGCCTCCTGGCGAATGGACTGGTCGAGCGTGTGAATCAGCGGCGTTGTGCAGGACGCTGGAAGCGGGGCATGGTTCCACGGCTCGAAGGACCAGAGAGTTCTGAGGACTCCCGCGAGCGCGGCGCAAGTGGTTTCGAGCGTGACGGTGAGGCTTGTGCCGGGTCGGACGGACTCGGGTTGGGCGCCCAGGAGCCAGGTGCGGGTGCGGCCGTTGCCGGCGAGGCAGCGGGCGATGAGGCTGAGGCTGAGCTTATGGGTCGAGACTTGCGGGTAGCGGTGGTCGAGGCCGGCGCTGTCGAGCAGCACGATCGAGCCCGGGTCCGCGGCGAAGTCGACGGCATCGACGAACAGGACGTGATCCAGGGCGGCGGCGGTCAGGGCTCCGAGGTGGCGTTCGGGGTCGAGGCCGGCGACGAGCGTTCGCGCGACGGGGCGATGCGGAGGGGCGTTGGTGGCGGCGTTGGTGGCGGCGTTGGTGGCGAGAGTTTCGAGCAACCGGAGTCCGAAGGCGTCATCCCCGCGGTCGGGGGCGCCGAGGCCGACGAGGCAGAGCGAGCCGTGGAGGGTCTGGACCAGCCGTTGTCGGAAGTCGTCCATGGGATCAGATATCCTCGCCGAGACGGCGGATCTGCTCGTAGGTGAAGACGGGGCCGTCGACGCAGACGTAGGCGACGCCGATGCAGCAGTGGCCGCACTTGCCAACGCCGCATTTCATGTAGCGCTCGAGAGTCGAGACGATGCAATGGGCGGGGAGGTTCATGCCCAGGAGATCTTTGATGACGAACCGGAACATGATGGGCGGGCCGCAGACGAACGCGATGGTATTGTCCACGGGCACTTCGACGCCCGGCTTGCGGAAGAGGCTGCCGACGACGCCGATGTGCCCGGTCCAGCCCGGGGCGGCGCGGTCCACGGTCAGGTAGCATTCGATGCCGGCGGAGTTTTCCCACTCCCGGAGGTTGGGGAGGTACATGAGTTCCCCCGGGGTCTTGGCGCCGTAGAAGACTTGGATCCGGCCGTAATCGGCCCGGTGGGCGAGGGCATAGACGATGCAGGACCGGAGGGGAATGAGGCCGATGCCGCCGGCGACGAAGACGAGGTTTTTGCCGCGGTAGGCGTCCATGGGGAAGCCGTTGCCGTAGGGGCCGCGGACGGCGAAGCGCTGGCCGGGCTGCAGGTGGTGGAGGGCGGCGGTGCAGGTGCCGACGGAGCGGATGGTGAAGAAGGTCTCGGGTTCGGTCGGGCTGGGGGGGAGTGAAGCGGGGAACTCGCCGGCGCCGAACACCGACACCTGGGCGAACTGCCCGGGGCGGAACCGGCGGAACGCGGTTTGCAGGCTGGGCTCTTCGAAGTGCCAGTAGAACGTCCGGACCTCGGGGATATCCTCGACGACGCGGTCGAGGACGGCCGTTTGGGGCAGGTAGATATTATCGGCGTGGGGGGAGGTCATGGCGGCGTCTTGGCGGCGTTGACCAGGGGCGTGGTGGTGTCCGTGGGGGCTGTGGCGCGGCGGATCATTTCGACGACGCTGGGCATGCCGACGTCGCCGTGGCAGACCGCGGCGCAGCGGCCGCAGCCGACGCAGGCCATGGAGAGTTCACGCTGGATGAAGTAGTGGGCGAGCTTGCGGAAGAACCGCCGGTTGCGGCGGTCGTGGACGGCGCGGCGGGGGTTGAAGCCGCCGGCCATGCGGGTGAAGCCGGCCAGGGCGCACGAGTCCCAGAGGCGGACGCGCTCGTATTCGTCGGGCCCGACCCGCCGGTCGCTGACGGTGAAGCAGGTGCAGGCGGGGCAGACGAACGTGCATCCGCCGCATTCGAGGCATCGGTTTCCGATCTCTTCCCAGGTGGCATCGAGGATGTTGCCTTGGGAGACGTAGCGGACGGTGGCGGCGAACCAGCTGGTGGTGGTTTTGAACTGGGCCCGGACGGTGGTGAGGATCTCGTGGCGGCGGCTGACGTGGGCGGCGGTGGCGGGGCGGAAGATCGAGTGTTCGAAGAACGCCTCGCCGGCGGGGCTGCCGGCGACGGCCAGGAACTCGTCGCCGAGGTCCATGAGCTGCAGGTCGAAATGGCTGCGGGCAGCCGGCCCGGTATCCGTGCAGACACAGAAGCACTGGTCGTCGATGTCGAGGCGGAGGTGGGTGCAGACGACATTGACGAGGAAGAGATTGCGTCGTCGGCGCTCGTAGTAAGGATCACGGAAATCGCGTCCGAGGTAGAAGCGGTCGAGGTGGGCGATGCCGGCGACGTCGCAGGAGCGGATCCCGAAGAGGGCGCGGGGTGTTTCGTCGTAGGTGGGAGAATACTGGAGGTCTCCGTGGTCGTTGCGCGAGCGCATGAGCCGCTCGATATGGGGGAGGAGATAGCGCTTCGGGGGGTAGTAGGGGTTGGGGAGGTGGATGCGGACGCGATCGCGGTTGTCGTCGGTGACGACGTCGAAATAGGTGTCGCGGCCGCGGCCGCAGAAGGGGGCCAGGACCTCGCGGTTCCGGCGGAGGAGATCCACCACCTTGAGGACGTCGTCGCGGGCTAGGGTTCGGGCGCGCATGGTCAGGCCGATTCAATTCGAACGAACACCGGTTGGCCGAGGCTGCCGTGGTCGAGGTATTCCTGGCCGCGAATCTGATGTTCGAGTTCGCGGACGAAGAACGGGACGAAAATGGTGCCGGCCCGGACCTCGCGGGTGACGCGGGCGCAGGTGGTGGCGGATCCGGTTTCGGCGACCAACTGGATCCTGGACCCGTCGCGGATCTTGAGCGTTTGGGCGTCCTCGACGCTGATCTCGACGAATCCCTCCGGGTAATCCATGAGCAGGACCCGCAATTCCCGATGCAGGGTTTCGCTATTGCGGACAAGGATGTTCTGGTGCCAGTAGTAGAGGGACTGACCGAACACGAGGGTGAGAGGGTAGGCGGCGGGGGGCGCGGGCGCCGCGTTGGGGCGGGCCAGGGTGGCGAAGCGGAACGGACGACCGCGGATGCCCTCCTCGAAGAGGAACCGGGTGCCGAGTGGTTTGTCCTTGGTGCAGGGCCAGGCCCGGCCGTAGTCGCGTCCGAGGTTCTCGTGAGAGGCGCCGCTGTAGAGGGGTACCACCCGGCAGATCTCGTCCATGATGTCGGCGCTGGACCGGTAATCCCAGGGGGCGCCCAGGGCGCGGGCGACGCGGGTGAGCTGTTGCCAGGCGGGGACGGGGCCGATGGGGGGTTCGGTGACCTGTCGGGCCAGTTGAATGCGGCGGTCGGTGCTCGTGAAGGTGACCTCCTCCTCGCCGAAGCCTACGAGGGGGAGGACGACATGGGCAACTTCCGACGTGGCGATGGGGAACAGGTGCTGGACCACGACGAGGTCGAGGCTGCGCAACACGGCGGCGGCGTCGCAGAACGTGGCGGTGGTGACCGGGTCGTAGCGGCAGAGCCACGCGGCGCGGACACCGGATCGCTCCGGGTTCTCGAAGAAGTCGCGGGTTCCGATGCCGGGCTTGGCGGGGACCGGGCATTTCCAGGCGGTCTCGAAACGCTGGCGGGCGGCGGGGTCGGTGACCGGCGCGTAGCCGGGGAGCCGGTCGGGGGCGACCCCGAGGTCGCAAACGCCCTGCAGATTGTTGTGTTCCGTGAGGGCGAAGACGCCGGCGCCCTCCTTGCCGAGGTTCCCGGTCAGCAGCACGAGGTTGAGAAGGGCGCGAAGGCTCTCGGCGCTCCGGGACTCGGCGCCGGTCGAGTAGAGCAGGGCGGCGGCGCGGCCCCTGGCGTAGGTGAGGGCGGCGGCTTCGATGTGCTCGGCAGGAACGCCGGCGGCGTCGGCGGCGGCCAGGAGATCGAAATGCCGCACGCTGTCGAGGAACGCGGCGTAATCGCGGCAGTGCGCCTTGATGAACGCATGGTTGGCCAGGCCGCGGTCGACGATCACCTTGGCCATGGCCCCGTAGACGAGCAGGTCGGTGCCGGGCCGGCGCTGGAGGAAGTGGTCCGCGTGTTCGGCCACCCGATGCCGCCGGGCGTCGATGACAATCAGCTTGGCGCCGGCGAGTTTGGCGCGGATCACGAGGCCGCCGATGGTCGGCAACTGGACGCCCAAATCGACGCCGTCGACGAGGATCACGTCGCTGGCGGCGAGCTCGCCGATCGAGTTGGTGGTGGCGGGAACGCCCAGCATTTCCTGGAGGACTTGGATGCTGTTGTTGCAGTAGACGCCGGTTCCGTGGTCGATGTTGTTGGTGCCGACGACGGCGCGGGCGAGTTTCTGGAGCAGGTAGCTTTCCTCGTTGGCGCAGCGGGGCGCGTTGAAGAACACCCAAGCGTCCGGACCGTACCGGTCCCGGATCTCGCGGAACCGGGCGGCCAGGAAGCGGAGGGCTTCCTCCCAGGTCGCGGGTCGAAGCTGCCCGTTCTCGCGAATCAAGGGGGTCCGCAGCCGGTTGGGCGAGCTGGCGATTTCATGGACATGCCAGCCGCGCACGCAGATCCGCCCCTGGTTGGTCGGGTGCGACATGCTGGGGTAGGTGCCGGTGACGCGGCGTCCGGCGGTCTCGAGGTAGAGCCCGCATCCCACGCCGCAGAACGTGCATGTCGTCAACTGATGGGCCATGGTTGCCCCTTACGCCGGATCCGTCGCTCGGCCGCCCGAAGCTGGGACCGGCGCGAGGGTCTTCCGCATGGGCAGACACTTAAGGGGAATTGGCGTCGAATGCCAAGAGAAACTGCGAGGGAGAGAAGCCGCGAAGAAGGGGAGTCGCCGCGAAGAGGCACAAGGAGCACAAGAGAGGAGCTCCCTCATCCGCTTCTTGCGCCCTCTGTGCCTTCTGGCGGCGATGCCTCTTCTCGTGCTGCGTCTTCGACGTTGCGGCTGGGTCCGTGACGCCGGCGGGTCTGCCAGATCAGGCTGAGCGCGCCGAGGGCGGCCAACGCCAGGGTGGCCGGTTCGGGCACTGCGGCGACCTGGAATGTGTAAGTCACAGGGCCGCTGGACGTGAAGACGTTGCCCTCGGCGAGCGTCCCGGCCCCCTCGAAGTCGATGTGGTAAGCGCCTGGTGCGCTGAAGGCCCAATTGACGTGCGAATGGCTGCCTGCCGGCAGTGTGACGGCATCCTCCGCGGCGATGCCGTCGCCGGAGTTCATGAACACAGTCGGCGTGCCGAAGGCGTCGGTGCGGTAGAGTGCGAAGCTGCCCGGACCGTTGACGGCCTTGAGTGCGAGCGTGACCTGATCGCCGGCAAAGAGGCCAGCAGCGAGCTCCTCGGTGCCGAGGCCGAGGAAGAGCAGGTTGTCGTCGTGGGTTTGCGGCAGAATCCAGACCGGACTGCCGGCGGCGCCAAGGAAGCTCCAAGGCGTTCCGGCGGGCACGGCCCTGAGCGCGGCCGCGATGTCGACGCCGAGGATCGCTTCGCCGGGCTCAAACTCGCCGAGGGCGTGATGGTGGACGTGGAGGTCCCAGGCCCCGTCCTCGTAGTTGAGGCCGAGGTCGGCGTGTTGGGACCAGAAGCCGGTTTGGGCTTCGAGGGTGACGGCCGTGGCGGCGCAGAAGGCGGCGGCGAGGAATGCGTTCATGCGGATGATACTCAGGCGATTCTCGGGCGACGGCTTGTTGTTGCAAACAGATTGCAATAGACCACCGCCGGCCCTCGTGTGCAAGGGAATTCGGTGGACGCGGAAGGCGTGGGGACGTGCGGCAGCCATTCATGGGGACAATTAGCCTGTCACCTTGTTTGCGGCACCCCCCCCGCTCCGTGGGGACAATTAGCCTGTCACCTTGTTTGCGGCACCCCCCCGCTCCGGGGTTCCAGGGGGAGGGAAGAACCGGCGCGCGGACTTGATGCAGGAGTCGGCGTTCGCGAACTGCAGTTCGCCGCAGGCGGACCCCATTTTCCCAGCGCAGTCTGGGAGAAGGCGTGGAGTCCTCGACTTGTGGAATATGGGGTCAACAGGTCAAGTTTGGCCCCTGCCGTTCCAGGCCTGCCCCCCTGCCTTCGAGGACTCGACTAGGTGGTTTCGGCGCCGGCGAAGGAGAGGGATTCGTCGAGCCAATCGTCGGTGCGCAGGACGTTGCGGCGCATTTTGAAGGCGAGGCGGGTGGCGTTGCGCTGGGCGAGGTTGAGGGCGGCCTGGGCGAGGGTGCCGGTGCCGGGCGGGCCGGCGCTCATGGTATGGCGGAGGCGGGCGTGGACCCAATGTGGGAGGTGCCGTCGGAGCAACTCATCTTCGACGCTGACGAAGGCCTGGGCGCTGCCGGGGTCGCCCTGGCGGGCGCTGCGGCCGAAGAGCTGGCGGTCGACGCGGCGGGACTCATGGCGTTCGGTGGCGAGGACGTGGAGGCCGCCGAGGGCGGCGACGCCCTGGCCGAGGCGGATATCGGTGCCGCGGCCGGCCATGTTGGTGGCGATGGTGATGCGGGCGGGTTCACCGGCGACGGCGACGATGGTGGCTTCCTCCTGATGTCGGACGGCGTTAAGGAGTCGGAAGGGGAGCCCGCGTTCCTGGAGGCGGGCGGCGAGTTTCTCGGAGGCGATGACGCTGCGGGTGCCGACGAGGATGGGGCGGCCGGTGGCGTGGGTGGTTTCGATTTCGGCGACGATGGCATCCCATTTGGCGGGTTCGGTGGCGAAGAGGCGGTCGGGGTGATGGATCCGGATGCAGGGGCGGTGGGTGGGGATGGTGATGACGGGGAGGCGGTAGGTCTGCCAGAACTCGCCGGCGGCCTCCTGGGCGGTGCCGGTCATGCCGCCCATGCGTTCGTACAGACGGAAGTAGCGTTGGAAGCTGATGCGGGCGATGGTGACGTTGGGGTCGGTGAGGTTGAGGTGTTCTTTGGCTTCGATGGCCTGGTGCATGCCCTCGCGCCAGGTGCGGTTGGGCATTTGGCGTCCGGTGAACTCGTCGACGATGACGACGCGGCCATCGGAGATGATGTATTGTTTGCCGAGGTGATAGAATTCGCGGGCGACGAGGGCCTGTTTCACGAGCTCCTCGCGGCGGAGGGGGCTGCGCCAGAGGCCGGGCAGCCGGGCGCAGCGGTCGGCGAGTTTGGATCGGCCCTGGGCGGTGAACTCGATTTCGCGATAGCGGAGGTTGAGGGTGTAATCGTCTCCGGCGTGGAGTTCGGCGGCGAGCTCATGGGCGCTCTGGGTGGCTTCGCGGAGCGCGTCATTTTTTTCGAGCGTCGAGATGATGAGGGGGGTGACGGCCTCATCGATGAGCACGGAGTCGGCCTCATCGACGATGGCGGAATGGAGGCCGCGCATGACGAGGCCGTCGGCGGCTTCGGGGGCGGGGCGGAGGAGACGTCGGATGAGGCGGCGGGTGGGATCGCGCAGGGCACCGACGCGGAGTCCGTCGCGGAGGAAGTCGGCGACGACCTCCTTGCTGGTGGCGTAGGTGACATCGCAGCCGTAGCCTTTGCGGCGTTCATCGGGCGGCATGAAGCCGGTGACGAAGCCGACGCGGACGCCGCAGAAGTGGTACATGGGGGCGAGCCACTCGGCGTCGCGTTGGACGAGGTAATCGTTGACCGTGACGACGTGGGTGGGGAGTCGGGTCCAGGCCCAGAGGATGGCGGTGAGGCCGGCGGTGAGGGTTTTGCCTTCGCCGGTGGCCATTTCGGCGAGGTACCCGCGGTGCATGGCGAGGGCGCCCATGAGCTGGACGCCGAAGGGCCGGAGGCCGAGCTGGCGGTCGGCGGCTTCGCGGATGGCGGCGAGGGCGGGGAGGATGTGCGGGTCGGCCTCGCGTCCGCCGCGGCGGATATGGTCACGGAAGCGGAGGAGACGTTCCTGGAGGTGATGATTCGAGAGGGCATGGCAGGCTGCGGCGTCGGCTTCGACGCGATCCGCGTCGGCGCGGAGCCGGCGGAGGATTCCGGCGCGTCGTCGGAAGAGGCCCATCATGCCGTGGGCTTGGGCGTCGAGTCCTTTGAGGAGGGGCTCGGGCCGGTGGAAGCGGGTGCGGCGGTAATCCGTGGTGGGGGTGATCACAGCTGGTAGCGCTTCTGGAGGAGCTGGCGCAAGCTGCGTCCCCAGCGGGGGAGCAGGGGTTGATCGGGGAGGTCGAATCGGATTTTGCCGCCGCGGCCGTGGAAGAGGGCGACTTGGGGATGGGAGTCGAGGGTGGCGCGGACCTCGAAGAAGGGTTCAGCGGCCTGGCGTCCTTCGGGGTCTTGCGGTGCGACGGCGACCGGGCCGCCGGAGCGCCAGCCGAGGGCAGCGGATGGGAGGTCCTGTTGTTCGGCGGGGATGACGCGGAAGGCGGGGACGGTGAGGGAGAGATCAGCCTGTCCGTAGAGGCGCACTTCGGCCTCGTGCAAGGGTGCGGCGAAGAGCCGGTCGCCGTCCTCCTGGCCGACGATGGCACGGAACTCGAAGCCGGCGGGATCAATCAGCAGGCCCAAGGGGGTGCCTTTGGAGAGCCAGCGTCCGACGAAGTGCTCGATTTCGGGTGCGAGCCAGAGGCCGGCTTGGGCGGCCTGGACCTGGAGGCGGCTGCGATCGGTTTCGAGCTGCTGGATTTCCCGGGTTGCGGAATCGAGGAGACTCTGGAGGGGTTTGAGGTTGGGGATGGCCTGTTGGAGCGCCTGACGCAATCGGGATTCGACCTCGATGCGGCGGGCTTGGGCGGCCTGCAAGCGGTGATCGATCTCGGGGTTGGCGAGTTCGAGGAGGACCTGTCCGGTTTCGACGCGCTGGCCGGGGGTGGCGACGAGGCGGGCGACGGTGCCGGCGGTGCCGGTGCGGACCTCGGTCCACTGGCGGCTTTGGACGATGCCCGGGGCGCGGAAGTGATGGGGGAAGGGGAGCCATTGGAGGAGAGCGAGGAGGCCGCCGAGGAGGAGGACGGTGACGCTGATGGCGCGGGGGCGTTGCCGGTCGAGTTTGGGGCTGGTGGCGAGGTATCCGACGAGGCGGCCGGTGGGGACGGCGACCCAGGCGACGGCGCAGACGGCGGCCATGAGAATGCCGATCAGGAGGAAGCGGTCGGCGACGAGGAGCAGGATGCCGCCGAACACGAACACGCGGTAGACCCCGCTGGTGACGCCGTAGAAGCCGAGCCAGAAGGTTTCGGAGCGGGTGTGGGCGGGGCTTTCGACCTTCTTAAGACCGTAGAGGTAGCGTTCGGCCCAGTAGCGATAGAGCTGGCCGGCGCGCTGGCTGAGGTTGGGGATGCCGAGCAGATCGGAGAGGATGTAATAGCCGTCGAAGCGGAGCAGGGGGTTGAGGTTGAAGATGAGGGTTGAGACGGAGGCGGTGAACATCATGTTGTAGGCGAGGCTGTGGAGCGTGCCCTGGCCGGTTTTGGCCCAGACGAAGGTGGCGAGACCGGCGACGAAGAGCTCGACGATCATGCCGGCTGCTCCCACGAGCACCCGCTTCCAGCGTTCCCGGAACCCCCAGGCCGAGGTGGCATCCATGTAGGGCACGGGGGTGAAGATCATCAGCAGGATCCCCATGGTATGGACTTCCCCGCCGAACTTCCGGCAGAAGGCGGCGTGTCCGAACTCGTGGAGGGTTTTGACGATGACGAGGCCTGCGTAGAGGAGGACGAGGTTATCCGGGGCGAGGATACCCTGGGCCTGACTGCGCAGCTCCGGGAAATGGTCGGCGACGACTTTGAGGGCAGCGCCGATGACGCCGATCCAGAGGATGGCACCGACGATGCCGATGAGCCATCCCCAATAGGGCCGTGTCCGGACAAGGAGCGCGTCCGGGTCGAGGAGGGGGAAGCGCATGAACATGACGTTCAGGAGCCGGCCTCGGATTTCGCGCTGGCGTGTTTTCTCGTAGCGTTTGAAGAGCTGGGCGGTATCCGAGGCGAGGGTGTATTGGAGCAGGTTGGCGTGGTAGAGCTGTCCCAGCAGTTGGACAACCGACTCCTGGCCGGGGGCGTCATCCGGGAAGCGGTTCAGGCATTCGTTCCACACCTCTTCGACCGTCCGATCTGGCCGGAGGCGCGCGACGAACTCGTAAGCGGCGGGCCGGAGGCGGAAGAACTGGTTGGTGAGGGGGTTTTCGAGGACGAACCAGCGTTCGCCGCGATAGAACTGGCGGCGGACGCGCACGGTGGGGCGGAGGCTGAGGCGTTGGGAGGCAACGCGGTACCAGGACTCGCTGAACGTGGCGGGGGCGTCGGCCATGGCTACCACCAAAGGAGAAGCCGGAGGAAGTCAACCGTCCGATGGGTGAGAATCCAGGCGAGGGTACGCCGTTCGACGTCGAGTTTGACGACGCCGCTCATGCCTGGGCGCCACCAGGTCTGGGGCGGGTCGACGAACGCGCAACGCACGGTGAAGAGGTTGGCGTTTTCCTTGGGAACACCGGCGGGTTCGATGCGGACGACGCGGATGGGGTATTTGAGTCGGGGCTGTGAGACGAAGGCGACCTCGCCGTCGGTGCGGTTGAGGATTTCGTGGACATCCCGCTCGTGGAGTTGCGCCTCGACGTAGAGGGTGTCGATGCGAGCCAGCCGGAAGAGAGCGTCCCCTTGGCGGACAGGGGCGCCGATGCGCTGTCGGAGGTCGCCCTCGACGACGACACTGGCGAAGGGGGCGCGGATGCGGGCCTGTTCGAGCCGGTAGCGGATGAGGTCGAGCTGGGCCTGGACCTGGTCGGCCTGGGCCTGGGCGATGCGCATTTCGGCCAGTTGGCGGGCGGCGCGGGCCTTTTCGGCTTCGCGGAGGTAGCGGGTATGGTCGGCGATGGCGGCGGCCTGTTGGAGTTCGAGTTCCTCCGTGTTGAGCTCGAGCAGGACGCTGCCGGCGGGCATTTCGTCGCCGGGCCTGGCGGTCGAGTTGCGGATGTAGCCGTCGAAGGGGGCGGTGAGGAAGGAGACCTCCTCGCTACGGAGGAGGAAGTTGCCCTCGACCCGGTAGGGGTAGATGGGGAGGCAAAGGGCGACGAGGGCGGCGGTACCGACGAGGCTCAGGACCTTGAGCCAGGTGTGGCGGGGTCCGACGGCTTTGCGGGCGACCTCGCGGACTTGGGCCGCCCAGCGTGCTCCGAACCAGCGGTCCCAGCGCCGGAGCTCGCTCAAGCGGCGGGCGGCTTGATCGGCGACGAGACGCAGTTGTTGGACTTCGAGCGAGGTGAAGGGGCGGGCCTGGCGTTCGCAGGTGAGGACACCGAGGAGTTTGTCCCCGAGCCGGACGGGGACTGAAGCGAGGTGGGCGACGCTTTGTTCCTGGGCGAACCGCTCGTGATCGCGGGTGACGAGGCTGCAGCCTTCGGGTCGGGGCCAGACGATTTCCTCGTCCTGGTCGAGGGCTTCTTCCATGGTTCGCTCGATGGCCTGGACGGCGGCCATATGCTTGTCGAACCGTTCGGTGCGGCTGATGGCCTTGAGCCGGACGAAGCCGCGTTCTTCCCAGCCGAGGCTGACGCGTTCGCACTGGAAGCGGGTGGCCACGCCGTTACAGAGCGCGAGGGTGGCGGCGCGGAACCGGGTTTCGGAGTTGAACAGCACCAGGACATCCAGGACGGACGCGAACTTCTCGACATCCTGGGCGGCTTGGCGGGCGGCCTGGTGGGTTTGGTAGGCGAGGGGGACGTCCGAGGCCAGTTGGAGGCGCAGCAGGGCTTCCTGGCATTGGCTGGCCGAGGCGGTGGGGAGCAGGACGGCGGCGACGCATTGTTCCTGACCTCCCTGGAACTGGAGGCTGACGCCGACGGCGGTGGCGGGTCCGGGCGTGGTGCGATCCTCGTCGAGCGGCAGCACGGCGGACCGGTTCGAGGCGACCTGGGCCACCAGGGCGGGGAGTGACCGATTGAAGGCCATGACGGCGCGATCGGCGGAGCCGTCGGCGGCCCATTCGCCGAGCTTGCGGAGGCGGTCCGGGGCGGCAGGATCGCGGAGGATCAGGAGGACGCGTTGGGCCTGGACGAGCCGGCCGAGGCTTGGGGTGAGGGCGGCCCAGAACTCCGCCGGGGGGCCATCGAACTGCCGGAGGCGGTGCAGTTCACCGAGAGCGGACTCGAGGCGGGGATCGGTCTCCGACGATGGGGATGACGCCAGCATGGGGGGGGTCAATGGAGGCGGGCCCTGCCGGTGACGCCCGGACGGAGCTTGCCCTCAGGATTTTGGAACAGGACTTTGAACTTGAGCAACCCGCTGGCGGGGTCGACGACAGGGGAGATATAGCAGACGACTCCCTGGACGGTCATGGGTTCCGGGCCGGCGTCGATTTCGACCGTGAGGGGCTGGTCGAGGCGCAGCGAGCGGCCCGCGGCGGCGTCCACGTTGCCGACGAAGAAGCACTGGCGGGTGTCGACGACCCGCACGACCGGCTGTTGTTCCTCGCACTTCTCGCCGATATCGCGGTAGAACTGGGCGACGTAGCCGTCGATGGGCGAGAGGATCACGCGGCGGGCGACGGTCTCTTCGGCGAGGGCGTGCTCGACCTTGGCGATATCGTATTCGGCTTTTTTCTTGTCGAGCTCCTCGGGGCTGACGGAGATCGAGTTACGCTCTGCGAGGGACTTGACCCGTTCCCATTCGGCGCGGGCGAGCTCACGGACGAGGCGTTTCCGTTCGACGTCGAGCTGTTCGAGTTGCTTATCGAGTTCGATGACGACCTGGCCGATCTTGATGGGTGCGCCCTCATCGAGGGGCCGGGTGCCGACGACGCCGATCATGGGGAAAGCGAGGGTGAGGTCCTTGATGGGCTCAGTGATGCCGTTGACGACGACGCCTTCGCCGGCCCGGGCGGGGGCGAAGCCGGCGAGCGCGAGGCCGAGCACGGTTGCGGCGAGAGCCGGGCCGAATCGGGAGGGGGAACGGTTCATGGGCTAGGGTCCTCGGCTTCTGAAAGTCGATGCGATTGGGTCAAGTTTGGGTCTCTGCTGTTCCAGGCCTCCCCTTCCTCTGTCGAGGACTCTAGATTAGCGAGGCGCGGAGGCAGGGTGCCCCGCCGCCCGCCACGGTTTCTCTGGACTGCATGTTTCATTGGTCTGAGGCGCGCCTCGCTAGGGGGCTGGGGCGAGGGCTTTCTCGACGTCGTTGACGGCGCGCCGCTGGAAGGCCTCGAAGGCACCCGAGGGCAGATCGAAATGGGAAACGTACTCCTGGGTGCGGCGCTTGAGCTCGGCGCGGGTGACTTCGAGATCGCGGTCTTGGAGCAGGGTGCCGCGGACCAGTTCGAGTTCGAGGGTGGCCTTGCGGCAGAGCACGAGGCTTTCGACGACGGCCACGCGGCTTTCGAAGAGTTTCTCCTCGGTTTCGAGGACGGTTTTGCTGTCGAGGGCGCCGACGGCGAGGCGTTCCATCTGGGCTTCGAGCAATCGCTGGTGATAATCGGCCACGGACTGGTAGCTGCCGACGTTTTCCCGGTAGAGCCGGACCTTTTGCTGGGCGGCGTCAATCGAGTTGAGGACCTGGACTTCAGCCTCTTTGAGGCCGAGGAGGGCTTTCTGCTTGGCGACGCGGGCGGCGTCGTAGTCGGCCTTCTCCTTGATGCCGCCGGCGAGGGGGACACGGAACTCGAAGCCGAGCGTCCAGGCCGCGTGGCTGCCGTTCTCGATGTCATCCCAGGAGCTTCCGGGGGAGCCGCCGAGCCCGTTGAGCCCGTAGCTGGCCTTGAGGTCGAGCTCGGGCAGGCGCTGGTTCTTGGTGTACTTGACGCGGAGGTTCTCCTGCTCGACCTGGGTGCGGCGGATGAGGAAATCGGGGTTCATGGCGAAGGCTTGCTCGTAGCTCTCGGCGAACCCGAGGGGATCTTCTGTGAGCGCCGGATGATCGACAGCGCGCGGCAGGGCGTTGGTCGAAGCCGCCACGTAGGAGAAGAGCGAGCCCAGCCGTGTGCCGGTTTCGTAGACTCTCTGGTGGGCCTCGTTGAGGCGGGTGCGGCGGAACGCGGCGCCGGCCTGGGCCTGGAGCACTTCGATTTCGGCCGCCTTTCCGACGCTGACCCGTGTCTGATTGTCGGTCAGGATTTTCTCCGCAGTGGCGAGGGACTCGCGGCTGAGGCGCTCCTGTTCCTGGGTGAGGTGGAGGTCCCAATAGCCGGACTCGGCCTGGCCGATGGTGAGCATCAACTGGCGCCGGTACTCCTGGTAGGCGACTTCGGAGGCCATGGCGGCGAGCCGGATCCGGGCCATGACTGACGAGGGGCCGAAGTTCTTGAGAAGCGGCTGGAGGATGCGCGCGCCGACGAAGGTTTCATACTCGACGTCGATGGTTGTCTGGATGTTGTTCTTGAGCTGGCGGAGGGTGTAGCCCGTTCTGAGCTTCCCTCCGGAGGGCAGCAGGAATTCGAGACCGCCATCGTAGAGCGTGTTGCGTTCGAGGAGTTCCTCCCGTGCGTACAAGCCGAGATTAGCCTGTTGCTGCAGGTTATTGGGCCGCTGGGTATCGATGCGTTCGACGGATCCCACCACGGCCGGCTCGAACACGCCGCGTTCCGCCTGGTAGTTCTTGCGGCCGATTTCCGCCTCGAGCGCTTTGATCAGGACAGACTCATTGCGGGTGAGGACCTTCTCGCGGAGCTCGTCAAGGCCGAGGTCGAAGCGGCTCGTCAGGCGGTCCGCTGCTTCGAGCGTCGCGCCTGACAGGGCGACGGCGGCCGTTGTCAGGCAGGACAGCCATCGTGTCCAGCGGGATCCAGCGGATCCGTTCCCAAAGCCGCAGAGAACACCCACCCCGAGAGCCAACCTGTCCAATCTCATAGCCATGCCGTGTACGATCCCTTCTGCGGGATGAACCTGCGTCCATCGCAGCCACCCGGGAAACGCCGCCATTCCCAACCATGGCGGTTTCGGCGGAGTTTACAGTCTAGCGGCCGGGCTAGACTAGACAAAAGCGCGTCCGGGCACGGGCGGGCGGGGATTGGCGTAGCCGCCGGCGTGAGCCGGCGCTGACTGGCCCGAGGACCGGCGGCTTGCGAGCAGGGAAATCAGCGCGGCGCTGACGGCCCAGGTAAACTGGCTGTCATCGAGTGGCGGCTTCGTAGTGGCGCGCCACGGCGTTCCAGTTAACGACATTCCACCAGGCCTTGAGGTAATCGGCGCGGCGGTTTTGGTACTTGAGGTAGTAGGCATGTTCCCAGACATCGACCCCGAGGATGGGCACGCCGTCGCAGCCGGCGATGGCCTTACCCATGAGGGGATTGTCCTGGTTGGCCGTGGACACGATTTCGAGTTTGCCCTGGGTGACGGTGAGCCAGGCCCAGCCGCTGCCGAAGCGGCCCATGCCGGCGGTTTCGAAGCGTTCCTGGAAGGACGCCAGGTTGCCGAAGGCGGCGTTGAGGGCGGCGAGGAGGGCGCCGGAGGGGCCGGTGCCCGAGGGTGGGGCCATGAGTTTCCAGAAGAAACTGTGATTCCAATGGCCGCCGCCGTTATTGCGGATCGCGCCTCGGACTGCCTCGGGAGCGGAGGCGAGGTCGCGGATCAGGTCGTCCAGGGGTTTGGTCTGCAGCACTTCGGTGCAGGCGACCGCCTTATTGAGATTGGCCACGTAGGTGGCGTGATGCTTGCCATGGTGGATTTCCATGGTCTGGGTATCGATGAACGGCTCGAGGGCGTTCGCGGCATACGGGAGGGGGGCGAGTTCGTGAGGCATAGGTTCTGTTGGTGTGAGTTCAGGGTGTCGCTTCCAATGCAATCTTGGCAGGGAGATTAGCATTGGAATGCGGCCGGCACAAGTGAGCATCGCACTTCCGGATCACCGTGTCCGGGGGGTGGCGATGTGGGGTTCGCGGCCGGATGGCTGCGGGTGAGGCCGGCGGCGGGGTCAACCGCCGGCGTGGGCAAGGGCTTCGGCGGCGGATTGGATCTCACGCCAGGCATCGGCGACGTGGCTTTCTTCCGTGTGGGTTTGGCCGACGCAGAACCGGAGGACGAACCGGCCGCCGAGCTTGGTGTGGGACAGGAAGAGGCGGCCGCTGCGATTGAGGCGTTCGAGCAGCGCCTCGTTGAAGGCGTCGCCTGCCCGGTGCCGGAAGCAGACGAGGTTCAGCGGCGGGGGAACGACGACTTCGAACCGGGGATCAGCGGCGACATCGCGGGCGAAGCCCTGGGCCAGTTCGACGTGTCGCCGGATGTGATGCTGGAGGCCCTCGGCACCGTAGTGGCGGATGACAAACCAGAGTTTCAAGGCGCGGAACCGGCGGCCGAGGGGGATTTGCCAATCGCGATAATCGATGACAGCGCCGGATTGGGTGGCCTGGTTGCGCAGGTACTCCGGCAGGATGCTGAGCGCCCGGATGAGGGCGCTGCGGTCGGCCACGTAGAAGCAGCCGCAATCGAAGTTGGTGAACATCCACTTGTGCGGGTTGAAGGCGTAGCTGTCAGCGAACTCGAGGCCGGCCTGGAGGTGGCGGAACTCGGGGCAGACGGCGGCGGTGCCGGCCATGGCGGCGTCCACGTGGAGCCAGACATTTTCCTGGCGGCAGATGGCGCCGATCTCAGGGAGGGGATCGACGGCGTTGGACGAGGTGGTGCCGACGGTGGCGCAGACCATGCAGGGTTGGAGTCCGGCGGCGCGGTCGGCGGCGATTTGGCGGGCGAGCGCCTCGGGTTGGAGCGCGTATCGGTTGTCCGTGTCGAGGAGGCGCAGGTTATGTCGGCCCAAGCCGGCGATGCCGACGGCCTTCTCGACGGAGGAATGGGCCTGGGTCGAGGTGTAGGCGACGAGTCGCCCTTCGACGCCCCGGCGGCTGGCGGCGCCCTGGGTGGTTCGTTCCCGGGCGGCGACGATGGCGCAGAGGACGGAGCTCGAGGCGCTGTCTTGGATCACTCCACCGCCGGTCGAGTGGGATCGGAAGGCATCGGGGAGGCCCAGCAGGTCGACGAGCCAGTCGAGGACGTGGGTTTCGAGTTCGGTGCAGGCGGGGCTGGTGGCCCAGAGCATTCCCTGGACGCCGAGGCCGGCGGTGAGGAATTCGCCGAGCAGCGAAGGGCCGGACGTATTGGCGGGAAAGAACGCGAAGAACCGGGGCGATTGCCAGTGGGTGATGCCCGGGAGGAGAAGGCGTTCGAAGTCGGCGAGGATGGCCTCGAAGGGTTCGCCCTGGCGCGGCGGGGAGGCGGGGAGGGCGGCCTGGAGCTGGCCGGGCGCGACGGGGGAGAGGACAGGCAGGGACTCGACGCGCCGGTGGTAGTCCGCGATCCAATCGACGATGGCATGGCCGTGGCGGCGGAACTCCTCGGGAGTCATGTGATACGACGTCGGCATGCCTGATGAAATCCCTCAGGGCACGGGTCGTCGAGCGGGATTTTGGGCCGGGGTTGGCGTGAGGGTCTATGCGAGAGCCGCCGTCGATGGGATGTGGGCGGTCCTGGCGTGGTGACTGAAGGGGGAAGGATGGTACGCGAGGCGGGGGTCGAACCCACAACCTTCGGCTCCGGAGGCCGACGCTCTATCCAATTGAGCTACTCGCGCACCCTGCTGTGCAGCGATCCGGGCCAGGGTACGACCACCCCGAGCGCGGACGCAAGCAAATAGCGGACACCCGGCTGGCGGGCTGGGGGCTAATGCATCCGAGGCACTACGCGTCGGGTTCACGCGTGCAAGTCGAGCAACTGCCGTTGCCAGGGGAGGAGCAGGGCTGAATTGCGGTCCCAGTCGGCGGCGAGAGCGGTGAGGGTGCTTCGGCTGGCGAGCAGGGACGGGTCGATTTGGAGCCGGGCGGACTGTTCGTCACGATGTCGTTCGAGGCGATCGAGGCGGTGTCGCTGGGCGATGGTGAGGCGTCGGCCCTGGGGCCGGAAGGGTTTGGGCCACTGGCTCTCGGGGGTCTCGAGGGCGCGTTGGACGGTGGCGAGGAGCCCGTCGCGTCGGCGGTGGCTCAGCCAGGAAGGCAATTGGCTTTCGACGGCGTGGTCGTTGGCGGCGGCTTCGGCGAGGCCGAGGAGGAGTTCGTGGCTGAGGACGAAATAGGGCGGGCGGTTGGCGGCGATCGCTTCACGTTCGCGCCAGTGCCAGAGCTCGCGGAGGACGGCGAGGGCGCGGCGGGGGAGTCGGTTGGCGCCCCGGATGCGCCACGGTTCTTCGTCCACCTGGGCTTCTTCGCGGGCGCAGGTTTCGACCAGGCGGGCGCACAGTTGCTCGTGCCAATGGCGGCGTCCGAGCGTGTCGAGGCGGTCGGCGAGGCGGTCGGCGAGGGGCTTGAGGTGCCGCACGTCGTTGAGGGCGTAGGCGGTCATTCGCTCGGTGAGGGGGCGTCTGGCCCAATTCGCCTTTTGGGGCCCCTTATCGAGGGGCACGTTGAGCCAGTCGCGGAGGAGGGCGTGGAGGCCGAATTCGCGCACGCCGAGGATGCGGGCGGCGAGCATGGTATCGAAGATCCGGGCTGGGACGAAGCGGTAGGTGCCGTAGAGCAGCCGGAGGTCGTAATCGGACCCGTGGAGGAGGAGTTGGCGTCCTTCGAGGCATTTCCAGAGCGGGGTGCAATCGATGGACGAGAGCGGATCGACGAGCCATTGGCCGGTGGGCAGGCCGAACTGGAGGAGGCAGAGTTTGGCGGGGTAGGCGTGGAGGCTATCGGCCTCGGTATCGAGCGCGACCCACGGCGCCTCCTGCAGGCGTTCGAGGAACGGTGCGAGGGTATCGGCGGTATCGATCACAGATAGGGGATGGTGAGGGGTCCTTGCGGCAGAGCGGCGACGCGGGCGGAGGGTCCGAGGCGTGCGAGCTCCGCACGGACGGCGGCGGCGACATCCGGGCACGGTTCGAGGTGTGCGGCGCGGACGACGTCGTCGGCGAGGGAACTGTGCAATTGGACGCGGGCCTGGCGTTGGATGAGGGCTTGGATTTGGGCCTGCCACTGTTCGGGGCGGACGTAGCCGGGTGTGGCGAGCCGGGCGAGGATCTCCTCGGGTCCGGAGGCGCTTCGGAGGAGGGCATCCAGGGGGCTGCCGGGGGGGACTCCTTCCCGGCATTCGCAGGCGAGGATGAGCAGTCCATTCTTTTTGAGGATGCGCGCGCCGGCGCTCATGCCTTTGACGCCCTGGTAGAGGTTGAGGTCGAGGGGGTAGCCGCTATTGGTGGTGACGACGATGTCGAAGGGGGCATCGACCTTCTGCATGGCGGAGGCGCGAACGAACTCGATGCCGACCTTATGGGCGGCGAGGAGGTCGCCGGCGAAGACGCCAGTGATCTGGCGCTGTTCATTGAGGGCGACGTTGAGGAGGAACGCGGGGCCGGCCCGGAGGGCGATGTCGCGGATTTCCTCCCAGAGTGGATTACCGTTGGTGACGCCGAAGGCGGCCTGGGGGTGGCCGATATTGAGGGCGCCATGGTTGCTCATGACGGTCTTGAGGCCGGCGACGCCGGGCATGATCCCCTTGGGTCCGCCGCTGAATCCGGCGAAGAAGTGCGGTTCGATGAAACCGGTGATGATGCGCACGTCGGCTTCGACGAGGTGTCGGTTGATGAGCGCGGGGGTGCCGTCGCGGGTGGTGCCGAGGGCGACGAGCGATGACACGTCCTCGCACTCGTGATTGACCACGCGGTATTGGCGGGCGACGGCGGGGCTGAGCAGGCGGTCGAGTTCGGCGGGCGTATTGGGGCGGTGGGTGCCGGTGGCGTTGAGCAGGGTGATTCGTTCGCGGGGCACCTCGGCGAGCTCTTCGAGCAACCAGGGGAGGATCCGGTCGTTCGGGGTTGCGCGGGTGATATCGGTGAACACGATGCAGACTCGGGAGCCAGGGTTGAGCGATTGGCGCAGCGGGGGTGCGCCGATGGGTTGCCGGAGCGCCTGCCGGACGGCGGCGGCCTCATCGGGCAGTCCCTCGCGATGGCGGGGGAGGATGACGGTGGTCCGGCCATCCGGGAGGTCCACCGGCAGGTGGCCCTGGCCATAAGCAAGCGGCACGTTCATAAGACGCTACAAGGCCATAGCAAATCGCCGCGGGAATTCCAACGCTGAAGCGGCGGGGGGTCGCGGCGCGGTTGGATGGGGCGGGAGGAGCTACGCGATGAAGCCGTAATCGTACGGGGCCCGCATGGGGCGGGCGAGGAATGTGTTGGCTTCGGTTGCGTTATCCCCGGTGAAGCGTTCCTGGGTGGCGTCCCAGCGCAGGGGGCGCTCGAGGCGCAGGGCGATGACGGCGAGGTGACAGAGGGAGACGGAGCGATGGGCGACCTCGACATGGGCGATGGGGTCCTGACGGGAGCGGACGCACTCGAAGAAGTTGGCCATATGGTCCGGGCTTGCGGGCAACCGGATCGAGTCGGCGGGGAGAGGGGTGGTGAGGAGACTGTCATTGCTGGCCTCGATGTCGCCGCGGGTGACCCAGATCCAGCCGTCGGTTCCCTCGAATCGGAGGCCGTTGCGCTGGCCGGAGGCGTTGGCGACGCCCCCGAAGATCGTGTCGCCGGTGGTGCTCTTGACGACTTGCCGGACGCCGCCGGGCCAGGTGAGGGTGACTTCGTACTCACTGACGGCGGTATAGCCGCCGGGGACGGGTCTTGCCAGGACTCGGCCGGCGACGGTCTCGGGGCCGTCGTGGCCGATGGCCCAGCGGGCGATGTCGTTGTGGTGGGCGCCCCAGTCGGTCAGGGTGCCGCCGGAGTAATCGAGCCAGAAGCGGAAGGTGGTATGGCAGCGTTCCTTGACGTAGTCGGTGGCTGGAGCCTGGCCCTGGTAGAAGTCCCAGTCGAGACCTGCGGGGGCGGGCGTGGTGGGGAAGGGGCCGCCGCGCAATCCGGCGGGGAGGAAGACGGTGACCTGCTGGAGTTTTCCGATGCGGCCATTGCGAATGAGTTCACAGGCCAATCGGAACCGGTTATCGCTTCGCTGCTGGCTGCCGGTTTGGAGGACGGCGCGGTGTTTACGGACGGCGGCGACGAGGCGCCGGCCCTCGTCGATGGTGAGCGTGAGGGGTTTCTCGCCGTAGACATCTTTGCCGGCGGCGACGGCGGCCATGTTCACGAGCGTATGCCAGTGATCGGGGCAGGCCTGGATGACGACGTGGACATCGGGACGTTCGAGCAGTTTTCGGAAGTCGCGGTACTTGGCTGGCGCCTTGCCGTCCTTGGTGAACTGCTTGACGGCGGCGTCCGCGTGGGTTTCGTCGACGTCGCAGACGGCGACGACATTGCCGAAGCGGCTGGCGTTGGCGGTGTCGCCGCGTCCCATGCCGCCGCAGCCGACGAGGGCGATGCCGGGGCGTTCATTGGGGCTGAGGGGGCGTCGGGGGGGGGAGTCGGCGGCGGCCAATTCCCGTTCGACGAACCAGGCGGGCAAGCCGGCGGCGGCGGCCACGGCGGCGCATCGTTGAGCGAAGGAGCGTCGCGAGATGGGGTGGAGAGGGTGTTTCATGGGGTGGCTTGAGATGCAGGAGAGGAGGTTGTGACGCGGGTCAAGGGGCAGGGGCGGTGATGCGCTTGATGTAGTCGGCCTCGGTCGGGATGTAGGGGGTGCCATCCGGTCTTAGGATGTCGTGGAACCAGACCGGGGGCTCTGCGGTGTACGTTTTCTGCCAGGAATCCCAGGGGTAGATCGTCTGGGTTTTGCCCGAGACGAAGCCCCAGTTGTAGGCGCCGACCCCCTGTTCCTTCATCAAGCCCAGGGTCGGGTCGAAGGTGCTGCCAGCGGGCCGGGCCATGTATTCGGTGCAGAGGATCGGCCGCTGGTAGCGCCGGAGGTTCTCGATGCACCGCCGCAAGTCGTCGGCCTTCGAGTAGTTGTGGAAGGAGATGACGTCCGAGTTTTCGAGCATGACCTGTTCGAAAGGGGAAAGGCGGGCGGGATCGGCCCAGGTGCCGATCCAAACCCCTGCGGTGACCGGCTGCGAGAGCGTCGTTTGGCGGGCCCAGGCGAACACCTTCTTGAGGAGCGGCAGGGTGAGTTCCGGCTTGTTGGGCACTTCCGTCTTGGCGCCATTGGCGCCGTAGCTGTTGCGGTTGTCGTTGTCCGGTTCGTTGAAGAGGTCCCAGACGTGGATGCGGGGATCGGCGCGGAACCGGTTGAGGACGGCCAGGACATAGGGTTTGAGCTCATCGAGGCGATCCGGTTGGGTCAGGAGCTCGCGACCGGGGTCCTGGATCCAGCCCGAGTTGTGGACGTGGGGGCGCGGGGCGCGCTGGGGTCCGGGCCGGGGGAGGGGATCCCAGCAACTATCGAAGAAAACGAACATGACGCCGATGTTGTGGCGGGCGGCGATGCCGAGGAACTGGTCCATTCGCTTCAGGAATCCGGGGGGATCCTGTTTCCAGGCGAGGTGATGAAGGAAGACGCGGATACTATTGAAGCCGAGCTGTCGGGCCCAGCCGAGCTCGCGGTCGATGGTTGCGGGGTCGAAGGTGTCGGCCTGCCACAGTTCGAGCTGGTTGATGGCGGTGCTGGGGGAGAAGTTGCATCCGACCAGCCAACCGGTCTTGCGGGACCAGGCCTGGGCTTGTTCGGGTGTCCAGCGGGACGCGGCGATTGCCGTGACCGCCAGGAGGATCGAGGCGATGAGCGAGAGGAGTCGGTGGCGTTGCATAGGCGTTGCTCGTTGCCCGAGGCTATCGGGAGGAGGGCGGGAAGTCGAGCGTCACGGTTGGTTGATGGGGACTCTCTAGCGAGGCGCCGCCTCAGACCCAGTCGAGTCCTCAGCTTCATGAAGACCCTGCTGTGCCTGCCCACCCCGCTTCGGTGTGGGGACAATGAGTCTGTCACCTTGTTTGCGGCACCGTTCCTCGGGACGGGATGCGGCATCGGTCTGAGGCGCGCCTCGTTAGCCATGAAACATGCCGGCCAGGCGACGGCGGGTGCGGAAGGTGGCCACGGCTGTGCCTGTGAACGCACACTTGCATTCGGTTTCCTGCCGGGGTACTTAGGCGTGGACTCAAGCCCATGAACCTAAGGTCGATGAAGATGAGAGCCACCGATTTCAACCGTCTGCGGCGAGGGGGTTTTACGTTGATTGAACTGCTGGTGGTGATTGCCATCATCGCGATTCTGGCGGGCATGTTGTTGCCGGCGCTGGCGCGGGCGAAAGACCGCGCCCAGGCGACGGCCGACATCAACAATGTGCGCCAGGTTCTTGTGGCGAGTCACATGTACGCCACGGACAACAACGATTACCTGGCGCATCCGACGTGGGGAACGATTCCGGCCGGCTACGACGGCTGGGCGTATGCGACGCGCAACGACGGTCGGATCCCGGGCGGTCCTGCGGCGATCGTCAGCTGCCAGAACTACGACATCAACACGCCGCAGTTCAGCAACCAGGTGGCCTTCTTCAAGATCGGCCAGCTTGGGCCGTACCTTTCGGATTACCATGTGTTGTGGTGTCCGAAGGACGTTGCGCAGAGGGCGACCCGACCTTACAAGGATTGGTTCAAGGGGCGCTACGTCAAGATCAGTTCGTACTGCTGGAACGGGACCATCGGAGGGTACTGCGGTCCGAAGGCGCCTTCTGACGGCAATGGACTGAAAGGGAAGACTTTCCGGATTTCCGATTTCCAGCCGATGGACATCCAGATGTGGGAGCAGAATGAGACCGACGGGTTCTACTTCAACGATCTTGGCAACCACCCCGAGACCGCCGGCGAGATCGTCTCGCAGCGTCACGCCGGGAAGGGCGACTACCGGAACAACACGGATCGCGGCGGGGGCGCGATGGTGGGGCGGATCGGCGGGACGGCCCATTTTGTCAAAATGCGGCAGTTCATGGGTTACCTCGATCGGAACCAGCACCCGCGGCCGAACGACTTGCTCAACAGTCCGTTCTATCAGTAGCGGCTCGACGGGATGAACGGGATGCTTGCGAGGATCAAGGAGAACCAGCCAAAGCTGCCAAAAGCTGCCAAAACCTGTTGACTCCCTGCAGTTCTCTGGTAGCCTGTCCGGCCTTTGACTTGGTGGGTGCAATGAAGACGTATTTGCCGAAAGTGAATGTGGACGCCCGGAAGTGGCACGTGGTGGATGCCGAGGGCAAGGTGTTGGGGCGACTGGCGGTCGAGGTGGCCAACATCTTGCGCGGCAAGAATAAGGCCGTCTTCACGCCGCACCTTGACGCCGGGGATTTCGTGGTGGTGATCAACGCTGAGAAGGTTGTCGTGACCGGCAAGAAGGAGACCCAGAAGCGCTACATGACGTACTCGGGTTGGAAGGGGGGCGAGAAATACCGGACGGTGGCGGAAGTGCGCGCCAGGACGCCGGAGCGGCTGATTCTCCACGCCGTCAAGGGCATGATTCCGAAGAACCGCCTTGGCGACCGGCTCCTGACCAAGCTCAAGGTCTACCGTGGCAGCCAGCATCCGCACAAGGCCCAGAAGCCGGAGGCGCTGACGCTCAACAACTAATCCTGCTATGACTCAGGGGACTGAATACCTCGGAACCGGACGGCGCAAGACTGCGGTGGCTCGGGTGCGGCTCGCGCCGGGCTCGGGCAAGGTCACGGTGAACGGCCGGCCGATCGAGAACTACTTCACCGTCGAGACGATGCGCGTGTTGGCGATGCAACCGCTCGTGGCGACGGAGATGGCGGCGAAGTTTGATGTTCGGGTGAGTGTGACCGGGGGCGGTCCTTCGGGGCAAGCCGGCGCGGTTCGGCACGGGATTTCGAGGGCGTTGCTTCGGGCGGATGCCGCGCTTCGGCCGGCGCTGAAGGCGCAGGGCTTTCTGACGCGCGATCCGCGCATGAAGGAGCGCAAGAAGTACGGCCAGCCGGGCGCACGGAAGCGCTTCCAGTATAGCAAACGTTAGCGGCAAGCGTTAGCGAGGTGCGGAGGCAGGGTGCCCCGCTGCCCCCCTACGGTTCCTTTGGACTGCATGTTTCATCGGTCTGAGGCCTTGTCTCGTTAGTGCATCTTCTGCAGTTGCAGACCTCGTTGGCTTGATTTGCAGCGACCGGCGAATCTCCGGCGTCAGGGCCTTTTCCGCTTCGGGCTTGGAAATTTCGGGGGCCGTGGTTACACTGGGCGGCATGATCACCACGATGAATCGCCGTCGTTTTCTCAAGTCGTCCGCGATGGCCGGCGTTGCCGCCACGGGACTGCCGCTGCTGGGTCCGGCCTCGCTCCTCGCGCATCCCGGAGCGCCGGGTCCGAACAGCCGCATCGGGGTGGGGTGTATTGGGGTGGGGCCGCAGGGTCGCGGGGTGATGGGGAACTTCCTGGCGCAGGCGGACTGCCGGGTCCTGGCGGTATGCGACGTTTCGGGGCGCAATCTCGAGGCAGCTCGGAAGATGGTGAACGAGAAGTACGGGGATGGCGGATGTGCGGTGACGTCGGAGTATCGCGAACTGCTGGGGCGGAAGGACATTGACGTGGTATTGATCGCGACGCCGGACCACTGGCACGTGCCGGTGGCGGTGGCGGCGGCACGGGCGGGCAAGGACATGTACGTGGAGAAGCCCCTCGGGCTTTCGATCGAGGAAGACCAGCGGTTGCGGCGGGTTTGCCAGGGGGAGAAGCGGATCTTCCAGTTTGGGACTCAGCAGCGCTCCCAGAGCCAGTTTCGACAGGCGTGCGAGCTGGTGCGGTCGGGCCGGATTGGCGCGTTGCGTCAGATCAACGTCTGGTGTTCGGCGAGTCACCCGGGCGGGTCGACGAAGCCGGTGCCGGCACCGGCTGATCTCAAGTACGACCTCTGGCTTGGGCCGGCTCCGGAGGCGCCATACACGGACGGCAAGGCCTACGACAACGACCCGGCGGGCACGTGGAAGACGTGGTGGTTCAACTACGACTATGCGTTGGGGTTCATTGCGGGCTGGGGGGTGCATCCGCTGGACATTGCCTATTGGGGGCACCCGGCGATGATGAAGGGTGTGCTCGAAGTCGAGGGGCGGGCAGTGATTCCGGCCGAGGGCGCCTGCAACACGTCGGTGGCGTGGGACGTCAACTTCCGGTTTGCGGACGGCGTACGGATGACGTACCGGGGTGTGCGCAACGGGTACGAGCCGGTGACGCCCATGAACGATCTGACGCCATGGGAGAAGCGTTACGGTCGGGCCATCGACCACGGCACGGCGTTTGAGGGGACGGACGGGTGGGTGTTGGTCGATCGCGGTGCGATCCGGGCCTTTCCGGAGTCCTTGCTCGAAGAGAAGGCGGTGTCGGGTGCAGGCGCTCTCCCTCGCAGCAACAATCATGTGCGGAATCTTCTCGATGCGGTGCGCAGCCGGCAGCCGGCGATCTGTCCGATCGAGGACACCGTGCAGGCGGACATCCTCTGTCACTTGAGCGACATTGCGACCCGCGAGCCACGGTTGCTCCGGTGGAACCCCGGGAAGGAGGAGTTCGTGGGGGACGCCGCAGCGAACCGCCGGCTCAAGATGCGGCCGGTGCGCAAGGGCTGGCAGTGGGCGTGAGCTGACGGGCATGCTGACGAGCATGCTTGACGGCGCGCGGGGGGGTGCCGAGACTGCGGCGCATGGACCCATTGGAATCTCGTATCCGTGGCGGCGCGGCGCTGGGGCGGCGGTCGTTTCTGAAGCACTCGGCTCTGGCTGCAGCGGGGATGGCGATGGCGGAGTCGCCGTTTGTCCGGACCGCGCATGCGGCGGCGGATGATCCGATCAGGATCGGGTTGATCGGCTGTGGCGGGCGGGGGACCGGGGCTGTGCTGGACGCGCTCGGTGCCGGGACCAAGGTGGTTTATCCCTCATCCGGGTATCACACCGAGGACGTCGCCAGCGGGGCGAAGATCACGCGCCAGAACATCGAGGTGGTGGCACTTTGCGACGTATTTCGGGACAAGATCAACCGGTGTCGCGAGCAGTTGCGGCAACTGGGGATCACGGTTCCGGAGGCGCTGTGCTTTGACGGGTTTGACGGGTACAAGCGGCTGCTGGCGGTTCCGGAGATCAACTACGTGATCCAGGCGACCTCGCCTCATTTCCGTCCGATGCACGTGAAGGCCGCGATCGAGGCGGGCAAGCATGTTTTCATGGAGAAACCGGGGGCGGTGGACGGTCCCGGCGTTCGGACTTTGCTCGAGGCGCACGAGATGGCGCGGCAGAAGAAGCTGGGCATTGCCGCCGGGACGCAGCGGCGGCATCGGCCCAGCTATCGGGAGGCCGTTCGGCGGATCCAGGAGGGGGAGATAGGCGACGTGACGTTTCTGAGGTGCTATTGGAACGGGGGTGTCATCTGGGTGATCGAGCGCACGGCGGAGATGAGCGACATGGAATGGCAGCTTCGGAACTGGAATTACTTTGTCTGGGGGAGCGGCGATCACATTGTCGAGCAGCACGTGCACAACCTGGACGTGATGAACTGGGTGGTGGGCGCGCATCCGATCAAGGCCACCGGGTTGGGCGGGCGGCAGGCCCGGCGGCATCCGATCCATGGCAACATCTATGATCATTTTGCCGTCGAGTACGAGTATCCCAGCGGCCTGCGGATGTTCGGTCAGTGCCGGCAGATGGACGGGTGCGAAGGGCGTGTGGGGGAATACGTGCATGGCACGGGCGGGGTTGCGCAGTTGCACGATGGCAACAACATCCTCCAGCCGAAGGGCAAGCCCGTGTGGCGGACACGCGGGGCCGACGACGGGAGCCCCTATCAGGCTGAGCATCAGAATCTGATCGCCAGCATCCGCGCCGGCAATCCGATCAACGAGGCCAAGAACCTCGCCGAGAGCACGCTGACGGGGATCATGGGCCGGGAATCCGTCTACACGGGCCAGACCGTCGAGTGGGAGCAGGTCTTGAACTCGACGTTGCGTTTGGGGCCGGCGACCTATGCGATGGGGGCGCTGCCGTTCCCCGAGGTGCCGCAGCCGGGCAAGTACAAGCTCGCATGACGCGATGGCCGGCCGGGATTGGCGCGGGGCGGCGGGGGGATTGGGCCTCGGATCCGGGCGGCGCAGGAAGTGTTTTATGAAACCTCTGAAGGCGTGGTGGTCTGCGGCGTCCGCGGTGGCGGCGGTGCTGGTGCTGGGCTTGGGGGCGGGTTGCGGCCCGAAGGCCCCGTCGGAGGCGGCGGCGTCCGGCCGGCCGCGCGTGGCGCTGATCATGAAGTCGTTGGCCAACGAGTTCTTCCTGACCATGGAGAACGGCGCGCGCGCCCATCAGAAGGCGCACGCGGCCGAGTACGAGCTGCTGGCCAACGGCATCAAGGACGAACTGGACATCGCCCGCCAGATTGACCTGGTGGAGCAGATGATCGCGCAGAAGGTCAGCGCGATTGTGATTGCGCCTGCGGATTCGAAGGCGCTGGTGGCGGTCTGCAAGAAGGCGCTCGATGGGGGGATCGTGGTGGTGAACATCGACAACAAGTTTGACGAGGCGGTGCTGGCCGAGAAAGCGGTGCGTTTGCCGTTCGTGGGGCCGGACAACCGGAAGGGGGCTCGCCGGGTTGGAGAGCACCTTGCCGGTCGACTCCAGACGGGGGACAAGGTGGCGATCATCGAAGGGCCACCCAACGCCTTCAATGGGGTGCAGCGGCGGCTGGGGTTTGCGGATGCGATCCAGGCTGCGGGATTGAAGCTGGCGAGTTCGCAGTCGGGGTATTGGGAGACGGACAAGGCCAACCAGGTGGCGGCTGCGATCCTGACCGAGCACCCGGACCTGAAGGCGTTTCTTTGTGCGAACGACAGCATGGCGTTGGGTGCCGTGGCCGCCCTTCGCGCCGCCGGCAAGAGCGGCCAGGTCCTGGTGGTGGGCTATGACAACATCAGTGCCGTGCAGGCGCTGTTGAAGGAGGGCAAGGTGCTCGCCACGGCGGATCAGCATGCGGACCAGATTGCGGTCTACGGCATCGAGCATGCTCTCGATCTGCTGCGGACCCGGAGCGCCCCGGCGGATCGGGAGACGCCGGTGGATTTGGTGACGGCCGAGGGTTCCGCGCAGTGAGCGCTGCGGAGTGTTGCACGGCATTTCCATGTCGGAGGGTGCGGCGGCGGAGCGGTCCGGGGCGGCGCCGCTGCTCGAGGCTCGCTCGTTGGGCAAGTCCTACGCGGGCCCGGTGTTGGCGGAGGTGGATCTGGACCTCGAGCGCGGCGAGATCCACGCGTTGGTGGGGGAAAACGGCGCGGGCAAGAGCACCTTATCGAGGATCCTGGCGGGGTTGATCCGGCCCGACGCCGGGGCCCTGCGTTTCCGGGGCGAGCCGTATGCCCCGCGGGACCGGCGGGATGCGGAAGCGCGTGGGGTGCGGATGGTGATGCAGGAGTTGAACCTGATCCGGACCCTGACGGTGGCGGAGAGTCTGTTTCTTGATCGTCTGCCGCATCGGGGGGGGTGGATCGCCTATCGTGCGCTGGAGCGGGCGGCGCGGGCTTTGCTGGCCCCGCTGGGGCTGGGCGACCTTGATCCCGGGCAGGCGGTGGGCACGCTTGGGATCGGCCGGCAGCAGATGGTCGAGATTGCCGCCGGCCTGGCCGGGCATTGTGAACTGCTGATTCTCGACGAACCGACGGCGGCGCTGACGGATCCGGAGATCGACCGGCTGTTCGTCCAGCTTCGTCGTCTTCGGGCTGAGGGGAAGGCGATTCTCTACATTTCGCATCGGCTCGAGGAGGTCCAGCGGATCAGTGATCGGGTGAGTGTGTTGCGGGACGGCCGGTGGGTGGCGACGCGGCGGACGGCGGAGCTGGATCTCGAGACGCTGGTGCGGTTGATGGTGGGACGCGACGTGTCGGCCGTGGCCCGGCGTTCCGGCGAGACCCGCGGTCCGGTGGCGCTGCGCGTCGTCAATGTGCGGTCGGCGCCGGTCGTGCGCGGGGTCTCGTTCGAGGTGCGCGGGGGTGAGATTCTGGGATTGGCGGGGCTGATGGGGTCGGGTCGGACCGAGACGTTGCGGGCGGTGTTTGGTGCGGACGCGCGGGAGGGCGGGGAGGTTTACTTGCACGGGGCGACGGTTCCGGCGTCGATCCGGTCGCCGGGGGACGCGGTTCGGCAGGGGTTGGCGCTGCTGACGGAGAATCGGAAGGAGCAGGGCT
Organism: Verrucomicrobiota bacterium; assembly: GCA_029556615.1. Lineage (GTDB taxonomy): Bacteria > Verrucomicrobiota > Verrucomicrobiia > Limisphaerales > J093 > JAKQDD01. The sequence continues at coordinate 50,812 of JAKQDD010000113.1, read as the reverse complement.
TGTTTCTGCCCTTGTCCGTGCGGGAGAACGCGGTGTTGGGGAATCTCGGGAGGGTATGCGGCCGTGGGGGGTGGATTGGGCGGGGGCGGGAGGAAGCGTTGGCGGGGGAATGGGCCCGGGCTTTGACGCTCCGTTGCCGGTCGATCGAGCAACCGGTGTGCGAGCTCAGCGGGGGCAACCAGCAGAAGGTGGTGCTGATGCGGTGGTTGATGCGCGACTGTGGGGTGGTGTTGTTCGACGAGCCGACGCGGGGGATTGACATTGGGGCGCGGTATGAGATCTACGAACTTCTGGCGGGGTTGGCGGCTCGCGGCAAGGCGCTCGTGGTGGCGTCATCAGACCTGCCCGAGCTGATGATGCTGTGTGACCGGATCGCGGTGCTTTCGGCCGGCCGGTTGGCGGCGACGTTTGAGCGTGGCGATTGGAGCCAGGAGCGAATCCTGGCGGCGGCCTTCAGCGGTTGCCGGGGAGCGGGTGACGCATGACGATTGCAGGCGAGGACGCGGGCGGGGCGGGGGGTGGGATTCCGTGGCGGAAGGTGGCGGGCGAGTACGCAGGGATGATCGCGGCTTTGGCGGGTCTGATTGTGGTGTTCGCGCTGGGCACGGATCATTTCTTCAGCGCGACGAATTTCCGGACGATTGCGAACCAGGTTCCGGCGGCGCTGCTGGTGGCCACGGGGATGACGTATGTGCTGGTGCTGGGGCAGATTGACCTTTCGGTGGGTTCGGTGCTGGGGTTATGCGGGGCGGTGATGGGGGTGGCGTTGGCGCAGGGGCATTGGCCGCTGTGGGCGGCGGTCCTGGCGGCGGTGGGGACGGGGGCGGTGTGCGGCGGGTTCAACGGGTACGTGTCGGTCCGCTGGCGGCTGCCGACGTTCATTGTGACGTTGGGCGTGCTCGAGATGGCGCGGGGCGGGGCGCATGCGGTGACGCGATCGCAGACGCAGTACTTGGGATCGGTGGTCGAGGCGATTGCGGAGCCGCACGTGCTGGGGTTGTCGCTGCCGTTTTTGGTGGCGGTGGCGGTGGTGGTGGCGGCCCAGGCGGTTCTCTCGAGGACGATCTTTGGCCGGTACATTGTCGCCATCGGGACGAATGAGGAGGCTGTGCGCCTCAGCGGGATCGACCCGCGGCCGGTGAAGATTGCGGTCTTTGTGTTCGCCGGGGTCTGTGTGGCTTTGGCGGCGATCATTGATACCGCCCGGTTTCAATCCGCGAATCCCAACGCGGGGCTTGGGTTTGAGCTGCAGGCCATTGCGGCCGCGGTCATTGGGGGCACGAGCCTGATGGGCGGGCGGGGCTCGGTGGTCAGCACCCTGTTCGGCGTGCTCATCATCGCCGTCCTGAACTCCGGGCTTGCGGCTGTCGGGGCCCGGGACGAGACGAAACGGCTTGTCACCGGCCTGGTGATCGTGGCGGCGGTGATTGTCGACCATTATCGGCATCGGCTGACGGGACGGAAGGAGTCATGAGATGAAACCGCGGATTCTGGTGGTGGGAAGCGCGAACACGGACATGATCGTGCGGGTTGACCGGATCCCGCGTCCTGGCGAGACGGTTTTGGGCGGCGCGTTCAGTGTGGCTGCGGGGGGGAAGGGGGCGAACCAGGCGGTTGGCGCAGCCCGGGCGGGGGGCGCGGTGACTTTTGTGGGGTGCGTGGGCCGCGACGAATTCGGGGGGCGCGCACTCGAAGGCTGGACCCGGCTGGGGATTGATGTTCGCCATGTCCGTCGCGATGCGAAGGCGCCCTCGGGAGTCGCCCTGATTCTGGTGGCCGAGTCGGGGGAGAACGCGATTGCCGTGGCCGGCGGCGCGAACGGACGGCTGACGCCGGCCGATGTGCGGCGGGCGCGCGGGGCGTTTGGGGGTGCGGACGTCCTGTTGCTGCAGCTCGAGACGCCTTTGGGGGCGGTGCGGACGGCGGCGCGATTGGCGTCGGAGGCGGGGGCGCTGGTGTTGCTTAATCCGGCGCCGGCGCGATCCCTGCCGGACGCGCTGCTGCGCCGGGTGGACTTGATCACGCCGAACGAGACCGAGGCCGAGCTGCTGACCGGGATCCGGCTGCGGAGCGACGCGGCGGTGCGGCGTGCCGCCGCGGTGTTGCGTCGGCGGGGCGTGGCCAGCGTGATCATCACGATGGGCGCGCGGGGTGCTTATGTTGCGACGGGGTTGGGGGACCTGTGGGTGCCCGGGTTCCGGGTTCGGGCGGTGGACACGACGGCGGCGGGGGACATGTTCAACGGCGCCCTGGCGGTGGCGCTGGGGGAGGGACGGCGGTTGCCGGAGGCGGTTCGGTTTGCGAATGCGGCGGCTGCGCTGTCGGTCACGCGGATGGGGGCGCAGCCCTCGGCGCCTTCGAGGGGGGAGATTCAGCGGTTGCTCGCGAGGCGGCGGAGCGCGGCCTCGACCGCGTGTCCCTGGGGCAGGGGACTGATCTCCCCGGCTTGACGGGCGACGGCTTCCTTGACGATCGGGATGGCGTTGGACGGCGCCAGGAGGTGACCGGCGACGGCGGAGTCGAGCATGGGGAGATCATTCAGGTGGTCGCCGGCGGCGAACACCTCAGCGGGGGTGACACCCAGGTGCCGGGCGATGGCGGCGAGGGCGGTGCCCTTCGAGTAGGCGGCGTGACAGAAGCGCGCGTAGACGTCGTTCCGGACAAAGGTAAGGTTGGGGATTGTCCGGCAGTAAGCCCGGACGTAGGCCTCGATGCCGTCCGCCTCCGCGTTGGAATCGGCCAGGAGACAGAGCGGCGACCAGGGGTCCCGGTAGACCTCGGCGGCGTGGTGGGCTTCGATCCAGGCGGTCAGACGCGGGATGTCGGCCTGCACCCGGGCGAAGAGGGCGGCGTGATCGCGGGAGCAGCGTTCGTTCCAGTCGCCGAACGGGACATAGCCGGCGGCGGTGTGCTGGTAGATCTCCCGTTCGACGGCGACGACGTAATCGGGCCGGACGGACAGGCGTGCCCGGGCGATGACCTCCATGAGCCCGGTGAGATCGCGGCCGGTGTTGATGACCCATGGGACGCCGGCGTGCTGGAATTGGCCCAGCAGTTCCTGCAGTCTCAGCGGCACCGGCGGGTTCTCGAACTCGGCGAAAATTGTCCCATCAAAATCGGTCGAAATCAGGCGCAACCTCATCGTGATCCTCCGCACTTGCGTGCCCGGGAGAATCGTGTCATAGGCTGAATTGTCAAAGGGAATTATGGCGACTTGGGACGAGCGCTACGACGACGCGATGTTCGATTTCAGCTGCGGGGACTACGCCGCGGCGGCGGAGAAACTGCGGGGGATTCTGGCGGAAGCGCCGGAGCATTTCGACGCGCAGCTTGCCCTGGGCATGGCGCTGTGTCGCCTCGGCGACCACGCCGGCGCCATCGCCGAGGGTCATAAGGCCGAGCGGCTGCGTCCGGACGATCAACTCGTCCACACCAACCTGTCGCTTTTCTATGTGAAGATCGGGGACAAGGCGAAGGCCGAGCACCACGGGACGCGAGCGCGCGTTGCTTCGTGGAAGAGACAGGTGGCGTCTAGCGCAGCAGCGGAATGAGGAAGGTACCGCCCTCGTTCTGCAGCGCGCGTATCACAGGGTCCGGCCCAAAGATCAGCGAGAGGAGCAGCAAGCCGGCGAATGGGATGGACAGGGACCAAAGCAGCACGGTGACGTTGTGCGACATGGATTCAGATGGCAGAGGGAGAGGAACAGGCATGCGCGGCATCGGGAGATCCATCGCCGGACTTGCGGTGTGCGCGATGACCTTGAGCGCCGTCATCGGGGTTTGTGCGGGAGGTTCCATCACCGCTGCGGGTTCGCATCTTGACGAACCCGTGCTGCACTACGTGCACGAGGCTCATCGGCTGCCGGCCGGTGGGGCGAGTGACGTTCGGGCTTTGGCCTTGGCACGGGATGGTGGCGTGTGGGTTGGAACGGCCGCGGGTGTTTTCGTTTTGTCCCCCGGCGGTGAGGCGTGGGTGCCGGTGGTTCTGGCGGGTGGGGAAGGGCCGGTCTTCGATGTTGCGGCGGGTTCGGACGGGGCGGTATGGGCGGGGGCCTGGAACGGGCTCCATGGCATTCGAGGCGGGCGAGCCCAGAGGATCGAGGGTGTGGCTGGCCCGGTCGGGGCGGTTGGGGTTTCGGCGGAGGGCATCGTCCTGGCGGGCGGGCCGGGGGGGTATTGGCGTGTGGGGGCGGGCTGGGCTGAGGAGGTCGAACCTGGGTGTACCCGGTATGTGCGCGGGATTACGGCGGGTACGGCAGGGACGTGGTGGGTGGCGACCGAGATGGGGCTCTACGCATGGCGGCGGGCACGGAGCGGGTATTGGGTCGATGCGCGTGCGGCGGCGAGCATCTCGGTTCGGGCTGTTGTTGATGCGGGCGGCGGGCGGTTGTGGGCGGCGGCGCTGGGTGGCATTCAGGTGTTCGAAGGGGAACGGCTGACGCGGTCGATTGGTGCTGGGGACGGTTTGCCGTCGGAGGACGTCCGGGCTATTGCGCGGGGGGAGGACGGGGCGCTGTGGTGCGGCACGGCACGGGGGGCGGCCTGCTACGAGTCGGGGAGGTGGAAGGTGCTGCGTGGCCAGCGGTGGCTGATGTCGGACGATGTCCGTGACGTCGCGGTGGGGCATGACGGGGTGGTTTGGGTGGCGACGGCTGCCGGCGTGAGCGCGCTGCGCACGGAACAGTTGACGCTGGCGGCGAAGGCCGCGCGCTTTCATCGGGTGCTCGAGGCACGGCACGTGCGGCCACCGGGGATTGTGGGCCAGTGCCGGCTGCGAACGCCGGGGCAGTTGGCGACCTGGGAACCGACTGACGACGACAACGACGGTGGGTACACGGCTTTGGCGCTGGCGATGGAGGCGTATCGGTACGCGGTGACGGGCGATCCCGAGGCTCTGGCGGCGGCACGGCGGGCGTTGGGGGCGTGTGAGTTTCTCGAGCGGGTGACGGGGACTCCGGGATTCCTGGCGCGAACGGTAGTGCCGGCCGATGGGCGGCGTGTTCACGATCCCAACGAGGAGATCCCGGCTCCGGTCTGGGCTGAAGAGCAGGTGCGGGATCCGCGCAACAAGCGAGTGCCGCTGCGTTGGCGGGTGTCCGCGGATGGCCGATGGCTCTGGAAGGGAGACACCAGCAGCGACGAGGTGACCGCGCATTTCTTCGGGTATTGGGCATTTCACGAGCTGGCCAGGGACGCTGCGGATCGGCGGCGGGTGGCGACCCAGGTGGTACGGATCATGGATCACCTGATCGAGCATGGTTACACCCTGACGGATCTCGATGGGACGCCGACCCGGTGGGGTGTTTGGGCACCGGAGCGGCTCAATGGCGACCCCGACTGGGCCATGGAACGGGGCATCAACTCGGTCGAGCTCCTCTCTTTTCTCAAGTTGGCGCATCATGTGAGCGGGGATTCCCGGTATGCGGACCACTACAGGCGCCTGATTCGCGATCATCATTACGACCGGAATGCGCTCGAGGCGCCGAACTTGAATCCGGCCTGGAGGACCTACATCGACTTCGAGCTTCTGGCCTTTGCGTATCCGGCGTTGTTGACACTCGAGACCGATCCCGGCCTGCGGCGGGTCTATCGGCGAAGCCTGGAGCGGTGGCACGCGGCGGTTCGCCGGGACGGGAGTCCTTTCTTCGAGTTCATCTATGCCCTGTGCACGACTCCACGCCGGGCCAATTGCGACGGGGCGCTGGCGTTGTTGCGGGAGACGCCGCTGGATCTTGTTCGCTGGACGATGGACAATACGGTCCGCGAAGACGTCCGGCTGTGCAGGTACCCGGAGATCGAGCGGTGGCAGACGGATCGCCGGTTGCCGCCGGGCGAGATCGCGTACTCGCGCACCGACCAGAATCCCTGGCTGGCGGTCCAGGGGGACGGTGGCGAGAGCGAAGGCGACGGGGTGTTTTGGCTGTTGCCGTACTGGATGGGTCGGCACCTGGGGATTCTGGAGTCGGCGGGGGGCGTTGGGAAAGCGAAGGCGCAGTGAGGATGACGGGTTTCATGCGGCGGCGGGAGGCGAAGGTGGTTGCGGACCGGTTGGCGCGCAGCCAGAGTGGTTGAAGTCGATCGGTGCCCTCCAACCGGAGGGCGAGAGGAGGCACAAGCGTATGAGTATCATGTGGCGGCGGTTGACAGGATGGGCGGGGCTGGCGGGCATTGGACTGGCGGCGCCTGCTTGGGCGGGGGAAAGCGGGAGCGGGCTGCGGATCGAGGGAGGGGAAGCCAGGCCGGAGGTGCACGAGCGAGTGGAGATGAAGATCCAGGGTGTGCCTGGGGTATCGAACCCGTTCGATCCGGAGGTGGCGGCCGTGGACTTGGAGGTGGTGGCGCCATCGGGCAAGCGCTTGCGGCTGCCGGCGTTTTACCATCAGGACTACGATCGCGAGCTCGAGGGAAATCGCGAGGTGCTGAAGCCGCGGGGTGAAGCCGGCTGGAGAGTGCGATGGTTGCCTCTCGAGCCGGGCCGGCATCGGCTGACGGCGACGGCGGTGGTTGGCGGGCAAGCGTCGGGGCGGGGTGAGTCCTGGATCGAGGCGGTGGCGGGGCGGCGGCAGGGTCTGATCCGGGTCGAACCCAAGGAGCGGCGCTATTTTCGGTGGGATGACGGCACGCCGCTTTTCCTGAACGGTCTTTGCGCCTGCTGGCATGGATCCCGGGGGACGTACGATTACGACGACTGGCTGGCGGCGTATCGGAAGGCGGGGATAAACTACATCCGGCTTTGGATGTGGCCGCAGGCGTTTGGGATCGAGTGGGATCGGGGGGATCGGGTGCGGTATCGGCTCGACAAGGCGTGGCAATTGGACCGGGTGCTGACGGAGGCGGAACGGTCCGGGGTGTGCGTGATGCTCTGTCTGGACTACCACGGGATGTTCGAGGTCAAGCCCGACTACTGGGGGGGGAACAACTTCTGGCCGCAGCATCCCTACAACACGGCGAACGGGGGGCCTTGCGCGACTCAGAACGACTTCTTCACGCTCGAGGCGGCCAAGCAGCTTTACGAGAAGCGGCTCCGGTACATGGTGGCCCGGTGGTCGGCGTTCCCGAACCTGCTGGCGTGGGAGTTCTTCAACGAGATCGACAACGCGTATGCCTACGTGAAGCACGCGGATGTTGTGGCATGGCATCGCGATCTCGGGCGCCGCCTGCGGGCGCTGGATCCTTATCAGCACTTGATTTCTTCGAGCTTCACGGGCGGCAGCGAGCGTCCCGACTTGTTTGCGCTGGCCGAGATGGACTTTGCCCAGTACCACTCCTACAACGAGAAGCATCCCGCCCTGATGACGGCGCAGAAGCAGGCGCGGTTCTTTGAACGCTACGGGAAGCCGTTTTTTGTCAGTGAATATGGAACCGACTGGAAGGGGTGGAAACCGGACACGGATCCGCATTTGCGGGCGCTGCACCAGGCGATCTGGAGCGGGGCGTTCACGGGTTCGGCGGGCACGGGGATGACGTGGTGGTGGGAGAGCATCCACTCCGCGGACTTGTATCGGCACTGGTCGGCGCTGAGCGCGTTCCTCGAGGGCACTGGCATGGGCCGGGGCGACCTGAAGCCGGCCCGGTTTGGGTTGGTCGAGGGCGGGGTGCGGGCCTTCGGGGTTGCGGTGCGGGACGAAGCGCTGGTGTGGCTGTTGGATCAGGCGTGCGACTGGCCGAACGGCGCGCTCGAGTCGAATCCGGCGCCGGTCACGGGTGCGACGGTCTTGCTGGAGGGGATCGACGACGGGCGTTGGCGGGTCGAGTGGTGGGATACGCTCGAAGGCAAGCGCCTGGCGGAGGCGGAGGTCACGGTGACGGGCGGCACGGTGCGGTTGGCACCGCCGCCGTTCCGGGCGGACATCGCGGGGCGGTTGCGGAAGCCATGACCGGTCACGCGTTCAGTTCGTAGGCGAGGAAGGCGAGACAATAGACGGCGGCGGTTTCGCTGCGCAGGACGAGGGGTCCGAGGGTGATCGGTTGGGCTCCGGTGGCGCGGATTTCGAGCATCTCAGCCGGGGTGAAGTCGCCCTCGGGTCCGATCCAGACGGCAGCAGCCTTGGGCGGGGCGCCGTGGTCGGCTGCGTAGGCTTTCAGGACTTCGCGGGGATGTTGCGCGCCCGGTTGGAGGGAGGCGAGCAGGGAGAGGGGGAAGCGTTCGGTGCGGGCGATGGACGAGGCCAGCGGTTCGGGCGGTTCGATCCGGGGCAGCCAGGGGGTGCCGCACTGTTTGAGGGCTTCGACGGCGATCTCCTGCCATTTGGTGGCGCGGTCTGCGGCTCCGGAGTCGAGCCGGGGCACGCTGCGATCGGCGATGACCGGGATGATTCGGCGGGTGCCGAGTTCGGTAGCCTTTTGGACGACCCAATCCATGCTGCGCGACTTGGTGACGGCCTGGATCAGCGTGATGTCCCGGGGCAGGGGAGGATGCTGGGTGGCATGGCGAACGGCGAGGCGGACCTCGTGTCGAGTCGTCTCCGCGACGTCGCAGAGGAACTCACGGCCTGCGCCGTCGAGGACGGCGACGCGGTCGCCGGGTTGGACGCGGAGCACGTGGAGGGCGTGGTGGGCTTCCCTGTCGGCGAGAGTGAGGGTGGAGCCGCGGCAGGCGGCTGGAGGCAGGTGGAAGCGGTGCATCAACGGAAGAAGTCTTTGGCGCGTTCGAAGAAGCTGCGGCTGCGCGGATTGACCGTCGCGTCGCACAGTGCGGCGAATTCCTTGAGTTTGGCCTCTTGAGCGGCGTTGAGCCGGGTGGGGACCTCGATCAGGACGCGGACATGGAGGTCGCCTTTGCCGTAGCCGTCGGGGCTTTTGACGCCGCGGTTGCGGAGGCGGAAAACGGTGCCGTGTTGGGTGCCGGCGGGGAGGCGGATCTGGGCGGCGCCTTCGAGGGTTGGGACGGTGATTTCAGTGCCGAGGGCGGCCTGGACGAAGCTGACAGGGATTTCGCACAGCAGATCGTTGCCGTCGCGGTGGAAGACGTCGTGCGGTCGGACATGGATCACGACATAGAGATCCCCGGGCGGGCCGCCGAATTGTCCGGGCTCGCCCTGCCCGGTGGACCGGACCTGGGTGCCGTCGTCGACCCCGGCGGGGATGCGGAGGGGGATGCGGACGGAGCGTTCCTCGCGGCCGGAGCCGTGGCAAGCGCGGCAGGGTTTCTCGATCACCCGTCCGGCGCCCTGGCAGCGGGGGCAGACCTGTCGGAACCGCATGAAGCCGCCCAGGACCTGTTCCACCTGACCGTGGCCTTTGCAGGTGGGGCAGTTCTTGCGGCCGCTGCCCGGTTCGGCGCCGGTGCCCTTGCAGGCGGAGCAGGGTTCGGGCCGCGTGAGAGTGATCTCCTTCTCGCAGCCGCGGACGGCCTCCTCGAAGGTCAGTTCGATGCTGACGCGCAGATGGGCGCCGCGCTGGGGACCGCCCGGATCCCGGCGACGGCCGCCGCCGAGGATTTCGTCGAAGATGCCGCCGCCAGCGCCGCCGCCGAACACCTCGCGGAAGATCTCGAACGGGTCGTGGAATCCGCCGGCGCCGCCCCAGGGGTGGCCGTGGCCGGCGGCCTGTTGATGCGGATCGAACGCCGCGTGGCCGTGCTGGTCGTAAATGGCTCGTTTATCGGGAGAGCTTAGAACTTCGTAGGCTTCGCCCACCTCCTTGAATTTGTCCTCGGCGGACTTGTCGCCCGGGTTGCGGTCGGGGTGGAACTTGAGAGCCAGCTTGCGGTAGGCCTTCTTGATGTCCTCCGCGCTGGCCGTACGTTCCACTCCGAGGACCTCGTAGTAATCGCGGCGGGTCATCGGCTTGAGGGGGGTATGGCGTTCAAGGCGCTATGGAAAGGGGTTGTGCTCGGCGTTGCGGCGTGCCGGGCGCCGTTCAGCCTGCCGGGGGTCGGGCGACCACGACCCTCGAGGGGCGGAGGAGTCGATCCCGGTATCGGTACCCCTTGCGGACTTGCTGGAGCACAACGCCTTCGGCGACTTCCGTGGACTCGAGCTGAGCGATCGCCTCGTGGATGTTCGGGTCGAACGGTTGGCCTATGGCCGGGATTTCCTCGAGGCCGGCGTCGGTCAGCACCGTTCGCAATTGGCCGAGGATCATTTGGATGCCGGCGCGGAGCGATTCCACGTTCGGGCTGGTCGCGCTGTCCGCGGCGACGATCGCCATCTCGAAGTGGTCGAGAACGGGGAGGAGGCTTTCGAGGAGTTTTTCGTTGGCGACGCGCGCGGCTTCCTGCCGTTCCCGGGCGGCGCGTTTCTTGTAGTTCTCGAAATCGGCGGCGGTGCGGAGGAACCGGTCCCAATGCTCATCCGCCTTGGCCGCGCGCGCTTCTAGGTCCGCGAGTTGGGCCGGCGTCAGTGGGGCCGTGGCTTGGGGTGCTTCCGGGGCCGGCGCGGATGGATTGACTCCGCACGGCGCTGGATGAGCGGGGGACTCGGGGGCCTCCGGAGAGGCGACCTGAGGATCGATCGGATTGGTGTCGTTCATGTCGACTGCCATAAAACCCAGGACAATACACAGGCTGCCAGCGCAGGGCAACCGTATCGGAACGGGGGCGTGCGGTGTCGGTTCCGGGGGGAGTTTGATCTTGCGCTCCGACCGGCCGGGGTGGATCAGCGGATGACCACGAAGGCGGCGGGACCACCGGGCACGAGCCCGGGCTGGATCCGGGCATCGAGCGTCGCGAAGACGGCACCGTGATGGACCGCCAGGGCAAGCAGATACAGGTCGGTCAGCGCGCGCGGTCCGACGCCCTCCAACGAAGGTACCACCGAGAGATCGAGCAGGGAGATCTCATCTGGCAGAAACTGATGTCCGGGTATGGCAGCGATCAGCCGGCTCAAGGCGGCGGCGGCGCGTTCCGGTGTGCCTGGCCATCCGGGATAGGAAGGGTGTCCCAGGATGCGCACAAACCCATTCTCCGTAAGGGGACAAGTCGCCCATCCGTCGGCTGTGCGCTGGTGCCACCAACGCGCCACCCGCTCGTGATGCTCGTGGTCCACGTCCTGCCGGGCGACCAGCACATTGATGTCGAGGAGCCAAGCAGGCATCAGATCCCTTCCTCCTCCCGCATCTTCTCAAGCAACTCATCCGTAACGGTGACCCCACGGCGTTTGAGCACGGGCACATCGTAGGCGTCCGTTTCGAACCATGGGTCGTCCGGCGGTGTGGTGGTGGCAGCCGAGCAGGAATGCGAAGGCGACTGCAGAACAAGTTCAAGTCCTTCGACTACAAGGCATTTGAGCGTTGTCCGGCGTCTGGCCGCGGTGACTTTCGCCCGGTGAAGCAGCCCGTCTGGAAGATCGATCGTCGTCTTCATGGAGCTGTAGATACAGGGATACTGCTTTATTGTCAACCGTATGCAGGGAGGAGCGCTGATTGAGCGGCGGGAGGGAATCGCTTTGATATGGGAGCGTTCGAGCGCAGCGACTTGGTGTGGATTGACTTCGATCGGCAGTCCGGTTGGGAACAGGCTGGCCGGCGCCCGGCGGCTTCGGCTTCGGCCTTTGCCAGGAGGTCGGAGGAACCTGTCGCTCATGCGAGTGGGCGACGCCTATGTGCACCTCGCCCGCGGCCATGGCAGTGCCGTGTTTGCCCAGGGCTAGCCCCTTTTGGGGGCAGAGCACGCCAATTGCCGCAGGCGTCCGCCGCGTTCAGTGCCCGCAGGTGCAGGCACCTGCGGGCACAAGATGACAGGGCTCAGTTGCGCTTGACTCGGTAGAACTGGCGCGGGCCGCTTTGGGCGATGACGGCTTTGAAGTTGCCGTTCGAGCCGGTGAGGGTGGCGGGCACGTCATTGTAGGCGCCCTGGACGGTTTCGGCGGCCTGGAGGGTGAAGGCGCTGGGGGTATCGGTGGTCTCGGCCTTGAAGGCGATCTCGACGTTGGCGCCGACGACGTCGATGCCGGTGATGTCGGGGGCTGTGGTGGCGGCGAGCCGGATGACGCGCACGTTGTCGTAGATCACGCACGAATTGCCGACCATGATCGAGTCGTAGGCATCGCAGTAACCGAGCATGATGGTGCCGCTCGTGAACGGCGTGGTGTTGGTGTAGCTCATGATGGGCGTGCGATTGATGAGGAGGGTGACCACGTTGGCGGCGTGGCGGATCTCGACGTCGGCCCAGGAGGGCGTGGTCGAGTTCTCGCCGTTGCCGGGGGCGCCGGGCAGGAAGTTGAAGCCGTTATAGGGTCCGGTCTTGAAGATCCCGGTGAGGGTCGAGGCATTGACACCCGGGGTGAGGGGTGTCGGGTTGTTCCCGGAGGTCGCGGGCGCGCTGTAGATGACGTAATCGCCCAGGGCCGCGCCGTCGGCTTCGATGCCGAAGAAGAGGCCGTCGAAGGTGGGGCTGTTGGGGACGCCGCCGCTCGAGTTACGGAACCAATTGGTGTGGTCGCCGTCGTGATTGATGCCGAAGAGGGCGTACTCGGTGGTGGACGACCCGCTGCCGACCATCAAGTACATGTCGAATCGGACGGCGTAATTGCCGCTGAAGGACTTGTCGATGGGATAGACGTTGATGCCGGCGCCGCCGAGGGCGGTGGTTTCATCCTTGTTCACGGTCATGTAGAGGCCGAGGGTATCGGATGCCGAATGGGGCGCGGCGGGGATTGGCGGGCACCACCAACCGGAGGTGTAATCGTAGCTGAAGGTGGTGAGGCCGTACCCACCGACACGGTAGTCATCGATGTTGTTGGCGGAGCCGAATCGGAGGGCCCAATTGGCGGAGACTTCGGCATTGAAGTTTTCGGACCAGATAACGTCTTCGGGCGGCAGTTCGTCGTCGACGATGGTGGCGGTGGCGGTGGGGCTGGTTGTGCCGACGGCGTAGCCGGTGCCGGCGGCGACTTGGGCGACGACGGTTTGGTCGCCGTTGAGGAGGGCATCGTTGAGCGGGTTGATGTCAAAAGTCTGGTTGACGACCCCGGGTTCGACGGTGACGCTGCGCGGGGCGGTATAACGGGTCGAGGCAGCGGTGCCGGCGTAGTTGAGGTTTACCGTGAAGCTCTCGGCGTTGGTATCGCCGCGCCGGACGATGTTAAACCGGGCATAATCGGCGGCGAGCCGCTCATACATCGAGGGCAGGACCACGGTGAGATCGACCACGGGCGGCTCATTGTCGAGGATGACGACGGCCTGACTTGGGGGCAGGCCGACGGCGTAGTCCTGGCCCGGGTCGAGTGCGAACGTGGCGGTCTCGGCCAGTTCAGCTTCGGCGTCGTCGAGGGCGACGAGGGCGACATTGACGCTGGCGCTGCCGGCGGGGATGACGAGCTGGTTACCGGTGACGGTCACGCCGTTGACCTGGAGGACGTAATCGGTGCCGCGGGTGGCGGTATTGGATGTGTTGAAAGTGACGGTGAGCGGCGACGAGACGTTCCCGGCGGTGCGGGCAACGGTGAGGGTGGCGGTGGTGGGGCCGGCTTCGGCGACGAGGGTAAGGTCGGATGTCACGGTGACTTCCGGCGGTGTTTCGATGGAGAAGGTGCCATCCGAGCCGGTGGTGGCCTTGGTGCGTCCGCCGGGGGAGTAAACGCGGAGCCGGCCCTGGCCCGAACTGACGGTGTAGAGATTGCCGGCGGCGTCGAAGGCGACTTCGCGTCCGATTGCGGTGGTGGGGGTGGTGGCCATGGTGACCATGTTGGCCAGGTTGGGGATGCCGTTCTCGAGCGGCAGGATGCGGATGGCGTTGTTGTCGCCGCGGATTGAGACGAGGTATTTGCCGTCCGGGGAGACTTCGATGCCGCGGGTCTCGATGAGGGAATCGACGACAGCGGCGTTGTCCGGGTAAAGGTCACGGGTTGCCTGGAGGGAGGCCCAGAGCTCCGTGGTGCCGTCCGCGGAGATGACAAAGATGCCGCTGCCGCCGGAGGTGCTTTGGGAAGCCGGGCTGGACGGAATGGCGCGGCGCTGGCTCTTGTACCAGGTGCCATCGGGGCCGCGGGCGAGGTCGGCGACCTGGGACAATGTCAGGCCGGCGGTGAAGAGGAGGGTGGGCTCGCCGGCATAGGGGAGGGGTCCGGCACCGATGTCGTAACGCCAGACGCTGCTGGCGGGGGCGAGGTCTTCGTCACCGCTGTAGACGACGAGGTCACCGGTGGCGAGGGAACCTTCGACGTAACAGGCGTAAACGCTGCCGTGGTAATAGATGGGGGCGCTGGGCCCGCCGATCCCTTCGAACACATTGATGGCCATGGCGTTTTCGCCGACATTGGGGTCGGTGACGAAGAGGCAGCCGGTGTTATCCGACCAATCGGCGATGTAGAGGTTGTCGTCGGGGCCGATCGTGAGGCGGTAGGGGCCTTCGGAGCCGGTGGAGGGATCGGGGTCCCAGGTCAGGCCCCCGGTGAGGGCGGTGTCACCCTGGCCGAGCGCGTCCGTTTGATCGGCATTCAAGACGTAGATGCCCTGGCCGATGGCGCGTCCGGTGCCTGTGGTGGCGGCGGTGGCGACGGCGACGTAGACGCGGCCGAAGTAGGGGCTGGCGGGGTTCTTATTGATGGCGAGGCCGCGTTGGTTCGTGAATTGGACGAACGTATTGGCGTCATCGCTGATTTGATTGACGGCGCCTTGGAGGTAGCCGGGGCCGGCGACCTTGGTGACCTCGACCTGGAACGGGCTGGTGACTCCTTGAGCCGAGAGGTCTGTAACCGTCAAGCCCTTGCCGAGGGGGCCGAGGTCGACGCTCGAAGCCCCGCTGTTCCAGAGGATTTTGACGTTGTCCGCCGCCTCGTTCAGGCGGAAGGAGATGACGCCATTACTGTTGGTGAGGCAGGTGGCGTAAGGAGTGGCCAGTGCGGTGGTGGCTGCGAGGGCGAGGGCGAGGGCGAGGGCCAAGCCGGGCGGCAGGAGTCCTCGGGAGGCGGTGGGTGTTCTCATGGGTTTGATCTCCGATGATGTCATGTCCGGTTACGGCTGCGGGTCACGGCACGCGCGCGGGCTTCTTGCCCAGCAGCCGGCGCGCTATGTTCGCCCTCTTCCCTACGGCCGGACGTGCGGGAATGCAATCCCTTTGTTGCGCGACTTGAACTCCCTGGCCGTGTGCGGCATGCTGGGCCGGTCCTGAATGCGATCCCGACCAGTCTTTGGCGCGCCACACTAGGGTTTGCGCTTGGCGCGCTTGTGGCGATGGGGGTTCAGGGGCAGGGATTGGAGATCAGCGAGTTTCTGGCGATCAATGACGGCGGGTTGGAGGATGAGGACGGGGCGCATCCGGACTGGATCGAGGTTCACAATCCGGGGATGGTGCCGGTGGATTTGGGCGGGTGGCACTTGACGGACGACGCGCGGGTGTTGTTGAAGTGGACGTTTCCTGCGACGAATCTCGCGGCCGGGGGCTACATGGTGGTGTTTGCTTCGGGGAAGGACCGGGCGACGCCGGGACGACCGCTGCACACGAACTTCAAGCTCGACGGGGCGGGTGAGTATCTCGCCTTGGTGGCGCCGGGGGGTGCGCCGGTGGTGTCTGAATTCGCCCCGGTCTATCCGGACCAGCGTGCCAACGTCTCGGCGGGGCCGACCGGGGGTGTCAGCCTTCTCGAGGTGCTGCCGGCCGGGAGCCCGGTGTGGTGGCATGTGCCCGAGGACGGGGTTTTGGGGTTATCGTGGATCGAGCCGGGCTTTGCCGGGGTCTCGTGGGCGGAGGGGCGGACGGCGTTGGGCTACGACGCGGGCGGGCCTGGGGCCCTGGTCTTGAGCGTGGATTTCAATGACCGCACGACGGACCTTGTCGAGCCCGGGTTCGCGGCGTTCACCCTGGACAGCGTTGGCGGCGGCGGGGCGATTCAGTACGCGCCGGTGACGCGGGATTTTGGGGGTGTCCGGGTGACGGTGACGCCCGTGGGCGGGGTGGGGTTGGACGACCGGGTGCGGCAGACTCCGGTGGCTGGGGGTGGGTTTACGGAGTCGGCTTTGCTGCGGGACTTCATCTTCGCGACGGATCTCACCGGGAACGGCGGTTTGGACGTCGAGATCTCGGGGTTAGTGGCGGGGCGGGACTATCAGGTCGAGCTCTGGTCTTTCGACACGGGCAGCGTGGGGAGACGGGTCTCGAACTGGTCGATCAACGGCGAGCGATTTGCGGAGCTGTACACCTTCGACGGGTCGGTGCTGCCTGGCACCAACGAGCGGTATCGGATGGTCTGCACGGCGGCGGCGGATGCGGCGGGGCGGCTCTGGATCGAGGCGCGGCGGGACTCGTCGTGCACGAGTTACGGGGTGTTTCTGAACGCCTTGCGGATTTGTTCGTCGGCTTTCGGTGCGGATGTGCGGACCGACACCGAAGCGGCGATGGCAGGGCGCAACGCGTCGGTCTGCGTCCGGCTGCCGTTTGCGGTTGCGGACGCGGGGTCGGTGACGGGCGGCGTATTGCGGATGCGGTATGACGACGGTTTTGTGGCGTGGATCAATGGGGTCGAGATTGGGCGGCGGAACGCGCCGGACGTGTTGCGGTGGGACTCGGCAGCCACAGCCGTTGGGGCTGACCCGGGGGGGTCGGGTTTCGAGGCGATCGAGTGGCCGGCTGAGTTGGTGGTCGAAGGCGCGAACGTGCTGGCGATCCAGGGGCTGAATGTGTCGGCGGACGACGCGGATTTTCTCCTGATGCCCACGCTCGAAATCCGGACCGCATCGGCGTCGTCGGTCAGTTTCTTCAAGAACCCGACGCCGGGGTCGGCGAACGGGTTGGGTTCGCCGGGTTGGGTGGCGGCTCCGCGGCCGAGTGTCGGGCGCGGGGTGTTGGCGACGGACGCGGGCGTGTCGTTCGAGTGTGCGACCGCCGGGGCGGAGATCCGGTACACGCTGGATGGCTGTGAGCCGACGGCGGCGACGGGCTTTCCGTATACGGGGCCGATTCACGTCTCCGGCACGACGGTGCTGCGGGCCCGTGGGTTTCGAGCCGGCTGGATCCCGTCGGTGACTGAGACGGTGACGTATTTGGATCTGGGTGAGATCGCCGGGCAGCCGGCGGCGCCGTCGGGGTGGCCATTGACGTGGGGGATGGATTCGGAGGTGGACGCGCAAGACGGCGCCGGCAACGGCACGGTGCCGGCGGATTACGAGATGGATCCGAACGTGGTGACGGCGACGCGGCCTGGCTACGGTGTGGATGACGCGTTGCGTACTCTGCCGTTTGTGGCGGTGACCATGGATCCGGAGGACTTCCTGGGCGCGGCTGCGGGGATCTACTCGCATCCGTTGTCCTCGGGATCGAGTTGGGAGAAGGCGTGTGCGATCGAGTACCTGCCCCGGGACGCGGAGGGTGGGGACGGGTTCCTGGTGCCTGCGGGCATCCGGATCCACGGCGGTTCGAGCCGGCGGCCCTATCGACTGCAGAAGCACGGCTTCCGGCTGGCTTTCCGGGGCGAGTATGGGGCGTCGCGGCTCGATCACGACCTGTTTCCCGGCTGCGGGGTGACGACGTTTGACCGGCTGGTGCTCCGGCCTTTTTTCACGGACGGCTGGGCGTTGGTCTCGTGGGATCCGGCCCGGTACCGGCCGGACGACTCGGTTTGCTTTCGGGACGTCTGGATTCGGGACTCGCTGCGGGCGATGGGGCATCCGTCGTCGGCGAGCTTGTTTGTCCACGTGACGGTGAACGGGCTCTACTGGGGGGTGTACAATCTCTCGGAGCGGATCGATGAACGGTTTTGTGCGGGGCACTTCGGGGGGCGGGCTGAGGACTACGATGTGCTGGCGGATTTCAACGAATTGAAGGCGGGCCAGCGGGTGGCATGGGATGCGGTCCAGTCGATGGCGGCTGCCGGGCTGCAGAGTGCGGAGGCCTACGCGGCGTTCAGCGAGCAGGTTGATGTGGTGAATCTGGCTGACTATGTGCTCCTGCATCTGTTTGCCGACTGCGAGGACTGGCCGCACCACAACTGGGTGGCGGTTCGGAACCGCGTGGTCCCGGGGGCGAGGTGGCGATTCCTCGCCTGGGATCAGGAGATCGCCTTGGACAACCACGGGATCAACCGGACCGCCGCGAAACATGCCGGCACGCCCTCGGCCCTGTTTCAGGCGTTGCGTGGGAATGCCGAGTTTCGGCTGTTGTTTGCGGACCGTGTGCAGCGGCACTTGAGCGAGGGCGGGGCATTGAGCCTCGAGGCGAGCCGGTCCCGGTGGACTGCGTTGGCGGGGGTGTTGGACAAGGCGATCGTGGCGGAGAGCGCGCGGTGGGGCGACACGGCAGACGAGACGCCCTACGGGAACACCGAGAGCCGACCCGGGGTCCCGGTCAAGCGCGAGTACACCCGCGAAGCGGACTGGCTTCCGGCGGTCGAGTACGTGAGCGATGTCTATCTGCCGAGCCTGTTCGAGGAAGCGAACGATTATGCCATCTTGAACGAGCTTGGCGCGGCGGGGCTGCTTGCGTCGGTTGCTGCTCCTTCGCTTTCGGTCCGCGGCGGTTTTGTCCCCGGGGGCACGTTGTTGGAGATCGGCGCGGCGTCGGGGACGATCTTTGTGACGACGGATGGTTCGGATCCGCGCCGGGCAGTCACGGGCGATCCACAGGGCGCGCCCTATGCCGGTCCGCTGACGATAACCGAGCCGGTGATCCTACGGGCGCGGGTCCGCGGTGGGACGGGGGAATGGAGTGCGTTGACCGAGGCCGGGTTTGTGACCGGGGTCGAGCCTGCGGGGGAGAATCTGGTGATTGTGGGGGTCCGGTACCGTTCATCGGGCGCTGCGGGTGGGACGGGGACTGTGGAGCTGACGTGGACCCGTCCGGTTGCTGGGGACGGCGCGGTGATTGGGATCGAGGGGTCCGAGGACCTGCGGGAGTGGTCGGAGATCGAGTCGGGCATCGAGCGTGTGCCCGGCGTGTCAATGCCAGGCGGGCTGTGGTTGGAGACGTGGCGGTTACTCGGGGAGATGGCGGGGACACGATACTATCGGGTGGGCGTCCGACCGCGAGTCCGCGAGGAGATGCTGTAGCCGCCCGCGTCGAGGGCGGATCGGCGGCTGTTCCAGTCAATCGGCGATCCGACCCGAATCGGTGGGGGATGGTTCCTCGCCGATTCAGGGCGGAGCACAGATTGCAGTCGGCGGGGAGATGCTGTAACGGCCCCCTTTCATCCACCGCGGTCATCGCCCGCGGCTGGAGGCTGGTGGCGGAACGCGAGGGCCCCGGTGGGGCATGCTTCGACGCACTCCCGCGCGACTTTCTCGAGGCCCTCGGCCAGAGTCCGATCGAGGGGGGCGGCCAGTTGGACATCGAAGCCGCGTCCGACGAACGTGAGGCCGAGCGGTTCGCGGGCGGCCTCGGCGATTTTGACACAGATCCCGCAGAGGATGCACTTACCCTGCTCGAAGAGGACGTGGGCATGATGCCGGTCCTGGGCGAACGGCCGGCGTTGGGATCGGAACCGGCCGGCGTCGACGCGGTAGAGCTGGGCATAATGTTCGAGGCGGCAATGGCCAGTGGCCCGGCAATCGCAATGCAGGCAACGGGCGGATTCGGCTGCAGCCTCGGCGGGCTTGAAACCGTGGAGGAATCCGGAAGGGGTCAGAGTTCGCGGGGCGGGGTTTGGGCCGACGAGGAAGGCCTTGAGCTCGACGGGATCCAGCCGGCCCATGATGCTCGAGAAGGGGCGGCGTCGGGGGGTTGGGCTGCCGCCGGCCAGGTGGCGGGCGACGTTCAGGGCGGTGGCGCGCGCCTCGGTCAGGGCGCGCAGGAGCTGGGGGGTGGGTTTCACGGTCGCCCCGGTGGCGAAGAGGCGGGGGATGGCGGTGGCGCTGGTGATGGGATCGACGGTGATTCCGTGGGGTCCGGTCGAGAGGCCCAGCGCGGCAGCTTGGGTCTTGCCGGAGTCGCCGAGGGCGAGCACGACGGCGTCGAAGGCGGCGAGGAGATCGGCGAGAGCGACATCGCGTCCCAGCTCGTGGTTGGGGCGAAAGGCGATGCCGTCGGCCTGCATCTGTTGGATCTCGCCACGAAGGACCTCGGGAGGGAGTGTGCCGCCCTCGATCGCGCGTCGGAGACTGCCGCGGGGTTCCGGCTGTCGGTCCATGACGGTGACGGCGACGCCCTCCCGCTGGAGGAAGGAGGCGGTGGCGAGCCCGGCGGGGCCGGCGCCGACGACGGCGGCGGTGTGGCTGGCGGGCGGCCGGGCGTGGGGGGGATGCGGCGTCTTGGCGGCGAGGTCATGGTCGGCGGCGAACCGTTCCACGTCGCGGATGGCGACGGGTTGGTCGTGGGCGCCGCGGCGGCAACCGTTTTCGCAGGGGTGATGGCACAAGCGGCCGAGCACGGCGGGGAGGGGCAGGGCAGCGCGCACGAGGGCGGCGGCCTGGTCGAGTTCGCCAGCTTCGACATGGCGGAGCATGACGGGGACATTGAGTTCGAGGGGGCAGATGCGATGACACGGCGCGAGGCAATCGCCGACGTGATCACTGAAGATGAGTTCGAGGGCGGTACGGCGGGCGTTGTGGACCTCGGGGGTTTCGCTTTCGATGGTCATGCCGGGCTGGGCGGGGAGGCTGCAGGCGGGAGCCAGTCGGCTGGCTGAGCCGTCAACGACCTTGACGAGGCAAACGAGGCAGGAGGTGAGGGGCCCGCACCGTTCGAGGTAGCAGAGCGTTGGGATATCGATGTCGAGTCGGCGGGCGGCGTCGAGGACTGTTTGGCCGGTCTGGACCTCGACTTCGCGTCCATCGATGGTGAGCCGGAGGGGCATGGCGGGGGGGATCAAAGGACCTCGACCGCGTGGTGGGGGCAGACTTGCCGGCAGGAATCGCAGCGGGTGCAGAGGTCGAGATTGATCGTGTGTCGGGCGTAGGGGGTCATGGGGATGGCGTTGACGGGACAATGCTGGGCGCAGAGGGTGCACCCGGTGCAGTCCGCGGTGATGTGATAGCGGATCAGGGCGACGCACTTGCCGGCGGGGCAGCGGCCCTCGAGATGCGCTTGGTACTCGTCCCGGTAGTAGCGAAGGGTGGTGAGGACGGGGTTGGGGGCGGTCTTGCCGAGACCGCAGAGGCTGCCTTGGCTGACCTGGCGTGCGAGGTTTTCGAGCTCGGGCAGGTCATCGGGCCGTCCTTGGCCGGCGCAGAGCCGGTCGAGGATGTCGAGCATGCGCCGGGTGCCGATGCGGCAGAAGGTACATTTGCCGCAGGATTGATCCTGGGTGAACTGGAGGAAGTAGCGCGCGATATCGACCATGCAGGTTGTATCATCGAGGACGACGAGTCCGCCGGACCCCATGATAGCGCCGACCTCGCGGAGGGACTCGTAATCGATCGGGGTATCCGCCAGCCGTGCCGGGACGCATCCGCCCGAGGGGCCGCCGATCTGGACGGCTTTGAAGCGGCGGCCCTCGGCGACGCCGCCGCCGATGCCCTCGACGATTTGGCGGATGGTGGTGCCCATGGGGACTTCGATCAGGCCGCCGCGGCGGACCCGTCCAGCGAGGGCAAAGACCTTGGTACCCTTGCTCGAGGCGGTTCCGATGGCGGCGAAGCGCTCGGGGCCTTGGCGGAGGATCCAGGGCACTTGGGCCAACGTCTCGACGTTGTTGATGAGCGTGGGTCTTCCCCAGAGGCCGGACTCGGCCGGGTACGGCGGCCGCATGCGCGGCATGCCCCTGCGCCCTTCGACCGAGGCGATGAGCGCGGTTTCCTCGCCGCAGACGAACGCGCCTGCGCCCTCTTGGATGGCGACGTGGAACGGGCGGTTGGTGCCGAGGAGGCGGTCGCCGATCCAGCCCCGGCGTTCGAGTTCCGCGAGCGCGGCGGACACCCGGCGGACGGCCAGGGGGTATTCGTGGCGGATGTAGAGGATCCCGCGATTGGCGCCGACGGCGAGGGCGGCGATGGCCATGCCCTCGATGACGCGGTAGGGGAAGGACTCGAGGATCATGCGATCCATGAACGCGCCGGGATCGCCTTCGTCGCCGTTGCAGACGACCCATTTTGCGGCGCCGGGCTGGGCGTGCACGACGCGCCATTTCCGGCCGGTGGGGAATCCGGCGCCGCCGCGGCCGCGCAAGCCGGAGCGCTCGATGGCATCCAGGATTTGCGGGGGCGCCATCTGTTCGAGGCAAAGGCGGAGCGCGACGAAGCCGCCGTGGGCTTGGTACTCGTCGAGGTCGAGGGGGTCGAGTCGGCCGAAGTGTTCGGTGGCGATATGGGTTTGCGGATCGAGGAACGCGGCGGGGGCGGGCGCGCGGGGGTCCATGCGGCAGCCCTGGATGGTCTCGGCGTCGGCGCGATCGACGAGCAATTGATCGAGCGCGTCGTGCCAGCGATCGGCCAGACGCCGGATCAGGGTTGGCGGTCGGGCATGGCGGCGGAGCAGGGCTGCGGCTTCGGCCGGGCCGAGGCCGGCGTAGAACCGGCTGGGTCTTCCCTCCTGGGCGACTTCGACGAGCGGCGTTCGGTGGCACATGCCGACGCAGCCGACCCGTTTGACCACGACCCCGGTTCCGGCGCGGCGGGCTCCCTCTTCGAGGGCATGAAACAGGCGGTCACTGCCCTTGGCCATGCAGCAGGAGCCGAGTCCGACACGGATTTGGACCGGGGCCGTTCGCGGGGCGGGGGCGTCCTCGGTGGTGCGGGTGTCGGCGGCTTCGGACCTTTGGCGGTCGAGGAAGTCTCTGAGGATACCCGGGACTTTTTCAGCGGTTGAATGGCCGAACGTGGTGGGGCCGATCTTGACGACGGGGGCGAGAGTGCAGCACCCGAGGCAGGCCACGGGTTCGATGGTGAACTGGCGGTCCGGATCGGTGTCATCGCCGGCGGGGATCCGGAGATGCCGGCGGAGGGCGTCATCGACGCGCTCCGCGCCGGTGACGTGGCAGGCGGTGCCCCGGCAGACGCGGATGATGTATTTGCCGACCGGCTGGTGCCGGAACATGTCGTAGAACGTCGAGACGCCGGTGATGGCGGCGGGGGTGATTTCGGTTTGGCGGCAGACGTGTTCGAGAGCGGCGTGGGGGAGGTAGCCGAAATGTCCCTGGATCGCCTGGAGGAGCGGGATCAGGGCATCGGGTGTGCGGCCGATTCGTTGGATGAGGGCATCGACCATCTGCAAGTCCACAGGCGGCGCCGGGTTCTCGAGCACCTCGACGCCGAGGCCTGGGTCGGACAAGAGTGGGGGGGCGCTCATGGGGTGGGGGACGACGTTCCGGCGGGGCGTCCGAACCGGATGAGGTGTTGTTGCGTGCGCAGGAACACGGCGCCGCCGGCCAGGGCGGGGCTGGCGTCCACGGCTTCGCCCAGGTCAAAGCGGATTCGCTCCCGGTATTCGGCGGCAGCGGCGGCGATGATCCCGGCGCCTTTACGGCCGAGGAGGAGCAACTCATTGCCGACGATGGCAGGGGAGGCGTGGACTTCCATACCCAGGTCCTGTTCCCAGACCTTCTTACCGTCGTCGAGCCGGATGCAGGTGAGCATGCCGAAGGTGGCGACGGAGAAGACGAATTCGCCGTTGCTGGCAGGGCTCGAGATATCGGGGGCGGTTTCGTCCGTGTACCATGCCATGTGGGTCTTGGTGACATCGCCCTGGCCGTCGGGGCGGAGGGCGATGAGGCGGTCGTTGGGGCTGACGACGAGCACGAGGGGGCCGGCGACGATGGGCGAGGGGGCGATCTCGCCGGTGAGCAGGTCGGCGCGCCAGATCTCAGTGCCGTCGTTTGCGGCATAAGCGATGACCCATTGCCCGCCGAGGGTGACGATTTGGGGGCGATTGGCGGTGTCGACGAGGAGGGGTGTGGCCCAGGACTCGGGCACCAGCCGGGTGCGTTCCCACACCACGCGGCCGGTGGCGCCGTCGATGGCATACAAGCGGGAACGTCCCTGTTCGGCCTGTCCCTGGTCCAACTGGAGGATCAATCGTCCCTGCCAGGTGATCAGGGAGGTTGCGTGGCCGTATTGGTTCTTGAGGGGGCCGAGGTGCTTCGACCAGGCCAGAGTGCCGTCGAAGCGGAAGGCCGCGAGATCGCCGGTGGCGAAGAACGCATAGACACGGAGCCCGTCGGTGGCCATGGTTGACGCGGCGTAGCCGGTGCCTTCGCTCACCTCGACCTGATTGGCGGCGGCGGCCGGATTGGGCGGGGCCGGGCGTTGCCAAAGGAGGGCGCCGGACTCGGCGTCAAAGGCGATGACGGCCCGGTTGGTGGCATCGGCGCCGGCCAGGAACACGCGGTTGCTCCAGACGAGGGGCGAATTGAAGCCGGGCAGGAGGATGGGGGTTTTCCAGGCGATGCCATCGCCGGTGGCGGGGTCGATGCGCTCGGGCAACCGGGCGTTGGTCGAGCAGGAGTTCCCGAGCGGCCCGAGAAACCTCGGCCACTGTTGGCTGGCGACTTCGGGGGAGGGGACGGGCAGTTCCTCGTCGCCGCCCGCCCGTCGCGAGAGAAGGCGTTCGAGCGCGGCGTCGCTTCGCGGGAGAAGGGAGGCGGACCCGAGGACGAGGGCGGCGCCGGTGAGGATGAGGGCTGCGCAGGCGAAGGCGAGGGTCCATTGCGTGCGCCGCGCCGGGTCATGCGAACGGCCGGGGAGAGCCCCTGCGGTGGGCGGCAGGTAAGGCTGGGCGACTGCGGCGACCGCGCGCTTCGAGAGTGCGACCAGGACGATGGCGCCGCCCAGGAGGAGCCAAGCGCCATAGCGGCTGAAGGTCTGATGCTGGAAGTACCGCTGGCGCAGCTCGAGATCCATGTGGCGGATTTGCTCCTTGAGCGCTTCGTCCTTGGGCTGGGTCGTGAGGCGCTCTTTGAGGGCGAGGAGCTCGGGTGATTTCCACGGGTCGGCTTGGCGCGACTGGACATGGCGGATGGCGAGGCTGGCCAGGACCAGGAAGCAGAATGCGGCCGCGACGATCGCAGCCCGCTGGAGCGCGAGGGCGGCCGGGGCAGGTATCGGGGCCGGGGCAGCGGGTGTTGAGGAGGCGGCGTCACGCATGGGGCGAGGACTCTAGCGAGGCGCGGCCTCGGATCGGGGGTTCTCATTGCCGGCCGGGATCGCGTCGGGCGGGAGCAAGCCAAGTCGGACCCGTTCGTTGGGGCAGGAGAGGAAGCACCGGGCGCAGGCGACGCAGGCAGCGCGATCGGGTTCGAAATCGGTGCGCATGGGGCGCAGGGTGAGGCTGATGAGCTTGAAGCCGAGCACGAGGCCGGCCCAGATGCCGAAGCCCCAACCGGCCCGGTGGAACCGCTGCTGGATCCGCCGCGCCTCGGTGAGGAGCGTCTTGGGATCCTGGTTCGCGCGGTCGAGGGCCAGGCTTTCAGGGGTTGGTGTGGCAACTGGCGGCCGGGTTTCGGCCGGGGCGAGGTAGCGTTCGGCGAGGGCGACGGTGGGGTGGAGCCGGGAGGCTGGAGGTCCGAGGTGCGAGCCGCCCCAGCCGGTGAGGAACACCAGCAGCGGCAAGCCGAGCAGGAACCAGCCGAGGCGCCGCCGGTCCCGATCCAGGGCTGTTGGCGGACCGGCGGCGGGTGCGGGCTCGCGGATGGCGCCGAAGGGGCAGGAGGTTTCGCAGAGCCGGCACTGGGTGCAATAGTCCGGCGTGATTCGGACGCGCCACCTGGCGACGAGCGATCCGAGCCGGAGCAAGGCGCCGTAGGGGCAGAGGAAGCGGCAGTAGGGTCGGCCGACGAAGAGCCCGAGCGCCACGGTGCCGAGGGCGGCGGCCACCAGCGGCCAGCTTCCGGTCATTCGGAACAGGGGAACGATGGGATCGTAACGGCAGAGAAGGAACGTGGCGCCGGTGGTGGCCACGGCGACGCCGGCTCCGAGGAAGAGGTAGGGGACGATGCTCAATCCCTGTTCGAGCCATGCGGGGACCTTGACGGGCTTGATCAGGATCACATCCTGGAGCGCGCCGTGGGGGCAGACGGCCGCGCAGAACACGCGTCCCATGAGAAGGCTGAAGACAAGAGGGAGAACGAAGAACGCAAGGGCGGTGAACGGGATGGCGTAGGTGGGATCGGCGAGGGCGAGAGCGATGTTCTGGGGGGCGCCGATGGCACAGATGCAACCTTCGCGGTAGAACCCGAAGTAGAGGAGCGACGCGAGGGAAAGCCAGAGGACGCCGCGCCGGGAGCGTCGGCGGTAGACGAAGTACCAGGCGAGTGCGAGGGCGACGAGGAGCAGGACCACGTCGAGGTACTGGAGGGCGAGAGCCCGTGGCGGGGGCGTCTGGGTGATGGGGATCTGGTAGCCGGACTCGAAATCGGGCGGGGGGAATCGTTGTTCGGCCAGCGCCAACGCCCCCGTGGCGCACGCGGCGAGGAACCGGCCCGGGAAGGTGATCCGCGTCGCGTGCATCCTCAATGGGTTTGTTTCAGGAGGTACGGATGGCTGGCGGGCACTCGGCGGAAGGCGTTGCCGGCGCAGACGCGCGCGATCGAGCACTCATTGCAGTTGAGGCAGCGGTCGTGTCGGATCTGGAGATAGAGGGAGCCGTTGCCGAACCGGGCGCAGCCGTCGACGCATTTGGCGCATCCGATGCACAGGTTCTCGTCGATGGTGTAGGCGTAGTAGGGATCTTCAACGTAGTGTCGCTGCAGGGCGGCGGTTGGGCAGAGTTGGTTTTCCGCGGCGGTGTTGAGCGCGTTCGGTTCGGGAATGAAGTACCCGGTGCAGAGCTCGCAATAACCGCAGAGGGCGAAGCTGTGAACACACTTGACCGCGGATTGTTCGAGGACGCAGGCGGTGGCGCAGAGTCCGCACCGGAGGCACTTGGCCGGATCGATTTGCCAGACGGTGGTCTCGGCCGTCAGGCGGGAGGCGGCGGCGCCGACCAGCATGCCGACCGACGTCAGGCCGGCCGCGCGGGCGGTGCTGCGCAGGAACTGGCGTCGGCTTTGGGGATTGTCCTGGGCTGGGGGCATGGGGCACGCGGGCTCAGGTGGCGACCGGAGGGTTTGGAGTGCGGACGTGGATTGCGCCGGTGGCGGGGTCGAGGATGAAGACGCGGCCCTGGCGATCGACGGCGACGTCGAGGCCCGGGTTGGGGCGGTCCTGGCCGGCTTGGCCGGAGCCGTGCTTGAGGTTCTCCGGGAACGACTCGGCGCCGGCCACGACGCACTCGAAGTCGCCGTGCTCGCGGTAGACCTTGACCCGGGGCAAGCCCTTCTCGCACGTCAGGTACCGGCCATCGGTCATGAGGGTAAAGTGGCACGGATTGCAGCATCCGCAAAAGCCGTCGATGGCGGCGGTGGGTTTGCCCCAGAAGAACTCGAGGTCGCCCTCGGGCGTGTAGGCCTCGATCCGGTGTCGGCCGGGGTTGGCGACCCTGAGGAGACCGTCGCGGTGCCAGCGGAGGTCGAAGAACGGGCTGGGCACGACGAAGCCGGGGATGCCGCGTCGGGTGTCCTTCCGGCCCAACTGGCGGAGGATCTTGCCGGCGGTGTCGAAACACCAGACCACCCGATTGCCGGCGTCGGCGGCGTAGAGAACGCCGGGGCCGGCGCTGAGTCCGGTGAGCCACGCCTTTTGGGCCGGCGCGCTCCAGGTTGTCGACGGCTTGCCCTGGGCATCATAGACGGCGATGTGGTCGCCCAGACCGACGTAGAGCGCGCCTTCCGGCGTGGTCGTGAGGCAGTGGGCTGGTCCGGGGAGCGGGATCGCAGCGATCACGTTGCCGTTGGCGTCCATCCGGCTGATCGAATGGCCGGAAGCCACGAGGAGTTGGCCGGCGTCGGTGATGGCGAGGCGTCGCGCCTCCGGATGCGGAGCCTGCCAGCGCGCGGCCTCCCGGTAGCCGATCACGGCCGGATCCGTCCGCGACAATGCCCGGACGTCGTAGGCGAAGGGATTAGGCTGGCTTGTCGAGCCGGCGCGGAGTTCGAGCGTGCGAGCGGCCGAGGCGCCCAGGAGCAGCCAGCCGGCGGACTGGGCGGACTGATGCACGAACCGGCGCCGGTTGATGGGAGATGAGGGATTGCGGCGCATCAGGAGGACCTCGTGGGGTTGTCGGTGGCCAGCGGAGTTTCAGGCGGGCGGCGGGGACAAGTCCTGCGCGCGGCGCAGGCGGGGCAGGCATCGGGCGCGCAGGCGGCTGGGGTGGTGAAGGAGCCGGGCCGACGCAGCAGCCAGGCGGCACCGGCCAGCAGCAGGGTCAGCGCGCCGCCGCGGACGCCGGCCGCCAACGCCTCGCGTCGTGTCATGCGGTTGTTGTTCTGTGCGATGCTCACGGTTCCTCCCGCCCGGGCGCTTCACTGGCAACAGGTTCCCGGCGCATTTCGTATCCGCTACCCGACTGGTAGCAATTCCGGGCGGATGACGCAAGGATCGTTGCGGGGAAAGGCTCCGGATCCGGGTGTGAGGCCCTGCCTCGTTCGAGACGCGTCTTTCCCGCCGGATGGTGAGGGTGGGCTTGGCCCGGGTCGGGTTTGGGGATAGGATGGTCTCCCGATGGAACTCGAGAGAAGCTCGCTGAGTCGGCGGGAACGGATGCGCCGGGCGCTTTGGCGGCAGCCGGTGGATCGGCTGCCGGTGCAGGTGAACCTGACGGGAGCGATGGCCGCGAGGGTGGCGGCGCGATGGGGGTGCGGGGTGGACGATCTGGGGGCGCGGTTTGGCAATCATCTGCTCCGGCTCGAGCCGGGGTATCCGACGCGGCTGAGCTCGGACGGCAAGGTGCGGTTCGACGGTTGGGGGGCCGGTTGGGGGGCGGAGACCGAGGGGTACTGGCACGCGCACGCGCCGCTGGCGGGCAAGGCGGATCTGGGGACGTATCCCTGGCCGGATCCGGACGCGCCGGGACTGCTGGCGGCGGCGGAGCGATTGCTGGCGGCGGACGGAGACGGGCATTTCATCGTGCCGAACTTCGGTTTTGCGCTATTCGAGCGGGCGTGGTCATTGCGCGGGTTTGAGGCATTGCTGATGGAGTTGGTGGCTGAGCCCGTGTGGGTCGAGGAGCTGCTGGAGCGGGTTGTGACCCTGCAAGTTCGTTTGGCCAAGCGGTTTGTCGGCTTGAGAGTCTGCACGCCGGGTTCCGCGGGATCGTCTGCGGCGGGGGCCGGCGGCGCGCGGCACCCGAGCGACGCGGGGGAGGATGTCGGGCGGCGGGGCCTGGAGGCGGCGTCGGTTCGCGGGATCGACGGAGGCTACTTTGGCGACGACTACGGTGCACAGCGGAGTCTGTTGTTCGCGCCGAGGATCTGGCGGCAGATG
The DNA here is from genome assembly GCA_029556615.1 of Verrucomicrobiota bacterium. Lineage (GTDB taxonomy): Bacteria > Verrucomicrobiota > Verrucomicrobiia > Limisphaerales > J093 > JAKQDD01. The sequence continues at coordinate 21,712 of JAKQDD010000113.1, read as the reverse complement.
ATCAAACCGCGGTTGGCCCGTTTGTTCGCCGTGTTTCGGGAGGCGGGGCTGCCGGTGATTCTGCATTCGGACGGCGATCTATGGCCGATTCTGCCGGACCTTGTGGACATTGGGCTGACGTGTTTGAACCCGGTGCAACCGGAGGTGCTGGACCATGGTCGGTTGCGGCGTGAGTTCGGGCGGCACTTGAGTTTCTACGGCGGGCTTTCGACGCAGGCGGTGTTGTCGGGAGGGACTCCGGCTCAGGTAAGGGAGGCGGTGGGGGCGTGTGTCTGCGCGTTGGCCCCGGACGGAACGGGGTTGGTGCTCGGTCCATCGCACCGCATGCAGTCGGACATTCCGGTCGAGAACGTGGAAGCGATGCTTGAAGCGTTCCCGTGACCGTGCCGGGGGAAAAGGGGGGGCGCGAACACTGTCCATGCCGCCCTGGGCGAGGGCGGTTCCAGGACTTCAGGCGGGTTTATGTTGGACGTGGAGGGGGATGCTGCGGAGGAGGCGTCCGTCGATGGCGACGGTGAAGGCGTAGTGGCCGGCCCCTTCGAACTTGAGGTGTTGGATATTGACGATGAAGTTCCGCGAGAGGTGGATGGCGTCGGTGGGGATGCGGATCTCGAAGGGGATTTCGACAGGCGGCATCTTGGGGTGGCCGTCGGCGTCGATGAAACTGAGCTGGAGGCGATGGGTTCCTTCGTCTGAGCGCTCGCAGAGCACGCGGAGGGCGACGGAGCAGAGGGGGTGGGTTGTTGGCAACTGCCGGGTGAGAAGGGTGTCGAACGTGCCCAGGAGGTTGAGTTTGCCGCCGTAATCGGCGGCGGCATCACAGAGGACGGCGACGAGGAGGTTCATGGTGCGAACAGCGCCTGCGTTGAGGGCAGGATGCCACAGGCTTGGGGTTGCTCCCAGCGAAATCGGAGGGAGGGGATGTACTTTTCGGGTTTGGCGCGGGGGGAGCGTCGGCATAGACTCGGGCGCATGGCTTCGTTGACCAAGGTGGCGGTGCTGGGGACAGGGATGCTGGGCAAGGAGCATGCCCGGATCTACGCCGAGCTGGCGGCGGGGGGCGAGATCGAGTTCACGGGGGTGTATGATCTCGCGCCGGAGACGTGCCGGCGGGTGGCGGACCGGCACGGGGTGCGCGCGTTTGGGTCGGTGGCGGAGGCGGCGGGGGCGAGCGATGCGCTGAGCATTGTGACGCCGACGACGACGCATTTCGAGCTGGCGCGGGCGCTATTGAAGCAGGGGAAGCACCTGCTGGTGGAGAAGCCGATGACCGACGGGGCGGCTCAGGCGGCGGAGCTGGTGCAATTGGCGCGGGAGCATGACCGCGTGCTGCAGGTGGGCCATGTCGAGCGGTTCAACCCGGTCTTTCACTACTTGCAGCAGGTGGCAACAGAGCCACGGTTCATCGAGGCGCATCGGCTCTCGCCGTACCCGGCGCGGAGCATTGATATTGGGGTGGTGCTCGACCTGATGATCCACGATCTGGACATTGTCCTGGCGTTTGTGAAGGTGCCGGTGGCGGCGATCGAGGCGGTGGGGATCTCGGTGTTAAGCCGGACGGAGGACATCGCGAATGCGCGTCTCCGGTTCGCGAACGGGTGCGTGGCGAATCTGACGGCCAGCCGGGTGAGTCCGGAGCGGATGCGCAAGGTGCGGGTGTTCAGCGGGGGGCTGCGCCCGTGCTACGTGTCGCTGGATTACCGGGCGCAGGAGGGGTACTTGTACCGGCTGGCGCGGGACGGGGAGGAACCGTCGTCGTTCCTGAGGAAATACGTGTTGTCCGGCCGGGACCACGCGATTGTGAGCGAATTCGCAGGACGCAGGATTGTGCGGGAGCCGGTGCCGATTGCGCACGAGGAGCCGTTGCGGCTCGAGCTGCGGAGTTTCATCGAGTGCATCCGGGAGCAGCAGACGCCGGTGGTGACCGGGGAGGCGGCGCAACGGGCGTTGGACGTGGCGTTGGAGATTACGCGGCAGGTGAACGCCTCCCCGGCCGGCGGGGCGGGGGGCGGAGCGGCGGCGGGTCCGGAGGGCGGGTGGCGGGGAGCAGGCTGACACGATGAGCGGGGTGGATCCGAAGTTGTTCCTGGTGATTGCCGGCGAGGCGAGCGGCGATCTGCTGGCGGCGGAGCTGGTGGCGGCTCTTCGGGTCGACCCGGTGGTTCGGGGGTGGCCGTTCGCGCCGCGGTTCTGCGGGGCAGGCGGTCCGCGGATGGCGGCGGCCGGGGTGGAACTTGCCTTCGACCTGACGCGGCACGCGGTGGTTGGGTTTACGGATGTGCTGCGGGGGCTGCGTCAGTTCCATCGGCTGTTGAACGCGCTGGTGGATCTCGCGTGTGTCCGCCAGCCGGACGTGGTGGTTTGCGTGGACTTTTCGGGGTTCAACCGTCGGTGGGTGCGGGCGTTGCGCAAGCGTCTGGACCGGCCGGCGTCCTGGTTTCGGAACTGGCGTCCGCGGATTGTGCAATACGTGTCGCCGCAGGTCTGGGCTTCACGGCCCGGGAGGGCGCGGGGGCTGGCGCGGGACCTGGATCTGCTGCTCTGCCTGTTTTCATTCGAGAAGGAGTGGTATGCGGCGCGCGTGCCTGAGCTGCGGGTCGAGTGGGTGGGGCATCCTCTCCTGGATCGCCACGGGATCATGGACGGGGTGAGCGATGCGGGGTGGTCCGGGGCCGAGGGCAAGCGGCGGGTGGTGGTGTTGCCGGGCAGCCGGGACGGGGAATTGCGGCGGCACATGCCGGTGTTGATGGCGGCGTTGCGGCGGCTGGGGAGCGAGCATGCGCTGGCGGTGCGGCTGGTGGCGCCGGACGAGGCCCGGGCGCGGCTGGCGCGGGCGTTGGGTGCGGGGGAACTGCCGTTCGTCAAGGTCGAGGTGGGCGGGGTGGGGGAGGCCCTGAGGGTGGCGGAGCTGGCGTTGGCCTCGACGGGGACAGTGACGCTCGAGTGTGCCTGTTACGGGGTGCCGACGGTGGCGTTGTATCGGACGTCGTGGGGGACGTATCACGTGGGGCGGCACCTGGTGAATGTGCCGTTCTTATCGATGCCGAACCTGCTGGCCGGGGAGGAGCTATTTCCGGAGTTTATCCAGGGGCAGGCGACGCCGGCGAACCTGGCGCGGGCGGCGGGGGCGTGGTTGAGCGATCCCGAGCGTTGTCGCGTGTTGCGGGAGAAGTTGCGCGGGGTGGTGGCGTCGTTGGGCGGGCCTGGGGCGAGCGCGCGGGCGGCGGGGGCGATAGCCCGGATGATTGATGCGGAGGGGCTGCGATAGACCCTTACTCGAGACGAACGCGGAGCTGGTAGAAGGAGCGTTGTGACTGGTCGACCCTGGCGGGGTCTTGGAGGGTCACGTGGCGCAGGTCGCCGGTGACGGTGGTGGCGATGGTGTTGGTGAGCAAGGTCCACTGGGGAGGGCTGAGGCTGGGGCTGGCGACGACTTCGCAGACCGCATCGGTTGCCGACAGCGGGTGAGCGAAGGACAGGAGGCTGTGTGTGGCTCCCTGGGTGGTCACGAGGCTGACCGTCAGTTGCGAAGGAGAGTCCGGCTGTCTGGGATTCGAGCCGACGCCGTATTCGAAGGCATTGGGGGCGAGATCGCCGTCGGGGTCGGCGGCGGTGCCGATGACTTTCAGATTGCATTCGCAGGGCCAGTTCGTCGCGGTCCAGACCTCGAAGGGGCGCAGGGGCAGGATGTGAAAGGTGAAGGGTGTTTCGGGGGAGAGGGTATTGGTGGTGTGTCCGAGGCGGCGTCCGCCGGCCTGGAAGGTGAGGCGATAGACTCCGCTGGTGGTGAATCCCCAGTTGTAGTGTTCATGCGCCCCCACACCGGGTGTGATGGTGTCGAGGTCGGTGATGCCGTCGCGGGTGTCCATTCGGATTTCGAGGCTGCCGAGCCCTGTGGCTTGCCAGAGGATGAAGTGTCCGGGGCCGTCGAGGTGTTTCAGGGTGATGGTCATCGGATCGTGGAACGAGCCGGAGGCGATCGTCTCGGCTGAGACGCCGATGTACGGCGTGCCGGCGTAGGGGCTCTGGGGGAGGATCCAGAGCGGGTCCCCGGCGCTGCCGAACGGGGTGCCGTCAGGCAGGATGAACTTCATGCTCTCGGGGCAGACGACCACGCATTGATTGCTGGCGTAGAGCGTGCCGCCATGGTCGTCGTCCGACGCCATCAAGCTCAGCGCGGCCTCGGAGGCATTCCAGCGGATGGACAACAAATCCACGTGTTCCCGGGTGAAGTGGTGGCACTGTGCGGTGGCTGACGGGGGCGCCAGCGTGAGGAGGGCGGCTGCCAGGAGAGGGCGACAGGATGGCATGCGACACATGGGGGGGGGTTGATGGCCGAGACGTTGGGGCGTTGGTTCCGTGGGCGGTGGGCTGGGTCTATTGGGGAGGCTGAGCGAAATTGTCGCCGGCTTCGATGCGCTTCCGGAGTTTTGCCGCGGGGAGGCTCTCGACGTGTCCGTCCGCGAACAAATAGTTGGCGGAGGGGCCGTGGCGGTCGGGTTGGATGTCCGCGACGACGCTGTCCCAACCCTGAGACCAGTTGCGGGAGTGGGTATGGTCGTTATAGGTGCTCACACCGGCGGCATCGGAGATTTCGAAGACGATGATGGTCTCGCAGAGTCTGGGGAGGGTATCGAGCTTGCGATGACTCTCGAGTGGGGCTCCGAAGGGATCCAGGCGATCCACGGCGGTGAATTCATTGAGCGTGTAGCTCGAGGCGTGGTTGGTGAGCCGTTGGTGCGCCTTGGGGTCGGCGGGACAGAGCCGGATGGGATCGACGTTGGCGAGGTAAGGAGCCAATTGATAGACCCACGATGCGTTGGTCGAGGCGCCGTGGGTGGTGGTGGGTCCGAAGCCGAAGTTGTCGTCCGCGTACATTCGGATGCCGAGGCCGATCTGCCGGAGGTTGCCCGCACAAGCCGACTGCTTGGCCTTGGACTTGGCGCGGCCGAGCGCCGGCAGGAGCAAGGCCGCCAGGATCGCGATGATGGCGATCACGACCAGGAGCTCGATGAGCGTGAAAGCGCTCATCGGCCGGCCTGGGTGGCCCGGTTGTTTCATGCTGGGCGTTGGCTCGGGTGCAGCAACCGCGGGACGCGGCGGCACGAGGGTGTTCGTGCCAGATGCAAAACATTTGCAATAAAACAGGCTACGGGCCCGAACGCAAGCGGAAAACGCAGGGGAAAAAGCGGGCCGGAGAGGTCAGCGAGCCTCAGGAGGGCGGAGGGCGGGTTACGCCCGGGCGCCGCGGCGGGCGGGGCGTGGGTTGCGCGCGCTGGCATTCCGGGCAGATGCCGAAGAACTCGAGTCGGTGCTGGACATCGGCGTAGCCGTAGTGGCGGGCGAGAGCGGCTTCGACTTCGGCGAGGACGCACTGATCGAGTCGGACGATGCGTTTGCAGCGCCGGCACCAGAGGTGGTGGTGATGATGGCCGCGCGGATCGTCGTCGGCGATCTCGAAGCGGGCGACGCCGTCGCCGAGGTCGACGCGGCGGACGAGGCCCATGCGTTGGAAGAGCGACAAGGATCGATAGACGGTGGCCGGGTCGCAGGCGTCCCGGCTGAGGGCTTCGACGATTTCCCGGGGTGTGGACGGTCGTTGCAGTCGCACGAGCGCATCCAGGATGACCTGACGCGGTTGGGTGACGCGGCCTGCCTGGTTTCGCAGACGTTCCATCCACTGGGCCGAGGGCGTATGGTTGCTGCAGCAGACTCGCTGAGGCGGCTTCATCCGTGGGGGCAAGGTAAGGGGCCAGCAACTGGAATCCAAGGCGAAAGGAAGGTCCGCCGCGGTGACCGGGTTTGTAGCCGCTGTCTGTAGCCGCGGGCGCTGACCGCGGCGGGTGCAAGGGCAAGCGCGAAGAGGCAAGAGCCCGCAACCTCCCGTCGTGCCGACGCTCACCGCTGCCCGCCTACCGTCCACTGGCGCACCGATGTGTGGTGGCCCTCGAATTCGCGATACTGCTCTCGAGAGGCTTGCCTTGCCGGGCGTGGACGCGCACGCTGGGGATCAGATCCTCCCGAGGTTATGAATGCCAGTCTTGCTGACTGTGGTTGGTCTCTCCCCGTCGGTACGGCAGCCATGGTGGCAGCGATGTTGCTGCCGCTGGCCGGGGCGGTCCCGGGGGAATCGCGGATGCTGACGCTGGCGGAGTTGGGGACGCTGGAGCTGACGGTGCCGGTGGCGCGTTGTGTCGGCATGGGGGACACGGTCAACGGACAGACACCGTACCTTGACGTGTGGGTGTCGGCCGACGGCCAGACCTGGCACCAGGTGTTTGGCTCGAGCGCGTATTTCGAGCGTGACATGGCCGAACCGGGACCGCGGAGGCCTCATGTCTATCATGTGGCGTTGGATTCCTTCCCGCCCCACGTGCGGGTCGGCACCACGGGGTGGTACACGGGGCCGGTCTGGGTGGATGGATTGGAGATCATCGCCCCCGACGGCACGGTGTTCCGACCGTCTGTCGTCAGGGCGGTGAATCGGGCTGACTGGCCGGAGGCCGCGCTTCTCATCGACGGGGAACAGGCGATGATGCACCACAGCGTGGGACCGACCGAGGAGGAGACGTGGCAGGTGGATGCCGTCGAGTTGGACTTCGACTACCCCCCGGGCGTTGAAGCGCAGATACGGCCGTTGTTGTATTCGATCGCGCTGCCGCCGGTGCGGTGGGGTGTGTACGGGAATCCTGGCGGTGACAGTGACCCGCACGACACACCGCCGGGGTTCGTGTATTGGGCCGATCCGGCGGCCTTCGCTTGGTATGACTTCTCAATCTTACAGGGCAACGTTCCGGACAAGACGCGCCGGATCAAAGAGCTGAACCCCGATCACAGGGTCATGATCCGTGCCTGGCTGGGGGGCGCCGTGTTGTTGGACTACGTGTATGACACGGCGGCGAGGGAGGGGATCGTCCGAGGCGTGCTGGATCTCATCGCGCCGACGCCGGACCTGATCCACGGCGTGGCGTTGAGTGAGGAGGAGCCGATGTACCTTTTCTGGGGATGGTACTGGAGTGAGCCGCCCGCGTGGCTGACGAAGTACCGGGAGCGCTACGAGGAGGAGACGGGCAGCCCCTTCGTGTTTCAAAGTGAGCCGTTGCGGGAGTGGCTCAAGGCGAAGGCGCGGTTCTTCTACAACGATCTCTATGACCGGATCAAGGCGGCGTACCCGAGCGTGAAGGTATTGCCCTTCATGTATGTGCCGGAGGACATCTCGGGGTGGGGTTGGCTGGACCCCGCCGAAATCAAGGCCGATGGCTGGATCTACCAGTGGTATGATGCGGATCTCCGCGACATTCTCAAGCCGTGCCGGCATCCGGTCGTGGAGATTGCCGAAATCGGGGCACGGGAGCGGTGGTTCAATCTGGCGCTCCAGCGCATTCGGGCTGCCGGTGTGCCGATGAGCGAAGTGTATGTCCAGATCTGGCTCTATCGAGAGCAGGATGACTATCGTCCCCAGCTGGAGGGGGTGCGCGTGGCGGGTGTGGAGAACGTCTTTTGCTTTTACTTCAGCGGCTGGATTCCGCCGGAACCGCCGCAATCGAGCAGCCCCCACGACCTTGCTTTCCGCGTCTATGGTCCTGCGGACACGGCTTGGCCTGGCGCCACACACGAGACGCAAAGGACCTGGCTGCCGGTCAACGAGGGTCGCGCCCAGAGCTTCGTGGCCGAGAGCAACCGTGTGGAGCGCGTTGCGTTGATGCTGGCTCCGCCCGCGGATCCTCAGGCGCCTTTGCCCGCGCACATCATCAGTCTCGAAGGCGATGGTCGCGCCGCCCCGGATGGCCGGCCTCTGGCCACCATCCGGTGGACGTCGGACTTGATGATCCCTGCCGAGGGATGGATCGAGTGCGTCCTGGAGGCGGGACTTGACGCGGGAGCGACCTACTGGATCGCCGTGCGGCCGGACGACGGCTCCTTCAGTCCGCTGCGGCTGGGGGGGACCGCTGACGGTTCCTTCCCTGGCGGCGAGTGTATCGCATTTGAATCCTGGGGCGGTTACTTCAACAACTGGCGGACGTACGACCCCGGTCAGGTGGGCAACGGGAGTTGGCCGGCCAGCTATCGCGAGCGATTGGTCGTCGAGGCCTTGATCACGCCGCCTCAATTGCGCATCGAGGCTGCGGAGGATCGGGTGCGGGTCCTCTGGAACCGGGGCGGCACGCTGGAGTCTGCGACCGCCCTCTCCGGTCCGTGGGCTGGTGTGCAAGATGCCCAAAGCGGAGTGTTGATCCCTGCGTCGAACGTCGTGCAGTTCTTTCGCGTGACGCGCTGAGACCGTCACTGCCGAACGCTTCGCAGTTCCACGAACTGCGGCAGGACGTAGTTCTCACCGCGGCCGAAGTCGTTTTCCTTGGCGGCGCTGGCCGAGCCGACGAGGCTGTCGCCCTCGGGCCAGATCGTGAGGATCACTTCATCGTGCGGTGCCAGGGGGGCCAGATAGGGAATTCGGGCATCAAAGCGCCAGAGGCAGGTCTTGTGGCCTCTGCTGACCGCCCGGTTGGGTGGAATCCAAGGTGACCCGGCCTGCTCGTCCCCCTCGATCTGGAGCCTGGGTCGGCCGCGAGCATCGAACACGACGGTGACGGCGCAAGTCCCTTTGGGCCCCTTGATGTGACCGTCCCATCGACCTCGGAATGCAGCGGGGTCGACTGGCACAGTCCGTGCGTAGCCGCGGCCGGCCGATGGCCGCAGCTTGTCCTTGCCGGACGCTGAAAGCCCGGCGCTGATCAACTCCACGAGGACAGGATCGGAGTGGTATTCGCATAGCGCGCGTTGCTCATGAGGGCGATCACCAGATTCTCGGAGGGGATCATATACAGCCAGTTGTGGATGCCGGGGCCCCCGCCGCCATGCTGGACCGTCTCGAAGCCGAAGGCCTCCTCGTAGAGGATCTTGCCGTCCCTGCCCACGGCCACCTGGAAGGAAGCGATTTTCTGCCGTGCCATCAAGTGTTGGATCCGGTTCCTTGCCCCTGCGAAGGGATCGTCGGCATTGAGGCGAGCGGCGGGATCACAGCCAACGAGCAGGGTCAGGAGGGCGACCAGGAGCCTTTGAATGCGGGGCTCGAAGGGTGAGCGACCCGCGAGGGCTCGCTTCTCCCTGTCTCCTCTTTCGTGTGGCATGGAGAACTCCTCGCTAGAGTCCTCGCCTCATGGAATATGGGGTGAACAGGTCAAGTTTGGCCCCTGCCGTTCCAAACCCGCCCCCCCTGCCTCCGAGGACTCTATATTAGCGAGGCGCGGAGGCAGGATGCCCCGCTGCACCCACGGTTCCTTGGGACTGCATGTTTCATCGGTCTGAGGCGCGCCTCGCTAATGCGTGTCCGCCGACGTCGCTCGACGGCGGAATCCCCGGCGATACGCCAACAGCAACAATCCGAGCGTGCCGAGTGTCCCGGCGAGGAGGTACAGAACGGCGTCCAGCGGACTCCAGCGGTCGGCTGACACCCAGCCGGCCACGCCCGCCATAGCTCCGAACAAGACCAGGACGAGAGGCTTGCCCTTTCGAACCGCGTAGACCGACGCGAGCGAGCTGCTGAGCACCCACGCTGCGGCCACGAATCCCATGGGACTGGCCAGCAGATGCAGCCAGGCCATCGGATGGAGCGATACGGCCGTGATCCGGCAGAGGTCCCTGGCGATCCGGGATTCGCGGCCGGTGCCGAACTGATTGACCATGACTGCGACGCTGACTCCGTAGTCAGGCAGGTGCACCATGGTGGCGCAGGTCCCGATGTTGCCGCCGCCGTGGCCGATTGCCTTCAAGCCTCCTGCGACACGGTGTCCCCAATGGCCCAGGCCCAACCCGTAGGCGCCCCGGCCGAAGTCCTGCATCTGTCGCAGCGAATCCTGGCGCAGGACGTTCCCGCAGAACAGGGCGTGGGTCCAGCGCGCCAAGTCCGCGGCGGTCATGAACACGCCGGCTGAACCGTAGGTGATACTGTCGTGGGAGACGCGGGGAAGGAAGGTGATGTCCCGGCAGGATCCGTCCTTTTCGAAATTGTCGCCCCAGACGTGGGCCAGGTTGCTCGGGTAGGGCTCCTCGATAGCCAGGCACGCGCTTCGGAGGTCGAGGGGTCCCCAGAAACGCCGGCGCATTTCGGCAGAGAGGGAGGATCCGGTGACGCGCGTGATGATTGTCGCGGCGAGGAGATACCCCGTGTTCGAATAGCGGAAACCTTCGCCCCGGCGGAAGTGAGGCTCCTTCAAATAGCTCAGGACGTCATCGGGGGTGAAGTGCCGGGTCCGGTATCGGACGAGGTCGTCCCAAAGCGCCGGATTGTCCCAGAACATGAACAGGCCGCTGGTATGATTGAGCATCTGGCGGATGGTGATGGCGGGGTCGACATGCGGATACGGCGGCAGCCATTTGCCGATCGGGTCGTCCAGCGAGAGTTTCCCTTCCTCGGCGAGCTGGAGCATGAGCGTGGCGACCACGTTTTTGGTGATGCTGCCGATGGCGAACACCCTGTCGGGGTTCATTGCCGTGCCGGGGTGGGAGATCCCGCTGGCGCCGCGCCAGACGGAGCCGTCGGGGAGCACGACTGCGGCCGAGGCGCCTTTCACGTCGGCTCGTTGCAGGTGGGCGTCCAATGCGGCCTGGAGCTTCTCGTTGAGGGGGCGGCTGGTGCGGGTGCAAGAAACCCCGAGGGCCAGCAGTGCCGTGCCGAGCACGAAGAGCGTGTGGAGCTTTGTCATGGCTTGCCCGTGTCGCCGCTCTTAGAACACAGGGATTGCTCCCAGGGTTTCTCAGATCCGGCCGGCAGTGTAGCAGGGCGCGGGTGAGTCGGGCAGGGCGCGCTGTCCCCAGCGCGCCGCCGCGGAGCTGGTCTGCGACGACAGGGGTAGAGGTTTAGAATCGGCCCTGCAACTCGTTGTTCGCCAATGGGTTCGCATGGTTTCCTGTTGTTCAAGCCGATTTCGGTCTTGTCATTGCCCGGTTCGCTGGTACGGTTTCGGGCCTTTGATGAGAGCGAACATTCATCCGAAGTATCAGGAAGCGGAAGTCCGCTGTGCCTGCGGCAACTCTTTCAAGACTCGATCCACGCGGTCGGTGATCGTGGTTGGGATCTGCAACGTGTGCCATCCGTTTTACACCGGCCAGCAAAAATTCGTGGACACGGCGGGGCGGGTGGACAAGTTCCAGCAGCGGATGGCGAAGACGCAGGCTGCGCAGGCGGCGATGGCGGCTGCCGCCAGCAAGAAGAAGCGCAAGTAGCGGTTGTTCCTCCTCCGCCCGCCCGGTTTCGCGCCCGGCGGGCGGTTGCTTTTTCGCGTTCAGGAGCGCCATGGATCTGCGTCCGCACGTCGAGCGGTTTGCCCAGAGGCTGGCCGAGGTGGAGACGGCCCTGAGCGATCCGCGTGTCTTCGGGAATCCGCAACGGGCGCAGGAACTGGCGCGCGAGTATTCGCGGTTGAAGGACCTTGTTGCCGAGGGTCAGGCTTACCTGCGGGCGTTGGACGACCTCGAGGGGAACCGGGAGCTGGTGGCGACGGAGAAGGACGTCGAGCTGGTGGCGCTGGCGCGGGAGGAGGTGGCGCGACTCGAAGGGGAGGTCGAACGGTTGGAGGGGCGGGTCAAGGCTGGCATTGTGCCGCCCGATCCGAGCGATTCCCGGAACACGATCATCGAGATCCGGGCCGGCGCGGGCGGGTCGGAGTCGGCGCTGTTTGCGGCGGACTTGTATCGGATGCTGACGCGGTATGCGGAGGCGCGGGGATGGAAGGTCGAGACGATGGATTCGAGTCCATCCGACCTGGGCGGTTTCAAGGAAGTGGTGTTCAGCGTGAGCGGCGTTGAAGTGTACAAGCGCCTCAAGTACGAGAGCGGGGTGCATCGGGTTCAGCGGGTTCCGGCGACGGAGGCCCAGGGGCGGATTCACACCAGCACGGTGACGGTGGCTGTCCTTCCCGAGGCGGAGGAGGTCGACGTCGAGGTCAAGCCGGAGGAACTCGAGATCACGGTATGCCGGGCGTCGGGTCCGGGCGGGCAGGGGGTGAACACCACGGATTCCGCCGTTCAGATCATCCACAAGCCTTCGGGGTTGATTGTGCGTTGCTCCGACGAACGGTCCCAGTTGAAGAACAAGCTCAAAGCAATGCGGGTGTTGCGGGCGCGCCTGCTCGAACAGCGCGTGGAGGAGGAAAACGCGAAGTACGCCGCCCAGCGCAAGGCCCAGGTTGGCACCGGGGAGCGCAACGAGAAGATCCGGACCTACAACTTCCCTCAGAACCGGGTGACGGACCATCGGATCGATCTGAGCGTCTTCAATCTGCCGGCGGTGATGGACGGCGATCTCGATTGTCTGATTGAACCGCTGATGGCCCACGACGTGCAGTCGAAGCTGGCTGCGCTCATGTCATGACCGCCTCCCCAGCCCCGGCCGGCAAGCGTTCCGAGGAACCGTTGACCCGCATGTCCCTCCCCGACGTCAACCCGAAGCAAGGCGGGCTCGGAGGACCGATCCCTCCGGAGATCCGCGGGTTGATCTTCGACTTCGACGGCACGCTGGCGGACACCATGCCGCTGCATTGGGAGGCGTGGCAGCGGATTGCGGCCCGACACGGCTTTGCGTTCACCGAGCGCCAGTTCTACGCGCTGGGCGGTGTTCCCTCACGGGATATCATCCGGACCTTGAGCGCGGAGCAGAACATCCCGCTGGATCCCCTCGCGATTGCCCGGGAGAAGGAGGACGAATACCTCGTCCTGCTCGATCGGGTTCAGCCGATCGAGCCGATGGTGGCGTTGGCCCGCGCGCAATGGGGACAACGGCGGATGGCGGTGGCATCGGGGGGAAGCCGACGGGTGATCAGCCGCGTGCTGGGCCATCTCGGCCTCGCTCCGCTCTTCGATGCCCTCGTCACGAACGAGGACGTGACCCGGCAGAAGCCGGCTCCGGACATCTTTCTCGAAGCGGCGCGTCGGATTGGAGTGGCGCCCGCCGGTTGTCGCGCCTACGAGGACACCGATCTTGGCCTGCAAGCGATTCGGGCCGCGGGCATGGAGGCGGTGGACGTTCGCCTCTGGCTCGAGTCGGGCCCGAGGGACTCTGTGGTCCGCTGAGAGCACAGGTTCTCTTGATCAAGGCTCCAGCAAGGCGCGCCTCAGACCCAAACCAATCCCCAGGCATATGAAGAACCAGTCGTCCCTCCCCACCCTTTGTCTCGCGCCTCGCCACTTTGGAGTCCTCGCCGGGGGGAGGGAAGGACTGGAACCGCCGGGACCACGACATGACCGGTTGACCACGCGTTGGCTGCTGCCGGCACGGGCGCCGGTGTGGGCCCTGGTGTGGGCTCTTGTTTTCCTGGGGGTTCTGGCCGGCGATCTGGCAGGGGCAGAGCGCCATCCGAACGTCGCCGCGCGCAAGGAGTTGCCCGAGGGTCAAGGTCTGGCCGTCGCCTATCCTGGCGATGTCCGGATCCGGGAGAACGAATTCGTCGTGTTCGCCGACAACTTCGAGACCGGCGCAATCGGGGAGGGCTGGGACGAGGTGGGGAACAAGAACGGGCGGGTGCTGCAGTGGGTGGCGGCAGACCCGGGCCTTGGCTTGGGGAAGCGCTGTCTGCGGGTCGAGGCTCACCTCGGGCAGGACACAGGGGGAGGGCTGACCCAGTGGTTCGCGTCGGCGCCGGCGGTCTTCATCCGGTTCTACACGAAGTTCGATGAACAGTGTGATTATGTGCATCATTTCGTGACGCTCCGGGCGAACAAGGGCTTGCGCGGCGGTGACAAGTGGAGCGGGTTTGGGGGGGCGGGATTGAAACCCGAGGGGAGCGAGCGATTCTCGACCGCGATCGAGCCGTGGGGCGATTGGGGGCGATGGTCGCCGCCAGGCCGGTGGAACTTCTACAGCTACTGGCATGAGATGGAGGTTTCGAAGGACGGGAAGTACTGGGGCAACTCGTTCGCCGTTCCCGAGGCGCCGCTCATTCCGCGCGGGCGATGGATCTGCGTCGAGTTCATGCTGCGGCATAACACGCCGGGCCAGGCGGATGGGGAACAGGCCTTCTGGATCGACGGCGTGCTGCTGGGGCACTGGAAAGGGATTGCGTGGCGGAAGACCGCGACCCTGGAAGCGAACGCGCTGACTCTCGAGACCTACATCACGGACCGATGGACGAAGAACCCGGTGAACGTCGTGTACTTCGACAACGCGGTGATTGCGCGCCGGTACATCGGGCCCGCAGGGCGCGAGTGACCGGGGGGGCGAAGCCGGCTCCGCGCGGACTGTAATCTGAGTTGCGGCATTACGGGATGGTGGCGACCAGCGTCAAACGGCACGAGGGGCGATTGGCCCACGGCCGCGCGGAGAGGGAACGAAGGCAGCAGGTGCTTGAATTGTTGAATTGTGAGATGTGACCCGGATTATGTGGACTGGACGTAGAACTGGCTGAACTTCGCACCGCCGGAAGCGAGCGCGTCGATTTTCGGCGTCTTGATGTCCGTGCAGCCGTTGAAGCCGACGTCCTTCCAGCCGAGGTCGTCGGCCACGATGTGGACGATGTTGGGTTGCTTGCCGGCCCCAAACGCAGACAGGGCCAGACTGGCGCCCACGAGTGCCGTCAGAGCGGTTTTACGCAGCATTGTTGGTTTCATCTTCCACAACACAGCCGCACGCGTCCTCGGGTAATGCCGCCAAAGGCGATTTGCCGGAAGCAAAAGCCTCCGGGCTCACTCCTTCCGCGCGGATGAGTCGGCCCAACGCGCAACGAACGGAGTCGTCATTGTCCACGATGACTGACTGATGGACATTTGCTCTTTCGACCTAGCCGGAGTGTGCCGGGGCCGGTGTGGCCATTCAAGGTGAAACGCGGCAGGGTGTGGCCGAATTGTCCCCAGCCAGGTGCTTGGTGGTTCTTCAGGGGCTGGTGGGCGGCCGCCCACCGGCCCCTGAATGCGGTCCTCGTCTCCGTGCTACGCGGTCACGATGCTACTCGGGTGCAGGTGCGGAGGCCGACGGTGACGCGTCCACCTCGAATCAGCCGGCGCGGAGGAGTTCGAGCATGGCCCGGTCGAGTTGGTGTCCGCGGAAGGGTTCGTAGGCGACGTCCTTGCGGCCGCTGTCGACGATGCCGAAGCTGCCGCGCAGGTTCCACAGCGCCCAGCCCCAGCCCACTTCCTTCCACAGGTCGAGGTAATCGCGCATCCAGGCGAGGGCCACGGGATGTGGTGTGACGTTGAAGGCGCCCCATTCGCCCACGTGGACGCCCACTCCCTGGGCTGCCAGCGCTTTCCAGGGCTCGATCTGCTCGCGGCGGAGGCGGTCGCGGTCCCAGACATCGCCCTCCTTGAGGCGGAGCGGCCAGGTGGGTTCCTCCCAGTTCTGGCCGCCGACCCAGCTTGCCTTGTGATGGCTGACGCGCATGGGTTGGTAGCCGCGGGTGCTCTGGCCGACCCTGAGGGGTATGAGACGGTGGGCGGGTCGGTTGCCCCAGCGGAGTCCATCGGCGATGATCAACCGATCAGGGTCTTCCGAGCGAATGGCCTTCACGAGACGGTCGGCCACTCTGAAGTAGGCGTCTTCGGTCAGGTCCTTCGGTTCATTGAGCAGATCGAAGCTCAGTCGGCGGTTGGGTATTCCTTTGTAGCGTCGGGCGAAAGCGGCCCAATGCAAGGCGCAGACTTCGAGAGCGTCGTCGTCGGTCCAGAGGTCTTTTGGTTCGGCCGGTGGATTGACGCAATAACCGGGCGCGCGATGGAAGTTGAGGTTGACGTGGACGCCGTACTGGCGGCCGAACTCGACGGCCTGGTCGATGTGGAGCCGCTCGGGTTCCTCGAGGCGGCGCCAGTCGCCGGGCGCGGTCCAGCAGAGATACGACATCGGCAGCCGCAGGAAATTGAAGCCCCATTCCGCCGTCCAGGCGAAGTCCTCCTCGCTCAAGGGCGGGTTGCCGTTGGCGCGCTTCGAGAATTTCTCGAGCAGGTTGAAGCCGCGCCAGCGGGGGAGCTTCGAGGGTGTCGGTTCCGGAAGGCTGGCGTCGCGTCCGGGGCTTTGGGCGGCGGCCTGGGCAAGGGCGTCGAGGTGGGTGGTGGCGGCGACGCCGGCGAGGGTGAGGGAGGAGCGGTGGAGGAAGCCACGGCGGTTCATGGGGTGCAGGATGACAGGGGGATCGCAGGAGGGAAAGGGGATTCCGGCTCTGCACCCTTTTCTTGCCAAGAGGGTCGGGCTTGGACCAGATTCCCCGCAGGAACAACGCGGCGGCAGGGCCGGATCGGCCAGGCAACGGGATGCCGCGGAGAGCGGCATGATCGAGGGCTTATGACCGATTCAGCGCAGGATGGCGGGGCGTCGCCCCGGCGGGTTCGGGTTGGGGTGGTGGGGGCCTCGGGGTATTCGGGCGAGGAACTGGTGCGGCTGCTCCTGGGGCATCCGCATGTCGAGCTGTCGGCGGTGACGTCGCGGCAGTATGCCGGCCAGACGGTGGCCCAGGTGTTCCCGCGGTTCTCGAGTCATCCCGGGGCGCGGGCGTTGGTTTTCAGCGAGCCGAGAGCGGAGGTGCTGGCTCGGGAAGCGGACGTCATTTTCCTGGCGCTGCCGCACGGGGTGGCGGCGGAATACGCGGTGCCGTTGGTGCAATTGGGGTGCCGGGTGATCGATTTGAGCGCGGACTTCCGGCTCCGGCGACGCGAGGTGTACCAGGAATTCTACGGGCATCCGCATCCGGCGCCGGAGATGCTGAGCCAGGCGGTGTACGGTCTTCCCGAGCTTTACCGGGAGCGGATCCGGGACGCGACGCTGGTGGCGGCGGCGGGGTGTTATCCGACGGGCGTGTTGGTGCCGTGGGTGCCGCTGTTGCGGGCGGGTTTGATACGTCCCGAGGGTCTGGTGGCCGACGCGCTGAGCGGGGTGAGCGGGGCGGGGCGGAAGGCGGAGTTGGATTATCTGTTCGTCGAGTGCAACGAGAGTCTGCGACCCTACGCGGTGCCCAAGCATCGGCATTTGTCCGAGATCGAGCAGGAACTCAGTGTTGCGGCGGGCCAGTCGGTGGTGATCCAGTTCACGCCGCACCTGGTACCGGTGAACCGCGGGATTCTGACGACGCTGTACGCGATGCCTGTCGCCGAGGTGCGCGACGCGGCGGGTGCGGCGAAGCTGGCTGAGGCGGTGGGGGCTTGCTACGAGGCGGCGTATGGGCAGGAGCCGTTTGTCCGCCGCTTGTCGGGCAAGGCGTTGCCCGACACGAAGAACGTCGTGGGCACAAACCAGATCGAGTTGGCCTGGCGGGCCGATCCCCGCACCGGCCGGCTGTTGGTCATGAGCGCCGAGGACAACATCGTGAAGGGCGCCAGCGGCCAGGCGCTGCAGTGTCTGAACCTGATGTGCGGCTACCCCGAGACTGCGGGGTTGCTTTAGCCCGGAGATCTCACAGAAGAACTGGTGCGAGGATTTCCGGGCTTTGGCAAAACCGCGCCCTGACTGCCGGAACAGGGGATGAAGCGGCCTCGGGGCACGCACTCTGGTCCAGACACGGCGCAGTCTCCTCCCCTGCCCTCATTGGGGCGCGGTTTTGCATTTCTAGCGAGGCGCGGAAGAGAGGGTGGACAAGCACAGCAGGGTCTTCATGAACCTGAGGACTCGAGCCGGGTCTGAGGCGCGCCTCGCTAGAAAAACGGGTTGTGATCGAGCTCCTCGGCCACGGTGGTGAGGGGGCCGTGGCCGGGGCAGAGGAGGGTGTTGGGCGGAAGGGCGAGGATGCGGTCGAGGATGACCCGCCGGGCGAGGTCGGCCCGTCCGCGCGCATAGCCCATCGAGCCGGCAAAGAGCGTATCGCCGACGACGGCGATCTGGGGCGCAGCGTCGGGCCAGTTGCCCACGAGGTACGTGACGCCGTCGGGGGCGTGTCCCGGGGTTTCGCGGTGGGTGATCCGGAGGCTGCCGAGGGCGATGCAATCGTTGGGGCGATTTCGATGTTCGACCGGGGCCTTGTTGTCACCCAGGTGCAGCCGGGCCTGGGGATGCGCGGTTTGGACAGCCGGCAGGGCGCCGATGTGGTCGTCGTGTCCGTGGGTGATGAAGATATGGCGCAGCGCGAGGGCGTGCTCGCGCAGGCACTCGAGCATGGGTGCGGCGTCGAACCCGGTGTCGAAGAGGGCGGCCTCGCGGGTGACCCTGTCCCAGACAAGATAAGCATTGGCCGTGTAGTCGGCGCCCCGGGTCGAGAAGGCCCGCAATTCGCGCCAGACGCGAAGATCCACGGGCCGGGGGAGCCAACCGCGGGCGAGGTCCCGGATCTTCCGGGGATGGAGGCCAAGAGCCTGGGCGAGGCGGGTCAGATCCGCCTGGGGCGGCCAGGCGCCGGAGGTTTCGGTCTCTTTCAGGGCGAGCGGAGTGATATCAGCCGCCGCCGCCGCGGCCTCGAGGGTGAGGCCGGCGTGGATTCGGCCTTTGCGGAGGACATCGCCCAGGTGATCTTCAAGGTTCACGGTGAAGGAAGGTGGGCTTTGGCGGGCCGGTGCGCAAGCGCACAGCGCGGCGCCCTGTCCGAGCCGCCGCGCAGTGGGGCGGGCTCCGAGGCTGTGGCCGCGGGCGGTGACCGCGGCGGGTGCAAGGGAAAACGCGAGCCGTGCGCGAGCCGCCCTCACCGCGGGCGGCTGCAGAATGAAGCGGCCGCGTCCGTTGGCCATTTGCCTTGACACGGAGAATCCCCTGCCTAGGGTGAACACCGACAAATCGCCTTGAGGATTCTGCCGCTTTCCCATGCACAAGCTTGCTCATCGCCTCTTCGCCTTGCTGCTGTGTGTTGTCATCCCGGAGGTTCTGGGCCAGTGGCTCACTCAGCGGATCAAGCTCGAGCCCGGTTGGAATGCGGTCCATCTCGAGGTCAAACCGGAGCCGGGCGATTGCGCCCGTGTGTTTGCCGGGCAACCGGTCCTGAGCGTGTGGAAGTGGAATCGGCGCTTTTCGACGATCCAGTTTACGGTGGACCCGAACACGCTGTTGCCCGAGGACCCGGACTGGCTGGTCTGGCTGCCGCCGTCGGACCCGCGCGCCTTTCTGAGCCGGCTCGGGGCGCTGCAAGGGAACCAGGCGTATCTCATCAAGGTCGCCGCCAACGCCGCGCCCTTCACGCTCGAGCTCAAGGGACGGGTGATTCTGCCGCGAACCGACTGGTTTCCGCATGGCTTGAATCTGGTCGGATTCCCCGTGCATCCGAACACGCCGCCGACGTTTGCTGAGTTCTTCAAGTTCACGCCTGAGATTGACACGTCCAAGGGATACGCCAACGAGCTGTATCGTCTCGACAGCCGGGGCGTCGGCGAGCGCATCGTCCAACCGGCCCGCGACCGGATGCAGCGGGGGGCGGCTTATTGGATCGGCTGCGCCCAGGCGCCAGCCCGTTTGTCGGCACTGCATCTCACCCCGAGCAGCCTGGATGGGCTCGACTTCGGGAGCTTGCTTGCGCGCAAGGAGTATACGGTGAAGAACGCGCACCCGACGGAGAGCCGCACGGTCAAGCTGCGCCAGCGGCCGTCGGAAGCCCCGCCTGCGACCGGCGGGTTTCCGGAGTTGGCCGGCCCGGTGCCGCTGGCCTATCTATCGAGGAACGCGAGCAACGTATGGGCGTGGGGCGAGTTTCCCGAGGCGGGGCTGTCGCACACGCTGGCGCCTGGCGCCGAGTGGCGCCTGTGGCTCGGTGTCCGGCGCCGGGATTTCGCGCCTTATGCGCCGCAAGGGACGAATGGCGCAACCTACCAGAGCCTTCTCGAGATCAGTGACGGTGCGGAGTCGTTGTTGATCCGGGTGCCGGTCCTGGCGCGGCGGGCGGCGACGATGCTGGCCTCGGTCGGCGGGGAGACGGGTGCGCACCACGAAGACGAGGGCCTATGGGTGGGTTCGGCGACGTTGAACCAGGTGAATGCGCCGGCGTACACGGGCACGGCCCTGCAGGGGACACCCGCCGCCGCGTCGTTCCGGCTGCTTGTGCACGTGGATGCCTACGGCCAGGCGCGATTGCTGCAGCGCGTCGTGTTGGCTTGGGATCCGACGCTGACCGATGCCCCCCATACGAACGGCACGTACGCGCTCTACGCGGACGATCAAACGGTGCCGACGGAAGCCACCGACGTGAAGCGGATCGACTCGGTGGCTTTCCCGGTGATGGCGCCGGTGGCGTTGACGGGGAGCTTCAGCAACGCGCTGACCGGCACGGTGACCGTCGGCTTTGACGCCCCCACGAACCCCTTCCTGCATCGCTATCATCCGATGCACGACAACAAGAACTGGGACTTCGAGGCCCACCCCAACGCGGTGGAAACGCGCACGATTGAACGGAACCTCACGCTTTCGTTTGACGCGGTCACGAATGCCTCCGCGAATCCCTATTACGGCGTGGACCAGTTCACCGGCGTGTACCAGGAGACGCTGACCGGATTGCGCGCCCAACCGGTTCTCGTCCAGGGCGCTTTTGCACTTCAACGCATCAGTCGGATCAATCAACTCATCACCCTACCATGACGGCGAATCCAACTCTGAAATTGAGTTCTCGAACCTGGCGCGGAGACCCTGTGCGGCGTGGTGTGCGCGCGCCATGGGGAATCGCACTCGCCCTGGCGGTCTTGGCGGCGGTGGTGTCCGCGGCGGCGGGCGAGACCGTGCCTGCGGCCGTCAATTACCAGGGCAAACTGACGGACAACCTGGGCAATGCCGTCAAGAGCGGGTACTACGAAATCCAGTTCCGCATCTGGAACGACGCGGTCAAGAGCGACAGCGCGAATTACGTCTGGGGCCGGAAATTTCCGCTGCACGTCGTCACCAACGGCATGTTCAACGTGCTGTTGACGAACGACGGCGAGGTGCCGGGCACTCCCTCGGTCAACAGCATTCTCGATGCGTTTGCCGGGACGGAGCGGTACTTGGGGCTGACCATCACGCGGAATCCGGACGGTGCGATCACGTCACCCGTCGAGATCACGCCCCGCCAGAAGCTGGCCACGGCACCGTATGCGGTGCACGCGCATCAGGCCACCTCGGCGGACCATGCCACCTCGGCCGACAACGCCACGCAGGCGGCCAGCGCCAGTTCGTCGGCGAACGCCGGCAACGCCACCAAGTTCGACGGGATGTCCACCACCGACTTTGTAAAGGTCAAGCAAACAGCGCAGACCATCACCGGCGATCTCACGATCACGGGAAGCCTGAAGGCCAACGGCGCCCTTTTGGTGACTGGCAACACCGCGCTGACCGGCGCCTTGACCGGGAGCAGCATGGAGCTAACAGGCAGTGCGGTGGTCGACAAGGACTTGACCGTCAAGGGGGCGACGAGCGCCACCGGCATGCTGAACGCCAACGGCGGCCTGAAGGTCACCGGCAACGTCCGCTTCGGCAGCGATGCCCCGATCATGATCCGGCGATTTCACCTCGAGGATCAACCGAGCCAGGCTGAAGCCAAGTGGTACAATACGGGGTATTCCACCACCACCTGGTCGGCGGTGCTGGTCGGGTTCAACTGCACCGGAGACTACTGGGAGGGCGGCACCGGTTTGCTGCTGCAGATGATGCTGTATCCGAACGGCAGCGGGGGCACGACGTGGAGGATTCTCTATACCGTTCGTCATCATTCGGACCCTTTGAAAGACATTTACGTGGACGTGATGTTCATCCGCAAGGAGCTCACCTCGGACGACCGGCCGACTTTGCACTACTTACCCATGGAGAACCCCTAGAGTCCTCGACGTGTGGAATATGGAGTCAACAGGTCAAGTTTGG
>JAKQDD010000112.1 GCA_029556615.1 Verrucomicrobiota bacterium | reverse complement strand
GCAGGTGCTTGAACGTCGAGCGCAGCAGCTTCAGCGTCTGGTTCCAGGTCGCAGGGGACATCCCGCGTGCTTCCTCGGCCGCCATGAACGCCTTGGCGGTCTCGGGCTTGATGGCGACGAACTCCTCGACGCCCGGCTGGTTGTCCCTGGCGAAGGCCGCGAACCGTTCCAGGGTGATGCGGCAACGCTTGGCGTGGGCGGCGCCCGGTGGCTTGCGGCGTGGGATCGCCGCCCAGTGCCGGGGCAGGTCGGCGAGCTTGGGGAACGTCACCTCCCGGCCGGTCTTGATCTCGGCCAACTTGGTCAGCATCTTCTCCCCGGTCCGGTCCTCCTGGATCTCGAGGAAGCGCTTGTCGTGGGCCTCCATCGCCCGGCCGCGGGACCGTTCGAACTCGTCATCGCCGAGCATCGTCCGCTTGCGCGGGCGCTTGCCGGTGATCGGGACGCCGAGGTTGACCACGGTCTTCCTGCCGTTGACGACGAAGACCCCGTACCACCACCGGCTGTTCTTTCGGATCTCGAGGCTCATGGTTTGGTCCTATGCATCAGTTT
This sequence comes from Verrucomicrobiota bacterium, assembly GCA_029556615.1. Classification (GTDB taxonomy): domain Bacteria; phylum Verrucomicrobiota; class Verrucomicrobiia; order Limisphaerales; family J093; genus JAKQDD01. The sequence goes on along the minus strand of JAKQDD010000112.1, from coordinate 1,495 downwards.
TCGCCAGTATTCGCCAGAAAAGCGCAGTTTCGGGCTGCAACCAAACAATTGCCAAACAAATCTCGCAAAATCGTCGTAAGGCATTGGTTATCAACTGTGCAGCTTTGTACGGATAATCCTACGCCCACCGGTTCGCAAAACGCCACCGCAACCGAGCATCGTTGATCATCAAGCACTTAAGCCGCTGGCCTTCAGCGGGTTATCCCCGGTTTTGGCACGATTCTTGAATCCGCGCGAGTTTTGGGAACACTGAGGAACAGTGGGGCGCACTGGGGCGCACAACCAAACAATCGCCAAACATTTCGGCGCCCGAGAGGGCCGGACCGAGGGCGGGTTCAAGTTCCGCGGCGACGTGGCCGATGGCTTCCGTGCGAGGATGGCCTGAGGGCCGCGGCAATCGCCAGACCGGGTGAGGTCAGGAGCCGGGGGCCGTCACGTCAGTGGTCCGAAGGCGCCACGACGCAAAGGCTGTCGCTGATGACCACCTCACAGTTCCAGCTTTGCGCCCCCGCGCCCTTGCGCCCTTGCGTTAACCACCCGCCGGCCGGAAGGAAACGCAAAGCCGCAGACGCGAAGAGGGATTGCCGCGACGAGGCGCAGAATGCGCAAGGAACAGGGGGAGAAACCTGCTCTCTGCGACTTCTGCACCGTTTTGTGGCCCCCCCTTTCTTCGTGCTCTTTATGTCTTCGTCCTGCACGGGCCAAAGCGAGGAGGTCCACCCACCCCGGTCACCGAGCTTGTCGGTCTCGCGCAGAGAGGGGCTCCTCACCGATTCAGGGCGGATCACAGATTGGGAGGCTGAGGGACAAGGAAATTGAGGACAAAGGAATCGACTCCGGTGTCGTCACTCCCTTGCGTTGAATGCCCTCGCTCGGAAGGAAACGCAATGGCGCGAAGGCGCCACGACACAAAGGGAAGAGCAGAGGACTTCATCCCGCTGACCTCCGACCTCTGACCTCTGACCCCCGTCCTCTGTCCTCTGTCCTCGCTCCCCCTTGCGCCCTGGCGTTAACCAAGGAACCACGATTGTCCCTTGACTTCGCCCGGCAGCGGAGCGAAGCAGTACGCAACATCAAAGCCCAAGGCACGCTGCGGCATCGGCCCGGTCGCGGCCGCCTTTCATCTCCATGAGACCGTTTCTTCTCCCCGTCCTCCTGAGCACGGTATTCCTGGGCGGGGTGTCCGCGTTCCCACAGCCCAATCCCACGCTCGCCTCGGATCCAGTGCTGGTCGAGGCGGGACCGCATCATCGGCGCTGGAACCAGGTGGTTCGGGTGGTGGGCCTCTCGGGTGCGATCGAGGAGGAGGTGCGTTCCTATGTGGAAGTGGCCACGGGGCTCAACCGGCTGGATTCCGAGCGTGGCGGGTACGTGCCGGCGAAGGCGGAGTTCGAACGGACGGCCGAGGGCTACTTCATCGCGCGGCAGACGCAGCACCAGGTGATTCTGGGGCCGGACTTAAGCGTCGAGGGGTCAGTGGACCTGCTGACGCCCG
>JAKQDD010000111.1 GCA_029556615.1 Verrucomicrobiota bacterium | reverse complement strand
CCAGGTGGAAATCCTGGCCGACGCATCGTACGAAAAACCGCTGCTGCAGTTCTTCCGGCGCCGCGCCCGCCGGCTGCGGCGGTGAACCGTTGCGACAAATATTATTCGAGACTTTGCCCGCATAAGGTGTTACAGTAATTTCAGCTCGTCGTTTTTGGGTTGCCGCATCGCCGCCGACCGGAACTTCGGCCGATGCCGACCAGGGTAGAAAGGACGATCCCCCCATTGACCCGCTGCCCAGCCACCCAATCCGGTCAAGATTCTCCCGACAGGCCGGCCTATGAACATTCTCCTCTACGTACCTGACAACCAAGTGACCGACAACTTTGTCCCCCAGCTTTGGCCGTTCCTCCTGGAACGACTGACGCCGCCGGAGCATGCGGTCACCATCATCGACGGGAACATTTCCCGCCTCGACGAAACCGGCTTGGTCGATTATCTCCGCCGGAATCGGATCGATTTGGTGGGGATGGGATTCATGACCCGCATGGCCCAAAAGGCTTACCGGATGGCGGACGCCATCCGTTCCGCCACGACGATCCCAGTGGTCATGGGCGGGCCCCACGTCAGCGCCCTGCCCGACGAGGCGCTGGGCCGGAACGGAAACGCCCGGCACGCGGATTCCGTCGTCGTCGGCGAGGCCGAGGATCTCTGGCCCGAGGTCGTCCACGATGCTGCCAGCGGCCGGCTCCGCGCCGAATATCGAGCCCGCGCATGCGCCGACGGACCGGTCAAGCCATCCCTGCAGGATTACCCCATCGTGCCGTGGGACGGGATGGACATGGACCGTTTTGACCTGATGCGCCACGTTCCCGGCTTCGTCCGGAAGCTGTTCCGCCGCCTCGGCATCCCATACCGGCGGGCGTTCGTGATCCCAGTGGAGACCGGGCGCGGGTGCCCCTACGGCTGCGAGTTCTGTTCGGTGACCGGCTATTTCGGCGACCGGGTGCGTTTTCGGGCCCTCGACAACGTGATCGAGGAGCTCCGCCGGCTCAAGGCGCTCGGCCGCCGTGAGAACGCCCTGATGATGGTCTTCTTCGTCGACGACAACTTCGCCATCGATCGGCCGCGCACGAAAGAGTTGCTCCGGCGGATGATCGCCGAGGATGTCCGCATTCCCTGGGTGGGACAGATCAGCGTCAATCTGTTACGGGACGAAGAGCTGGTGAGGCTGATGGCCGCCAGCGGCTGCCGGTGGATATTCATCGGCCTGGAATCGGTCGAACCGGTCAGTCTCGCCGAAGCCCACAAGGGGTTCAACAAGCCCGACGATTACGCCGCGACTCTGGCGCTCCTGGCGAAGCACGACTTGTACGCCATCACATCTTTCATTTACGGACTGGACGGTGATCAAATCGGGATTTCCACGAAAACACTGGACCGGATCGACACCTGGCCGCCCGTGCTGCCGGTGTTCGGCTTGCTGACGCCCTATCCAGCCACGCCGCTATACAGTCGCCTCGAGGCGGAAGGTCGGCTGTTACGGCCCTTCCACTGGCTGAACTTCCAAGCATTCCGGACCGCATTTTCCCACCGTCGGCTGTCGTCCGCCGATCTGGAGGCGGAAGTCCATCATTCCTGGCGGCATAGTTACCAGCGGTCGGCGTTTCGCCGAACCCAGCGGTGGCTGAGACAGAACGAAAAGAGTTTCAGCTACCAGTTCATGCATTTCATCTCGCGACTCTTCTTCCGCGGGATCTACTTCCCCCAGAAAAGCCGCTGGGCCTGGCTCTGGCTCCTGGCCGCCAACACCCCGACAATCATCAGTCTCGTTCGGTCCGGCTTTCCCAGGCGGTCCAGAGCCAAAATCGCCGCCGCTCCGGAGCCTGGGTTGTTCGTTGGCCCCACCGTGCCGTCATCGCAGGATGCGCACCGCTGACCATCCTGTCCGCCAGGTCCGGAATCCGCCGCATGTCGGCAAAGGTGATCATGGCCTCGCCGGCAGATAAAATCACAGTCTTGCCCGTCTAATCCGCTGTTCCAGGAGACGACCGGTCCTGCCTCCGCTGGCTGGCGGGCCGGAATCCACTCAACCCAGGAGGACACATGCCGAGATTGTTCAAGACCGACATCGCTTCGGAAGCCAACCTGAAGGTCTTCGTCACCGACATCCGGTCCGAAGCCGACCTGGCGGTCTTCGAGACGGCCAACGCGTGGGACGCCACCGAGAGCGCCATCTGGTGTTACACCGATGTTCAGAGCGAGGCGGACCGGATCGTTTACTTCGCCGGCAGCCAGTGGGACGCTGACCTGGTGATCTTCCGGACCGACGTCCAGTCGGACGCTGGCTGGATCAACACCGCCAAGTCCAGCCTGCTCTGACCCCGGCGCAACCGGTCCGCCGGCGTTGCGATTGGCGCCGCCGGGGCGGGGCGTTATAATGGTGCGTGCTTCCCTATCCTCACCGTGAACAGGAGGCTGCATGCACCCCATCATTTCCCGTCAGAAATTGGACATCTGGGCCGGGTACTTGTTGAATCATTCCCTCGGCGGCATCTCACCCGACGATGTCGTCATGATCAAGGGCGAGCCCGTGACGTGGCCGCTCATGGCCGCCCTCCAGGACAAGGTCATTGCCGCCGGCGCCGTCGCCGGCATCTATCTGGTAACGCCGGACAACGACCGCGGCCGGGTGTGGGGAGCCGCCATGGCCCGCCTCGGCACTTCCGAGCAGATCGTTCGGGTGCCGGCCTGGCACCGGCAGCGCTACGAGGCCATGACCAAGTACATCGAGATCCTCGGCGCCGAACAGCCTGAACTATACGCCAATTTGCCCGCGGAAGCGTCTTCGGCCATCGTCAAAGCCGACGAACCGTTCAAGAACATCCGGTTGGCCAAGCAGTGGCTGCTCACCCTCTATCCCACTCAGGGGTTCGCGGACCTGGAAGGATTGACGCTGGAGGAATACACCCGGATCATCGTCCGCGCCTCCACCACCGATCCGCAGATGCTGGAGGCCGTGGAGGACGATATCTTCCAGATCATGTCGCGGACCCGGCGTGTGCGCATCGTCACCCTCTGTCCCAAGACCGGCCGGTCCCTGGAACTGGGCATGTCCATCGCCGGCCAGCGTATCGTCAAGTGCGTCGGCAAGCGTAACTTTCCCGACGGCGAAATCTTCACCAGCCCCGACGCCAACTCGGTGGAAGGGGAGATCTACATGGACCTGCCGGTCCTCTATTCCGGCGCCACCATCCGCGGGATCTACCTCCGGCTCGAGGGGGGCATCATCCGCGAGTATTCGGCGGACGAGGGGCTCGACATTCTGCGCGGCATCGTCGAGACCGACGCCGGCTCCCGCCGCCTCGGCGAGGTCGCGCTGGGCATGAACAACGGGCTGGAGCGGGCCCTCAAGCACCCGCTGTTTGTGGAGAAGGTGGGCGGCACCCTGCACATCGCCATCGGCAACAGCTACAAGGAGAGCTACGTGGACGACCCCGACTCGCCGGAGGGGAAGGCCCGGCTGGAGGAGCTGAGCCGGCAGGGTGCCTACAACACCTCCGCCCAGCACGTGGACATCGTCTCCGATTTCCGCCCCGGCGGCGCCGGCCGGGCCGTCTGGCTCGACGACGCCCGGCTGGAGCTCGAGGACAACCTCTGGGTGGTCCCGCGCTGAAGTGTTCAGCCTTTGAAAACGAGGCCGCTATCGTAGTATTCTGACTTTCATTCAGAAGTTCTCGAAAGATCGTGAGGAGGTGGTCATGGTCAGCAGGTCCCGCATGGTCGGCTGGATATTTTCACTGGTCTTGATCGGCACAGCAGCCACAGCCATACCTTCTGACGCGCCTGCGGGACAGTCCGGCCCGACGTTCCAATTCAGCGGCCGCTATGACGACTTGGCACCCGCCCAGCAGCGCTTGCTGGACGACTGGCTTGAGCGGTTCATTCAATTGACCGGGAAGACGCTCCCACCGACGGAAGAAATCTACGAGCGCGTGTCTATCTCCAACCGAGCCACCTTTGAGGCCATCACCCACGCATTGCTCAACACCTCCTTGAGCGACGAGTCGGGCGCCCCGATGGGAAACGCCTTGGAACTGGTTCTTCACATGGAGACCGTGAGGGGTCAGATGCCGGGCGTCGGAGGAGACTTGCAATTCCGCATGTACGCGCGGCTGCGCCCCGACGCCTTGGACGTCCTGAACCGCTGTCGGGAATTCAAGCGCGGTCCGGACAATGTCACTTTTCACAAAGGCTACCCGCAGAGCTTCCGCCAGCTGGGTGGCGTGCCGTCCATCCAGATTTCGGTCTCGGCGGACGGTCACCGCGCGGACATCGACGTGGATTACCGCTCGTCCAAGTTCCCCACGGCCCTCCTCAACGGCCACCTCTCCGCCGCCAACTCCGACGTCCGCGCCGGCGACAATTCAAACCGCCACAACGAGCGGTGGTCAGGCCTGACCGACTGGTGGCGGAACATCTTCGGTCTGCCGTTCCTGGGAGCGGCCGGTGAGGACACCGGCGACACGATCATCCCCAAAGTGCCGCGCGCCGGCCGGGAGAAGATCCGGGTGGCGGTGAAGGATTTCCTGTCCGCCTGGCTGGTGGAGCAGCGGCCGGAACTGTCTATGGCGTATTTTTCGAACTCCGCCTACGCCTGTTATCCGCCCGACGAACCGGGTCAACCCGTGGATCGTGGTATGGTCCCATTCCGCCTCTTGAAATCCATGGCGGAGGCAACCCGGGTCATCGGTAAAATCACCAGCCTGGAGGGAGTGGTCAAAGCCGTTCCCTTGAACAATCCCCGCCTGCAGCTGGTCAAGCACGAAGACCAGGATGAGTTCTCCCTGTACCGGGTCCCGACCACGCTTGGCGCCGCCATCCGCTGCGAGGACGGACTCCGGCTGCCGCCGAACCGGGCCACGCCGCAGGCCGACGAACAGTATGGCCGGTTCTACGCATCGGCGTTCTACGTTTCCACCCCCTCCCGGCGGGGCGCCACCATCTACCTGCTGTGGGCCAAAGAAAAGAAATACTGGCAGATCGTCGCGTTCAAGACCGAGCCGGACGATGCGCCGCAGCCGGAGGTGCCGGACCTGCGCCCCGCCGAAGCTCCCGTCGCGACACCGGCGCCCGTCGCCGGCGATCCCGGGATGGTCGCGGCCGCCACCGACTTCTTCACCGCCTGGTTCGTGGACCGGGATTTCGACCGGAGCCTGGGCCACATCGCGCCCCGGACCTTCCCCTGCCTGAACTACTTCCTGCCGGAAGGCACCCCACCGATGGATTCACCGGAGGCTTTTGCCGCCTTCATCCGTGCCAGCATGGCGCGGGTGAGCGAAACGACGGGCGCGGTGGCCCGCCTGGAGGACGCTTTGCGGGCCTCCACACCGGCCAACCGCGCCGTCCAATTGGTGCGGCACGACCACATGAAGGCTTTCACCATCCTGTGCATTCCGGACCATTATGGCGAAGCCTTCGATTGCAGCCAACCGATCGAGCAGGGCCTGCACCGCGAGCCTCCGCCCGACGGTCCTGCCTATGGAAATTTTTTCGGCACATCCTTCTCGCTGAAGGTGGCCGGCGACCAACCGGCCGTCACCTATCTGGTCTGGCGGCGGGAGGGCGGCGCCTGGAAGATCATCTGGTACTACCTGGAATTGCCCTGACCGTGGGCCGGGCGCCCGTTCGGTTCGAACGGGCGCCCGGATATGCTTACGGAATCTGCACGTTCGCCCGCCGCACGCCCGCGTGCCGGGACGTGTACGTCACCACCGCCTGCCCCTTGCCCGACACCAGGAACTGGTGCTCCACGCGGCTGAAGCCTGGCACCG
>JAKQDD010000110.1 GCA_029556615.1 Verrucomicrobiota bacterium | reverse complement strand
CCAGGTGGAAATCCTGGCCGACGCATCGTACGAAAAACCGCTGCTGCAGTTCTTCCGGCGCCGCGCCCGCCGGCTGCGGCGGTGAACCGTTGCGACAAATATTATTCGAGACTTTGCCCGCATAAGGTGTTACAGTAATTTTCAGTTCGTCGTTTTTGGGTTGCCGCATCGCCGCCGACCGGAACTTCGGCCGATGCCGACCAGGGTAGAAAGGACGATCCCCCCATTGACCCGCTGCCCAGCCACCCATACCGGTCAACATGACAGGAAGGGGTTGGTCAATGAATATTCTGTTCTACGTTCCCGACAACCAGGTGACCGATAATTTCGTTCCGCAGCTCTGGCCAATCCTGCTGCAACACCTGACGCCACCGGAGCACCCGGTCTTCATCATCGACGGGAATGTCGAGCGCTACGACGAAGCCGGCCTGGTCGAGTTTATCCATCAGCACCACATCGAATTGGTGGGCATGGGCTTTATGACGCGCATGGCTCAGAAGGCCTACCGGATGGCCGACGCCATTCGAGCCGCCACCACGATCCCTGTCATCATGGGCGGACCGCACGTCAGTGCGCTTCCCGAGGAAGCGCTGGGCAGCCGGAGTGGCCCACGGCACGCCGACGCCGTCGTCGTCGGCGAAGCCGAGGATCTCTGGCCCGAGGTTATCCGTGACGTAGCTGACGGACGGCTTCGTCCCATGTACCAGGCCCCAACCTGCGCCGGGACTGCGGCCAAGCCTTCCCTCCAAGACTACCCCATCGTGCCGTGGGACCAGATGGATATGGATCGATTTGACCTGATGCGTCACGTGCCTGCTGTGGTTCGCAAACTGTTCGGCCGCCTGGGCATACCGTTCCAGCGGGCGTTCGTCATTCCCGTCGAAACCGGGCGCGGTTGCCCTTACGGCTGTGAATTCTGTTCGGTGACCGGCTTTTTTGGCGGTCAGGTTCGTTTCCGAACCACCGACAATGTGATTGAGGAAATCCGCCGTCTCAAAGCGTTGGGCCGGCGTGAGAATGCATTGATGATGGTTTTTTTTGTCGACGACAACTTCGCGATCGACCGGCGCCGCACCAAGGACTTGTTGCGGCGCATGATCGCCGAGGATGTTTGTATCCCGTGGGTGGGACAGGTCAGTATCAACCTCCTTCGGGATGAAGAGCTGGTTGAACTGATGGCCACCAGCGGTTGCCGCTGGATCTTCGTTGGGCTGGAATCGGTAGTGCCAGCCAGCCTCGCCGAAGCCCATAAGGACTTCAACAAGCCCGGCGAATATGCCGCCACACTAGCCCTCTTGGCCAAACACGACGTGTACGCCATCACCTCCTTCATTTACGGCCTGGACGGCGACGAGACCGGAGTTTCCAATAAAACGCTCGAGCGAATCGGGACCTGGCCTCCCGTATTGCCGGTCTTCGGTTTGCTGACGCCCTACCCGGCCACCCCGCTTTACAGGCGCCTGGAAGAGGAGGGCCGATTGTCGCGCCCCCTCCATTGGTTGGATTTTCAAGCATATAAGACCGCATTTACCCATCGTCTGATGACAGCTTCGGATTTGGAAGCGGAGGTGCATCATTCCTGGCTTCACAGCTACCGGCAGTCCGCATTCCGCCAGTCTCAGCGGTGGCTGAAACGGAACCAGAAGAATTTCGGGTATCAGTTCATGCACTTCATCTCGCGGTTGTTTTTTCGGGGGATCTATTTTCCCCAGAAAAGCCGTTGGGCCTGGTTCCGGCTCCTGATCGCCAACACCCCGACCATAATCAGTCTGATTCGGTCCGGCTTGACCCGGCGCTCAACAGCCGCTCCCGCCGACGCTCCGGAACCCGCCCTGCAGGTCGGACCCGCCGTCTCGTCAGCTCAAAATGTCCAACGCTGAAAGAGCCGCCATCCAGCAATCGCAGGCCCTCGCCATACGGCGACGCTGAGGCCGCTCGCATCGGCGCATAAAATCCGCTATTCTACCCGTCTAACGCAATAGTTCCGGCGATCACCGGTCCGGGAGCGATGATTATCGGACCGGCATTCGCCCAAGCCAAGGAGGACACATGCCGAAACTGTTCCGGACCGACATCGCGTCAGAAGCCAACCTGAAGGTCTTTGTGACCGACATCCGCTCCGAGGCCGATCTGACTGTTTTTGAGACCACGAGCCCGTGGGACGCCACCACAAGCGCCGTCTGGTGCTACACCGATATCCAGAGCGACGCCGACCGGATCGTCTACTTCACCGACAGCCAGTGGGACGCCGACCTGGTGGTCTATAAAACCGAAATCCAGTCGGACGCCGGTTGGATCAACACGGCCAAATCCGACCGGCTCTGATCGCGTCGGGATCTGCGCGCACACTTCGGAGGCTTCCGACACCGGGAGCTCGCCGCCGCCCGGGGTGCGATTGGCGTGGCGTCCGCCGAGCGGTATAATGGTACCCACACAACCGCTGAAAAGACGGCAACAGGAGGCCGCATGCAACCCACCATCTCTGCCCGGGATCTGAACACCTGGGCCGGATACCTGCTGGATTATTCGCTGGATGGCATCAAACCCGACGACGTCGTCATGATCAAAGGCGAGCCGATCACCTGGCCGCTGATGGCCGCACTTCAGGACAAGATTGTCGCCGCCGGGGCCATAGCCGATCTCTGCCTGGTGCCGCCCGACAACGACCGCGGCCGAGTGTGGGGCGCTGCCATGGCACGATTCGGCGCCCCCGATCAGATCGCCCGCGTCCCCGAGTGGCACCGCCGGCGGTACGAGGCCATGACCAAGTACATCGAAATTCTTGGCGCGGAGCGGCCCGACCTCTACGCCAACCTGCCCGAAGCGGGGATCAAGGCGATCGTCCGGGCCGACGAGCCTTTCAAAAACATCCGACTGGCCAAACCGTGGCTGCTCACGCTGTTTCCCACCCAGGGTTTTGCCGATCTGGAGGGGCTGACGCTCGAGGAGTACACCCGGGTGATCGTGCGGGCCTCGGTCACGGATCCCCGGTTGCTCGAAGCGGTCGAAGAGGACATCTACCGATTGATGTCCCAAACCCGGCACGTGCGCATCATCACCGCCTGCCCCCGGACGGGCCGGACCCTGGAGCTGGGCATGTCCATCGCCGGCCAACGCATCATCAAGTGCACCGGCAAGCGCAATTTCCCCGACGGCGAAGTCTACACCAGCCCCGACGCCAACTCGGTGGCCGGCGAGATTTATCTCGATCTGCCGGTGCTGTACTCAGGCGTGACCATCCGCGGCATCTATCTCCGGTTGGAGGCCGGCTGGATCTGCGAATACGCAGCTGAGGAGGGGCTGGAGACGCTGCGTAGCATCATCGAAACCGATGATGGATCCCACCGGCTCGGTGAGGTGGCGCTGGGCATGAACAACGGCCTGGAACGGGCCCTGAAGCATCCGTTGTTTGTGGAAAAGGTGGGCGGCACCCTGCACATCGCCATCGGGAGCAGCTATAAGCAAAGCTACGTTGACGACCCCGAATCGCCCGAGGGAAAGGCCCGGCTGGAGGAACTGGCCCGGCAGGGCGCCTGCAACACCTCCGCCCAGCACGTGGACATCGTCTCCGATTTCCGCCCCGGCGGCGCCGGTCGGGCCGTCTGGCTCGACGACGTCCAGTTGGCACTGCGCGACACCATCTGGGTGGTGCCGCGCTGAGCCGTTCCTTTGTTCAAACGATGACGGTTTGATGGCACTCGGCTTTCTGGCACAGCAGTCCTTTGACCCTGGGAGGAGATATTATGATCAGCGGGTCCCGTTTGGTTGCCTGGATGCTGCGGCTGGCGATGCTCGGCCTGGCGGTCATGAGTATGTCTGCTGGCGCTTACGCGGAGGACACATCCGCAGGACAACCGGAGCCGGTGTTCCGGTTCAGCGGGCGTTACGCCGACCTGGTGCCGGTGCAGCAACGCCTGCTGGATGACTGGCTCGCGCGGTTCAGCCAACTGACTGGCACGTCACTCCCGCCGCCGGAGGAGATTTACGAGCGCGTGTCCATCTCCAACCGGGCCACCTTTGAAGCCATCACCCATGCTCTGATCAACTCAACGCTGACGGACGAATCCGGAGCCTCGCTGGGCAATGCGCTGGATCTGGTCCTGCACATGGAAACCGTGCGGGGTCAAATGCCCGGCATCGGGGGTGACCTGCAGTTCCGCATGTACGCGCGGCTGCGCCCTGACGCCCTGGATATCCTGCATCGCTGCCGGGAATTCAAGCGGGGCCCGGACAATGTCAGCTACCACAAGGGCTACCCGCAGAACTTCCGCCAGCAGGGCGGCGTGCCCTCCATCCAGATATCGGTCACGGCGGACGGCCACCGCGCGGACGTCGATGTGGATTACCGGTCGGCCAAATTCCCCGCCGCCCTCTTCAACGGCCATCTCTCGTCGGCCAATTCCGACGTCCGGGCGGGCGACAACGCCGTGCGCCACAACACACGGTGGTCGGGCCTGACCGACTGGTGGCGCAACCTCTTCGGTTTGCCTTTCCTGGGCGCGCCGGACGAGGACACGGGCGAGACATTAATCCCCAAGGAACCGCGGGCCGGGCGGAAGAAAATCCCCGTGGCGGTGAAGGACTTCCTGTCCGCCTGGCTGGTGGAGCAGCGGCCGGAGCTGTCCATGGCCTATTACTCGAACTCCGCCTTCCCCTGTTATCCGCCCGACGAGCCCGGGCAGCCGGTGGACTTCGGCATGGTTCCCTTCCGCATCCTGAAAGCCATGGCGGAGGCCGTCCGAGTCATCGGAAAAGTTCCCAGCCTGAGCGGTGTGGTCCACGCGGTCCGGCTGGACAATCCCCGCCTGCAGTTGGTGAAGCACGACGATCGGGCGCTGTTCTCCCTTTACCGCGTCCCCACCGCCCTCGGCGAAGTCATCCGCTGCGAAGACGGGCTTCGGATGCCACCGGATCATGCGATCCCCACGGGCAACGACCAATACGGACGGTTCTACGCATCGGCATTCTATCTTTCCACCCCCACCCGACAGGGCGCCGCCCTCTACATGCTGTGGGAGAGAGAGGACAAGAACTGGAAGATCGTCGCGTTCAAGGCCGAACCGGACGAGGCCCCGCACATGGAGGTGCCCGACCTGCGCCCCGCCGCTGCTCCCGTCGCGGTCCCGGAGCCAGTCGCCGGCGATCCGGGGATGATCACGGCCGCCACGGATTTTTTCGCCGCCTGGTTTCTGGATCGGGACTTCGACCGGGGCCTCCGCCACATCGCGCCCCGGACCTTCCCCTGCCTGAACTACTTCCTGCCGGCGGGCACCCCGCCGCTGGACTCATCGGAGGCCTTCGCCGGCTTCATCCGCGCCAGCATGGCGCGGGTGTGCGAGACGACGGGCCCGGTGACCCGGCTGGAGGATGCGCTGCACGCCGCCACGCTGGCCAATCCCGGCGTCCAACTGGTGCGGCACGACCACATGAGGGCGTTCACCATTTTTTGCATCCCGGATCACTATGGCGATGCCTTCGACTGCAGCCAGCCGTTCGAACGGGACCTGCGCCTGGAAACCCCGCCCGACGGTCCCACCTATGGAAACTGTTTTGGCACGGCCTTCTCGCTGAAGGTAGCCGGCGCCCAGCCGGCCGTCACCTACCTGGTCTGGCGGCGGGAGGACGGCGCCTGGAAGATCATCTGGTACTACCTGGAATTGCCCTGACCGTGGGCCGGGCGCCCGTTCTGCTCGAACGGGCGCCCGGATATGCTTACGGAATCTGCACGTTCGCCCGCCGCACGCCCGCGTGCCGGGACGTGTACGTCACCACCGCCTGCCCCTTGCCCGACACCAGGAACTGGTGCTCCACGCGGCTGAAGCCTGGCACCG
>JAKQDD010000099.1 GCA_029556615.1 Verrucomicrobiota bacterium | reverse complement strand
GCCAAACTTGACCTGTTGACTCCATATTCCACAAGTCGAGGACTCCACGCCTTTTCCCAGACTGCGCTGGGAACATGGGGTCCGCCTGCGGCGAACAGCAGTTCGCGAACGCCGACTCCTGCATCGAGTCCGCGCGCCGGTCCTTCCCTCCCCCTGCGACCCCGGAGCGGGGGGAGTGCCGCAAACAAGGTGACAGACTCATTGTCCCCGCACGTTCGAGCCCCAGACGTTAGGCGAGGATCCGGGTCGATGTTAGCGGGGCGCGGTCGGGGGGGTCCGCGTCGTGGGGGGGCGAGTGCGGGAGGCGGACGGTGAATTCGGAGCCGTCGCCGACTTGGCTTTGGACGGCGACCCGGCCGCCGTGGGCTTCGACGATGGCCTTGACGAGGCTGAGGCCGAGGCCGAGGCCGCGCTGGGAGCGGCTTTTGTCGCCCCGGTAGAGGCGGGTCCAGATACGGGGCAAGTCGTCCTCGGCGATCCCCATGCCGTCATCGCGGAAGCGGACGAGGGCGGCCTCGGGGGTTTGTTCGAGGCGAACCGCGACGTGGCCTCCCGGGGCGGTGTACTTGAGGGCGTTGTCGAGGAGATTGCCGAAGACCTGTCGCATGCGATTGGGGTCGACGCGGGCCTCGCAGCGGCCGGTGTAATCGCGGCGGATGGCGATTTGCTTTTCCTCGGCGAGGAAGGAGTAGACTTCGATGACCTCGTCGAGCAGTTGGCCGAGGTCGGTGGGGACGCGATCGAGGCGGAGCATGCCGGCCTCGGCTTCGGTGATGTCCATGACCGCCTTGAGCATGTTGAGGACGCGGTCGGATTCCTCGACGCACTCGGCCAGGGCCTCGCGCGTGGCGGGGAGGTCCGCGCTATCGCGCAGGGCGAGCTCGGCCACGCCGCGGAGCCGGGCGAGGGGGGTGCGAAGATCGTGGGCGACGTTATCGAGGGCTTCGCGCATGGCTTTAATCAGCGCCTGGTTCTGATCGAGCATGGTATTGAACAGACGGGCCAGCTCATCGAGTTGATCGTCGGATTGTCCGGTCGAGACCCGCGCGTCCAGGGTGCGGGTCCGGATGATTTCGCGGGCGGCACCGACGATCGCGCGGATGGGGCGGGTGGCATGGTGGGCGAAGGCGGCTCCGGCGGTGAAGCCGATGACGGCGGTGACGCCGAGGGCGACGAGGAACGTGCGGAGGAAGGGCCGGAAGAGCGTCTCGCGGCTGCTGGCGCTGCGTCCCACCTGGAGGAGGGAGCCGTCCGGGAAGTGTTGGGAGACGAGCACGAATTCGCGTTCTTCGTCCTTGGGGATTCGGAGGACACCGACCTGCCGGCGGTAGCCTTCCCAGCCGCCATCGATGTCTTTGAATTCGATCCAGTCTTCCGGGGCCTGCAGGAGGAGGGGCTGGTTCCACCGGTTGACGAGGCGGATGAAGAAGGGCTTTTGGCGGGCGGACTGCGGGTCGCGGGCCAGCCAGGAGCGGAGCCCGGCGACGCCGCTGCTGCCGTAGATCACGGCGTATTCCTTGAGCCGGGCCTCGATGACCTCGCGTTCCTTGCGTTCGACGGCTGACACGAGGCTGTAGTAGAGGAGAAGGAACAAGCCGGCGGCGCTCGCGGTGAAGATGACCGCGTACCAGAAGTTCAATCGGAGGCCGAAGTCCCGTCGGAACCGGTGGAGGAAGGCTAAGGCGGTTGGGGTCATGTCGGGCGTGGGGGTGTGGCGGGCGGGGGGGCCTTGAGGATGTAGCCGACGCCCCGGAGGGTATGAATCAAGGTCCTGTCCCGGTCGACCTTGGTGCGGAGGCGATGAACGAGGACGTCGACGACATTGGTTTGGGGGTCGAAGCTGTAGTCGTAGACGTGCTCGAGGATCATGGTTTTGGTGACGACGCGGCCGGCGTTGCGCAGGAGGTACTCGAGGAGGGCGAACTCGCGCGCCTGCAACTCGATGATGTCGCCGCTGTGATGCACTTCGCGGCGGAGCAGATCGAGGGTCAGATCGCCGGCGGTCAGGCGGGTGGGCTCCGGGGCATGGGAGGATCGTCGGATCAGCGCCTGGATGCGGGCGGCGAGCTCGGAGAAGGCAAACGGTTTGGTGAGGTAATCGTCGCCCCCGGCCTGGAGTCCGCGGACGCGGTCATCGACGCTGGCCTTGGCACTGAGGATGAGGACGGGCGTTCGGACGCCTCGGGCGCGGAGGTGTTCGAGGGCGGTGAGGCCATCGAGCTTGGGCAGCATGAGATCGAAGACGGCGGCGTCGTAGGGGGTGGTTGTGGCGAGCGCCAGCGCCTGCTCGCCGTCGGCGCACACATCCACGGCGTAGCCCGCCTGCTTGAAGCCCTTGGCCACGAAGGACGCGATCTTCGGGTCATCCTCAACCACTAGAAGGCGCATGGCTCGAAGATCATGGGCTCTCTCGAGTACCGCGCAAGAGAATAGACTGGCCCCAAATCCGCGCGTAAGCGTCCCTTGCGGCTCAACTTCCTGGGCTTGACCAGACGCCTTGAGCCGCCCAGTCCGGGGTTTTCGCGGATTTGAAAGCCCGCCCCCAGGGCGGGCCCATTCCCTCCAAACCCTATAGAGCCCGCCCGCCAGCGGGCGGGCCACCCCGGAGCCGACACCCCACGCGCCTTCAAGGCGAAAACCCACCAGGAGCCGATGGCCCACGTTCGCCCCGCAGGCGTTAGGCGAGGATCCGGGCTGGCCGGGGCACGGAACGGCGTCTTGCAGTGGCGGGGCGGATGGTGTATGCGGCGGGTTGAAACCGGCGATGAGGCGAGGCGATGTCATGATGGTCTTGGGGCTGCGGCACTTCTCTGTTCTGGCAGGGGTTCTTGGGGTGTTGGTGCTGACGGGGTGCCAGAGTGGCGGCACGGAGATGCGTCCGACCCCGCTGGCGGGGCCGTCGGCGACGCGGTCGCGGGCGCCGTCGGTTTCTCCCGGGCCTGCGGTGCGGAGCGGCATACCGGCGGGCGCATGGCGGCAGGAAGCGAACCGGTGGGTGGGCACGCCCTATCGGTACGGGGGGATGGACCGGCGGGGGGTGGACTGTTCGGGGTTTGCGTGCGAGATGTACCGGCGCGTGGCGGGGATTCTGCTGCCGCGGACGGCGGCACAGCAGTATCAGCGGGGGGCGCCGGTTGCCCGAGCCGCGTTGCGTGCGGGGGACCTGGTGTTTTTTGCGGAGCGGGGGCGGGGGGTATTTCACGTCGGGGTGAGCCTGGGCGGGGACGAGTTTGCGCATGCGAGCTCGAAGTATGGGGTGACGATGTCGAGGTTGAGCGAGTCGTACTATGCGCGTCGGTACTGCGGGGCACGCCGTAGTCTCTAGCGAGGCGCCGCCTCAGACCAATGAAACATGCAGTCCCAAGGAACCGTGGGGGTCGGCGGGTCACCCTGTCTCCGCGCCTCGCTAACGTAGAGTCCTCGAAGGCAGGGGGGCGGGTTTGGAACGGCAGGGGCCCAACTTGACCTGTTGACCCCATATTCCACAAGTCGAGGACTCCACGCCTTTTCCCAGACTGCGCTGGGAACATGGGGTCCGCCTGCGGCGAACAGCAGTTCGCGAACGCCGACTCCCGCATCGAGTCCGCGCGCCGGTCCTTCCCTCCCCCTGCGACCCCGGAGCG